>JAXHON010000032.1:0-74276 GCA_034519315.1 Cypionkella sp. | reverse complement strand
AGTTACGTATTGCTTTTACATGCAGTGCATTTCGACGGGCACGGGTTTTGTGGCCCCGCATTGGTGGCAGACCAGCCGCTTCAGAAAGCGGTGTTCCACCATCCGCGCATCGCAATCATCGCAGCCGACCTGATGCCCGCAGGCGCGGCACAGTGTGATCGGCGCATAGCCGCGGCGGTTCAGGAACAACAGCGACTGCTCGCCCCGGTTCACCCGCGCTGTCACCTCGGCGGCCAGCGTGTCGCTGACAAAGCGGTCGTGGGCGAGGCGTTCGGCGCGCATGTCGATGGCCTTCATCGCGGGCATTTCCGCCGCGCCATAGCGTGCCCCAAGATCCACGCGCAGGTATTTGCCCGCATCGGCATTCGCCCAGGATTCAAGGCTGGGTGTGGCCGAGGCCAGCACCACCGGGCAGCCCGCGATTGCGCCGCGCAGCACCGCCATGTCGCGGGCGTTATAGAGCACGCCTTCCTCTTGCTTGTAAGAGGTGTCGTGTTCCTCATCCACCACGATCAGGCCAAGATCTCGAAACGGCAGGAAAAGGGCGGACCGCGCCCCCACCACAAAAGAGGCGCCGCCTTCCGCCACCATGCGCCACAGGCGGCGGCGTTCGGTCATGGTCACGCCCGAATGCCATTCGGCGGGGCGCGCGCCGAAACGGGCCTGCACGCGGGTCAGGAAATCGGCGGTCAGGGCGATTTCGGGCAACAGCACCAAGGCCTGACGCCCTTGGCGCAGGCATTCGGCAACCGCTTCCAGATAGACCTCGGTTTTGCCTGATCCGGTTACGCCTTTCAGGAGCGTGCAGGAATACTCGCCGCGGTCCACCGAGGCAACCAGCGCGTCGCCCGCTGCGATCTGGTCGCCCGCGAGCCGCCCCTCGGCCCGCGCATTCAGCGGCGGATAAGGGGTATCCTTGGGCGCGTCTTCTTCGGCCAGCACGCCCATTGTGACCAGCCCTTTGACGACCGAAGACGTGCAGCCCGCGGCTTCGGTCAATTCGGCAAGCGTCACCGCCGCGCCACCGTAGCTGCGCAGCGACTCGATCACGCGAAAGCGGGCGTCGGTCAGCTGGTTCGGCACCGGGCCGGAAAGGCGATAAACCCGGCGCGTCGCCGCCCCCGCCATCAGCCCCGGCGCGCGGGTGGCAAGGCGCAGCATGGCGGGCAGGGGGGTCAGCGTGTAATCAGCGGCGCGGGCCAGAAAGGCGCGCAGCTCGGCGCGCATCGGGCGGGCGTCCAGCACGCGACTGACGCTGCGCAGTTTGGAGGCGTCGTAGGTGCCTTCCCCCGGCCCCCAGACCACGCCCAGCACCTTTCGCGGCCCCAAAGGCACCTCGACCAGATCGCCGTCGCCGCAACCACCATCGGGTGCGCGGTAATCCAGCACCCCAAGGCCAGACCGACCGAGGGCTTCGGTGGTCAGCACGCCGACAGTCTGGCCCGCAGAATAGGTTCGATCTGCCACTGTTGGCGCCCACATCCATCTTTTGCTTTGCTGTGTCTTGGGGTAAACCCCCGTCGAACCCCTCGCAACCCATCCAAGGACGCGCCCATGAGATTTTTCGTAGATACCGCCGATGTCGAGGCGATTGCCGAATTGAACGACCTTGGCATGGTGGATGGTGTTACCACCAATCCATCGCTGATCCTGAAATCCGGCCGCGACATTCTGGAGGTCACGAGAGAGATTTGCTCCATCGTCTCGGGCCCGGTATCGGCCGAAGTGGTGGCGCTGAAGGCGGATGACATGATCGCCGAAGGTCGCAAACTGGCCGCGATTGCCGAGAATATCGCGGTGAAGGTGCCGCTGACATGGGACGGGTTGAAAACCTGCAAGGTGTTGTCGGGCGAGGGGTTCATGGTCAACGTGACCCTTTGTTTCAGCGCAAATCAGGCGCTTTTGGCCGCGAAGGCGGGGGCGACGTTCATCAGCCCGTTCATCGGGCGGTTGGATGACATCAACCTTGATGGGTTGGAACTGATCGGCGACATCCGCACGATCTATGACAACTATGGTTTTGACACGCAGATCTTGGCCGCGTCGATCCGCAGCTGCGAACCATGTCTCGCAATGCGCGCTGATCGGGGCCGATGTGATGACCGCGCCCCCTGCGGTGATCAAGGCGCTGGCCAGCCATGTCCTGACCGACAAGGGCCTAGAGCAGTTTGAAAAGGACTGGGCCAAGACGGGCCAGAAAATTCTGTAATCGCAAAGGCGCGCCATGCTGGACCCTGATTTTCGCGACACTATCCTTGCCGCCCCCGAAAAGCTGCTGGAAGACCGCGATGTGATGGCGGCGCTTGTCGCCGCCAGCGAGGCGCAATCGGGCAACGTGATTGATCTGCGCGGCATAGCCATGCAGAAATTGGAAGACCGCCTTGACGCGCTGGAGGAAACCCACCGCAGCGTGATCGCCGCCGCCTATGAAAATCTGGCGGGCACCAACCAAATCAACCGCGCGATTTTGGAACTGCTGGACCCGCTGACCTTTGACGACTTTTTGGCGGCGCTATCGGGCAATGTGGCCGAGGCGCTCAAGGTCGATGCCGTGGGCCTGTTGCTGGAAACCACGCAAAGCCCCACCGCCAGCCCCAAAGTGCTGCGCATCGTCACTCCTGGAACGGTGGGCGATTACATCTCGGGCGGGCGCAACGTCTCGCTGCGGCCTGTGGTGCTGCGCCAATGTATGCCCGATAACGATCAGGTCTACGGCGAAGCGGCGGCTTGGGTGCGGTCCGAGGCGCTGATGCGGCTGGATTTCGGCACGGGCCGCCTGCCTGGCCTTTTGGCGCTGGGCAGCGAAGACCCGCATCATTTCAAACCCACCCACGGCACAGATTTATTGGGCTTTTTCGCGGGCGTATTTGAACGCACCATGCGCCGCTGGCTAAGTTAGATCATGATCGCCCCCGCCCATAGCGACGCGATGGCGCGCTATTTGGCGCAGCTCTCGGGTGTCAAGGGCGCGTCCCCCCATACGGTCAAGGCCTACGCCCAAGACCTGCGCGATTTTCTAACCTTCATCGCCCAGCATCGCGGCGGCGAGGTGGCCTCGCTGCCCGCGCTCGCCGAACTGCCCCTATCGGACATGCGCGCATGGATGGCCCATGCCCGCGCGGGCGGGCTGTCCGCGCGCAGCCTTGCGCGGGCGCTGTCGGCGGTCAAAGGGTTCATCGCTTGGGCCGCCGATGAAAATGGCGATGATGCCAGTGCCGCATTGGCCGTGCGCAGCCCAAAACACCGCCGCAAACTGCCCCGTCCCGTTTCGGTGGACGGCGCGCGCGATGTGCTAAAGACCGTGGGCGATTTTGCAGATCAGCCGTGGATTGCCGCCCGCGATACCGCCGTGGTCACCCTGCTTTACGGCTCGGGCCTGCGTATATCCGAGGCGCTGTCCCTGACGGGCGCAGACCATCCATTGCCCGACGTTTTGCGCATCACGGGCAAGGGCGGCAAAACGCGCCTTGTCCCCACCTTGCCCGCCACCCGTGCCGCCGTGGCCGACTATGCGCGCCTTTGCCCCTATGATCTGGCCCCATCGGAACCTCTGTTTCGAGGCGCGCGCGGCGGGGCGCTGAATTCCCGCCTGATCGCGCTGGCCATGCAGCGCACCCGCGCGGCCCTTGGCCTGCCGCCCAGCGCCACGCCGCACGCCCTGCGCCACAGCTTTGCCACCCATCTTCTGGCCGCAGGCGGCGATCTGCGCGCCATTCAGGAACTGCTGGGCCATGCCAGCCTATCGACGACCGAGGCCTATACCGCCGTTGACACCGCCCGCTTGATGGCCGCCTACACTGCCGCCCATCCCCGCGCACGAGGTTAGCATCCGCCCCTGAAATCGCGCCTTTTCCCCGCCGCAAACCGCGCTGTCTGCGAGGGGGCTTTGGTGCCGACAATCACCGCGCCTTTAACCGCAATGTCGGGGCGTTCGATATGGGCGTAACTTTCACAGGTGCGCCCTATGATCTGGCGCTTCGGGCGGTGGGCATGATCCGCCCACGCCCTGCCCCCCATGCACCGCGCATATTAGGCGCGCGCCGCGCGATCCTAGCCTTGCAAATCGCATCATAATCAGCGAACAAACGCGCATGGATATTCGCCTCAAAGCCCTTTGTGTGCATCTTCTAACCGCCACGGGCGCGGTTTTGTCGATGTTTGCGATGCTCGCCGCTGTGGAACAGAAGTGGTCGCTGATGTTTTTGTGGCTCGTCGTCGCGCTGATCGTTGACGGGATCGACGGCCCGCTGGCGCGGCGCTATGACACCGAAACCAACTTTCCCATCTATGACGGCGTCTTGATGGATTTGATCGTGGATTATCTGACCTACGTCTTCATCCCCGCCTTTGCCTTGTTCAAATCGGGCATGCTGGACGGATGGGCGGGCTGGGCGGCGATGATCGCCATCACCTATGGCTCGGTGATCTACTTTGCCGATACCCGCATGAAAACCAAAGACAAAAGTTTTTCGGGCTTTCCCGCCTGCTGGAATATGGTGGTGCTGGTGATCTTCGCCATCGCCCCGCCTTGGCCCGTGATCTTGGCCATCGTCATCGCGCTGACGGGGGCGATGTTTCTAAACCTGAAATTCATCCACCCCACCCGCACCAAACGCTGGAATTGGATTTCTCTGCCCGTCGCCGTGGCATGGATTATTTTCGCCGCTTGGGCCGCTTGGGTGAACTTTTCCGAGGGCACATGGGCGCATTGGGGCCTTGTCCTCACCTCTGCCTATCTTCTGCTGGCAGGGATCGCGCAGCAAATTTTCCCCCAACGCGGGGCCAGCGCCTAAACCCGCGCGCCGTTTCTTTTCTTCAAAAATATCTTGGGGGAACGCGCAGCGTGGGGGCAAAGCCCCCTTAGAGCCGCGTCGCAATCACGCCGCTGACAATCAATGCTGCGGCCAGAATTTTCCCGCGCGAGATGCGCTCGCCAAACACCGCCCAGCCGATCAGCACTGCAAACAGGATGCTGGTTTCGCGCAGCGCGGCTACCACGGCGATGGGGGCCTTTGTCATCGCCCAAACCGAAATCGCATAGGCCCCATAGCTGGCCACGGCTGCACACATGCCCGCCGCCCAGTCGCGCCGCCCGCGCGGAATAATTGCCGCCCCGCGCCATGCGACAATGCCCACCAAAAACAGCGCGCCTTCGACGACAAACACCCAAGCGATATACGATATAGCGTTGCCCGAAATCCGCGCGCCCGATCCGTCGATCATCGTGTAGCAGGCCGTGGCGATGGCCGAGCCGATCGCAAAGGGCAACAGCTTGCGGTTCTCGCCCTCGGTGAAAACCCCCTGTGCCATGGCCAAAATGCCAAGTCCAAGGATGAAAATACCAAGGTATTCCTGCGCCGCTAAAACATCAGGCAGCAGCGCCGCGCCGACAATGGCCACGATCATCGGCGCTGCGCCCCGCGCAATGGGATAAACGCGCGACAGATCGCCCCTCTCGTAGGCATAGGCCAGAAAGAATTTATACATGAAATGCGCGCAGGAACTGGCGGCAATCCACGGCCAAACAACGGCGGGCGGCAGCGGTAAGAACGCCGCCACCGCCAGCCCGATTGTCATCTCGCCCACCGACAAAAGCACCATCGCGCCCATCCGCGAGCTGCCCACCTTAATCGCCGCATTCCACGCGGCATGCAAAAATGCCGCCCCCAGAACCGCAAGAAGGATGCCAATACTCACCCCAGCGCCAGATCGCAGCGCGCGCAGGTGGCCCCGTGTTTATGCGTGCCCACATCGGGCAAAATCTGCCAACAGCGCGCACATTTTTGCCCCTGCGCCATCGAAAACACCACCGCCACCCCCGCCACATCGGGCAAGGTGAACGCCCCCTCTGGCGCGGGCGCGTCCAAAACTTCCAGCGCCGAAGTGATCGAGAATTCCGCCATCGGCACGCCTTGCGTGGCCGCCATCATCGCCGCCTCGCTGACGTAGACTTTCGGCGCAGCTTCCAGCGATGCGCCAATCACTTTGGCGGTGCGCTGCACCTCAATTGCGCCGGTGATCACGCGGCGCATTTGGCGCAACTGCCCCCATTTTTCGGCCAGCTTTGGGTTCAGCCATGCGGCAGGCGCGGGCGGCATATCGGTCAGGTGAACCGAGGTGCCCTCGCGGTTGCGGCACAGCCAAACCTCCTCGGTCGTGAACACCAAAATCGGGGCCAGCCACGCGGTCAGGTGGCTATACAGATGATCCAAAACCGTGCGGGCCGCGCGGCGGCGGATCGAGTTTGGCGCATCACAATACAGCGCATCCTTGCGGATGTCGAAATAGATGGCCGACAAATCCGTGGTCGCAAAGGCGAATATTTTCTGGAAAACCCCTTGGAAATCATAGGCTTTGTAGCCCGCCCGCACTTCGGCGTCTATTTCCGCCACGCGGTGCAGCACCCATTGTTCCAATTCTGGCATATCGCCATGCGCCACCCGCTCGGCGTCCGTAAACCCCTGCAAATTGCCCAGCACAAAGCGCAAAGTATTGCGCAGGCGGCGGTAGCTGTCGGCCACGCCTTTCAGGATTTCTTTGCCAATGCGCAGATCAACGGTGTAATCGGACAGCGCGACCCACAGGCGCAAAATATCCGCGCCGTATTCGTCAATCACCTCTTGCGGGGCGACGGTATTGCCCAGCGATTTGGACATTTTCATGCCCTTTTCGTCCAGCGTAAAGCCGTGCGTCAGCACCCCGCGATAGGGCGCGCGGCCCTTGGTGCCGCAGGACTGGAGCATTGATGAATGAAACCACCCGCGATGCTGATCGGTGCCTTCTAGGTATAGATCGGCCAGCCCATCATCGCTGCCGTCCGCGCGGTCGCGCAGCACAAAGGCGTGGGTTGAGCCGCTGTCAAACCACACATCCAGCACGTCCATCACTTGGGTATACTCATCTGGATTGACGATGCCCGCCAGAATTTTCTCTTTGAAACCAGCAGTATACCAAACATCGGCGCTGTCCACCTCGAACGCGGCCTTGATCCGCGCGTTCACTTCCGCATTGCGCAGGATGAAATCGGCGTCTGTTGGCTGCGCGCCAACCTTGGTGAATGCCGTCAGCGGCACGCCCCAAGCGCGCTGGCGCGACAGAACCCAATCGGGCCGCGCCTCGATCATCGAATGCAGGCGGTTGCGGCCCGTTTGCGGTGTCCACGCCACCAGATCGTTGATCGAATTCAGCGCCCGCTGGCGGATCGTATCACCATGCTGGCCCATGCCATCATCTAGCGCGCTTATCAATCGCCACAAACCACTGCGGCGTGTTGCGGTAGATCAGCGGGGCCTTGCTGCGCCACGAATGGGGGTAGGAATGGTGCAGCGTGCCCTTGGCAAACAGCGCACCCGCGCCGTGCAGCGCCTTGATATTGGCGATATTCGCCTCGCCATCCCAAGGGTTTTTCTTGTTCTTGGGGTCAGCTTCGCTGCGCAAAATCGCCTTGCCGCCAAACAGTGGCAGATCGGCGCGGTAGGTGCCATCGGGCTGCACGTTATAGGTCATGCCAAGGTTATACTTCAGGCCCATCTGATAATCGTCATCGCCGTGGCTGGGGGCGGTATGCACAAACCCCGTGCCCGCATCATCGGTGACATGATCGCCCGCGACCATAGGAACAGGGAAATCCCATTCGCCATTGCCGCCCTCGATGCCCGCGTAGGGGTGGGCGAGGGTCAGGCCGCCCAACTCATCCGCAGTCACATCGCGCAGCAAGCGGGTGTGGGCGGCGACCTTGGCCGAGGTCATCACCCCTTCGGCCAGCTTATCGGCCAGCAAGATTTCTTCGCCCAAAACAGCGGTCGAGTGTTCGCCCAAAGCGATCCACGCGATAAACACCATAGGAAATCGCGGGGTTATAGGACACGCCGCGATTTTGCGGGATCGTCCAAGGCGTGGTTGTCCAGATTACAACTGTCTGGCCCGTGGCCGCGCGGAACCGCACCCAGACCATATGGCTGGTGACATCGTGGTATTCAACCTCCGCCTCGGCCAGTGCGGTCTTTTCAACGGGCGACCACATCACGGGTTTGCTGCCCTGATACAGGCTGCCGTTCATCACGAATTTCATGAACTCGTCGGCAATCACCGCCTCGGCGTGGTAATCCATCGTGACATAGGGGTTTTCCCAGTTGCCCGTGATGCCCAGGCGCTTGAACTCCTCGCGCTGAATATCAATCCAACCCTCGGCGAATTTGCGGCATTCGCGGCGGAAATCCACCACGTCCACATCGTCTTTGTTCAGCCCCTTAGCGCGGTATTGTTCTTCGATTTTCCATTCAATCGGCAGGCCGTGGCAATCCCAGCCGGGCACATAGCGCGCGTCATGGCCCATCATCTGCTGGCTGCGCACGACCATATCTTTGAGGATTTTGTTCAGCGCGTGGCCGATGTGCAGATGCCCGTTGGCATAGGGGGGGCCATCGTGCAGCGTAAAGGCGGGGCGGCCTGCTGCCTTGTCGCGCAGGCGGTCATAAACCCCGATCTGCGCCCATTTCGCCAGCCAATCCGGCTCGCGCTGCGGCAGGCCGCCGCGCATCGGAAATTCGGTTTCGGGCAAGAAAACGGTGGTAGAATAGTCGGGCGTATCGCTCATCGCGTGTATCCTTGGAATTGGGAAATGCCATATCGTCCCAGCGCCCTGTGATCAGAACGCTGGGCGCGTAATTCGCGATGAATATATGCGCGCGGCCAACATAGGCGTCTTATAGGCGGGTGGCGGCGCGGCGTAAAGGGCGGCAAAGGGGGCTTTGCCCCCTCGGAGCTAACGCTCCTCACCCCGAAGGTATTTGTGCCAAAATGAAAGCTATTCGCGGCGCAAGAACAACGTGCCATTCGGCTCGCCGCCCGTGTCTTCGGTGAACCCAAACTGCGCCAAATGGGCGGCGTGGGTTTTGCGGTCGTTTTCGATTTCCGATGGATCAAGAAAGGGAAACAGCACGCGGCGCACGCCCGCAAGGCGCGCCTTGGTCAGGGCATCTGGGGGAAGCAAAGTGCCAGACAGGCGCAGAACCTCGGGTTTGAAGGCGGCCAGCAAGGCGTCTAGGCCCGAATATTCCCCTTCGCCGTCGTCATAGCTGCGCAGGGGACGCGCAGAGAAGGTGATCATATCCCCCTCACGCGGGAATTGTTTGGCGGCAATCATCGCGCCGAACTGGATCAGCGCCTCGCGGTCATCTTGCACGGCGATGTGCAAATCCTCGCGCGCGGCCTTGGCACGCAGGGGCACAAAGCCAAAGCCTGCGCCCAGTTCCATCAGCCGCGTGCAGCCTGCGATAAATCCCGAAATATTGCGCGCGTGGCGGCGGTCGAACTTGCCCGCCTGCACGGCCTCTAACGAGGCGGCGGTGAACACGCGCGGATCCATCGGGATCTGGATTTCTTGGTTTTCCACCACCTCCAACGCGATGTGATTGGTCAGATCAATCGGCCCCGTGACATAGGGCGAGGCAAAAGGCGACCCCCAGCCGGGGGGCGGCGGGGTGCGGCGTTCTTCTTTGGGTTTGGCGGCGCGGCGGGCGTCGATTTTGGTCTGCACTGCCGCCACCTCGGCAGGATCGCGGGCCTTGGGCGGTTTGGCGACAACTTGGGTGATGGGCACATTCGAGGCCGCCACCAACCCATCGACCAGTTCGATATAGGCAGGCGAGGCGCGATATTCTTTTAGCCGCGCCTCGGCATGCGCATGGGCGGCCTCGTGTAATTCACGCACAAGAGGATCGGACAAAAGCTGTTGGCGAATCGCCTCGCGGCGCGCGGCATAGCGAAAGATGTTCTTGTCCTCTACCTCATTGCGGTCTTGCAAAGACCAATAGTCGGAATTGTATTTATCTTTTTTCAGGTTCGCATTGCCGCGAAACTTGCGCAAGGAATAGGCATCCATCGACTTGATGGCGTAGTGGTTGATCTGCGCCCAGTCATAGCCCACGGTGCGGCGGATGCGCGCCAGCCGCGCAGTTTGAACCAATCCTCTAGCGGGCGGCCCGAGCCGTTCACCCATAGCTGGGTATCGGGCCAATCGGTGTCTTTCGCAACTGCGATTTGATGATCGGGCGGTGCATCCCCAGCCGCAGGTATTTGGGGTCAAACTTGAGCATGGTTTTCGTGCCCCAGCCCTTGTTCCAAAACACGGGGGCCGCGCGGGTGAACTGATCGGTGATGGGCGCGCGCGACCAATCGCGCACGCCAGACGATCCGAAAATGCGCCAGGTGCAGACCATCGCTGCCGCGCCGATCTTTTCCAGATCATCCACCATCCCATCCAGATGATGCGAGGGGTGATTGATGCACATAAACTCATCCGCATCCAGCACCAAAAGCCATGTGCTGCCCTGCACCAATTCCTCATCAGCGGCGAGTTTCAGCATGGATGGGTGCGGCTTCATCCCCTCGGGGATCACGTTTTCGCGGTGGTAGACGCCGATATGCCCAAGCTCTCCAGATGCTTCAGGATCGTATCCGTGCCATCGCTGCAATCATTGGTGTAAACCATCACATCGGTGAACCCCACCGCCAGATGATGCGCCACCCATTCCACCACATAGGGGCCTTCGTCCTTCATCGTGGACAGCGCCATCAGGGGGCCATGGCGCGAGGTTTGGCGTTTGAAATCCAATTTACTGCTCTAACGCCGCCGCTGGGTCAATCGACAGCTGCTGGCACATCCGCGCGATATAGCTGCCCGCCAAGGGCGGGTTTTTGCGCCACCATGGGCGCGAGGCATTGGTGTAGATATGCACCGACAGCGTGGCATCGGTGAAGTGTTTTTCCACCGCTGAATAGGGATCATAAAACACATCGTTCAGCTGAAACGGCACGGGATACAGGGTATCGGCGCCCATCGCCTTATCGATATCGCCGGTGGCCTTGGCAAAATGGGTGAACGCCTGCGGGCCAAAGGCGGTGCGTTCGGTCTGATAAATGCGCACAGGCTTGGGGATGGACGCATCCAACTTATCCATTTTCTTGCGCTGCTTTGGCCCCCACCAAGCGGGATAATCGGGCAAGTTGTCATAGTAATCCAACAGCTGATCCATCAGCGCGCCCACCTGCGGAATGGCCACCACCCCGCAATTCAGCGCCCCGCGCATGCCGTGGCCTGCATAGATATGATCCATATCATCGGGGAAGGGGCGATAGCAAAACGCGTCGCAATCAATCCAAATCGCGCCTGTTTTTTGGATCATCTTATAGCGAAACACGTTCGACAGGAACGAGGCCGAGGTTTCCTCGACAATGCGCCGATCAATGTCCATGATTTCAGAGGCGGGGCGCACTTCGACCCCAGCAGGCACGTTGCGCACATTATCCGTGCAATACAGCGTGACAGGATGGCCCTGCACCAGATGCGATTTCAGGCACAGCTGGTTGATGTAATGCAGGCTTTCGCCAATCCACAGGCTGGCAACGGGGCGGCGATTTAGGGGCGCGTTCATCCTGAATGTCCGTTATTGTTGATTTTGCCGCACATTAGCGGGCGTGGGCGCTGCCGTCACTATCCTAATTTTGGAAACAATAACCCAAATCCGCGCAAATTTCTGCGCTTGCAAAGCACTTCTTGACAAAACCCGCAATCAGGCGCATTTGCACCCTATCGGAGCGCCCGTGCCGCGTGCGCATAAGACCTTTGGTCACAGCAGGCCCCGATAATCTGGTTCCCACCGCACGCAGGGGTTCCGCGCCATCCACGGCCCGACGCATTGGCGCAGGGCGAGGGGGCGGCGCAACCTTTGTTTGTCCCCGCATCGGGGCAAGACGCTTTTGCGTCTGAAAGGAACATTATGACCACTTTTGCCGATTTGGGCCTATCCCCATCGATTCTGAAAACGCTGGAAAAAACCACACTTAAAAACCCAACCCCGATCCAAGTCGAGGCGATCCCCCATATCATGGCGGGGCGCGATTTGATGGGGCTGGCGCAAACGGGCACGGGCAAAACTGCCGCTTTTGGCCTGCCGCTTTTGCACCGCATCCTAGACCTTGGCCACCCGCCCGCGCCCAAAACCGTGCGCGCGCTGATCCTCGCCCCCACGCGCGAACTCGTTTCCCAAATCGCCGATAACCTAGAGGTGTTCACCAAAGGCACTGCGGTGAAAATCGCCATGGTCGTCGGCGGGGCAAGCCTGTTCAAACAGGCCGAACGGCTGAAACGCGGGGCTGATGTTTTGGTCGCAACCCCCGGCCGTTTGATCGACCTATTGGAACGCGGCGATGTTACCTTGTCGGCCACGGGCTATCTGGTGCTGGACGAGGCTGACCATATGCTGGACATGGGCTTTATCCATTCCTTGCGCAAAATCGCCAAACATATCCCGCTTAAACGTCAAACCATGCTGTTCTCGGCAACCATGCCAAAGGATATTGCAGAGCTGGCCGATACCTACCTGCATAACCCCGTTAAGGTTCAAGTCGCCCCACCCGGCAAACCTGTGGAACGGATTGTGCAGGGCGTGCATTACCTGCCCAATGGCGACAAGGCCAATATCCTGCGCGAGTATCTGAACAAACATCCGGGCGAGCAGGCTTTGGTGTTCGGGCGCACCAAGCACGGGTCGGAAAAGCTGATGAAACTGCTGGTCGGCTGGGGGTTCAAGGCAGGCTCGATTCACGGCAACAAAAGCCAAAACCAACGCGACCGCACGCTAACCGAATTCCGCGATGGCAGCCTTGATGTTTTGGTCGCCACAGACGTCGCCGCGCGCGGTATTGATATTCCGGGTGTGCGCTTTGTCTATAATTATGAGATGCCGAACGTGCCTGAAAACTATGTTCACCGCATTGGCCGCACCGCGCGCGCGGGCCGCGAAGGCACGGCGATTTCCTTCTGCGCGCCCGCCGAAATGGGCGAATTGCAGGCGGTCGAAAAGCTGCTGAAAAAGGCAATCCCAACTTTGGGCGGCGCGCCGTGGTCTGCCGAAATGGTGGCCGCAGCGCCAAAGCCTGGCCAAAACCGTGGCCAGCGTCCCGCGCGGGGCGGTGGAAATATGGGCGGGCAAAAGGCGGGCAGCAAACCGCCCGCGCGCGCAGCGGCAGGCAAACCGAATGGAAGCAAACCTAACGCGGGCAAACCTACGGGCGGCAGCTTTGCCCCGCGCAAACCCAGCGGCGCAAGGCCCCAAGGCGCGGGCCAAGCCCGCCGTTCAAACTAATCTGCACCACATGGGCGGCCCAAACCTAGCTGGTTTGGGTCGTATCCAATTCCAAATGCAGCTTCATTTCCAATAAAACCTGCTGAATTGCCAGCGTCTCGCGCAGCATGCGCTTGGCCTCGTTGATGGAAATGACCCCATCTGAAATGGCAAAGTTATATTCCGCCATCAGCTGCGCAAAGCGCTGCGCCAGTGCAACCACATCTTGATTAACCGATGACGTCCCCGTTTCGCGTTTGTCGGCATCATAAGACAAAGTCACGCCGCGCAATTCTGCCAGCGCGGTCGTCACATGCGGATAGCGCGCTGCCGATTCCAGTTGCGCAACCACATCAATGGGCATGAACCGATCGCCATGGCCGTCTTGGTCGGAATAATAGCGCCCCAGCGTGGCCTTTGATTTGCCCGTCAATTTGCACGCGGCTTCAATGCCCACGTCTTTGACCAAAGCCTCGCTGTGCTTTTTCAAATAGGATTCAATGCTCATGTTCACCCACCATCTCCCAAAAGCCCTGCCCCAGACGGCGCAGATCGTCGTGGGGAAAAACCAGATGTTTTTCCCCCTGCCCCATTGCGCCAAAGATTGGCATTCCCCCGCCCCATGGTCAATGCGCGCCGCGTTGATTTGGGTGAATAGATTTTGCCCCTTGGGCGCGTGTGGAACTGCATAGTTATGTCGTATTGCCTTGGCGCAAGGCAAGTGTGTGATGCAGCCGCGCGCCCTTTGCCCCTTTTCGCCGCAGGCCTGCTTTGCTAAGGCTGCGGCATCATGGCAAAGCTATACTTTAACTATTCAACGATGAACGCGGGCAAATCGACCCTGCTGCTTCAGGCCGCGCACAACTATACCGAGGGCGGGATGCAGACCTATCTGATCACCGCGCAGCTAGATAACCGCGCGGGGGCGGGCAAAATCGCCAGCCGCATCGGGATAGGGATGGAGGCTGACACCTTTGCCGCCTGCGACGATATGTTCGCCAAAATCGCCGCGCGCCAGCAGGCTGGCCCCTTGGCCTGCGTCTTTATCGACGAGGCGCAGTTTTTGACCAAGGGCCAAGTGTGGCAGCTTGCCCGCGCGGTGGATGATCTGGGCGTGCCTGTGATGGCCTATGGTCTGCGGGTGGATTTCCAAGGCAACTTGTTCGAAGGCTCGGCCGCGCTGCTCGCCTTTGCGGATGAGATGCGCGAAGTGCGCACCATCTGCCACTGCGGCAAAAAGGCCACGATGGTCATTCGGCGCGGGGCCGATGGGCGCGCCCTGCGCGACGGCGAACAGGTGCAAATCGGCGGCAATGAAACCTATGTCTCACTCTGCCGCCGCCATTGGCGCGCAGAAGTTGGACAGTAGCCTGCTAGGACTTCAGCGCAATCAGCGCCCCTGCCACTGCAATCAGCGCCATGCCCGCCAATGCCGACAGGCCCAAGGTTTGCCCCCATAAAACATAGGCCCAAATCGCACTGGCAGGCAGGATCAGATATTCCAGCACCGCCGCGCGCCCCACCGCCGTCAACTGATAGGCGCGAATGGCCATGCCCACACCAAACAGCGACCCCGCCGCCTGAACGAATGTCCAAAACAAAAATGTTCCCGTCAGCACTGTGGGCCCGCGCAGCACAAACCCATCCGCGCCAGCGGGGGCGATGAGGGGAAACAGCGTCAACGCCCCCAGCCCAACCGCACCGCAAATCCCCAGCGCGATAAAGAACCCCGCCAGCAAGGTTGCCGCGCTTTCCCCCTCGCACCACTGGCGCGTGGCGATATTGCCCAGCCCATATAGAACCGCCGCCAAAACGGGAAACATCGCGGCATAGGACGCGCCCGACAGCGCCTGCGGCCCCAGCACCAGCACCACCCCGCAAAAGCCCAAGGCCACGGCAATGATCTGCGCCGCACTGACGCTGCCCCCCAGCGCAAAGCGATTGATCAGCAGAACAAAAATCGGCGCAGTAAACAGCCCCGCCGCCACCAAGGCCACGGGCAAAAACGCCAGTGTCCCGAAATACAGCATCATCGCAGCGGCGTGCAAAACGGATCGCAGCAGCACGGGCCGCCAGTTTTTGGGCCAAACCCGCAGCCCCAGCAGCGGCGCGGCACAGGCCAAAATCGCCATCGCCATCACACTGCGCACCGCGTGAAACTGCCACAACCCCGCCTCGGCGGCGATGGTGCGCACATGGTTATCGGTAAATCCAATCGTCACCGCATAAATCAACGTCAGCCCCGCCGCCATCAAAGTGCGATCGGCGGGCGCGGGGCGCTCCGTCAAGGGCTGGCTGTTTTCGCTGCACATTTGCGGTCTCCTTTTCCCACCTTGTGCCATGTCACGCGCCGCACAGGCATTGCAAAAACGACACCTTTGCCGCGCCTTGCAGCATTGATCCCCACCCATCCCTAGGCTAGGCTTGCGCGCACAACCGCGAAAGAAAAGATGACAGCACTGCACCAATATAGTCGGCTAGAGGCCGCAGGCCTGTGGCGCAGTGACCCGCAGGCTCAGCGCCGCGAAGTGATTGTGGGCCTGCGCACGGCCACCATCGTGCTGCTAGACCCAAAAACCGACATGCCCTTGGCGCAGTGGTCGTTGCCCGCCATCGTGCGCGTGACGCAATTCCAAGGGTTTGTGGTCTTCGCCTCGCATGAGGATGGATTTGAAACGCTGGAAATCGACGATGCCGCGATGATCGCCGCGCTGGATACAGTGCGCGGCGCCCTCGATCGTCGCCGCAAAAATCCAGGGCGGTTGCGGCTGGTTCTAACGGCAGCAGCGGCCCTGTCGGCAGTCGGGGCGATCGCAATTTGGGTTCCGCTGCAATTTTATGAATTTGCGGCACAGCGCCTGCCTGACGCGGCGCGGCGCGATGTTGCGGCCATGGCACTTCGCGATATTGGCACCATTGCAGGCTCGCCGTGCAATGGTGCCATGGGGCTGATTGCGGCCCAAGACTTGGCGCGCCGCGTCGCGGCCAATGCACCGCCGCAATTGGCCATTTTGCGCACAGGCTTGACTGCGCCCAGCACCCTTGCCGATGGCACGATTGTGCTGCCCTATGGTATGATCGAAACGGCGGACGGCCCAGATACGCTGGCGGGTATCGTGTTGGCCGAAACGCTGCGCAGCGCGCAGTCTGACCCGCTGGAAAGCGCCTTGCGCCATGCAGGTTTCATGGCCTCTGCCATGCTGCTCTCTACGGGCAGCCTGCCCAAGACGGCGATGGACGGGTATGGCCTTGCGCTGATCGAAACCGCAAACGCCTCCCCTCCCGTGGACAGCCTTGCCCTGCACGGCGCTTTTGCGGATGCCGTCATAACCTCGCAACCCTATGCGGCCTTTGCGGGCAACACCGCGCTGGCGCAGCTACCCGATACCGCACCCCAAGGCTCGATGCCTATCGTTTTGGAAGATGCGGCCTTCTTGGGCCTGCAATATATTTGCGATAACTAGGCCGCGTTAGCGCACATAAGCGTCCGCGAATCCCGCACTGCGCGCCATGCCCAAGGCCGTTTGCGCCTGCGCCGCGCTGCCAAACGGCCCCGCCATGATCGCAACCAATTGCCGCCCGCCCTGCACCGATTTGGCCGAAGCCACAGGCAGCCCCATGCCCGCCAAACGCCCCGCCGCGTTTTGCGCATTGGCCGCCTGCCCAAAGGTGCCCACTTGCACATAAATGCGCCCCGACGGCGCAGCCTGCACGCGCTGCGCGCCGTCCGCCGACATTGTCGAGGCCGTCACACGCGCCTGCCCAACGCCCCAAGCGGCCTGCTTGCGGGCCTTGCTCCGCGCCACGTCTTCGTGCGTTTGTGCGGGGGTCCTGTTGTTCCAAACCTGCGCTTGGTTTGACCAGCCACGCGCCGTGCCCAATCCGCGCAGCGGGTTCAATCGGTCATCATCCCAAGCTGGCGCATAGGTCTGCGCATCGCGGCGCGGCGCGATGACGGCCTGCCCCGCAATCACCGTTTGCACATACCCACCAGTGCCCGCATATCCTCCGTTGCCGCCACTATAAGCGGTGTTGGCAAAGCGAGTGCCCGCCTGGCCAACTTCAACTTGCCCAACCCCACCTTGGCCAGCCGCAAATTGGCCAGCGCCATCGTGGATCGTGCCCCCAATGCTGCGTGCACTCGGCGAAACCCAGCCCGTGGCCGTTCCGTCCCCGCGCGTGCACACCGCGACCGTCCCCCCCGTCGACAAAGGCAAGGTTTGCAATACAGGCGCGATAGCAGGGCAAGGACCAGACCCGCCACCCGCATAGGCCTCGGCAGGCGCGGGCTGGCGCACCGCTGGGGCAGCAACAGGCGCGGCGGGGGTATAGATTTTGCGCGGCATCTGTACGGGCTGACCCGCATTTTGTCCGCCCAACCCTGGAACGACGATGGGCGCAAATACGCCCGTCTTTTTGCCGCGGCCCATGGCCGAGGCCACGGTTGCAATCGGCGCGCCCACATTGGCCGTGGCTGCCCCCGTATCGCCCTGCGCCAGTCGCGCTGCGGCCTGTGCGGGCGTCACCTCGTTGCAGACGGCTTTACGATCACGGCCAATACGCGGCACCCAGTTCACTTGGCCGCCAAACCCCGCCCGCATGAAAACGCAGCCACGGCTGTCGACAAACTGCTGCCCCGTAAACCCTGCTGGCGGCGGTTCGGCGGGCCCGCCCACTTGCGCCACGCTTTGTGCAAAAACAGGGGCGGCGCTCATGATAGCTGCAAAAAAGGCCGCGCCAACAGCGCCCAGTCGAATCACCCGCATCACAATCCCCCGATCTGAATTGTGGCAACAATGGGGCAAAGCGCGCCCTTAGGCAAGAAGCAGACTGGCTATTTCGTGCCAAACATCCGATCCCCCGCATCGCCCAGACCTGGCACAATATACCCATGCGAATTCAGATGGCTATCCATCGACGCCGTAACAATGGGCACATCAGGATGGGCCTCGCGCATCCGCGCCACGCCTTCTGGGGCGGCCAAAAGGCACAAAAACCGAATGTTCTTTGCCCCTGCCTTTTTCAGCAAATCAATCGCCGCCGCCGATGAGTTGCCCGTGGCCAGCATCGGATCCACGACGACAGACAACCGCTCGTCCAAATGGTCGGGCAGCTTGCAGTAATATTGCACGGGTTGCAGCGTTTCAGGGTCGCGGTATAGGCCGACAAATCCCACCCGCGCCGCTGGGATCAATTCCAAAATCCCATCCAGCAGCCCATTGCCCGCCCGCAAAATCGAAATCAGCGCCAGCTTTTTGCCCTCGATCACAGGCGCATCCATCGGCTCTAGCGGGGTATCAATTTTCATCGTCGTCATCGGCAATTCGCGCGTGACTTCATAGGCCAAAAGCAGGCTGATCTCGCGCAATAGCTGGCGAAAGCTGGCGGTCGATGTCGATTTGTCCCGCATCAGGCTTAGCTTATGCTGCACCAAAGGGTGCGAGACGATGGTCAAATGTTCGCGCATCATAGCCTCCATGACGCTTTGCTTTGGTATCAATCGCGCCCGCGTCAAGGCTGCAATCCCTTTCGCTTTCACTTTGGCGCAAATACCTTGGGGTGAGCGTAGCGAGGGGCAAAGCCCCTTTACCCCAAGAAACTGCGCCCAGCGCCTTGGCCCGCAATCCCCAAATGCGCCGCCACACTCGCGGCGATGTCAACAAATGCGCACTGCCCAATCTCGCCCGCGCCAGCGCCAGCTACCAACACAGGCACCCGCTCGCGCGTGTGTTCGGTGCCGCGCCATGTGGGGTCATTGCCATGATCGGCGGTGAAAATCGCCACATCCCCCGCCCGTAGGCGCGGCAAAAACGCCCCCACGCGGCCATCAAACCATTCCAGCGCCCGCGCATAGCCCGCCACATCGCGCGGATGGCCATAAAGGCTGTCAAATTCGACAAAATTGGCAAAAACCAGCGCGCCCTCTTCGGCGCTGCCTGCCAACTTGTCCAGTTGATCGAACAAATCGGCATCCGATTTGCCTTTGTGCAGTTGCTCCACCCCCCGCATCGAGAATATATCCCCGATCTTGCCAATCGCATGGGTGACGCGCCCCGCGCTTTGCGCCCAATCCAGCAGCGTGGGCGCGGGCGGCGCAATGGCAAAGTCGCGCCGATTTGGCGTGCGTTTGAAATTGCCGCACGCGCCCGTAAAGGGCCGCGCGATCACGCGCCCCACGCGGCGCGCGTGCAAATACGGGGCCAAATCGGCGCATAGTTTCAGCAGCCGCTCCAGCCCAAAACTTTCTTCATGCGCGGCAATTTGGAACACCGAATCTGCCGAGGTGTAGCAAATCGGCCAGCCCGTTCGCAGATGCTCTTGGCAATGCGCCTCAATGATCGGCACACCCGAGGCATGGCAATTACCCAGTATCCCCTCTGTCCCCGCAAGACGGCAGACAAGGGCCACCAATTCGGCGTCAAAGGCAGGGGTTTGGTTTGGGAAATACGTCCAGTCCCACGGCACTGGCACGCCCGCCAGTTCCCAATGACCCGACGGCGTATCCTTGCCTTTTGACACCTCTGTTGCCGCCCCCCAGCGCCCCTTTGGCCGCGCGCCAAGGTTCGGTGCTCGTATCCCGCTGGCCAGCCGTGCCGCAGCGCCAAGTCCCAGCGCGTCCAAATGGGGCAGATGCAGCGGGCCAGCGCGCCCCAGATCAGCCCGCCCCGCCGCGCATTCGGCGGCGATATGGCCGATGGTATTTGCCCCCTCGTCGCCAAAATCGCCCGCATCGGGCGCGCCGCCAATGCCGACGGAATCCATCACGATCAAAAAGGCGCGGGGCATTTAGGCGGTCCTTTCTTGGATCAAAACGGGCGCAGCTATGGGCGTGGTTTCAGCCAAGCTATAGGCGCCGCGCACCGCCGCCTCGGCGTGATCGGCGGCAGCTTCGGTGGCCGCATGGATCACGCAGATCAACT
This sequence comes from Cypionkella sp., assembly GCA_034519315.1. Lineage (GTDB taxonomy): Bacteria > Pseudomonadota > Alphaproteobacteria > Rhodobacterales > Rhodobacteraceae > Cypionkella. The sequence continues at coordinate 54,229 of JAXHON010000032.1, read as the reverse complement.
CGCCTTTTGTCATGTCTGTGCCAATACCCGCGAGCGCCGACAAGCCCACGGCGGGGTTGATCCGATCGCCCTCGCGCATACGCCCCCCGCCCATGGCCACCACAGCCAAGCCCAAGGCGTGGCCGTCAATCGCCGCGACAACCCCTGCGCGATCGGCGGTGACCGCGCGGATCACCGTGGCGGCGGGCAAACGGTCAGGCCAGCGGTCGGGAAAATCCAGCGGCCCGCCTTGGGCGGCGACCATTTGGCCAAAAACCTCGGCGGCAGAGCCATCCTCTAGCGCCAGCGCAATCTGCCCCGCGCCATTTTCCGCGTCGGGCGCCAGCCCCGCCAGAAACAGCGCCTCACCCCCCAGCGCGCAACTGGCATCCCAAAGCCGCACATTCACATTGCGCCCCGTCAAGGTTTCCATCACCACCATCACCTCTAGCGCATTGCCCGCTGCATCGGCCAAAGGCTGGCTCATGTCGGTGATGAGCGCCGAAGTTTTGCACCCCGCGCCATTCGCGGTATCGACCAGCGCGCGGGCCAATGCACGGGCATCCTTTAGCGTTTTCATAAACGCGCCCGACCCTGATTTGACATCCAAAACCAGCGCAGGCAGCCCCGCCGCCAGCTTTTTCGATAGGATCGAGGCGCAGATCAGGTCAATCGATTCCACCGTGCCCGTCACATCGCGCACGGCGTATAGGCGGCGGTCGGCGGGGGCAATTTCCGCACTGGCCGAGACGATGGCGCAGTGAATATCGCGGATTTGCGCGCGCAAAGCCGCCTCTGGCAGACCCGTGCGAAAATTAGGAATAGCTTCTAGCTTGTCCAAAGTGCCGCCCGTATGGCCCAGCCCCCGCCCCGAGATCATCGGCACATCTGCCCCGCAAGCCGCCAGCGCGGGGGCCAGCAGCAAAGACGTGCAATCGCCAATCCCCCCCGTCGAGTGTTTGTCCACCACGGGCCGCCCGCCACTCCACTTCAAAACATGCCCCGAATCTCGCATCGCCAGCGTTAGCGCCACGCGCCCAGCGTCCGTCAGGCCCCGCTGCACCGCCGCCATGGCAAAGGCCCCCGCCTGCGCGTCCGATACCGCACCATTCGCCAGACCTTGCGCGAACCACGTCAGTTCTTCGGCGCTGGGCGTGACCCCATCGCGCAATTTCACCAAGATGGCGCGTGCATCCATGCTACAGCTTGCCCGTCTTGGCCATATGCGCCTTTGTGAACACCCCCGGCAGCAGATCGGCCACGCGCATCACCAGCCGCTCACCCCCCGTGGTGCACAGGGTCACTTGCACATCAGGCGCGGCAAATTCGGCAATCTTTTGGCGGCACCCGCCGCAAGGCGGCACGGGCGCGGGGCTGTCGGCAATCACCAAAATTTCGGCAATCCGCGTGTCCCCGCCCGCAATCATCGCCGCAATCGCCCCCGCCTCGGCGCAGGTGCCTTCGGGATAGGCCACGTTCTCTACGTTGCACCCTACATGCAGGTTTCCCTCAACCGAGCGTATCGCCGCCCCCACATGAAAGTTGGAATAGGGCACATAGGCGTGCAGGCGCACGGCAGTTGCAGGGGCAAGTAGATCCATAATGGCAGCTCCGTTGCTTTTGATCAGATTGCGGCGCGCGCGCCAAAAGCGCAAGCGTTATGGCGCAAAGGGATCGGCGGGGTATTCCACCCCCGTCAGATACAGCCCCTGCGGCGGGGCGACGGGCCCGCAAGCTGCGCGGCTTGCCGCCGCCAGCACAGCGCCCACCTTTTCAGGCGGCCAAGCCCCCGCGCCCACCCGCTCTAGCGTGCCTACGATAGAGCGCACCTGATTGTGCAGAAAACTGCGCGCGCGCAGGCGAAACTGCGTTTCCACGCCGCCAACCACTGGCATTTGCGTGATCGTGATCTCGTCAATCGACTTCACAGGGCTTTTCGCTTGGCAGATGCTGCTGCGAAAGGTGGTGAAATCATGTTTGCCAATCAAATGCGCCGCCCCCGCCTGCATGGCAGGCAAATCCAATTCATACGGCACGCGCCAGACCGCGCCTTTGTCCAGCACTTCGGGCGCGCGGCGCGATTGGACGCGAAACAGATAGCGCCGCTCGGTGGCGGAAAACCGCGCGTGAAAATCATCCGCCACGCGCGCGCAAGCCAGCACTGCCACGGGCGCGGGGGAAAGGTGCCAATTCACCGCGCCCATCAGTCGAAACGTATCCCAATCGCGGCTCAGGTCAACATGCGCCACTTGCCCCGTGGCATGCACCCCCGCGTCGGTGCGCCCTGCACCCGCGAGCGTTGGCGCCGCAGGGTCAAGCGCCGCCAAAGCCGCCTCTAGTGCACCTTGCACCGACGGTTGCCCCCCCGCCTGACGCTGCCAGCCGTGAAACGGCGCGCCGTTGTATTCGATCAGAAAAGCATATCTTGGCATAGGGGTTGGATACTGTATTGGCCAAGGCCTGTCCATGGCCCCGCCGCCCAAAGGGGGCGCTCGCGCCCCCCGCGCGTGCCGCGCTCCCCCTGAGGCAAGTGTGTTGTTCACGTAGGTTGGAATGCCCTGTTTTGCTTCACCATTGCGTTCAGAATGGTTAAGAGTTTGCGCGCGCAGGCGATGACGCATTGTTTTCCTGATTTGCCATTGGCCTTTAACCGTGCGGCGAAGTCGCGGATTTGGGGGCAGTGGCGCATGGCCGAGAGCGCCGCAAGGTAAAGTGCATCGCGCAGGGGTTTGCGCCCGCCGCCGATGCGTCGCGGCCCTGATCGCAGGCCGCTGTCGCGCGCCATCGGCGCAAGGCCCGCCAGCGCCGCCGCTGCACTCCCATCGATTTGGCCAATCTCGGGCAGCTCGGTCAGCAGCGCGGTGGCCACCACAGGCCCCACACCTGGGGCGCTACGCAGCAGATCAACCCGCGCGCGCGCCCAAGGGCTGGCCTTGATCTTGGCTGCGATTTCCGACTCAACGGCGGTGATTTCCGCGTCGAGCAGCGCCAGCACCCGCGCGATCGAGGCCCTTGCATAGGCCCCTTCGGCCTGCCCCGCGCGCACCACCTCGCGCGTGCGATCTTGCACCAACTGACGGCGGCGCACCCGCAACTGCCTGATTTCGCATAAGTCTTCAGGCTCGGGCGCGCAGATCGACAGATCCAGCCGCAGCCCCATCTCGCGCAGAACAGCGGCATCGACACGGTCCGTCTTGGCCAGCCGCCCCGTACTGCGCGCAAAGGCCCGTGCCCGCGCGGGGTTAACCCGATAGGCCGTCACCCCCGCCTCGGCCAACGCGCGGCGAAGCGGGGCCTCTAGCCCCCCTGTCGCCTCGAACACAACACAGCCACCCTGCGCAGCCACCTTTGCCGCATAGGAGGGAATGTCAGCCGTCGCCACCCCGCTCATGACCGCAGGGGGCCAAAACTGTCGATCCAACCTTTTGCCACATCGACACCAAACACAATCTTTGCCATAATCCCTCCTGTTCCAGTCGCACGGGGTCAGCACCATACCGCCCCAATCAAGTGTGCAGGACAAAACCAATGCGGGCGGGGCTTATGCCTGAGGACGACGTCAAGCGTCGGGATATTTCCAAGCTCCCGCCCGCGACAACTATCGCAGGGTTTTTGACGGACTGGATATTTGCGAAAAGAAGAAACGCAGGGGAATTTCTGGCCTCTCTGCGCAGCCTGCGGGGCGGGGCTGTTAAAACGCTGGTAGAGTTCCTATGTTTGGCCGAGGTAGTAGGAGGGCGCGGCCCGATGTTTTCATCCCTAGCCAGTGGCGTGTCGCGCCAGATCAGCGAGATTGGCGCGCAGCTTTCGGGACTGGTGATGGAACCAGCCCTGCGCCTTGGCGTCACGGGCCTGTCGCGCGCAGGCAAGACCGTGTTCATCACCTCGCTGGTGGCCAACCTTTTGGACCGTTCGCGGATGGGTCAACTGACGGCAGGTGGGCGCATCGAGGCGGTCTATCTGCAGCCCCAGCCCGATGACACCCTGCCCCGCTTTGCCTATGAAGATCATCTGGCCGCCCTGACAGGGGACGCCCCCACTTGGCCGCAGTCCACCCGCGCGGTGTCCGAATTGCGCCTGTCCTTTCGCATCGCGCCTTACGGGGTTTTGGCGGGGCTAACAGGCCCGCGCCTGTTGCACGTTGATATTGTCGACTACCCCGGCGAATGGCTGCTGGATTTGGCGCTTTTGGACAAATCCTACGCCCAGTGGAGCGAGGAGGTGCTATCGCGCCTGCCCCACCGCAGCATGGGGGCGGACTATCTGGCCATGGCGCGGGCCGAAGATGGGGCGTTGAAATTGGACGAGACGCGCGCCGCCGCCCTTGTCGCCGCCTTTACCCAATACCTGCATGCCGCGCGCGCGGCGGGCTGGTCTGATTGCACCCCGGGGCGGTTTTTGCTGCCCGGCGATTTGGCGGGCAGCCCTGCGCTGACCTTTGCCCCCCTGCCCCCATCCGACACCCCGCGCGGCAGTTTGGCGCGGGAAATGGCGCGCAGGTTTGAGGCGTATAAATCGCAGATCGTGCAGCCGTTTTTCCGCCAGCACTTTGCCAAGATCGACCGCCAGATTGTGCTTGTTGATGTCTTGGACGCGGTCCACCAAGGCCCCCGCGCGCTGGAAGATTTGCGCCGCACCATGGCGGATGTTTTGGGGGCTTTTCGCCCCGGCCGCTCGCGCTTTTTGTCGCAAATATTGGGCGGCAAGCGGGTTGAGAAAATCCTTTTCGCCGCAACCAAAGCCGACCATTTGCACCATACCCAGCACCCCGCCCTGACCGCCATCATGCAGGCCATGCTGCGCGAGGCCATTTCGCGCGCCGATTTTGCAGGCGCGAAAACCTCGGCCCTATCTATCGCCGCGCTGCGCTGCACTGTGGAAGAGATGCTGACCCAGAACGGCAGCGCCCTACCCGCCGTGCGCGGGCGCCAGCATGGCAGCGGCAAACAGGTGGCCCTCTATGCAGGCGAGCTGCCAGCCGACCCGATGCGCCTTTTATCCCCCGCGCGGCAGGGGGCCGAAAAATGGCTGGATGCCGATTTTGGCCTGATGCAATTCGCCCCTGCAAAGGGGGGCAGCGCGGGGGGCATTCAGGGCGGGCTGCCCCATATCCGCCTTGACCGCGCCGCAGAATTTTTGATCGGAGATCGGCTGTGAACGACACCCAACTGCGCCGCTTTGCGCTGATGGAAATGGATGCCCCCGAGGCCGATCCCAGCCTTGCCGCGCCTGTTCTGGATGATGCCGCCCCCGCAATCGCCACCCTTCAGGCCATGGCCCCGCGCCGCCGCAGCCCCCTTGCCCGCGCGGCGATTTGGGTGTTTTCCACCCTGTTTGCGTTGATCCTGACCACCGCTGCGTGGAATTATGTCACGGCGCTATTTGCCGCCAATACCGTGCTGGGCTGGGTCGCCTTTGGCCTTGTCATCGCCGCCCTCTCCCTGGTGCTGATCGCCGCTTGGGGCGAGGCGCTGGCCTATTTGCGCATGGCGCGGCTGGACGCCATCCGCACCCGCGCCGCTATGGCCGAGGCCGCCAATGACCTGCCCGCCGCCCGCGCCGTGCTGGGCGAAATCACGCGCCTTTACGCCAGCCGCGCCGAGGTGTCTTGGGGCATGGCCCGTTTGCGCGAACGCGCGGGCGAGGTGCTGGACGCCGATGCGCTGCTGGCCTTATGCGAGGCCGAGGTGATCGCCCCGCTGGACCGTTTGGCGCTGGCCGAGGTCGAAGCCGCCGCGCGCCAAGTCGCCACCATCACCGCCTTTGTGCCCCTAGCGTTGGCCGATGTGGCCGCCGTTCTGTTCGCCAATATCCGCCTGATCCGCCGCCTGTCACAGATTTATGGCGGCAGGTCGGGCAGCCTTGGCAGCTTGCGCCTGATGCGCCGTGTGGCGGGCGCGCTGTTGGCGGCAGGCGGCATGGCGCTGGCCGATGATCTGATTGGATCAGTGGCTGGTGGCGGGGTGCTGGCCAAACTTTCCCGCCGCTTTGGCGAGGGGGTGGTGAACGGCGCGCTAACCGCGCGGGTGGGCATCGCGGCAATGGAGCTGTGCCGCCCGATGCCATTTGTGGCCCTGCCCCGCCCGAACACAGGGGCGACTGTATCACGGGCCTTGGCGGGGCTGTTTGGGGGGCGGGCTGAATAGCGGGCAAGTCCAATCGGATTTGCCCCCGTGATGGTTTAATTTTTGACCCTGAACCGCGCGCTGTGTGTCGGGACGGATGCCATACGCAAACCATACGCAAACCATACGCTTTGCGGCGGGGGTTTGGGGGTGGTCTACAAAATCTCTGACATCTTCACCGTGCGACCTTCGGCCACCGATTTCAGGGCGGCTTCTGCCAAGGCCAGCGCGATCAGCCCGTCCTCGCCCGATGGGGCGGCGGGTTTGCCTGTGCGCAGAGCTTCGATAAACGCAGCGATTTCAGCGCCGTAAGCCTGCGTGTAGCGGGTCATGAAAAAGTCGTGCAGGGGCGGGCGGGTATAGCCCAGCGCGCTCGCCACCTCAATCGACACAGGGCGCTGGTTTTCCGCCGAAACCGCGCCAAGGCTGCCATGCACCTCGATCCGCTGGTCATAGCCATAGGTGGCGCGGCGCGAGTTGGAAATGACGGCCTGTTTGCCGCTGGCGGTTTTCAGCATGACCTGAACGCTGTCAAAATCCCCAGCTTTTCCAATGGCTTGATCAACCAATGCGGCGGCCATGGCGGACACTTCGGTAATCTCTTCGCCCAGCAAAAACCGCGCCATGTCGAAATCATGGATCGTCATATCGCGGAAAATCCCGCCCGAGCGCGCGATGTATTCCACAGGCGGCGCGCCCGGATCGCGCGAGGTGATCACGGCCATTTCCACCGCGCCAATCGTGCCTTTGTCAATTTCCGCCCTAACTGCCTGAAAATGCGGGTCAAATCGGCGGTTGAACCCCACCATCAGCGTGCCTTTATGGGCGCGCACCACGTCCAAACAGGCCTTAACGCGGGCCAGCGACAGGTCAATCGGCTTTTCGCAAAACACCGCTTTGCCAGCCTTAACCGCCGCCTCGATCAGGTCGGCGTGGGTGTCGGTTGGGGTGCAGATCACCACGGCGTCAATGTCCTTGGCGGCCAAAATCGCCTCGATCGAACGCACCTCGCAGCCGTATTGATCCGCAATGGCCTGCGCGGCGGCAGGCATCGCATCGGCCACCGCAACCAGCCGCGCGTTTGCGTCGCCCGTGACAGCCTTTGCATGAACTTTGCCAATACGCCCCGCGCCCAAAAGGCCAAATGTGACTGCCATCGTCGTCTCCTATCCGAATGATCTGGCGGAACGTATATTCTATTTTTGGGCGCTTTCAATCGCCCAATTCTATAATTTCCGCCCTAGGCTTGCGCCCGCAAAACCCCCGCTGGGCGGCGCGCCAAGGGGCGCAGCACGAACAAAAGGCCCGCCAGCAGCGTGGCCAGAATACCGCCCAAAATCACCGCTATGGCAGAGATAGGTTCAAAGGAATACTCGCTTTCCATGATGAAAAACATCACGCCCCATGCGCCCATCGCCCCCGCAAACAGCGCGACAAACCCCGCCGCCGCCCCCGTCAGCGCGGCGCGCAGGGCAAAGCTGGCAAGGATACGGCCCCGCGATGCGCCAAGCGTTTTCAGCACGGCCGCCTCATAGACCCGCGCCCTCTCTCCGCTGGCGGCGGCGCCGATCAGCACCACAAAACCCGTGGTCAGCGTGGCGAGCGCGGCCAGCGTAGTGGCCTGCGCAATCGCGCCCAAGGCATCTGCGGCGCGTGCAATGGCGGCCTTGATCCCGATTGCGGTGATGTTGGGATAGGCGCTGGCAATCTCGCGCAAAATCCCCGCCTCGGCGGCCGCGTCCGCGTAGACAGTGGCGATGAAACTATGCGGCGCGCCCGCCACGGCGGCTTTGTTCATGGTCATCACAAACCCCAACCCCGCATTGGAAAAATCAACCTCGCGAAAGGATGTGACGGTGGCCGTGATGTCGCGGCCAAGGATGTTGGCGGTGATACTATCGCCCAGCTTAAGGCCAATCTCGCCGGCCTCTTCTTGCGCGAAAGACACCTGCGGCGCGCCGTCATAACCCGTGGGCCACCACGTCCCGTCCGTCACCGTGGTGCCCACTGGCAGGGCGTCGGCGTAGGTGATGCCGCGATCACCTTGCACCACCCAATGCCCGCCCGCCACCTCGCGCGCATCGCGCCCGTTGATCTGGGTGATGATGCCGCGCAGCATGGGGGCGCTTTCCACTTGGGACACTGCGGCATTCGCGGCCAATTTCTCGCGAAAACCGTCGATCTGATCGCCCTGAATATCGACAAAGAAATAGCTGGGCGCGCGGCTGGGCAAATCGCGCGCAATCGCCGCGCGCAGGTTGTAGTCGATCTGCCCCACAGCCGCCAAAACCGTCAGGCCAAGGCCAAGGGCCAGCACCACTTGAGTTGTTTCGGCCCTTGGCGCGCCAATCGCCGCCAGCGCTGCGCGCAGGCCAAACCTGCCCCGCATGAAAGGCAGCCGCGCCGCCCAGCGCACCGCGCGCGACAGGCCCATCGCGGCCAAGGCAAGGATAGCCAGCGAGACGGCAATTCCCCCCGCCATGCCCAGCGTCAATTTCCAATTCCCGATAGCGCCATGGCTCCGCCGACCAACAGCGCAGCCAGCATGGCAATCGCCGTAAGATACCGCCCGCGCACCGCGCCCCCGCAATGCCGCCGCGATACAGGGCCGCTGCCCGCACCCCTTCGCTGCGCGCAAGCGGCCAAAGCGCGAATAAAAAGGCCGAGGTCATGCCGTAAAATGCAGCCTCGATCACGGGCGCAGGCGACAGGGAAATATCGGCGGGAAAGGGTAAGACCGCCTGAATTTGTCCTGCAAACAGCAGCGGCAGGCCGACGCCCAACATCAACCCCAGCGCCACGCCAATGCCCGCCAGCAGGGCAATTTGGATGAAATAGGTCTGGAAAATCACCCCGCCCGTCGCGCCCAAAGTGCGCAAGGTGGCGATGGTGGAAATTTTCGCCTCAAGATAGCTGCGCACAGCGGCGGCCACGCCAACCCCGCCCACGGCTAGGCCCGCAAGCCCGACCAGCACCAGAAAATCGCCCATCCGATCGACAAAGCGCGACACGGATGGCGAGGGTCGGCGGCGGTCTTGCCAGCGCATGCCTTGGTCGCGGTAACGCGCCTCAACTTGCGATTTCAGCACGTTCAAATCCGCCCCCGCGGGCAAGGTCATGCGGTATTGGCTGTCAAACAAAGTGCCCGCGCCCAGCAGGCCAGAATTTGCCAGATCGGCCCGCCGCACGATCACGCGCGGGGCAAGGGCAAAACCCGCGCTGGCGCTGTCGGGCTCAGAGATCAGGCGCGCAGCAAGGCGAAATTCGCTTTCCCCAAGTTTGAAACGATCGCCAAGGCCAAGACCCATTTGATCGGCCAGAACGCCGTCAATCACCGCCCCCGCCGCGCCGTTTTCGGTGGCGAATGCGGCGGGAAGGTTATCTGCCCCCTCCATCTGCACCGCGCCCAGCAAGGGATAGGCGTCATCCACCGCCTTGACGGATACCAAAATGCGGCTGTCCCCCGCCACCGCCATCGAGCGAAAATCAACAACCTCTGAGATTTGCGTTGAAATGCCGCGCAGATAGGCCAACTCTTCCTCGCTGGCATAGCGATAGGTCATCTGCACCTGTGCGTCGCCGCCCAAGAGGGTTGCGCCCTGTTCGGTTAGGCCCGACTGGATGCCCGCGCGCACCATGCCAACGCCTGCAATCGCCGCGACCCCCAGCGCAAGTGACGCCAGAAACACCGCAAAACCGCGCAGGCCGCCGCGCAATTCGCGCCGCGCGATGCGGCCTGCTAGGGCAAGGCTCATGCTTTCGCCCCCTCGTTGCCTGTGGCGCTGTCAGATGCGATGCGCCCATCGACAAGGCGGATGGTGCGCCCGCAGCGCGCGGCGAGGTCTGGCGCGTGGGTCACCATGATCAGCGTCGCCCCGTGGCGCGATTGCAGACCAAACAGCAAATCCATGATGGCCGCCCCGTTCACACTGTCCAAATTGCCCGTAGGCTCGTCCGCGAGCAAAATCGCAGGGCGCGGGGCGGCGGCGCGGGCCAGCGCCACGCGCTGCTGCTCGCCCCCCGACATCTGCGCGGGGTAGTGACCCATCCGCGAGGCGAGGCCCACGGCGGCAAGTTCCTCGCGCGCGCGCTCGAACGCCTGCGCGTCGCCTGCAATCTCCATCGGCATGGCGACGTTTTCCAGCGCGGTCATGGTAGGGATCAGATGAAAGGATTGAAACACCACCCCCATCCGCCCGCGCCGAAACCGCGCCAGCTGATCTTCGTTCATGTCCGAAATATCCTCGCCCAGCGCGGTGATCCGCCCTGCCGTCGCGCGCTCTAGCCCGCCCATCAGCATCAACAGCGAAGATTTGCCAGACCCAGATGGGCCGACCATTCCAATCGTCTCGCCGCGCCCTATATCCAGCGATATGCTTTTCAATATCTCGACATCGCCCGCGTTTCCCGCCAAGGTTAGGCCAACATCTTCCATGCGCAAAACTGTATCGGTCATCATGATCTCTTTTCTATTCAACCTTACATATGTAGCCCGCCGTGCAAATGCCAATGCGCGTGGCGCGATAATCGGCGCAATTTTCACGGTTTTGGGCGCGGGCCTATCTGCAAATGCCCAAACACTCACTCTTGTCGCCTTTGGCGATAGCCTAACCCAAGGCTATGGATTGCCCGCCGAGCAGGGGTTTGTGCCGCAGCTTCAGGCCTATCTGACGGCGGCAGGCGATGACGTTATTGTGATCAATGCGGGCGTTTCGGGGGATACGACGGCGGGGGGGGCCGCGCGGATTGATTGGACGCTAACGCCAGATGTCGATGCGGTGATTGTCAACCTTGGCGGCAATGATCTGCTGCGCGGCTTGCCGCCCAGCGCGACGCGCGAAAATATGGACAAAATCGCCGCCACCATCGCTGCGCGGGGCTTGCCCATGCTGATTGTGGCGCAGACCGCCCCCTTGAATTACGGCGGTGCGTTCAAGACCGAATTTGACGCGATTTACCCCGAGGTGGCCGCAAAATATGGCGCGGACATCACCCCGCCCTATTTCACGCCGCTCACTGGGGGCAGCGCCGATCCATTGGCGGCGATGGCGTTCATGCAAGATGATGCCACCCATCCCAACGCGGAGGGCGTGGCGAAACTGGTGGCAGGGCACGGCCCGCAAATCCGCGCGCTGCTGGAAAAGGCGCGCGCGAAATGAACGGCGTTGCTTTGGCCGATTTTCAGTCAGCAATTGGCGCGGCGCATGTGCTGGTGGGTGAGGATTGCGCGCCGTATCGCGACGAGTGGACAAAGCACTATACCGCAAACCCATCCATCGTTTTGCGCCCTGCCAATACTGCCGAAGTCTCGGCTTGCCTGCGCATTGCCGCCGCCAATCATCTGCCCATTATCCCCACGGGCGGACGCACTGGGATCACTGGGGCGATACATACCGATGGCGGGGTGATGCTGTCGCTGGAACGGATGAACGCCATCCGCGAGATCAGGAAAGATGCCCGCATCGCCATTGTCGAGGCAGGGGTTGTCCTGTCGCGCCTGCACGAGGCGGCCGAGGCGCAGGGACTGTATTTCCCGCTGTGGTTTGGCGCGCGCGGGTCGGCAATGATCGGCGGGGTTCTGTCGACCAATGCGGGCGGATCGAACGTTTTGCGCTATGGCAGCACGCGCGGCCTTTGCATGGGGATCGAGGTGGTGCTGGCTGATGGACGCATCTTGAACCTGATGAGCGAATTGCACAAAGACAATTCGGGCTATGATCTAAAGCAGCTTTTCATCGGGGCCGAGGGGACGCTGGGCGTGATCACCGCTGCCGTGATGAAACTGGCCCCAAAACCGCGCGCCTATGCCACGGCCACACTTGCGCTGCGCAGCCTGCCCGATGCCTTGGCGCTGCTGAACCATCTGCAAACCGCCAGCGGCGGGCTGGTGGAGGGGTTTGAATATATGCCCGCCAGCTATCTGGCCCGCGTCGCTAAAATCCGCCCCGACCTGCGCGCACCTTTCGCGCAAAGCTATCCAATCAATATTCTGGTCGAACTTGGTGCGACCCGCGCCGAGGATTGCACCCCGCTGGACGATGGCACCCTGCCCATCGCGAACCTTTTGGAAAACGCGCTGACCCCGATGATCGAAGATGGGCGCGTGCTGGATGCCGTGGTGGCGCAATCTGAAAAGCAACGCCTCGATATGTGGGCGCGCCGCGAGGCGGCGGGCGAGGTGATGCAGGCGGTGCAGCCTTCGGTCGATACCGATATTTGCCTGCCCTTGGACAAGATCGAGGTGTTCTTGCAACGGATCGAGGCGCGCCTGCCCCAGATCGACCCAAACGCCTACAGCGTTTGCGTGGCGCATTTGGGCGATGGCAACCTGCACTATTCGCTATACCCCGCACGCGCAGATCACGCCCTGCATGATGCGCTGGTCGAGGCGGTCGAAGATGAGGTGGCCGCCCTTGGCGGTTCCTTTTCCGCCGAACATGGCGTGGGGCTGATGAAGCTGAATACAATGGCGCGGCGCAAAGACAGCGCGGCGCTGGACGTGATGCGCGCGGTGAAATCGGCGCTGGACCCCAATGGCATTTTGAACCCAGGCAAGGTTATCCCGCCGAAAACGCACTAGCTGCACATTGATTTTCCACAGCGCCACCCCTGCCCATGTGCGGCGCGGATTTTTGTGTGGCCTGCGGTCATAGGCGTTGTCCCCAGCGAAACACCGCGCCCTGCGCCTTGACATCCCCGCCCTGCGAAGAACAATGCAGCAAACGGAGTTTGAGATGAGCGATAAGACAATTTTGCGCGCTTTGCGCGGCGAAACCCTGCCGACGCCCCCGATTTGGATGATGCGCCAAGCGGGCCGCTACCTGCCCGAATACCGCGCCACCCGCGCGCAGGCGGGGGATTTTTTGTCGCTGTGCTATAATTCGGAACTTGCCGCCGAGGTGACGCTGCAACCCATCCGCCGCTATGGTTTTGATGCGGCGATATTGTTTGCCGATATCCTGCTGCTGCCCCAAGCCATGGGCGCAGACTTGTGGTTTGAAACAGGCGAAGGGCCGCGCCTGTCCACCCTGACCACGCCTGCCGAGCTGGCGGGCCTTCGCGGCAAAGACGATATTCACGAAACATTGGCCCCCATCTATGAAACCGTGCGAATCTTGGCGCGGGAATTGCCGCGCGAGACGACGCTGATCGGCTTTGCAGGCGCGCCTTGGACAGTGGCCAGCTATATGATTGCAGGGCGCGGAACCCCCGACCAAGGGCCAGCGCACGCGCTAAAGGCCGCTGACCGCGCCACCTTTTCGGGGCTGATTGATGCGATCAGTGATGCCACCGTTGAATATCTGTCTTGCCAAGTGCAGGCAGGGGCCGAGGTGGTCAAGCTGTTTGATTCATGGGCAGGCAGCCTAAAGGGCCAAGATTTCACCGATTTCGCTGTCAAACCCGCCGCCAAAATCATTGCAGCCCTAAAGGCCCGCCACCCAGACCTGCCCATCATCGCCTTCCCGCGCGAGGCGGGGCAGGGCTATGTTGGCTTTGCCGCTGCCACGGGCGCGGATTGCGTGGCGATTGATAACTCTGTCACCCCTGAATGGGCGGCGCAGCATGTGCAAGTATCAGGCTGCGTGCAGGGCAATCTGTCGCCCACGCATATGGTGACAGGCGGGACAGATTTGGTGCGCGAGACGCGGCGCGTGGTCAATGCCTTTGCCAAAGGCCCGCACATCTTCAACCTAGGCCACGGGATTACCCCTGACGCGAACCCCGACAACGTGGCGTTGATGATTGACACTGTGCGGGGGGCATAAGGCCACCCCTTACGTCCACTTCGCCACAGGCGGCAGGCTCATCAGCACCGCATTCGCGTCATGGCCCGTCTCTAGCCCAAACTTGGTGCCACGGTCATAGACCAGATTGTATTCGGCATATAGCCCGCGATGGATCAGCTGCGCCTCGCGGTCGGCGTCCGAAAAGGCCTGCTCGCAGCGCTTTTCGGTCAGCGGCACAAAGGCGGGCAAAAACGCGCTGCCCACGGCGCGGGTAAAGGCGAAATCGGCGGCCCAATCGCCCGTGTTCAAATCGTCATAGAAAATCCCGCCCACGCCGCGCGCGCGCCCGCGATGCGGCACAAAGAAATACTCATCCGCCCAAGCCTTGAATTTGGCGTAATACGCGGGGTTGTGGGCATCGCAAGCGGCCTGCATCTGCGCGTGAAAATGCGCGGTATCGGCCGCATATTCAATCGCAGGGTTCAAATCCGCCCCGCCGCCAAACCACCACGCGTGCGGCGTCCAAAACATGCGGGTGTTCATGTGAACGGCAGGCGACTGCGGGTTGCGCATATGGGCGACCAGGGAAATGCCGCTGGCCCAAAAGCGCGGATCGCCGTCCATGCCCGGCACACCGCGCGCCGCCATCGCCTTTTGCGCACGCGGGGCCAACTCGCCATGCACGGCAGACACGTTCACCCCCACCTTTTCAAACACGCGCCCGCCGCGCATCACGCTCATGATGCCGCCGCCGCCGCCGTCGCGCGATGTTTCCGACACCTCGAACCGCCCCACGGGGCCGCTGCCATATCGGTCTTCCAGCCCTTCAAAGGCTGCCACAATCTGATCGCGCAAACTGCGAAACCACGCCGCTGCCTGTGCCTTTTCGCCCTGAAAATCGTCGCTCATGTCCGTCATCCAAAGTGCCGCCTTGTTCATCTGTTGACGCTGTTATGGCATATCAATCCAAAAGGTCTATAGTCGCCCAAGCAAAAACCACATAGGTGCCCTGATGACCCTTCGCATGACTGCCCTTTGCCTGCCCGCCTTGGCACTACTTGGAGCCTGCGCCACCCCGCAAGAGCGCTGCATCAATGATGCCACGCGCGAGATGAATATCGTCTCGCAACTGATCGCGCAAACGCAAGGCAACTTGCAACGCGGCTTTGCCTTACAAGAGGAAACTGTTTATCGCAGCGACTTTGAAGATTGCACGCCCGCGCCAACCAAAGCGCACCCAAATCCCAAACCGCGCTTGTGCCCCGTGCAGGTGCCCGAAACGACAACCAAGGCCGTGGCCATTGACCTGACCGCAGAAAACGCCAAGCTGACAAGCCTAGAGAAAAAGCGCGCGCAGCAAAAAAAGGTGGCGGATGCGGCCATCAAACAATGCCGCGCCGTTTATCCTGAATAATTCAGCTAAGGCCCAAGCGGGATACAGGGGATAGATCTTGCGGTTAGGCGGCGGCAGGCAAGGGCCGCTGCCTCTTGGGTCATGCCCAGAAAATTGGCGTCAAAGCCGCCGCCTTTTTTGGTCACTTTGCGCAGGCTTTGGCCCAAGGTCGCGCTTTCGACAAGCTGTGTCTTGATCAAGATCCGCTCGGCCGCATCGCTACTGGCAAAGCGTCCGACATTCACGCCCCAGTGATGCCCCCCCGAGGTGGACAGGCGGGTTACAACTTCGCCTTTCACAACGGGGGCAGGCGCGCCTTGGGGTGGGGCGCTGGCCTTGGCCAGAATGGCCTGATCATCATAAATCGGCGCTTGGCGTTGGGGTTTTACGGGGGCTGCGGGCGCGGCGTTTGGAACAATTGCGGCCATCGCTGCGGGCTGCGCATCGGCCAGTGCCAGCTGCGCGACATCTGCGGCCAGCGCGGTATCGGTGGGCGGCGCACTAGCAGGCGCGGCTGCAATGATTTGGCCCACATTTGGGTTGAATTCTGGGCTGGCCGTTGGGGTAGACGTTGGGCGCGGTGCGGGGCGCATTGTCGCGACCTCTGTGGCAAGGGCGGGCTGCGTATCGGCGGCGGCGGGGTCAGCTGTGGCCAGCGCAAAAGGCAGCGGCGCGGCAGTGGCATTTGCCTCGGCCAAAGCGCCCGCGATGCCGCCCGCCATTTCAGCCACCATTTCTTGCGCATCATCCGCCAGTTCCGACATATCGGGGCGCGGCATTGGGCGCGGCGAGGATGTCATCGCCAGCACGGCGCGCACCGTTTTGGCGCTGGCCCCCGCGCCGCCTTCGGGCAGGCCGTCATCGGGCACTGCGTTCGCTATCAGCTCGTTATCGGCGTTTTCATATTGCGGCGCTGCTGGCGGCGCAGCTTTGATCCCGCCACGCGCCACGGCAAAGCCGCGATCCAGCAGCTTGGCCACTTTGGCATTGCGGTCGGGTGTCGATACGCCGCCAAACAGCGTGGCAATCAGGCGCACGCCCCCCCGTTCCGCCGAAGCGGTCAGATTGAAACCCGCAGGCTGCGTGTAGCCCGTTTTGATCCCATCCGCGCCCTTGTAGGCGTCTAGAAATTTGCGGTTGGTATTGGCCACATCGGCCAGCCCCGCATCTGTTTCGCGGCGCGAGAAGATGTTGTAATATTGCGGGAAATCATAAAATAGGTGACGGCCCAAAATCGACATATCCCGCGCGGTCGATAGGTGCCCCTTGGCCGTTAGCCCGTTCGCGTTTTTGAACGTCGAATTGCGCATACCGAGTGCGCGGGCGGTGCGGTTCATCCTTTCGGCAAATTGCGCCTGATTGCCGCCAATCGCATCGCCAATCGCTTGGGCTGCATCATTGGCCGATTTGATCGCCGCTGCGCGGATCAAATAGCGCAGCTGTATCTTTTGCCCCGCCTTCAGCCCCAGACGCGAGGGCGGCTGCGCTGCGGCGTTCTTGGACACGGTGATCATGCTATCAAGGCTAAGCCTGCCGCGCTCGATCTCTTCAAAGGCGATGTAAAGCGTCAGCATTTTGGTCAGTGACGCAGGATGCAGTTTGGTGTCGGCGTTGCTTTCAAACAGCGTCTCGCCCGTGCGCGCGTCCATGACATAGGAGGCTTCGGGCGCTGCGCCCGCGGGTATCGCCGCGCAGCCGATTACCCCCCAAAAAAGGGCCATGCTAAACGCAAATTTACGCAGAAAGTGCCCCATAGGGGTGTCTGCCATGGTCATCATTCGCCTGCTACTCTGCCTTCAGCCCCTCTGACGGGGGCATTTGGGGCAGGATAGCACGCAAGAGGCCGTCGGAAAAGCCCTTATTTTCAATGGCTTTCAAGGAAAAGCTAAAGCGCATGAACGGGGCTGCGCCGCTATAGATTGTGGGCGGACTTGATCTGGCCCACAATATGGGGCAATTCGGCCAGCGTTTTGATGCTGGCATAGCGGGATGTGTCGGCGGGCGGCTCGGCATGTTCCAGCGCCCAAGTCTCGCTATGCGGCACATGCACGCCGTATCCGCCCGCCGCAATCATGGGCAGCACATCCGATTTCAGCGAATTGCCCACCATCACCATATCCTGCACCCGCACCCCGTGCTTTTGCGCGATTTGGGAATAAATTTGCGGGGTTTTTTCCGACACAATCTCGACCCCGTGGAACAAATCCCCAAGGCCAGATTGCGCCAATTTGCGTTCCTGATCCAGCAAATCGCCCTTGGTGATCATAATCACGCGGTAGCTTTGTGCCAACTGTGCCACCGTTTCATGAACATGGGGCAAAAGGTCGATGGGATGGGCCAGCATCTCGCGCCCTGCGGCCAAAATCTCGGCAATCACGGGGGCGGTGACGGTGCCTTTTGAAACTTGGATGGCTGTTTCGATCATCGACAGGGTAAACCCTTTGATCCCATAGCCGTAATCGCCCAAATTGCGCCTCTCGGCCGCCAAAAGCTGGGCCTGCAGGGTTTCGGCGGGCGCAAACGGAGCCATCAAATCCGCAAAGCGCACTTGGGTCAGGCGAAAGAAGGTCTCGTTGTGCCACAGCGTATCGTCGGCATCTATTCCAATTGTTGTGATCATTTGCACCTCTGGGCGCAAAAGACGTCCATTCAGCCCTTTTCGCAAGCGGATTTTCGTCTATATTGCGCGGATGATTGCAAAATTAAGCCCGTCCTTGCCAAGCCTGCGCGCCGCGTTCCCTGCGGTGATGGCAGCCGACCATCCTAAAGACGGCGGCGGCGATACATCTATCTTGACCAAGACCGCGCCAAAAACGGCGCGCCCGCCGTTATACAAGGTGATGCTGCTGAACGATGATTACACCCCGATGGAATTTGTCGTGCATGTGCTAGAGCGGTTTTTTGGCCTAAACCACGCCCAATCCTTTGATATTATGTTGACGGTGCATAAAAAGGGGCTGGCCGTTGTCGGCGTGTTTTCGGCAGAGATTGCTGAAACCAAAGTGGCGCAGGTGATGGATTTTGCCCGCCGTCACCAACACCCGCTGCAATGCACCATGGAAAAGGAGTAGGCCCGACCGCGGCCGACCCAATGCGATCTGCACGTTTAGATATGGCCCTGCGCAGCGGCGTCTTGGCGCAGCCTTTGGGCGATGTGGCGGTTTTCGCGCCGCAAATAGGTGATGACCTATCCGCCCTGCCGCGCGCGCGGTGCACCATCGTGACAGGGTTCAAACCCGATTTCGATCACTTTGCCGCGCAAGGTTTTACTGTGGTCGCCGCGCTGGATGCCGCCACAAAAGTGGATCTGGCGATTGTCTGCCTGCCCCGCGCCAAAGCCGCTGCGCGCGATCTGCTGGCGCAGGCGTCCGCCACCCTGCGCGCGGGCGGGCGGATTGCGATAGACGGGCAAAAGACCGATGGGATCGAGGCGGTTTTGCGCGATATTGCCAATTTAGGCACTGATTTGGACGAAGTGGTTAGCAAAGCGCATGGCAAGCTGGCGGTGTTCGTCCCCCCGCCCAGTATGGCCGCTTGGGCCGCTGCGCCGCAGATGGTCGAGGGCGACTTTATCACCCGCGCGGGGGTGTTTTCCGCCGATGGGCCAGACCGCGCATCCATGCTGCTCGCCGCCGCCTTGCCCGCCAAACTGCCCGCCCGCGTGGCCGATTTTGGGGGCAGGCTGGGGCTATTTGGCACGCGCAATTTTGTCGCGCGCAGGCGTGCAAAACCTTGATCTGATCGAGGCGGATGCAGCCGCGCTGGACTGCGCGCGCCAAAACATCACCGATCCGCGCGCGCAGTTTCATTGGGCCGATGTCACCCAAATGCGCCCTGCCCTGCCGTGGGAAATGGTCGTCACCAACCCGCCCTTTCACACGCAGCGCAGCCCCGATGCCAACCTTGGCCTAGGGTTTATCCGCGCCGCCCATGCGCGCCTTGCTGGCCACGGGCAACTATGGCTGGTCGCCAATCGACAATTGCCCTATGCTGCCCCCCTGCGCGCCCTGTTTCGCGAGGTGGAGGAACTGGGCAATGATGCCACTTTCCGCCTGATCCGCGCGGCCTTTCCCTTGCGCAACCGCTAAGAACGAGGAACCCCATGTCATTCGCATTGGACCAAAAAACGGCAATCGTCACAGGCGCGGCCCACGGCATTGGTCTGGCGATTGCGCGGCATTTCTTGGCCAAGGGCGCGAATGTGATGTTTGCCGATATGGACGAAGACGCGCTGCACCACGAACTTGGCGACGAGATCGCGCGCAATCCGCGCGTCGCGATTTTCGCGGGGGATTTGCGCCAAAAACTAACGCTGTCTAACCTGCTGTCCGCCACTGTCGATGCTTTTGACCGCGTGGATATTTTGGTCAACGCCTCGCGTATGTTGAAACTGTCTGATCCTTTGAAATCGGACGAGGATTGCGTGGACGAAATGTTGCAGCAAAACCTGCTGACCGCGCTGCGGCTGACGCAAATGACGGCCAAACGTATGATGGCCCAAGCAGGCGCGGCGGGTGATGGCGCAGACCTGCCTGATAGCGCGCCCACTGTTGGGGTGATTGTGAACATTTCTTCGATTGCGTCCCAGCGCACCCAAGGGCCGCTGATGGGCTTTTCGATTGCTTGCGCGGCTTTGGATCAAATGACCCGGTCGATGGCGGTGGCGCTGGCACCCAAAGGGATTAGGGTAAACGCTGTCGCCATTGGCTCGGTTCTTAGTGGCAGTTTGCAAAGTATTTTGCGCGACAACCCCGATTACCGCGATGAAATTATGGCAATAACCCCAATGGGGCGCATTGCCCCCGCACAAGAGGTTGTGGAAACCGTGCAATATCTGGCATCCGATGCCGCCAGCTTTGTGACGGGGCAGATTGTCACGGTGGATGGCGGGCGCAGTTTGATTGACGCCGCGCGCGCCTGCGCGCACTGATTTCAACGCTGCGCGCCTGATTTGACGCCGCGCGCCAGTATGTGAAATGCGCCTAAGGTCGCGGTGCAGCGGCGCGTGACAATCTGTCGTTGATCGCGCGGCCAAGGCCGTGATTTGGAATGGGGGCCACGGCAATGCCTGTGGCGCTGCGGGCCAGCGCCAGATCATCGGCGCGGCGCAAAGTTGAAAACAGCGCAGCCGCCGCCTCTAGCAAATCGCCACTGGCCGATAGGGTCAAATCCCCCGCGATTGGGCCAAAGCCAATCATCACCTCGCCCGCCTGCGCGCCTGTGGCCCCCATTCGCAAAGCGGCTGTGGGCGCGTAATGCGACGCAAGCATTCCGGGGGCCAGAATGGGCGCTTGTGCGCTGCCACTCGGCCCCTGAAGGGGCTGGCCCAGCGCCTTTTCGATCTCTTCTTGCACAAGTCCGCCATGGCGCAAAAGGCGCGGGCCATCGTCTAACATTGACACGATTGTGGATTCCACCCCCACCGCACAAGGGCCGCCGTCAACGATCCCCGCGATCAAACCATCTAAACCACTGGCCACATGATCCGAACACGTTGGCGAAATCCGCCCCGAAGGGTTGGCCGACGGCGCGGCGAGCGGGCCGCCAAAGGCCGCGAGCAGGGCGCGCGCCACGGGATGGGCAGGCACGCGAATTGCGACCGATGACAAATCCGCCGTCACCAGCGACGACAGCCCCGCATCCGCGCGCAGGGGCAACACCAAGGTCAATGGGCCAGGCCAAAAGCGCGCGGCCATGTCCCGCGCAAGGGGCGAAAAGCTCGCATAGGTTTCAGCCTGCCCAAGCGCCGCCACATGCACAATCAACGGATTAAAACGCGGTCGTCCCTTGGCCTGAAATATCCGCGCCACGGCCAAATCATCGCGCGCATCCCCGCCCAGCCCGTAAACCGTTTCAGTGGGAAAGGCGACAAGTTGCCCCGCGCGCAGCAAATGCGCCGCGCGATTTATCCCGTGATCATCTGGCGCAAGTCTCTCGGTTTGCATATCTTTGACGCAGCGTTTGGGTTGCATACAGCGGCGCAGGTGCGCCAAGCTTGCCCTCATAGACCGCGCGCCCCGCTTTGCCAATATAGGAGAGATCATGCCTTACCGTGCCCCCGTGTCCGAATATGCGTTTGTGCTGACCCATGTGGTCGGTTTTGACGCCGTGCAGGCCAGCCCGCGCTTTGGCGATTGCACCCCCGATTTGGCCCACGCCATTCTGGCCGAAGCAGGCAAGCTGAGCGAGGGGACATTGGCCCCGCTGAACCGCATTGGCGACAAGATCGGCGCAAAGATGGAAAACGGCGCTGTGACAACCCCGCCTGGGTTCAGGCCAGCCTATGCCCAAATCGCCCAAGGCGGTTATATCGGCATGGCGGGCGCGCCCGAATATGGCGGCATGGGCCTGCCCGCCGCGCTGGTCTATTGCACCAATGAAATGATGGGTAGCGCCTGCCTTGCCTTGCAGCTGAATCCGCTGATGGCGCAGGGGCAGATCGAGGCGCTGGAGCATCATGCCAGCGACGAGATGAAGGCGCTGTATTTGCCGCGCCTGATTTCAGGGCAATGGGCGGCGACGATGAACCTAACCGAACCGCAGGCAGGCTCGGACGTGGGCGCGCTGCGCACCCGCGCCGAAGATTTGGGGGATGGCACCTATGCGATCACGGGCCAAAAAATTTATATCACATGGGGCGAGCATGATTTGGCGGAAAATATCTGCCATTTGGTGCTGGCTCGCCTGCCCGATGGGGCCGAGGGAACCAAGGGCATCTCGCTGTTTTTGGTGCCAAAATTCATTCCCAATGCCGATGGCAGCCTTGGCGCGCGCAATGGGGCGCGGGCGATTTCGCTGGAACATAAGCTGGGCCTGCACGGATCGCCCACAGCGGTGATGGAATATGACCGCGCGATTGGCTGGATGGTCGGCGCGCCGCACAAGGGCATGGCGGCGATGTTCACGATGATGAACAACGCGCGTCTGGGCGTGGCGGGCCAAGGTATCGCCATTGCCGAGGCAGCCACCCAAACCGCCACCGAATTTGCAATGACGCGCCGCCAAGGACGCACGCCGATGGGGGAAACCGCCATCATTGATCATGCCGATGTGCGCCGCATGCTGGGGCAGATGCGGGCGGAAACCTTTGCCGCCCGCGCCATTGCCCTGTCTTGCGCGGCGGCGATGGATATGGCGGCGGCCACTGGCCTGCCCGAATGGGCCACGCGCGCCGCATTTCTGACCCCGATTGCCAAGGCCTATGGCACGGATATTGGCGCAGAAGTGGCCCATATCGGCGTGCAGGTGCATGGCGGCATGGGCGTGATCGAGGAAACGGGCGCGGCGCAATTCATGCGCGATGTGCGCGTCACCTCGATTTATGAGGGCACGAACGGCATTCAGGCGTTGGATTTGGTGGGGCGCAAAATGGCCGATGGCGGGGTGGCCGCCATGACCCTGCTGGACGAGATGGCAAGCCTTGCCACCCAAGACACCACCGATCTTGGCGCAGCTTTGGGCGCGGCCATAAACAACATGCGCGCAGCCACCCAAAGACTGCTGGCGCAAGACACCCAAGACCGCAGCGGGGGCGCGGTGCCTTATCTGCGCGCCTTTGCCCGTGTTTTGGGCGCGGGATACCATCTGCGCGCTGCTATGGCAGACCCCGCGCGCCGCCCGCTGGCTGCGTTTTACATCCAGCGCCTGCTGCCCGAACATGCTGCGCTATTGGCAAGTGCGGCGGTAGGGGCGGCGGGGCTTTACGCGCTGGGCCCTGATGCGCTAGGTCTGACAGGATAGCCCCTATTTCGGAATGCCCAATGCCAGAATTGCCGCCATCTGACGCCGCACAGCCCGACCAAATGTCGATTGGCCCCGCGCAATCAGCCTATTTGCGCATTATCCAGCATATCCGCGCCTTTGAGGCGCAGCTGGACGCGGGGCAAGAGGTGGCCATGGGCTTTGCTGGGTCGGATGCTGGCATCTTGCGCATTGAAGGGATCGGCTTTTTCGACCCTGATCTGATCACCTTTTATGGGCGCGACGAGGCGGGACAAAAAACCCAGCTTATCCAGCACGTCTCGCAATTGTCGGTTTTGCTGCGTGCCGCGCCCGTGGCAAATTTAGATACCCCCGCGCGCCGTATTGGATTTGAGTTGAAGGCAGGCTGGCTGGGCGGCGAGGCGGGCGATGGGTCTGCCTGAACGCCCACACTGGGCCAGCGCAGCACCTCTATGGCACCAAAACACCGCATCACAAAAAACTTTCGCGAGGCAATTCCCCTTTTGCGCAGACTAGGTGACAAAGGCAAAATTTTGATCTAAGGGCAAAGAAAATCTACCCCAAAAAGGATATAGCAATGGCAACGCATCAGCATGGCAAAATGGACACCAAAGTTCAGGAAAAGACCTTTGACACCTTCATCCGTTTTGTGATTTGGGGCACGGCCATCTCGCTTGGCACATTGGTTTTCTTGGCTTTGGCCAACGGATAAACCCAAAAACTGTTAGGAAAAATGATGTTTCGCGCCTTGGCCGTTTTGGCCCTAATGACACTCGCGGCCTGCGGCGGCGCCGATAATATTTATGCCGATGATGCGGCAGTGGCAAAGGCGCGCTACACGTCACAAGATTCTCCGTCGATTACTTTATATACGGTAGTAAACCTGAAAACAGGCGCTGGTGCGCATTCGGCCCTGCTTGTCGAGGGCTCTGAGTCGGTGTTGTTCGATCCCGCAGGGTCTTATAAAATGCGTCTCATGCCCGAACGCGGGGATGCTTTGTATGGGGCCAGCCCGCGTTGGATGGCGGCCTATATAGATTATCACGCGCGCGACACCCATTATGTGCGGTCGCAAAAGCTGTATTTGCCAGCTGCCCAGACAGAGCAGATTTTGACCGCCATAAAGACCAATGGCGCTGTGCCTAAGGCCAATTGCGCCAATTCCATTTCCGCAATTCTGATTGATGCTGGTCTTTTGAATATCAACCGAACCCTCTTTCCCAAGGTGCTAGAGGCGGCTTTTGCCGAAAACCCAAATACAATCCACCGCACGATCACTGATGCAACGGCGGAAAAAAACCATGGCGTTGTCTATCTGGACAGAAAAGACAAAGCGGCGATTGCAGCGGCGGGGCTTGCGCCCTAGTCTTGCACGCTGGTGGGGCGGGCGAATATGCGCATTTTCGGGGTCATTCTGGCAGGTGGTGCGGGTCGGCGCATGGGCGGCGCGGATAAGGCCGCGCTGATTTTGGGCGGCCAGAAGTTGATAGACATCTGCGCCGCGCGGCTAGAACCTCAGGTAGAGCAGATGGCCATTTCCGCAAACGGCGATATGGGCCGCTTTTCGGGGCCTTGGCCCGTGTTGCGCGATACCCAGCCGCTTGGGCCGCTGTCGGGTATTTTGGCCGCCTTGGATTGGGGCGCAACGAACGGCGCCGATTATATTGCCAGCGTGGCCGTAGATACGCCGCATTTCCCCTGCGATCTGGTCGCACGGCTGCGCCTTGCGCAAGCGGAAACGGCGGGCGCTGCGATTGCCTTGGCGCATGGGACGCGTGTGCATGGCACATTTGGTCTGTGGCCGATTAGGCTCCGCGGCGATTTGGCGGCGTTTCTGAGCTCTGGCGCAAATCCGCGCGTGCTGGATTTCGCGGCTGGCTACCCGTTGGCCTATGCCCGATTTGCCGATGAGGCCGCCTTTGACAACATCAACGCGCCGCAAGATTTAGCGCGCTTGCAGGCGGGTCTGCGGGGGCAAATATGAAAATCTACGGTGTGGTGGGCTGGAAGAACGCGGGCAAGACCAGCTTAATAGAGCGGTTGGTGGCAGAGTTTTGCGCGCGCGGCCTGCGCGTCTCGACGATCAAACACGTGCATCACGATGTGGATTTGGATCATCCCGGCAAGGACAGCCACCGCCACCGGTCTGCGGGCGCCTCCGAGGTGATCTTGGCAGGCGCGCACCGCTTTGCTTTGCTGGCCGAACACCGCGCGGGCGAGCCGCCCTTGGCCGCGCTTGTCGCCCGTTTGGCCCCCGTCGATCTGGTTTTGGTCGAAGGGTATAAACGCGATTCTCATCCCAAAATCGAAGTGTGGCGGCAGGCGGCGGGGCATGATTTGATCGCGCCCAGCGATCCAACAATCCGCGCGGTGGCCAGTGATTGCGCCCCGCCTACACTGCAAATCCCTAAGTTGGATTTGAACAACACCGCCCAAGTGGCCGATTTTATTGCCGCCGAACTGCGCCTTGGCGCCGTGCGGGGCTAGCCGCCCATGCGCTTTGACCGCGTGATCATCCTTGATTGGTCGGCGGCCAGCGCCCCCTCGCCGCGCCGGCCCAGCGCAGATGCGATTTGGCTGGCCGAGGCGGATGCGCGCGGCGAGAATGTGCAGTATCACCGAACCCGCGCCAGCGCCGAGGCGCAGCTCATGGGCGCGATTAGGGCGGCGCACAGCACTGGCGCGCGGCTGCTGATCGGCTGCGATTTTCCCTTTGGCTACCCTGCGGGCTTTGCCGCAGCGTTGACGGGGCAGGCGTCGGCGCGGGCGGTTTGGCGATACTTCGCAGGCGAAATCACCGATAGCGCCGCCAATGCCAACAACCGCTTTTCGGTGGCCAGCACTGTCAATGCGCAGTTTGGCAATGGCCCGTTTTGGGGCTGCCCGATGGGCGCACAAACGGCGCATCTTTGCGCCAAAAAACGGGTGGACTACGCCGACCTGCCCTTTGGCGAGCGCCGTGAAGTCGAAAAGCGTATCCCCAGCGCCCAACCTGTTTGGAAATTGTTCACCACAGGTTCGGTCGGATCGCAAAGCCTGATGGGATTGCCGATGATCCACCGACTGGCGCAGATGCGCGGTGTATCAGTCTGGCCCTTTGATGCCCCCCTTTCGCCCATCGTTTTGGCCGAGATCTACCCGTCCTTATTGGCGCGCGAGGTTGCCGCCGCCATGGCGCAGCAAGGGAGTGATGCCATCAAGGACGCCGTGCAAGTGCAGCTACTCGCCCGCGCGCTGCTAGGCCAATCTGCCGCCAGCATGGCCCAAATGCTGGCCGTGCCAAACCCTTTGGCACGCGAGGAAGGGTGGATTTTGGGCGCGGGTTTTGCGGCAGAATTGGCGCGCGCGCTATGAGTGTGACCATCATCCTTGGGCTAAACGAAGCGCACCGCGCGGATGCGGCGCGGCTGTATTGGCAGGCTTTTGGCGGCAAACTTGGCCCCATCCTTGGCCCGTCTGCCCGTGCCTTGGGGCATTTGGGGCGGGTCATGCAACTAGACCATTGCCTAGGGGCCCTGAAAGATGGCCAACTTGTCGGCATTTTGGGGTTTCAAGGCCCCAAAGGCAGCTTTGCGGGCGGCACAGAGCAGGATTTTCGCGCCAGCTTTGGCCGCCTGCGGGCGGCTTGGGGTCTGCCGCTGCTGGCATGGGTGGGTGGGCCTGAAGCCCGCGAGAATACCCTCATGATTGATGGGTTTAGCGTGGACCTACCCGCGCGCGGGCAGGGCATTGGCGCGGCCCTTTTGGCGTCAGTGGCCGCCTATGCCAAACAGAATGGATATACCGCGCTGCAACTGGATGTAACGGGCAGCAACTGGCGCGCCCGCGATTTCTATGCCCGCCATGGGTTTAGCGTGGCACATCAGCGCAGCATCGGCCCGCTGCGCCTGATTTTTGGCTTTTCCCACGTGCTGCGCCTGACGCGCGAATTGGTCTAGTCGAAGGTGCCCAAAACGCGGCCCAGCAGCATAAAGGCGCGGGCGGTGCGTGTTTTGGCCAGCGCGGCCAAATCAGCATCATCGGCACCTTGTTCAAATTCAGTCAGGCAGCGATCAAAGGCGCGCAAAAAGTGATGTGCAGCGTCGCGAAACACGGGGTCGTTGCGCAACCTCCCAACACTAAGCGCAAGGGCCGAACGATCCCGCACCCCGCCCAGCGCCGATACCGCCTGCCCGCGCTGGCCGCGCGCAAAGCGCCGCCACGGATCAGCGGCGGCGGGGTCGTGCTTAAGATCATCCATGTAGATGCCATCTTGGGCCAACAATTTCAGCACATCCTGCGCGGCGCGGATCAACTTGGCGATATCACGGTTGGCCAAGGCCGCGCGCATGGCTGCAAAGCCGGCGCTATCCTCGGGCCCATCGGGGAAATTCATCGCGCGAATGAAATCTTCAACCGACAGCGGGGCGCCCACGTCTTGCGCGGGCTGGCCAAGGGCAAGGGGTGGCTCTTCGGGGCGCGGATCGGCCTGCGGCTGGACGATCGCCCCGCCATGCCCGCGCGCGGAGGCCGACCTTTGCCCTGCACCGCCGCCCGTCACTTTGGCCGCCATATTTGCCAGCGCAGTTTGGGTTTGCAACGTTTGTTCGGCGATCTCGTCCAATTTACGGGCCATTGCAGGCTGCGCCAGCCCCTCGCCTTGCCCCTGCCCTGCCAAGAACGCCTTGCGCATCGCGTCAACCGAGGCTTGCAGCCGCGCCGCCTCGGCCCGCAGGGCACGCACGGATCGCAGCGTGATCAGAACCGCGAAAATCAGGGTCAGCGGCACAAAGACAACAACCAATGTCAACAAAGCAGACGGGGTAGCCGCCGCACCTGCGGGCTGCGCCATCACATATCTGACGACCGCCACAACCCAAATCAACGCCAAAGCGCCCGCCACCCATTCGGCCAAATGCGCAATAGGCTTGGTGCGCAGCCGCGAGGGGTATTTGCCCAAATCCAAGGGGCGCACTTTGACCTGTTTCATTCCATGTGGCCCAAAATTGCCTTATCAATTCGCACTAGAAATCGTCACTGAAACCGTATTGCCATAATCTCATAGCTGCGTTTGCCGCCTGGCGTCACAACATCCACCGAATCGCCTTCGTCTTTGCCAATCAGCGCCCGCGCCAGCGGAGAGCGGATGTTCAGCAGGTTCTTTTCAATATCGGCTTCGCTTTCGCCAACGATTTGAAAAGACTTCTCCTCGCCGCTGTCTTCATCGACCAGATCGACCGTTGCGCCGAATTTGATCGAACCTGACAGTTTGGCTGGGTCGATCACCTCGGCCAGACTGATCATCGCCTCCAGCTCTTTGATGCGCCCCTCGATGAAACTTTGTTTCTCGCGCGCCGAATGATATTCGGCGTTTTCGGACAGATCGCCATGCTCGCGCGCCTCGGAAATCGCGCGGATGATCGCGGGCCGCTCGATTGATTTCAGCGTTTTCAACTCGTCATCCAGCGCGACAAAACCGCGCCGTGTCATCGGAATTTTTTCCATTTTCCCCGCCTTTGGGATGTTCTTAAACAACAAGGCCACGGCCCTATTCAGGCCATGACCCACAACTTTCCCCTACCTGACCCGAGCTGCCCACAGATTGCAAGGGCCATTTGCAATTGTGCAGTAGCGTGGCGTCAGAACCACTGGCCAGGCTCTATAAGGCCCATATCCATCAACTGCTGGCTATGCCATTCAAAGGGCACGGAATTTTGCCAAAGAAAGGTATTAATTGCAAACCGCGAACCAGGGTTGGCGCGCAGGGCCTTGGCCGTACGAAAAGAGGCGATTGCTGCTGTTAAATTGTTATGCCACGGGCAGGCATAGGTGTTCATTTCCTCATCCGACAGGGTAAAATTTTCGCGCAGGATCAGGCCAGGCTTGGCGCGAAACAGCGCAATGCGATCTATGCGCCGCCGCGTCCAAGGCACGTATTCCTCGAACCGCCAGCGCAGACCACCGTAAAAATCCAACTGCCTGTCACGTTTGGCCCAGTTGTTCGCGGGGTCTTCGCGTGCCAAAGCGTAATAGCCAACGCTGTCCATATGCGCGGTATCAAGCGATACGGCATTGGGATAATCTGTCAAGTTTTCCGCATAAATGTCAACAACATAGCACAAAAACGCCTCGCGCCGTTCTTCCATATGAAAGGCCAGCATTTCGCCAATTTGGCGCGTTTCCAAAAAGGGAAAGAACAGATATTCGGCGTTGTAGCAGTAGAAAATCCACGCATCTGGGGCCGCCTCGATCACGCGGTTCACGCAGCGTTGCAATAGCCCTGCATCAGAGGCCTGAACATCGACGCGGTGGATTTGCCCTTCAACGTCGGCGGGCAACACCAATTGTGCATCTGCAAGCAAAATCAACTGCCCAAAGCCGATATCCAAATGGTGGCGGACGGTGGTATCCACCTCTGTGTCGTCTTCGGCCAAGACAATGGCGATGGGGCCTTTGGCAAGGCCTGCCTTGGCTTTGGCCAAGAACTGATCAAAACTGGAATATCGCATTTGCCCAAACCTGATTGGCACCATATTGGCGCGCCGCATTGAAGATGGGGTTAATGTCCCCCCTTTGGCAAGCCCTGTTGCGCGGCTGTAGTTGCACCAAAGGGCGGAATACGTGTAAAGCCTGCCCACCCGCCCAAAAAGGCCGCCCCAATGTCCACGATTGATCCAAAGCCCTTGCCGCCAAAACCGCCCGCCTTGGACGGCGCTAAAAAGCTGTTCATCAAGACTTACGGCTGCCAGATGAATGTCTATGACAGCGAACGGATGGCCGAGGCGCTGGGCAGCGATGGCTATACCCAAGTGGACAGTGCCGAGGCGGCCGATATGGTGCTGATCAACACCTGTCACATCCGCGAAAAAGCCAGCGAAAAGCTGTATTCCGATCTGGGCCGACTGCGAAAGTTGAAAAATGCCAAGCCCAATTTGAAAATTGGCGTGGCAGGCTGCGTTGCGCAGGCCGAGGGGGCCGAGATTTTGCGCCGCGCGCCGCAGGTCGATTTGGTGGTTGGCCCGCAAGCCTATCACCGCCTGCCCGCTATGGCGCGGGCCGTGCATGATGGCCAAGGCCAGCATATGGATACAGATTTCCCGACCGAGGATAAATTTGACAACCTGCCAAAACTGCGCGCCGCGCGCGGGCCGATGGCGTTTTTGACCGTGCAAGAGGGCTGCGATAAATTCTGCGCCTTTTGCGTGGTGCCCTACACGCGCGGGGCGGAAGTGTCGCGCCCTGTCGCGCGGATTCTAGACGAGGCGCGCGCGCTGGTGGATCGCGGCGTGCGCGACATCACGCTGCTGGGACAGAATGTGAATGCCTATCACGGCGCGGGGGCGCAGGGCGATGTAACGCTGGCGGGCCTGATCCGCGCGCTTGCCAAAATCGACGGGCTTTTGCGCATTCGCTACACCACCTCCCACCCCAACGACATGGGTGATGATCTGATCGCTGCGCATGGCGAAGTGGAACAGCTGATGCCCTACCTGCATCTGCCCGTGCAATCGGGGTCTGACAAAATTCTAAAGGCGATGAACCGCAAACATACCGCCGAGCAATACCTGCGCCTGATCGAGCGTATCCGCGCCGCGCGTCCCGACATCTTGCTATCATCGGATTTCATCGCGGGATTTCCGGGCGAGACGGATACCGACCATGCCGCCACGATGGATTTGATTCGCGCGGTGGGATTTGGCGCGGCTTATTCGTTCAAATACTCGGCGCGGCCTGGAACGCCAGCAGCAGAGAAACCCGAAGTGGATAGCGCCCTTGCCGATGCCCGCCTGCAACAGATGCAGGCCCTTCTGTCCAGCCAGCAATACGCGCTGCAAGCGGCGATGGTGGGCCAAGAAGTGGGGGTTTTGTATGAAAAGGCGGGGCGTTTACAGGGGCAGTTGGTGGGCAAATCTGACCATCTACACGCCGTGCATGTGACCGACCCTATGGGCAAAATTGGCGAGTTGGTTCGGGTAAAAATCACCGATTCGGTGACCAACTCGCTGAAGGGGGAACGCATTGCGGCGGCCTAGCGCCAGCGTTTCCATTTTTGCAACAATCGCGCAAACCTTGCGTATGCTTGGCTAAATTGTGGCCAGAATGTGGCGCAACTGTGGCCAAGTCGCCAGAATCCGCTTTACTTCCCTACCGCCATGGCTGAAAAATAAAACAGCACATCTGCCAAGCGTGTGAAGGGGAGCGAAAGTGATCAAACTTTCCAAAATCAATATCTGGGTTGTCGTTGGCGTTATGGCCTTGGCCAGCTTTGTCTTGCCGAACCAAGCCGCCGCGCAAAACGCGCCGCAAGTATCTGGCGCTGTGCAGTGGGGCCTGTGGGTTGACCGCGACGGATGCATGCATTGGTGGGCCGATGGCGGCATCGAAGGCTATATGCTGGACCGTGTGAACCCCAAAACGGGCAAACCTGTTTGCATCAAGCGCAACACCTGCATGGTGCAGAACTCCGATCAGTTGTTTGCGACTGATTCGGCCACGTTGACCCATTCTGGCCGCGCCTATTTGCAACAGTTTTTCCAATCGGCGGGCGCATTCGGCTATGCCGTTTATGGCCACACAGATTCGCGGGCTTCGGATGAATACAACATCAACCTGTCGCAGCGCCGCGCGCGCGCCGTGGCGGATGTTGGGCGATCCGTTGGAGCCGTGATCGAACGTGAGGCCGGATTTGGCGAACGCCAGCCTGTGGCGAGCAACAGCTCTGCTGCGGGGATGCAGCGCAATCGCCGCGTCGAAATCGTCTGCTACAGGTGGTAATGGATATGAAAACCATGGGGAAAACAGTGAAACTTGCTGCCGCAATTCCGCTCACTGCGCTGCTCTTGTCGGCCTGCACTGGTGAGGGCTTGACCACCTATAATAAGTTTGGCGCACGGTCCGCGATTGCCCTTGCAAATGACCGTGGCCGCGATGCCGGCCCACTGGAGAATGGCGTAGGAGCGATTGTTTACGATCCCGATGGTTGCCAAGGTTGGCTGATCGACGACGGGCTAGAGGGATACTCTGGCCGCCGTTTCGACCCCGTATCTGGCCTGCCGATCTGCAACAATCGCTATGCGCCTGGAACTGTCATCGGTCAATATCGCACGCGGACCGAAGGGATTCCCGATTTCGTGCCGGGCCGTGTGGTTGGCAGCGGGCAATCAGCCTACGGTGCGACCACGCAGCAATATGGTGCAGGAAACGCTGCGGGTTATTACGGTCAGTAAGGCCAGCTGTCGCCAATAGTCATAGGGCCGCCCCAACAGGGCGGCCTTTATTTTGCACAACATCCAGCTGTGTTTGCGCAAATGTCATCAAAATATGGCATGGCCGTTGAAATAACTCTTGCCAGAAGGGGCGGGCAGACGCACAGTTTGTCTATCGGCACCAAAAAATATAGGCACGCAATCAAAGGAGACGCACTTGGGCATCAGCGCGCTGACCCCCCCGAAAGCCCCCGAGGATCTTGTGGAAACACTCCTTGAATTTCCCGACAACCGCATTCTGATCAGCCTCTGCGGCGAGTTTGACCGCAATCTGGCACAGATCGAACATCAGGTCGGCGTGCATATTCTACGGCGGGGCAATCGGCTGGCGGTGATCGGCGACAAAGATGCGCGCGAGGCGGCCTCGGCTGTGCTGCGCGGCCTTTATGCGCGCATCGAATCGGGGCGCGAGGTGCAGGCGGGCGATATTGACGCGGCCCTGCGCATGGGCAAACCTCTGCCAGACGTATTGCAGCCGGGTGCGGGCGAGCAGATTGATATGTTCCACACCAGCGGCCTTGGCGGAGGGATCGAGTTGCGCACGCGGCGCAAATCGGTCGAACCGCGCACCGAGGCGCAAAAAACCTATGTTGCGAATCTTTTCGCCAACGAGCTGGGCTTTGGCATTGGCCCTGCGGGCACGGGAAAAACCTATCTGGCGGTGGCCGTGGGTGTCACCATGCTCATTTCAGGCGCGGTGGAAAAAATCATCCTCTCGCGCCCTGCGGTCGAGGCGGGGGAGCGATTGGGGTTTTTGCCCGGCGATATGAAGGAAAAGATCGACCCGTATATGCAGCCCCTTTATGACGCGCTGAACGATTTTCTGCCGCAAAAGCAACTGGCCAAGCTGATGGAGGATAAGCGCATCGAAATCGCGCCGCTGGCGTTCATGCGCGGGCGCACGCTGTCCAATGCCTTTGTCGTGCTGGACGAGGCGCAAAACGCCACCGCCATGCAGATGAAAATGTTCCTGACGCGTCTTGGCCAAGGCAGCCGCATGGTGATCACGGGCGATCGCAGCCAAGTCGATTTACCGCGCGGCGTGCCGTCAGGTCTGGCCGAGGCAGAGCGGATTTTGAACGGCGTTAAGGGTGTAACCTTTAACTACTTCACCTCTAAAGACGTGGTGCGTCATCCATTGGTCGCCCGTATCATCGAAGCCTATGAAAGCGATGAGGCGAAGGGCAGTTGAGCCTGCCCCCCCTTTACGGTATCGCGCGGCATGGATGAGTTTTTCGATGTGATCTGCGAAGATCCCCGTTGGCAAGGGGCGGGTTTGGCTGAATTGGCTGCGCCCGCCCTTGCCGCCACTTTTGCCGAACTTGGCCTGCCGCAGCAAGGGTTCACCCTGTGCATCATGGGCTGCGATGACGCGCGCATTGCTGCGCTGAACGCCGATTTTCGCGGCAAGCCCAGCCCGACGAATGTGCTCAGCTGGCCCTCTGCGGAACGCGGCGCAGCGGTTGCGGGCGATGTGCCTGCCCCCCCCATTGCGGGCCCGCTCGATGACCCCGAACATTTGGGCGACATCGCACTGTCCTATGACACCTGTATGGCCGAGTCCCATGCAGCGCAAAAACCGCCCTTCGCCCATATCTCGCATTTGATCGTACATGGGGTTTTGCATCTTTTGGGCTATGATCATATAAGGGACGCAGACGGCGATGTGATGGAGGCACTTGAGGGGCGCATTTTGGCGCGCCTTGGCCTGCCAAACCCATATTCAGACCCGCAATAGCGGGGCCGCGCACATAGTTTGGACAAGGACAGATGGGCAGTAGCGACGATATTGGTGGCGATACCGAAGGCGATAGTCAAAGTAGCGAGGCGCAGGGACGCGGATTCTTAGGCCGCATTTTGGGCGCCTTTTCCGCGAATGATGCGGCGCATAGCGGGGCAAATGATCAGGCCCCCAATGCGCAAAATGCAACATCCAGGATGGCGCAACTGGGCCTTAGCAACCTGCGCCGTCTGCGGGTTGACGATGTGTCCATCCCCAAGGCTGATATTTCCGCCATCGCCATCGACACCGACAAAGATGCCCTTGTCGAGGCGTTTCGCGCCAGCGGTTTCTCGCGTCTGCCCGTTTACAAAGGCACGATGGATCATCCCCAAGGCTTGGTTCTGCTAAAGGATCTGGCCCTGCAACACGGCTTTGGCACGGGCGGGCGGTTCAATTTGAAAAAGCTGCTGCGCCCCGTGCTATATGCCCCCCCGTCGATGCCCGCGGCCGTTTTGCTGCAAAAGATGCAGCGCGACCGCGTGCATATGGCCCTTGTCATCGACGAATATGGCGGGGTGGACGGTCTTGTAACAATCGAAGATCTGATCGAAACCGTGATCGGCGAGATTGAAGACGAACATGACGAGGCCGAAGGCGCATTGTGGAAGCAGGAAAAAGATGGGGTTTATATCGCCCAATCTACTGCGCCGTTAGACGAGTTTGAAGCCGCGATTGGCGTGGTGCTGCGCTCGGGTGAGGATGACGACGAGATCGACACCGTGGGCGGCCTTGTGTTTTTGCGCGTGGGTAGGGTTCCCGCGCGGGGCGAAATTGTGCCCCATGAAAGCGGTGTCGAATTCGAAGTGATCGACGCAGACCCGCGCCGCATCAAACGCCTGCGCGTGCGGATGCCAGGGTTTGCGGCGGACAGGCCCAGCAACGCCAAGGCCAGTGCCAAGGCCGACCCTTCGGCAAAGTGATGGCGCGCCGCGCCTTGCCTGCGGGAAAATGGCGTGCAGGCCTTGCAGCCTTTTGTCTGGGCGTCATCGCTGCGGCAGGGCAAGCGCCCTTTGATCTGTGGTTTTTGACGATTGCTGCGCTGGCGGTGCTGCTGGCGATGGGTGTGGGCCTGCGTGCCCGTCCCGCCCGCGCCGTTTTCACCCTATGGATGGGCGGGGCGGGGTATTTTTGCGCGGCCTTGTCATGGATCATCTCGCCGTTCTTGGTTGAACCTGAAACCTATGGCTGGATGGCCCCCTTTGCGGTGCTTGGCATGGGCTTTGGCCTTTCGCTGTTTTGGGCGCTGGCTGCAAAGGTTGGGCTGCGGGCCAAGCGCCCGCTGCTGGGCATGGCTGTGGCCCTGGCCGCCAGCGAGATGGCGCGCGGTTATCTGCTGACAGGGTTTCCTTGGGCGTTGTTGGGGCATATTTGGATTGATACGCCCGTAGCGCAACTGGCGGCGCTGATCGGCCCGAACGGGCTGACCCTACTGACCACGGTGGTGGCTGCGGCGATTGCGGGCGGCGGTCTGTGGGGGCGGCTTGCGGGGGCAGCTGGTCTTGCTGCCGCTTGGGGGGCGGGCGTTTGGGTGCTGGCCCAGTCGATGATGCCCGCAGACACGGCCATCACGCTGCGTCTTGTGCAGCCCAATGCTGCGCAATCGCTGAAATGGGACGAGGGGCGGGCACATGAGTTTTACGGCCGCTTGATCAGCGCCACGTCGCTGGTGCCCACGCCAGACCTTGTGATCTGGCCCGAAACCGCCCTGCCCTATTTGCAAGAATATAACCCCGAAATCACCGCCGATATGGCGCGCGCGGCGGGCGGCGCCACGCTGATCTATGGCCGCCAACGCATTGACGGGGATCGCGGCTATAACAGCCTGTCGGTTCTGCCCCCCGATGGGCGCGAGGCGGCGCTATATGACAAGCATCACCTTGTGCCCTTTGGCGAATATATCCCCTTTGGCGATTTGGCCTATGAATGGCTGGGCTTGACTGCCTTTGCCGCGCGGCTTGGCAATGGCTATACGGCTGGCACTGGCCCTCAAGTGATAGATCTGGGACGCTTTGGCAAAATGCTGCCCCTGATCTGCTATGAGGCGGTCTTTCCCCAAGACCTGCGCACCGCCAGTCGCCCCGATTGGCTGCTGCATATCACCAATGATGCGTGGTTTGGCACGTTGACAGGCCCATTCCAGCACGCCGCCCAGTCGCGTTTGCGCGCCATTGAACAAGGCCTGCCGATGGTGCGCGTCGCCAATACGGGGGTCACGGGCGTTTATGACGCGCGCGGGCGCCTGCGCGCCGATATTCCCTTTGGCACGCAGGCGCATTTGGACACCGTCTTGCCAGCGCCCCTTCCCATCACGCCCTTTGCGGCGATTGGCGAATGGCCCGCCCTTGTGTTGCTGTTTGGCGGCTGTATTGCGGCCTTTGCACCCGCCCGCCGCAGAAAACATTGACCCTAGGGCCGCTTTGGCATAGCGGAGGGGCATCTGGCACAACGGCTTCCTGACGTGCGCAGAGTATTTATTGGAGCAAGACCCCATGAGCAGACAAGACTACATATTCACTTCGGAATCCGTATCCGAAGGGCACCCCGACAAAGTGTGCGACCGCGTGTCGGACGCTGTGCTGGACGCATTCCTGACCGCAGAGCCCAACGCCCGCGTGGCCTGTGAAACCTTTGCCACTACCAACCGCGTGGTCGTGGGGGGCGAAGTGGGCCTGTCCACCAAAGAGGCGACCAAGGACATGGTCGCCCGCGTCGAGGCGATTGTGCGCGATTGCGTGCGCGATATTGGCTATGAGCAAAAGAAATTCCATTGGGAAAAAATCCGCGTGCATAACTACCTGCACGAACAATCGGCCCATATCGCCCAAGGCGTTGACCGCGATGGCGCAGGCGATCAGGGGATCATGTTCGGCTATGCCTGCCGCGAAACCGACGAGCTGATGCCCGCCCCCATCCAATACGCCCATGCGATTTTGCGCCGTCTGGCCGAAGTGCGCAAATCTGGCGCGGAACCGACCCTTGGGCCAGATGCGAAAAGCCAGCTATCCTTGCGCTACGTTGATGGTAAACCCGTCGAGGTGACCTCGATCGTTTTGTCCACGCAGCACACCTCCAAACGCCAAACGTCGAAAGATCATTCGCAGTATTGTCGAACCCTATATCCGCGAGATTCTGCCCGAAGGCTGGATCACCAAGAAAACCGAATGGCATGTGAACCCCACGGGCACATTCGTGATTGGCGGGCCTGATGGCGATGCGGGCCTGACGGGGCGCAAGATTATCGTGGACACCTACGGCGGCGCGGCCCCGCATGGCGGCGGCGCGTTTTCGGGCAAAGACCCAACCAAGGTTGACCGCTCGGCGGCCTATGCGGCGCGCTATTTGGCCAAGAATGTGATTGCCGCAGGGCTGGCAGATCGCTGCACGATCCAGATTTCCTATGCGATTGGGGTGGCCAAACCTTTGTCGATTTACGTCGATACCCATGGCACGGGCCAAGTGAATGACGCGGCCATCGAAGGCGCGATTGCGCAGGCGATGGATCTGACCCCGCGCGGTATCCGCACCCATCTGGGCCTGACGCGGCCCATTTACGCGCGCACCAGCGCCTACGGCCACTTTGGCCGCGCGCCAGAGGCGGATGGCGGCTTTAGCTGGGAAAAGACCGATCTGATCGAGGCGCTGAAGAAGGCGGTTTGATCGCATGAGAGTGTAGACAGAAAAGGCGGGGGCGACCCCGCCTTTTTCTTGCCCCGTTGACAGCCGCCCCTACCCCGCCTATGCCGCCGCGCATGACAAACTCCCCCTTCCCCACACCCGAGCGGCGCAATTTTTATGGGCGGATTCGCGGCAAGACGTTGCGCGCGTCGCAAAAGGATTATCTGGCGCAGGATTTGGAGGCGCTGACGCTGCAAGGGGTCACGCGCGAAGATAACCCTGCGCGGGGGCTGGTGGATTTGGCGCGCTTTGATGGGCGGCCCCTGTGGCTGGAGGTCGGCTTTGGCGGGGGCGAGCATTTGGTGCATATGGCCGCGCGTTATCCCGATATTGGGATTATCGGCTGCGAGCCGTTTGTGAATGGCATTGCGATGCTGCTGGGCAAGGTGCGCCAGCAGGGGCTGCAAAATTTGGCCATCCATCCCGGCGATGTGCGCGATCTGTTCGAGGTGCTGCCTGCGGGCATTATTCAAAAGTGTTTCCTGAACTACCCCGACCCTTGGCCCAAGGCGCGCCACCACCGCCGCCGTTTTGTGACACCTGAATATCTGAATGCGCTGGCCCGTGTGATGCCTGCGGGGGCCGAGCTGCGCGTGGCCACCGATATTCCCGATTACGTGCGCCAAACGCTGGAAGAGGTGCCGCTGGCGGGGTTTGATCTGGTCGCGCAAGGCGAGGTGCCCTGGGGTGATTGGCTGTCCACGCGCTACGAGCAAAAGGCCCTGCGCGAGGGGCGTTTGCCCCATTACTTGACCTTTCGGCGCAGCGCATAGGGCGGTAGTTAGGTATTTGGGCCAAAATGAAAGCGCATGGCCGCGCTAGACCCTGACTGCGCCTTGGGCTATCAGGGCGCAAAGCAAAAGAGGTTTGATGATGTCTTCCCACGGCCAAGCACAGCCCATGATTGCCCATAAATCAGGGCCTTTGACGGGTGAGGCGCTGGTTCCGGGCGATAAATCCATCTCGCACCGCGCACTGATTTTTGGCGCGATGGCTGTGGGGGAAACCAAGATCACGGGGCTTTTGGAAGGCCAAGACGTTTTGGACACCGCGAGCGCCATGCGCGCCTTTGGGGCCGAGGTTGTGCAACATGGCGCGGGGGCGTGGGTTGTGCGCGGCGTGGGCGTGGGCGGGTTTTGCGAGCCTGCGAATGTGATTGATTGCGGCAATTCGGGCACGGGGGTGCGGCTGATTATGGGGGCGATGGCCACCACGCCGATCACGGCCACCTTTACGGGGGATGCGTCTTTGCGCAAACGTCCGATGGGGCGGGTGACCGACCCGCTGGCACTGTTTGGCACGCAGGCCTTTGGGCGCACAGGCGGGCGATTGCCGATGACAGTTGTGGGGGCCAAGAACGCTATTGGCGTGCGCTATGCCTTGCCTGTGGCATCGGCGCAGGTGAAATCGGCGGTGCTGCTGGCGGGGCTGGCGGCGCGCGGCGAGACGGTGGTGATTGAACGCGAGCCCACGCGCGATCATTCCGAACGGATGCTGCTGGGTTTTGGCGCGCAGCTGGATGTGGCCAAAACCACTGAGGGACATGTGATCACCTTGATTGGCCAGCCCGAGTTGAAACCCCAAGTGGTCGCGGTGCCGCGCGATCCATCCAGCGCGGCCTTTCCCACCTGCGCCGCGCTGCTGGTTGAGGGGTCGGACATCACCGTTCCGGGCGTCTCGCAAAATCTTACCCGCAACGGGCTGTATATCACGCTGGTCGAAATGGGCGCGGATATTGAATTTCAAAACCCGCGCCTTGAGGGGGGCGAGCCTGTCGCCGATCTGCGCGTGCGCTTTTCGCCAAATATGCAGGGCATCGAGGTGCCGCCAGATCGCGCGCCCAGCATGATCGACGAATACCCGATCCTATCGGTCGTGGCCGCCTTTGCCAGTGGCCGCACCGTGATGCGCGGGGTCAAGGAATTGCGCGTCAAGGAATCTGATCGCATCGACGCCATGGCGCGCGGGCTAGAGGCCTGCGGCGTGCGCGTAGAGGAAGATCAGGACACGCTGATCGTTCACGGCATGGGCGCGGGCGGCGTGCCGGGCGGGGCGCGCGCAGCCGTGCATTTGGATCACCGCATTGCCATGTCGTTCCTGATCTGCGGTATGGCCGCGCAAAGGCCCGTCTCGGTCGATGATGCCAGCCCCATCGCCACATCCTTCCCCATTTTCACCCCGCTGATGACCGCGCTTGGCGCGGTGCTGCGGGATGATGTTTAACTGAAAGGCGCGTCATGCCCTGCTATTTCGCCGCAGTCGAAGTTCACGATCCCGATGGCCCTGCCAATGCTGATGACGGCGAGGTTTACGGCGGCGAGATGCGGCTGTTCGTGCTGGACAGCGCCGATTTGTCCGATGCGCTGGACGCGCTGAATGCCTCGATCGCCACGCATGGGCTGGCGCTGATGCGGGTTTTGCACGCAGGCCCTGCCGAAACCTATGACGATGATATGCTGCCCTTTGATGTGGACATCGACGCCATGGTGCAAACCGCCAGCGAGGGGGAGGGCGAAATTTGCGTGTCTGAACCCCAAAACTTTTCGCCAGACGAGACGGACGGCGCGCCCAGCGGAGTCTATGCCGTTTGCGCCGATTTGTTCGATCCTGAATGGGCGGATGAGGAGGAGGGCACCTATGCTGGCCATTACCAGCTGGCCGTGATTGCCGCGCCAAATGCTGCGCAGGCGCTGGCGATGCTGCTGTCGGATTGCACGGCGCATGAGTTGATCGTGCAAGGGCTAGAAGGTTTGGTCGAGGCGGATGCCTTTCCCTTTGACGCCTATGATTTCGAATTTGACGAAGAGGATCCGATAGGCGAGGTGTTGGATGAAGGCGGGATGATCTGGTCAAACGCCTATGCCTATCCGCCCGAAGCCCCGCGCAAACTGGACAGCTAAATGCAATTCACTGTGGCCATTGATGGGCCTGCGGCGGCAGGCAAGGGGACAATCGGGCGGGCGCTGGCGGCGCGTTTTGGCTTTGCGCATTTGGATACGGGGCTTTTGTACCGCGCCGTTGGGATGAAGGGCGGCGATCCTGTGGCCGCCGCGGCAACGCTATGTGATGCGGATTTGGCCCGCGATGATCTGCGCAGCATGGCAGCGGGCGAGGCAGCAAGCGTGGTGGCCGCGATCCCCGCTGTGCGCGCAGCCTTGCTAGAGTTTCAAAGCGCCTTTGCGCGGCGCGAGGGCGGCGCAATTTTGGACGGGCGCGATATTGGCACGGTGATTTGCCCGCAGGCCGAGATGAAGTTCTATGTCACCGCCAGCGCCGAGGTGCGCGCCCATCGCCGCTGGTTAGAGGTGGGCGGCGCAGAAGACCAAGTTTTGGCGGACGTCATGGCGCGCGACGCGCGCGATATGATGCGCGCAGATGCCCCGTTGCGCCCTGCCCAAGATGCGGTGATTTTGGACACATCCGCGCTGACCATCGAACAGGCTTTGGCCCAAGCAGGCGATTTGCTCGCCATGCGGCTGACGCAGCCCTAACCTTCGATCTGCTGCGCGCGCAAGTCAGCCACCATTGCACCATAACGCGCTTCGCAGCTGGCTTGGGCCGCGGCAATGGCGGGGTCAGCCAACATCTTTTCCATCTGGCCCTGCACTAAGGTGGCGTAAACCGATATGCTATCGTCAAATACGCTGGCCCCGATATGCGCAGCAAAATAGTCATCCGTATGGCGCATGGGCGCGCTGGATTTCGCGGCCTGCGCCCCCCGTCCCCGCGCGCGCCGCAGGGCAAAGCTGTCATAAGTTTTAACGGCGTAATGATTGTAATGCGCCCAGTTTTGGCATGTTTTTGTCGGTTTAATCACGCGCAGGCTTTTCCAAATTGGCAGCAACGTATCCACCTCGAATAGGCTGCCATCTCCGCGCATCACCCGCAGGGGACCATCCATGCAATACCCCTCCATATGGTGATTATGGGTGCTGCGAAACCGCAGCGGCGCGCGGGTCAGCGATTTGATTGCCCCATTTCGGCCTTGGGCTTTGCCAAAACGGTGGGTAAACTGCGCACACACGCGCCCCGCCTGCCAATTCGCGCCCAAATCCGTTCCATAGGTCAGCGCATTCAGCGCGATGATGTCCACCTCTGGCGGGGCAGCGGCAGTCAGCGCCTGCACACGCCCATTTCCGACAGAGACGTGCAAAAACTCGTCCACGTCCAGCACCATCAACCATTGCACACCGTCCAGCCCGAAAGCCGCGCGCAACTTTGCATAGCCTGCGTGCTGCGGCACCTCGCGCGGGGTCACATTATGGTGCAAATGCTGCACATATCCCGCGCGGTGCAAGGCCGCGAGCAGATCATCACTGCCATCGCTGCAATCATTGCTGGCCATCAGGATACGATCAAACCCCAGCACCAGATGATGCGCGACGAATTCCAAAATGAACGGGCCTTCGTCCTTGACGCAAGTCATCAGCGCGTGCATTGACCTCTCCTGCCTATCGCATTGCAGCATCCAAGGGGCGGGATTTGGTGTCAAGTTGCGATTGACTGCCCAAACGCCGAAAATTCTGCAATAGGGACAAAAGGCGGCGATGTGGCCGCATGAATGCCCTGCATGAAAGCCGCGCTTTGGGCGGAAAATACCGTAGCGCAGCACCGCGCCTTGGTGCAAGCTGCCCTCATGGCACGCGTGATTTTTCATATCGAGACAAAGTTTCTAACCCGCTATCGCCAAGCGGCGCATTTGGCGATTTATCCCGTGATCGAGGATATTATCCGCGCGCGCGGCGGCGAGATTTTGGTGGTCGAACGCGGGCCGCGCGATCTGCCGCCCGAGGCGCGCTGGGGCGACGGTGATTTGCACATTGTGCAGGGCGGTCTGTCGCGCGGGGTTGGCTATTTGAACACTGGCGTGGCCTATTTGACGGGCTATTGGCATTTGGATGCACAGGGCGTGCTTGCCGACAGCTCTGCCCTGATGCATCCCTTCGATCTTGCGCAAGTAGATCGGCTGGCCGCCACCGCCTTTGCCCGCGATTTGGCCCAGCGATTTTGCACGCCGCGCAAATCGCGCTACCGCCAAGCGCGCAAGGTGCAGCCCCTGCCAAAAGGCTGCATCGCCGTTTTTTTGCAAGGCCCCGCGCCCGCCGCACGGGGGCAGCAATATGTCAGTCAGGCCAATTTCGTGCGCGCTGCGATTGCGGCTGCGAATGGGCGGGCGGTCGTGGTCAAAGCCCATCCTTTGCGCCGCGAATTAGGCGGCGCGCTGATGGAACGGCTGCGCGCCGAGGGGCTATCATTTATTGAA
Organism: Cypionkella sp.; assembly: GCA_034519315.1. Classification (GTDB taxonomy): domain Bacteria; phylum Pseudomonadota; class Alphaproteobacteria; order Rhodobacterales; family Rhodobacteraceae; genus Cypionkella. The sequence goes on along the minus strand of JAXHON010000032.1, from coordinate 11,317 downwards.
GCCGAACCAAATGTGCATGATCTGCTGGCCGCCTGCGCCGTAACAATCTCGATCAATTCGGCGGCGGCGATCGAGGGCTTTTTGCACGGCAAACCTGCCATTCTGTGCGGGCGCAGTGATTTTGGCAGTCAGGCCGAAGTGCTGCGCGATGCGGCCGACATGCCCGCAGCCCTGCACAGCGCGCTGACCAGCACGCGCGATTATGCGCCTTGGCTGCACTGGTATTTCAACAGCTTTTGCCTTGATCTGGGCGCGCCCAACATTGAAGCCCGCATTTTGGACATCTTTGATCAGGCGGGTTTTGGTGCAGATCGTCTGTTCCCCTCTCTCAGCTAGGCGATCAATCCCTGTGCGCGCCTGCACATAACCCAGACTTGTTTTACTGCGCGCGCGGGCGCATTTTCGGGCTATACAGCGCAGGAGATAGTGATGAGCGGCAAACTTCCCACCTATTTCATATCACATGGCGGCGGGCCTTGGCCTTGGATCCCCAACATGCGGGCGATGTTTGTGAACCTTGAAGCCTCGCTCAAGGCGATGGTGGCGGAATGGGCCGAAAAGCCGCGTGCGATTTTGATGATTTCGGGCCATTGGGAGGGGGAAGAGGCCGCCGTTATGGCCCACCCAAACCCGCCGATGGTCTATGATTACCACGGCTTTCCGCCCGAAACCTACCAAATCCAATACCCCGCCCCTGGCGCGCCTGACTTGGCCGCGCGTGCGCTGGCGCTGCTAAAGGGCGCGGGGATTGGTGCGCATTTGGACACCACGCAGGGGTTTGACCATGGCACCTTTGCGCCGCTTGCGGTGATGTATCCCAATGCCGATGTGCCCGTGTTTCAGATCAGCTTGCTAAAATCCTATGACCCAGCCGCGCATCTGGCCATGGGCCGCGCGCTTGCCCCTTTGCGAGAGGAAGGCGTTGTGATCATCGGCTCAGGCCTATCATTCCATAACCTACGCATGTTCGGCCCCGCCGCCAAAGCGCCCTCCGAAGCGTTTGACGCATGGCTAGGCGATGCCATGGCCGCGCCGCCCACCCAGCGCAGCCAGTTGATGCTGGACTGGGAATCCGCCCCCATGGCCCGCATCTGCCACGCCGAGGAAGACCACCTTGTGCCCCTGTTCGTGGCCCTCGGTGCTGCCGAGGATGCAAAAGCCACCCGCATTTACCACGACAAAGATCTGCTTGGCGGCGTGACGGCGTCTAGCTATCGATTTGGCTAAGGAAAGCCTTGCAGCGCAAGGGTAAACCCCCTAAAGCATCGTCGGATTCTAGGTCATGGCACGCCCATGGCCTGATTCTTTTTTGACCAAGACCAGCGGAGCCAACCGCGCGGCCAGTGAAAAGACGTGAAAAGGAAAACTGACTATGAACTCTATGGAAGAATTTGAAGCTCTACTTAAGGAAAGCTTTGAGATTGATACGCCCGAAGAGGGCACCGTTGTAAAAGGCAAAGTGATCGCAATCGAAAGCGGTCAGGCCATCATCGATGTCGGCTATAAAATGGAAGGCCGCATCGACATTAAAGAATTCGCAGACCCAGGTGAGGCGCCCCGTATCGCCGTGGGCGATATTGTCGAAGTGTTCCTTGACCGTGTCGAAAACGCGCGCGGCGAGGCGCAAATTTCGCGCGAGAAAGCCCGCCGCGAAGAGGCGTGGGACCGCTTGGAAAAAGCCTACGAGTCTGAGACCCGCGTTGACGGCGCCATTTTTGGCCGTGTCAAAGGCGGCTTTACCGTGGATCTGGGCGGCGCTGTCGCCTTCCTTCCTGGCAGCCAAGTCGACGTGCGCCCCGTGCGCGATGCTGGCCCGCTGATGAATATGAAGCAGCCCTTCCAAATCCTGAAAATGGATCGCCGCCGTGGCAATATCGTTGTCTCGCGCCGCGCGATTTTGGAAGAAAGCCGCGCCGAACAGCGCGCCGAAGTGATCGGCAACCTGACCGAAGGCCAAACCGTGGACGGCGTTGTGAAAAACATCACCGAATACGGCGCGTTCGTTGATCTGGGCGGTGTGGACGGTTTGCTGCACGTCACCGATATGGCATGGCGCCGCATCAACCACCCTTCCGAAGTGCTGGCCATTGGCGAAACCGTCAAGGTTCAGGTCATCAAGATCAACAAAGATACCCACCGCATTTCGCTGGGCATGAAGCAATTGCAAAGCGATCCATGGGACGCGGTTGAAAAGCTGTATGCCCTGGGCACGCTGCACAAAGGCCGCGTGACCAACATCACCGATTACGGCGCGTTTGTGGAACTGGAAGCGGGCGTTGAAGGCCTTGTTCACGTGTCCGAAATGTCTTGGACCAAGAAAAACGTCCACCCTGGCAAAATCGTTTCGACCAGCCAAGAAGTTGACGTCATGGTTTTGGAAATCGACAGCGTCAAGCGCCGCGTATCCTTGGGCCTGAAGCAAACCCAGCGTAACCCATGGGAAGTATTTGCCGAAACCCATCCTGTGGGCAGCCAGATCGAAGGTGAAGTTAAGAACATCACCGAATTTGGCCTGTTCGTGGGTCTGGACGGCGACATCGACGGCATGGTTCACCTGTCTGACCTGTCGTGGGACCAGCGCGGCGAAGAGGCGATCCAATCCTACCGCAAGGGCGATATGGTCACCGCTGCCGTAACCGAAGTTGACGTGGAAAAAGAACGCATCTCGCTGTCGGTGAAAGCCCTTGGCGCAGATAGCTTCTCGGACGCGGTGGATGGCGTCAAACGCGGTGAGATCATCACCGTTGTTGTGTCTGCCATCGAAGAGGGCGGCGTTGAGGTGGAATATAACGGTGCTAAATCGTTCATCCGCCGCAGCGATCTGGCCCGCGACCGCGCCGATCAGCGCCCAGAACGGTTCAGCGTTGGCGATAAGATGGACGTGCGTGTCACGGCCGTTGATCCCAAAACCCGCAAGCTGGGTCTGTCGGTCAAAGCGCGCGAGATTGCCGAAGAAAAAGAAGCCGTCGAGCAGTATGGCTCGTCCGATTCGGGTGCAAGCCTTGGCGATATTCTTGGCGCCGCGCTGAAAGGCGACAAGGCGTAATTTACCCGCCTTAGGGCAAAATAGAGGGCCGCGCCGTAAGGCGCGGCCCTTTTGCGAGCCATTTTAGCAGAATATTTCGTTTGTACTGCCGATTTTTTGCGTTAGGCTAGCGCGAATGAATAGCAGCATCTGCGCCCTGAATGGGCCATGTTTTAGGGATGGGTGACATGATCAGATCTGAATTGGTGCAAAAAATTGCAGATGACAATCCGCATTTGACACAGCGCCATGTCGAGAAAATTGTCAGCACCGTGTTTGACGAGATTATCAGCGCACTGGCCAAGGGCGACCGTGTGGAACTGCGCGGCTTTGGCGCGTTTTCGGTCAAATCGCGCGACGCACGCGTGGGCCGCAATCCCCGCACGGGCGAGGCGGTGCAAGTTGACACCAAAAAGGTGCCGTTTTTCAAAACGGGTAAACTTCTGCGCGACCGTCTGAACGGCGCCTAAACCGAATTTGCCCTGAAAGGCCAACTGATGCGCTATCTGCGCCTATTTTTCTTATTGGTTTTGGCGTTGGTGCTGATTTCGCTGGCGATGGCCAACCGCTCTTTGGTCACGGTCAGCGCCCTGCCGGCCGATTTCGCGGCCCTGCTGGGCGGGAATTGGGCGCTAGAGCTGCCGATGTTTCTGGTGATATTTGCCGCCATCGCAGTGGGGTTGTTGATTGGCTTTGTTTGGGAATGGCTGCGCGAGCATAAGCACCGCGCGACGGCAGCCAAGTCTACCAAAGCTGTGACCAAATTGGAACGCGAACTGGCCGCGATGCGCGATGCCCATGCGCTGCCCAAGGACGACGTTTTGGCGCTGCTGGATAAGTCCAAGGCGTAAAATATGGCCGAAATTCGCGTGAAAATCTGTGGGCTGCGAAGTCCTGCCGATGTGGATGCCGCCGCCCGTGCTGGGGCGGCCTATGGTGGATTTGTGTTCTTTGCCAAAAGTCCGCGTCATTTGACGATAGCGCAAGCGCGGGATTTGACGCGGCGCGCGCCCGAGGGCTTGGCCAAAGTGGCGCTGGTTGTAGATGCCGATAACGGCTTTTTGGATGCCCTGCTGGCCCAGTGCCCCTTTGACATGCTGCAACTACACGGGCACGAGCCTGCGGCCCGCATAGCCGAGATACGCGCGCGCTATGGTCTGCCCGTGATGAAGGCCGTGGGCATTGCGGATGCGGGCGATTTGGCGGCGGCGTTTGACTATTCGCTGGTGGCAGATCAGATCTTGATCGACGCCAAACCGCCCAAAGATGCGGCCCTGCCTGGCGGCAATGGTTTGGCGTTCGATTGGCGACTGGTGGCACAGCGCCGCTGGCTGCGACCTTGGATGCTGGCGGGGGGGCTGACGCCTGCAAATGTCGGGCAAGCGATTGCGCTGACCAATGCGCGGCAGGTGGATGTATCCTCGGGCGTGGAATTCGCGCCAGGGGTCAAGGATGCTGGTCTGATCGCAGATTTCGTGCGCGCGGCAACGGGCGCGCGGGGCGATGCCCCGCCGATCTTGGCTCCGCCGATCTTGCGGTAAGAGCGGGTGCCTGCGGCGCAGGTATTTAGGCCAAAATGAAAGCTAGAAAGCCTTGAAGGTCATCGTGGTCAGCGTGCGTTGGATGCCGCCTATGTCGAATAGCTTTTCGCTAAGATAATGGCCTACATCTGTTCCGTTTGGAATGTAGACCTTGGCAATCAAGTCATATTCGCCGCTGGTTGAGTAAAGTTCTGAGACGACCTCACGGTCATAAATTGCTGTGGCGACCTCATAGGTCTTGCCGGGCGTGCAGCGGACTTGGACGAATACGCAGATCATGGTTGGTCTTCCTGTAAGGACAACGGAACGGGGGCAGTTTTCAGATCATCCACCGAAAGGGGCGCGCGAGGCAAGGCCAAGCGGTTGCGGGTCACCCAAATCAGCTGGGTTTGCGCGCGGGTGATGGCGACATAGGCAAGGCGTTTCCACAGCATAACCCCCGCCTCGGCGCGGCCAGACCCTGCGGCGGCGTAGAGATCGGGGGCAAAGACCTGCACCCTATCCCATTGGCTGCCCTGCGCCTTGTGGATTGTCACGGCGGCCCCATGCAGAAAAGCGGCCCCCATCGTGGCGGCCGAAGGGATAAAGGGTTCTTCTTCATCAGGCTTTTCAATTTTGATGATGGATGCGGCAGAGACCTGCGGATCATCGGCCCCCACAACATGCAAACGCGCAAAGCCGTCACGGTTTCCTGCGCCAAGGTAGATCACCTGCGCGCCTTTGATCAGGCCCCGCGCCTCTAGGTCGATGCGCTTTTTGCGGTGTTTTAGGGGCAGTTCGATACCGTCGCAGATCAGCGGCTCGCCCGCCAGCAGGGCATCTTCGGGCGCGCCATAGGCGCTGCGAAAAGCATGGATCAGGCGGATGCGGGTCGCGTTACGCCAAACCAGCGCAGGGCTACGCGCCATCAGGCTGGCGTCAACGCGCTCGCCCCAAATCACGCGGTCGTCGGTTTGGGCGGCGCGCTGCACCATCCCCTCAAAACGGTCGAAGGTAAGGTCAGGATCGCCCAGAGCATGTGCCAAATCCAAGATCGGGTTGCCTTCCGCTTGGCGGTGGATGCGCGATAGAGTCGGGGCGATTGCCCTGCCCCAACCGGTCAAACACCATCTCGCCCGACAGGCCGACGGGGGCGAGCTGGGCGGGGTCGCCAAACAGCACGCAAGCAGTGGCGGAAAAATCTCGCGCAGGTCGTCAAACTGGCGTTCGTCCAGCATCGAGCTTTCGTCGACAAAGCCAATATCCAGCGGCTCTTCACGGCGCTTCCAGCCTTTGATGAAATCAGACCCGCGCAGGCCCGCCGCCGCCAGTGCGCCCGGGATCGAGGGGCACCGTACGCGATAAAACGCATGCGCACGGTCTAGGGCCAGATCGGTCAGCCCTTCGACCAAGGGGCGCGGGGCGGTGCCTGTCAGCCAGTCGGCGATTTTTTCGTATTGCGGGTCGTAAATGGGGGTATAAAGGATACGGTGGCTGGTGGTGGCAGGCACACCGCGCAGGCGCAGCACTCGAGGCGGCCTTATTCGTGGGGGCCAGTATCGCCAGCGTGCGGCGGTCTTTGCGCCGTTTGGGTTCATAATCGCCCGAAACCAAATCGACGCCCGCCGCGGCCATGGTACTCTGGAACAGCGCCGCCAGCAGCATCGTTTTGCCCGACCCCGCCTTGCCGACCAACGGCCAGCACGGGATGCGGGCCTCCAGCTTCGCTGCGCGGCGTCTGTTGCGCCATCGGCCAGATCGACGCCATTTTGTTGCCAGCAACTGCGGCCACACGGTCATAAGCCTCGGCTTGGTCGTCGGAAAAGGTTATTGCTGGGCAGGTGTCATAACTCCTGCCATAACGCAACAAAAGGGCGAATGCGCAGATGTAAAGGTTAAGGCGCGCTGTTGCCGCCTCCTTTAGGGTCTTGTTCAGACATTTGGTTTTTTTTCTTCGGCCTAACTTCCGCGGCGCGCGACATCTAGCAGGCGATCTGTTTCAGACTTGATATCTCCCACTAGGCCATTCTTCTCCTGCGCATACTTTTGCGCCAAATCGGGTCATGCACATCAAAGATCCATTCATGGCGCATACCAGAACCTTGGGCATTTAAAAATCTAAAATTAATTACCTAAGGTAATGTACGCTCAATTCTTGGGGTATGTGAGGGTATGCTACTGGAAACAAACTGTTTCCTATATGGGCGACAAACCGGGGGCCCCACACACAAAAAAGGCCAGCCTCTGCAGGCTTTGGCCCTCTCATATGCAGTTTGCGAAGTTTTAGCGCGCGCGGCTGGCCTCCTTAGCGTGTCTTCAAAGGTGCGAAGGCCGGTGCGCGGGGCCTGCACCAGCACCGCCATATTGCCGGGTTTATGTTGGTTCTTCCGCATCTTCATATGGGCGGCAGGAATGTCCGCCCATGGGAAAACTTCGGACATGCAGGGATCAAGGCGGCGTTCCACCATCAGGTTGTTGGCCGCCGCCGCCTGTTTGAGATGCGCGAAATGCGAACCTTGCAGGCGCTTTTGGTGCATCCACATATAGCGCACATCGAAGGTGCAATTGAAGCCGGAGGTGCCTGCGCAGATCACCACCATGCCGCCCTTTTTGCAAACCAACGACGAGACGGGGAAGGTCGCCTCGCCCGGATGTTCGAACACCATATCGACGTTGATGCCTTTGCCTGTGATGTCCCAGATCGCCTTGCCGAATTTGCGCGCCTCCTTGAGCCAGTCGTTATATTCGGGTGTATTCACCGTGGGCAGCTGGCCCCAGCAGTTGAAATCTTTGCGGTTGATGACGCCTTTTGCGCCAAGCCCCATGACGAAATCGCGCTTGTCCTCTTCCGAGATCACGCCGATGGCATTGGCGCCCGCCGTGTTGATCAGCTGGATCGCATAGGACCCAAGCCGCCCGATGCGCCCCAAACCAGCACGTTCTGCCCCGGTTTCAGATCATGCGGTTCGTGGCCGAACAGCATCCGGTAGGCGGTGGCAAGCGTCAACGTGTAGCAGGCCGATTCCTCCCACGTCAGATGCTTGGGGCGGCGCATCAGTTGCTGCGCCTGCACGCGGGTGAATTGCGCGAAGGAGCCGTCAGTGGTCTCGTAGCCCCAGATCCGCTGGCTGGGCGAAAACATCGGATCGCCGCCGTTGCATTCTTCGTCATCGCCGTCGTCTTGGTTGCAATGGATCACAACCTCATCGCCGACTTTCCAGCGTTTGACCTTATCGCCCACGGCCCAGACAATGCCCGCCGCATCGCGACCCGCAATGTGATAGGGCTGTTTGTGGCCGTCAAAGGGGCTGATCGGCACGCCAAGCGCGGCCCAAACGCCGTTATAATTCACGCCCGCAGCCATGACCAAAACCAGCACTTCGTGGCTGTCGATTTTCCATGTATCGACCACTTCGACTTGGATCGCGGTTGTCAGGCTCGCCGTGGCGATCCTGGCGAATGGCCCAAGCATACATCTTGGCAGGAACATGGCCCATAGGGGGCATTTCGCCAATTTCATACAGGTCTTTTATCGGGGCGTCATAGGAAAGCGCGGTATCTAGGGCCATGGGTTCCTCCAGCAAGATGCTGCGCCGCAGTGGAAGCAAAAAACTTTCATTAAGCAATTGTTATTGGAACGTGAATCCGCTGAAACTCTTCTTGGCCAGATGCGCGATGAAAAATCTACAACGGATCATCGTTTCGTTGAAATCCAAACCAACTTACGTAATGAAGTACAACAGAATGCGTTACTTACATCAAACAAAAAAAGTCTCGTAGAGCAACTACGGCAGGCAGAAGATTTGGCTTTGCTTGTCGCTGCCGATAATGACAACATGCAGCAACGACTGGTCGTGCTACAACGTGAATGTGAATCACTTCATCTAGACAAGGTTGCTCTGGCTGAAACTATGGAGAAATCAATTAGTGAGAAAGATAAAAAAATTCGCAGTCTACAGCGACTTATTGGAGCTATACAATACCTTTTTGATGAAGATCCGTTAACTGATCAAAGCAGTGCTATCCGTAGCCTTCAACGCCGCATTGGAGCTCTAAAGGATGAATATGAACAACAGAGTGATGAAATAAACAAGAAAGATGAAACGACCTTGGGTTTGCAACATCAGAATACACAGCTAGAACAGGATGTTTATAATCAAGAGTGGACTTATCGACTGCTATGAAAAAAAAGTCGCGGAAGCGTCGGAAGATAAGGCTAAGATTCGCAGTTTAAAGCGCAGAATCGGTGCCACGGAATCACTTTTAGAAGACACGGTGAATGAAGCGACGACGCAACAGCTGAGACCATGAAGGCCTCATTCGTAGTTTACAGCGACGTATTGGAGGATTGGCGGACGAAGTAAATATACTCAAAGAAAAACAGCGTGAGTATTTAGACCAACTCAAAGTGAACGAGCAGCTTCGGCAAAGTATGAGCACAGCTGATGTAACAATCACGGCGTTGCAAAATAATATCAACAGTCTAGAAGATGATCTACGGGATGCACACGAGAAAAAAGAAGAACAGATTCAAGAAGATTTTGTCCAAGCTTTGATGTACGCCACTTCGGAAATTGAGAAGCTTCATAATACATACACACACATATTTACGCACTTAAAAGAACATAATCTGTTGGTTGAAGATGAACTCTTCGATGCGCTTGAACGAGAGGAAGAACAGAAAGAAATGCAGGCACAACTAGTTTCTGAGCATCAAATGGAAATGAAGAACGTGAATGGGCTTTTACTAGAGGTTACTGGTACTAAGGAACTCTTACGTGAAGAATACCTCATGGGTAAAGTCGATATGTTCAAACAATGTTGTCAGTACTTCAAAAATATTCATTCACAAACAATGGCCTTGATGGCAATTGATCATGCGTTAGTCTGGACGTGCTGAACGACGACCATATCGCTTCTTTGGATTCTGTCTTTTTCGCACCTTTATAGTTGATGTGTCACTTTATGAAGACGATGCTAAAAAATCTGATTTGATTGGCAAGGAGCAATCGCCAGTACTGAAACGATAGATTTACTATCTATCGTACCGTCGGTCGTTAGTCGAAGCTTTATTCTACCGAAGACAAGACTTTACCGAAGGGAGCGATTCTGATACAAAGTCCGAGTTCTGCATTTGTTTCGTATACAAATTCGAGAACTTGCTAAAAGCGATGAAAGTATTCGTCCAACAAACAAAATTGTGCTAGTGATTCAACATCCTCCTCTGCAATCATTAATCAATCATCGAAGAATCATGTCAAATCTACGGGAAAAGATGGCTTGCAAACACCTTCTGATGCGAAGCACGTAATACAAATAGGCAACACGGCTGAATCGTTGATAAAAAAAACTTGTATTCGTGACACGGTAAAGTGCGCTTGCATAGCAAAATAGAGCAACCGCTTCATTCAACTCCTAAAATCAGTGCCGCAAAAGCAAGCTTCGTTCAATTGAAAGTTCACTAATGATACGTCAACATCATACTAGTAGCGGTAGAAATCAACGACAAGAAGTAAAATCACGATCAAACGCCAATGCAGAGATCAAAGCAATTACAAATAAAGGACGAGTTGTGGCAAGCGGTAGTACCATTGTTCCTGCACGTAAATTAAGTCAAGATATGCAACGCGTTGGATCAACCGATGCTATTGCAAAATCTGGAACTTCGCAAAAAACAACGTCAAGCTTAAAGCGTATTAAAACCAGGCTTTCAAATACTGGTTTAATCAAATCAAACTGCCAGCTATGTCAAGTTAGATCGAAGTCGTCTTATATCCAGTACATCTTCTGGATTAAACAAGCCCACAGCAACGTCTCTGACCCGTAATGCTACATTAGTCTCAAGGCAGAAGTCTCGTTTACCACAATTCTCCTCAAATCGGATTCCAACTTTGAGCAACAGCGCTTTACCAAAACAAGTCAAATGTTTACTCAAGTCATGCAGCTGGAACAACGGCCTCGAATACTGACTTGTATCAAAGCTGTCGGTACTTACAGAGACTTCATCCAACGCCATTGACTGCTCGATCGAAAAGATCGAATCTCATTCTTGCGAAATCTGTGACTTCCATACCTAGTGTGTTACCAACCTTTGGCCAGCATGTTGTTCATACACCACAATCAAGAAGCCGCCGGCGAAAAGGTCGTTTTTCACGTCAAAGACTACCATTTCACTCCAATACGCAGTAGCGATGAAGTTCTTGATGCGACATCTCTGATTCACCGCTGGTGACACCTAAATTAGAACCCCTTCATATCGTTCCGGATGTGTTTGACTCATATTTTCGCTACTCTCTGGAAGGCCGTAGCTGGCTGGAAGATTAAATGAATTCTGGTTGTGAAAAACAATGAGTAAGCGCAGCCGACATCATCAAGCGATCAATAAAAAAATGGATGGGAGGATTGAAAATAAGTAAGATGATGAAGGGAGAACTTTGCTATTGTGTTACAGCGCTACATGCGATTGAGACATCGAAGAAAACTTGCACGCTCACTACTTGTAAGGAAATTAGACTGCCTGTCAAAAATTCAGCGGGTATGGAGAGGCGCTGGTACGAAGAATGTCAAAATGAATTGTAGGAATGATGCTGCGATAGTAGTACAAAAGTTTGTAACGTATGGGTAGCGACGCGACGTGCCTTCCGTATATCCAAGCAGGCAATTGTAGCGCTTCAAATCGCTCACCGAAAGCGCTTCACTAAAAAGAGGGTTCAAATGGAAAACAATCGTCGAATGATGGAAGCTGCACTTTTGCTCCAGCAATACGTAACTT
>JAXHON010000024.1:0-57959 GCA_034519315.1 Cypionkella sp. | reverse complement strand
GTAGCCTTCGTTCCGGTTACGTATTGCTGGTGGCACGGCGCAACAGCAGGCGGTGATTGCAAGTATTGCCGCGTTGGATGCAGACGTTTTGCTGCTCACGGGGATTGATTACGATGCGGGCGGGCAGACCTTGACAGCATTGGTCGAGGCGCTGACGCTGGCGGGCGTGCCTTATCCATACCAGCTGCCCTTGCGGCCCAATTCGGGGGTTCCGACGGGGTTTGATTTGAACGGCAATGGCCGCTTGGGCGAGGCGCGCGACGCCATGGCCTATGGGCGATACATGGGCGAGGGGGGGATGGCGGTGATCTCGCGCCTGCCGATTGACGCGGCGCAGATCCGCGATTTCACAGCCTATCTATGGGCCGATCTGCCGCAAAACCTGTCGCCCGATACGGACACCGCCTTGCGCGGGGTGCAGCGGCTGTCCAGCGGCGGGCATTACGAGGTGCCCATAACCTTGCCAAACGGCGGCAGCCTGCGCCTTTTGGCCTATTACGCCACGCCCCCCGCTTTTGACGGGGCGGACGATCGTAACGGCAAACGAAACCACGACGAGACCGCCTTTTGGCTGCGCCTTTTGGCAGGGGATTTGCCGTTTGACCCGCCCCAAGCGCCCTTTGCCATCATAGGTCAGTCCAGCCTAGACCCGCTGGATGGCCAAGGCCGCCCCGCAGCCTTGCGTCAACTGCTGGCCCACCCCGCGTTGCAAGACCCGCAGCCGCGCGGAGCTTCGGGGCGCAAGGATGCGGGGCAGGCGGGCGATCCTGCCTTGGATACCGCGCTTTACGGCGGGCTTGGCGGATTGCGGGTCGAGTATATCCTGCCCAGCCGCGATTTGACGGTGGCAGGCGCGGGCGTGGTCTGGCCAGCCGATCGCGACCCCGCTGCGGCAATGCTTGCCACCGCCTCGCGCCATCGCCCTGTTTGGGTGGATGTTGCCTTGCCCTAAGTCGCGCCGTCTTGACCCCATCCGCGCCAAAGGCTAGGCCAACGCCAACCAATTTAGCAGCGAGATCACCATGTCCAATCCATCCATCCTAATCCTAGCAGGCGACGGCATCGGCCCCGAAGTTATGGCCGAAGTGAAGAAGATCATCGGCTGGTTCGACACCAAGCGCGGGATCACATTTGACGTCTCCGAAGGGCTGGTGGGCGGCTGTTCCTATGACGCGCATGGCACCCCCTTGACGGATGAAACCATGGCGCGCGCGCAAGAGGTGGACGCGGTGCTGCTGGGCGCTGTTGGCGGGCCGCAATATGATACGTTGGATTTCAGCGTAAAGCCCGAACGCGGGCTTTTGCGTCTGCGCAAGGAAATGGATTTGTTTTCCAACCTGCGCCCCGCGCAGTGCTTTGACGCGCTGGCCGATTTCTCCAGCCTGAAAAAAGACGTTGTTGCGGGCCTGGATATTTTGATCGTGCGCGAATTGACAAGCGGCGTCTATTTCGGCGAGCCGCGCGGCATTTTCACCGAAGGGAACGAGCGGGTGGGCATCAACACCCAGCGGTATACGGAATCCGAGATTGCCCGCGTGGCGCGGTCGGCCTTTGATCTGGCGCGCAAGCGGGGCAACAAAGTGTGCTCGATGGAAAAGGCCAATGTGATGGAATCGGGCATCCTGTGGCGCGAAGTTGTGCAGGACATCCATGACAAGGAATATCCCGATGTCGCGCTGTCGCATATGTATGCCGACGCAGGCGCGATGCAGCTGTGCCGTTGGCCCAAACAGTTTGATGTGATTGTGACCGACAATCTGTTTGGCGATTTGCTGTCCGATATGGCGGCGATGCTGACAGGGTCTTTGGGGATGCTGCCATCAGCCAGCCTTGGCCTGCCGATGGCCAATGGTCGCCCCAAGGCGCTGTATGAACCCGTCCACGGCTCGGCCCCCGATATTGCCGGGCAGGGAAAGGCGAACCCGATTGCCTGCGTTTTGTCCTTTGCTATGGCGCTGCGCTATTCCTTTGGTCTGTTGGACGAGGCGACACGGGTCGAGAAGGCCGTGGAAAAAGTGCTGGCGGACGGTGTGCGCACCGCCGATCTGATGGGGCCTGCGGGCGGGGTGCCAGTCTCTACCAGCCAAATGGGCGATGCGATTGTGGCGGCGCTATCTGCGTCACTTTAAGTATTCCGCGACTTGTCAATTCAATGGGCCCGCGCAATAGTGCGGGCCTAATGTTTGCGCAAACATCCCATGCAAAGTAGGTCAATTTTGACACATCCATCCGCCTTGCGGGGCGCATTGTTGGGCCTTGGGGCCATGGCGGTTTATGCCGCCAATGACAATATCATCAAGTTTCTGGGCATGTATAACCCATTCCAGATTATGTTTTTTTCTGGGATCGCGCTTGCGCCCATAGTGCTGACCAAAATGGCGCTGGACAAAGAGGTGGGCACATTTCGCCCGCGTATGCCCAAATGGATGGCCATGCGCTGCGCGGTCAATTTGGTCAATACGGTCTTTGTCGTCTATGCCTTTGGCAATATGCCATTGGCGCAGGCCTATGCGATCTTTTTCACCATGCCGCTGATGGTGACCCTGCTGGCCGCATGGATGCTGGGCGAGCCGATATCGCTGTGGCGGGGCGTGGCCGTTTTGGCAGGTTTCGTCGGCGTGGTGATTGCGCTGCAACCAGGGCAAATTCCGTTGACATGGGTGCATTTGGCGGCTGTTGTGGGCGCGATTGCCAGTGCGTTCAACTTTGTCATCCTGCGCAAAACCGCCAATGCCGAAAGGCCTGAGGTGAACATCATCTATCCAATGCTAAGCCAATTGGCCGTCGCGACACTGGTATTGCCCTTTGTCTATCAGCCTATGCCACTGGCGCATTTGGCGCTGGCAGGGGCGATGGCGGTTTGCGGCTTTGGGGGGGCTGCGCTGATCATAGCGGCCTATCGCGCAGCGCCTGCGATTATCGTCGCCCCCATGCAATACAGCCAAATTCTATGGGCGGCGCTGACGGCGGCGTTCATATTTGACGAGGGCATCACGCCCGCCACATGGGCGGGGCTGGCGGTGATTATTGGGGCGGGGCTGTATATTCTAAACTCCTCGCGGCAAACGGAGAGCGCATGACCCCGCCACCATCCAACGTGATCGGCGCGCTGCTTGCCCTTGCGGCCTTTGCGGTTTACGCCACGCATGATGTGCTGATCAAGTTTCTGGGCGGCAGTTATAGCCCGTTTCAGTTGATCTTTTTCTCGGGTCTGCTGGGGTTTCCTTTGGTGACGCTGGCGATGATGCGCGACCGCACGGATGGCAATCTGATCCCGAAACTGCCGCTGTGGACAGCCATTCGCACCGCAACCGCCGTTATTGGCGCAGTGGCTAGCTTTCATGCCTTTTCGGTGCTGCCCTTGGCGCAGGTCTATGCGATTTTCTTTACGATGCCGATTCTGATCACGCTGATGGCCATTCCGCTGCTGGGCGAAAAGGTGGGGCTGCATCGCGGCCTTGCGATTGTTGTGGGCCTTTTGGGTGTGGTCGTCGTGCTGCGGCCAGGGCAGGCGGATTTGGGATTTGGCCATTTGGCGGCGCTGGCGGGGGCGATGTTGGGGGCGGCGACATCGGTGATTGTGCGCAAAGTGGGTGGGGCAGAGCGGGCTGTGGTGCTGATGCTATACCCGATGATGGCCAATTTCGTAGTGATGGGGTTGGCGCTGCCCTTTGTCTATGTGCCCGTGCCGCCGCAGCATTTTGCGATGATGGCGGGGATTGCGGCGCTGGGCCTGATTGGCGGGGCGCTGATCATCGCCGCCTATCGCCGCGCGCCCGCGATCATTGTAGCGCCCATGCAATACAGCCAGATCATCTGGGCAATCATCTTTGGTCATGTCATCTTTGGCGAGGATATTGACCTGACCACGGGCATCGGCACTTTGATCATCATCGCAGCGGGCGTCTATATTGTGCTGCGCGAAGATACGCCCGATGTCTCGAAAAACCGCCCCGTTTTGGAAACCCGCTCGCGGTTTGAAACGGGGGCGCTGCCGCGTATTTCTCAGATGCTGCGCCTGTTTGAACGGCGGGGATAGGTTTGGCGTCTACGCTTGGCTGGCGCGCAGGATATAAGTCGCCGTCATCAAATCCAGATGCGCGCCGCCGCCGTTTTTGGCGATGGTGATCTGATCATCGGATGTGCGCGCAAACAGCGCAGGGTCGTCGTAGAAATCGGCGATCACATCGCCCGCGCTGATCGCACCTGCGGCGATGGGGGCCATCAACTCGCCAATATGGTGGATTGTGGTGGCGCGGCTATCCACAAAAACACGGGCGCGGCGCATCGCGGTATCGTCCACTTCGCGCATCTGCGGGGTATAGGCGCCGATCAAGTCTAGGTGCTGGCCCGCGCGCAGCCATTCGCCGCGGATCAGCGGGGCGCTGGCCATGGTGGCGGTGCAGATCACATCGGCCCAAGCCACGGATTTTTCCAAATCCTCGGCCACAGGCAGGCCCAGTTCGGCGGCGCTGGCGGGGTTGCGCGCCCAGACGCGAAACTGCGCATCTGGCCAGATGGACAGGTAGGCCTGCACCATCGAGCGCGCGACCGTTCCTGCGCCCACCAGCAGGAAATTCTGCGCATCAGGGCGGGCAAGTCGCGAGGCCGACAGCAGGCTGTCGCCAGCGGTTTTCCATTTCGTCACCATGTGAAAATCAATCAGCGCGGCCAGCTGACCCGTGGCATCGTCGAACAGCGCTGCACGCGCCGTTGACGGTTGGAATGCCGTGGGCGGAGTTGCCGGGGTAAACCGTGGCCACCTTGACCAGCGATCCCAGCCCCGCAATCCATGCCGCGCGATTCAGCAGTTTGTCCTGCCCGCGCGTCAGCAGCAGGTCGGCAATCTCGGCGCGGGGCAAGCGGTGGCCTGCCTGCAATGCGTCCAGCAGCCCTGCCCAAGTCAGCCGCGCCTCGGCATCCGCGCCAATGATTTGCATGTCATCCCCCTAAATCTCGCCGCTGGTTGCGGCCACGTCCTTGCGCCGCATCACCTCGCGCAGCAGGGTGTAAACACCGCCCCGCAGATCAAGGCAATGCCCAGCCAGCCGCGCGCATTTAGCCAAGTGCCAGAAATACGCCAGTGTTGGTGGGGTCTGCGCATGGGGCAACTATGGGCCATGCGCTGGCGCGGGGCTGTTCTAATTGCGACGCAGGGCCGCGTGCAGCAAACGATCTAAGTTGTCCAAAAACCGCGCGCGGTCAGCTTTTGAAAATGGCCTGCCCCCGCCTGCCCGAAACGGATCGGCGGCGCGCAGATCGGCCATCAAATCGCGCTGGGCCAGCACCATGCCGATATTGGCGCGGGTCAGCAGCTCGCCATTATGCTTGATCACTTGGGCATCTTTGGCAAGGCATTTAGCGGCAAGCGGAATGTCGGAAGTCACCACCACATCGCGCGGCGTGCAGGCGTCCGCGATCCATTTATCCGCCTCATCCGCACCCGCTGGCACATAGATATTGTGCAGCAAAGGATTGGGCGAGGGGCGCAGGCCCCCGTTTGAGACGACCATCATTTCAATCCCGAAACGGGTGGCGACACGCTCTGCCTCGGCCTTAACCGGGCAGGCGTCGGCGTCGATCAGAAGGCGCGGCTTAGGGGCGTCCAAAGACCTGCACCCAGTAATATTTGAACGGATAGCTATTGCCGTTGAGCGGTTTATCATCAGGCTGATAGGCCACCGCCAGCCCCGTTTCGGTATAGGTGCAGTTCAGCATATTCTTCTTATGCCCCGCGCTGCCCAGCCATGTGGCCACAACCTCGCCTGCCGAGGGTTGGCCTGCGGCGATGTTTTCGGCAATCGCGCCCCACCGATAGCCTGTGCGGTCGATGCGGCCTTTCAGTTTAGAGCCGTCTTTGCCCGTGTGAGAGAAAAAGTTCTGCTTGGCCATAGCCGCCGCATGGCCAGCAGCGGCCTTTTGCAGTTTGGGGTTCACCGCCAGCGCCGCACAGCCTGCCTTGGCGCGGGCGGCGTTTATTGCCGATAGGGCGGCGGTTTCCATTTGATCCGCAAAGGCCATTGCAGGGGCGCACAGCATAAGGGCGATCAAAAAGGCGCGCATTTTCCACTCCATCCAATTCAGTGTAAGGTATCACAGGCGGGCTAATTGCCAAACACCGACATCACCTGCGCCAGCGGTTTTTTGCGCTTGGCGGCGGCGGGGACGGTGGCGGTATTGGCAGGATAGCCCACGGGCAGGATCATACAGGGTTTTTCATGCGCGGGGCGGTCGCATAGATCGTTCAAAAACGCCATTGGGTTGGGGGTGTGTTCAAGGCAGACCAGCCCCGCGTGGTGCAGCGCGGCAATCAAAAAACCCGTGGCAATGCCCACGCTTTCGGGGACATAGTAGTTCTTATAGCGCGCGCCGTCATCGGTCATCCCATAGCGCTGGGCAAAGATCACGATCAGCCAAGGCGCGTCGGTCAAGTGCGGTTTTTCTGGCCCCGTGCCGATGGGTTCCAGCGCGGATAGCCATTCATCCCCGCCCCCGCCCGCGTAAAAGGAGCGCTCTTCCTCTTCGGCTGCGGCGCGAATGCGGGCCTTCATCGCAGGGTCTGAGATGGCGGCGAAATGCCAAGGTTGGTGGTTCGCGCCTGATGGGGCCGACACAGCGGCCTCGATACAGGCGGTGATCACGCCCGCTGGCACGGGCGTTTGGGCATAATGGCGCACCGAATGGCGTTTTTTCATGTAATCACGAAAGGCCAGCGCACTCGCCAGCGCCTGATCGGCGGGCTTTTGCACGCGGTCGGGCAGGGGCAGGGGTTCGTATCTGATTTCGCCCTTACGATACATGCTTGGCCCTCCGTATCAGCCGCCCCCAATCAGCGCCCCCGCAGCAAACACCAAGGCGCCGCCCAGCACAACCTGCAATGCGGCGCGCAAGAACGGGGTTTGCATAAAGCGGTTTTGGATCCACGCAATCGCCCACAGCTCGATGAAGACGACGGCAATGGCGATGCTTGTGGCTGTCCAGAAATCGGGGATCAGATAGGGCAGGGCGTGGCCCATGCCGCCAAGGGTCGTCATCACGCCAGAGGCCAGCCCCCGCTTCCACGGGCTGCCGCGCCCTGACAAAACGCCATCATCATGCGCGGCCTCGGTAAAGCCCATGGATATGCCCGCGCCCACCGATGCCGCCGTGCCAACCAGAAATGTCGTCCAAGTGTCTTGGGTGGCAAAGGCGGTGGCAAAGATGGGCGCAAGGGTGGACACCGATCCATCCATCAGCCCCGCAAGGCCCGGTTGCACCCATGTGAGGATGAACTGCCGCTTGGCGCTGGCGTCTTCGCCCGCGCGGGTGTCTTCGTCCAAATGCTGCGCAGTCAGGCCCTTGGCCCGCGCCTCGTGCCCCGCCTCGGCGGCGGCCAGATCACCCAGCAGCTTGCGGGTATCGGCATCGGATGTTGCCGCAGCGGCAGTGCGATAGAATTTTTCTGCCTGCGCCTCCATCGCGCGGGCATCATTGCGGATAGTGTCTAGGGGCAGGTTCTTTTGCAACCAAACAGGGCGGCGGGCGTAAAAACCCGCGACATGTTCGCGGCGGATCAGCGGGATCACATCGCCAAAGCGTTTTTGGTGCAGCGCGATCAGCCGCGCGCGGTGGGTGTCTTCCTCGGTCGCCATGCCATCGAATACGGCTGCCGTGGCGGGGTAGTCACCGCGCAGCACCTGTGCATAGCTGCGGTAGATGCGCGCGTCATCCTCTTCGGATGAAATCGCCAGCGCCAGCACCTCTTGGGCGGAAAGATCAGCAAAGCGGCGTCGCGACGCAATGGAGGATAGCATAGGCAGCCCCTAGTTTAGAATGTTTCTAATCTAGGTCTCGCTCGGTGCAAAGGCAAGTCCGCAAGATGCCGCATCAGTTTCCGAACAGACGATCCAGAAAGGTTTCGATGCCCCCATCGCGGGGACGCGGCAATGCGCCTGTGTTCCCGCCCGCCTGAGGCGCGTTGGGCAACAGGCCAGCGTTGGGATCGACGGGCAGATTTGGGTCTGCCGTGGTCGCAGTACCTGTTTCTGCGCCATTCGCAGCGCCAGTGGCCGTGGGCGGCAGGCGCGGCTCTGGCACGATCAGGTTCAGCGGGGTGGCGGGCAGTCCGTCATGCACGCGCGCCATCACCTCGTGCCAAATTTGGGCAGGCAGACCGCCGCCCGTGACACCCGTCAAAGGCGCGTTATCGTCATAGCCCATCCAAACGCCGCCGACATAATCGGCGGTAAAGCCGATAAACCACGCATCGCGCGCGGCTTGGGTTGTGCCTGTTTTGCCTGCGGCTTGGCGGCCGTCCAGCCGCGCGCGGGTGCCTGTGCCCGCCTCGACCACTTGGGTCATCATATAGGTCAGCAGCTGCGCCGCCTCTAGCGAGATCACCCGCTCGCCAAGCCCCCCTCCCGCGCCCATAAGGGGTTCGGCCTCGTTTTTCAGGCGCAGCTCGCGCAGACCGTAGGGCAGCACCGCCGTGCCGCCATTTTGAATGCCCGCATAGGCGCCCGTCATTTGCAGTAGGGTCGATTCCGATGCGCCAAGCGCCAGCGCGGGGCCTGCGGCCATCTCGCCCGTGATGCCAAACCCTGCCGCCACATTGCGCACGGCGTCGCGGCTCATTGCTTCAGCGACCTTCACTGCGGGGATATTGCGGCTTTCGGCCAGCGCCTGCGTGAGGGTCATCAGCCCTTTGTATTCGCGGTCATAATTTTGCGGCGACCATGGACCAGAGCCGGGGATATTGATCGTCATCGGAATGTCTTCGACAAAATCAGACGGCGACCAGCCCAAATCCATCGCGGCGGCATAGACAAAGGGTTTGAACGAAGACCCCGTTTGCCGCAGCGCCTGCGTCGCGCGGTTGAAATTGCCTGCATCGGTCGCCTCGCGCCCGCCGACCATTGCGCGCACTGCGCCATCCGCGCTCATCAGTACAATGGCAACTTGGGCCTTTGAGCCCTCTTTCACTTTGGTGTCAAAGACGTATTTCAACGCCTCTTCCGCGTCGTTTTGCAGTTTGGCGTCCAAAGTTGTGTGCATGATCACATCTTCGGTGGTGCTAGAGGTTAGGAAATCAGGCGCGGTTTCCATCACCCAATCGGCAAAATAGCCGCCCGATTTGGATTGCGCTTGGGCGGATAGAACGGCGGGAAATTTGCGGGCGACATCGGCCTCGTCGGGTTGCAAATAGCCCTGTTCCTCCATCAGGCCAATGATGACATTGGCGCGGTCTTGGGCGCGTTTTAGGTTATTGGTGGGGGCAAAGCGCGAGGGCGCCTTCAGCAGCCCCGCCAGCATCGCCGCCTGCGCGGGGTCAACTTGGTTGGCCGATACGCCGAAATAGCGCTGGGCCGCTGCCTCGAACCCGCGCGCGCCAGCGCCCAAATAGGCGCGGTTGAAATAGATCGTCAGAATTTCCGCCTTAGAGTATTTCAGCTCCATCGCCATGGAATAGGGAATTTCCTTCAGCTTGCGGTAAATCCCGCCGCCACGACAGTCTTCTTCATAGGCTGTTTCGGTTTTCCATTTGGCGGGATCATAGGCCACGCCAAGGCACAGCAGTTTCGCAACCTGCTGGGTGATTGTGCTGCCGCCGTTCCCCTCTAGCGGGCCGCGCCCTTCAGACAGGTTGATGCGGATCGCTGATGCGATGCCGCGCGGAGATATGCCAAAATGGCGATAAAAGCGTTTGTCTTCGGTGGCAACAACGGCGTTGCGCAGGTGTTTTGAAACGTCATCGGATGTGATCTGCCCGCCAAAAGTTTCCCCGCGCCAAGCAAAGACCTGATCATTGCGGTCTAGCAGCGTGACCGACCCCTTGGCGCGCGCGTCCAGAAGGGCGGTGACATCGGGCAGCTGGGCGTAGAAATACAACACGATACCGCCCAGCGTGAGCGCGCCCAAAATGCCGATGCGCCACATGAACCAAACGAACATCCGCCAAACAGGCCGCAAGAAAAACCAGATGATGCGCAAGATGACATTGCGCGGGCCGCTGCGTTTGGGTTTTGGCCGCGGGGCCTTTGGCGCGGGGGCTGGTTTGCGCAGGGGGGCAGGCGCGCCATAGCGGCGGTCTGCCACCAAAGGCGGGCGACGATTATCCCCTGATCCTGCCATGTTCTGCCGTGCCTTAGATTCTTATTACCGACACTCTAACCTGTTTTGCCGCCTTTGGGGAGGCGTTGCAAAACCGATTCGCGCGCGATTTGCGCCCAATATTTCAGCGATAACAATTTATTTAGCCTAAAATTTAGACATAATCCTTGGGGCGGCGTTTTTCCGCTGCTGAAAACTTGTGCTGCGCCTGCAAAGCGCGGCGTGATGAGCGCGAGGTCACAAACGGCCTGCAAGAAAGGGGTGCAACGTGAAAATGATCATTGCTGCCATAAAGCCATACAAATTGGACGAGGTGCGCGAAGCACTGACCGCCATAGGTGTGCGCGGGATGATGGTGACGGAAATCAAAGGGTTTGGCGCGCAATCGGGCCATACGGAAATTTATCGCGGCGCAGAATATGCCGTGAATTTCGTGCCCAAAATGCGGTTGGAAATCGTGGTGGCCGATGGCCTTGCCGATCAGGTGGTGGACACAATCGCCAAAACCGCAGGCACGGGCAAAATTGGCGATGGAAAAATCTTCGTTCTTGACGTGAAGGGCGCATTGCGCGTTCGCACGGGCGAGACGGGCGATGATGCGCTGTAAGGGGAGAAAGATATGTCACAATTGAATAAATTTCTAACATTGGCGGGCGCGGGCATATTTGCCGCTCTGCCTACTTGGGCGCAAGAGACAGCGGCCGCAACCACCGAAGCGGCTGCCGAGGTTGCCGCCGAAGTTGTGCCTGTCATGGATAAGGGCGATGTGTCCTTTATGATGGTTGCCACGATCTTGGTTTTGCTGATGATCTTGCCCGGCCTTGCGCTGTTCTACGGCGGCCTTGTGCGCAGCAAAAACATGCTGTCGGTGTTGATGCAAACCACCGCAATTGCCTGCATGGCGATGGTGATTTGGGTGATCTACGGCTATTCCTTTGCCTTCGGGGGCAGCACCTCGCCCTATTGGGGCGGGCTTGGCAAGCTGTTCTTAGCAGGGGTTACGCCCGACAGCATGTCGGCCACCTTCTCGGCAGAGTATGTCATTCCTGAATATCTGTTCATCGCATTCCAGATGACCTTTGCGGCCATCACGCCCGCGCTGATCGTGGGCGCCTTTGTCGAGCGGATCAAGTTTTCCGCCGCGATGATTTTCGCGGGTATCTGGGTGACGTTTTCGTATTTCCCGATTGCCCACATGGTGTGGGATGCCGCGGGCCTGATCTATAACCACGGCGCCATCGACTTTGCTGGCGGCACGGTTGTGCACATCAATGCAGGTGTGGCTGCTTTGGTTGCGGCCATCGTGATCGGCAAGCGTGTGGGCTACGGCAAAGACAATATGTGTCGCCGCACTCGTTGGTGATGACCATGATCGGCGCGTCGTTGCTGTGGGTGGGTTGGTTCGGCTTTAACGTCGGCTCTAACCTAGAAGCGAACGGCGGCGCAACGCTGGCGATGATCAACACCTTTGTGGCCACGGCGGCGGCAACGCTGGCATGGGCTGGGATCGAGGCGGTGCTGCGCGGCAAGGCATCCATGCTGGGCGCGGCTTCGGGCATGATCACGGGTCTGGTTGTTATCACCCCTGCCTGCGGCACTGTTGGCCCGATGGGCGCGATTGCGTTGGGTGTGATTGCATCCATCGTCAGCTACTACTTTGTGACCACCGTTAAGGCCAAGCTGGGCTATGACGACAGCCTTGATGTGTTCGGCATCCACGGCGTGGCGGGTATCGTTGGCGCGCTGGGCGTGGGCATCTTCTCGGCTGAAAGTCTGGGCGGGACGGGCTTTATCGCCGAAGGCGGCACCATGGGCGCGCAGCTTTACGCCCAAGCCTTGGGCGTGGGTATCACCATCGTCTGGTCAGCAGTGGTTGCCTATATCGCCCTGATGATCGCCAAGGCGCTGGTTGGCCTGCGCGTGTCCGAAGAGGCAGAGCGTGAAGGTCTGGATCTGGCCTCGCATGGCGAGCGGTCTTACAACCTGTAATCGCCACAAGACATCTGCAAAAGGCCCGCCCGAAAGGGTGGGCCTTTTCGATTTTTCAGGGAAATCCACCCATTTCCCGCTTGCCTTTGCGCCGATTCCCCTTTAACGCCGCCCAGTCGCGCCATGCACCCTTGAACGTTGGCGGACTTATATATGGAGAAATACTATGGCACGTGAGATCCCAGATCTTATCGCCGAGGCACGGATGGGGACAGGCAAGGGGGCCGCTCGTCAATCTCGTCGCGATGGATATGTACCCGGAGTTGTCTATGGCGGCAATGCAGCGCCAGTGGCAGTGAAACTGAAATATAACATGCTGCTGAAACGCCTGCGTCAGGGCCGTTTCCTGTCCACGCTGTTCAACCTAAAGGTTGAAGGCCAGCCCGATGTGCATGTGGTTTGCCGCGGCGTTCAGCGCGATGTGGTCAAAGACCTGCCAACGCACGTCGATTTCATGCGTCTGAATGATGACAGCCGCATCAACCTGTTCATCCACGTTGATTTCATCAATCACGAGGCCAGCCCTGGCCTAAAGCGCGGCGGCACCCTGACCGTTGTGCGTTCGGACGTGGAACTGGAAGTTTTGGCATCCGACATCCCCGATCACATCACCGTCGATCTGACGGGCCGCAAGATGAACGAAGTGATCCACATCAACGACGTTGTGCTGCCCGAAGGGGTCAAGCCCACGATCGCGCGCAACTTTGTGATTGCCAATATCACTGCGCCATCGGGCTTTGTCGAAACCGAAGAAGCTGCCGAAGCCTAAGGCCTTCGCATTGCAAAAAGGGGCGCGGCGGGGCAACCTGCCGCGCCCTTTGCATTTCTGAAATCCCAAATTGCGCGGGCCGCGCCCCTTTTGGGCTTTGAACGGGCCGTTCCATCACGCCGTAAATGTCGTGCTGCCAAGGGTAAGGGTGGCCACTGTCAGCCCAAACACTGTGGTATTGGGCTGCGCAAAGTAGAGACCTGATCCATCCCCAAGGTCGGCTGCATCGGCAAGGGCTGCGGTAAGGTTGGGATAGGCGTCGGCTAAATCCAATCTATCCGTGCCTTGCTCGAAATCTTCTACCGCTGTTGTGGTGGCGCGGGCGGTGGCGGCATCGGGCGGTGCGGGTGCCACGCCATTGTCATCTTCCAACGCAAAAACATCCGCCCCTGCGCCGCCAAACAAACCATCCAAACCCGCGCCGCCTGCAAGGGTATCGTTGCCGCCATTGCCATTCAGCGTATCGTTGC
Source organism: Cypionkella sp. (assembly GCA_034519315.1). Lineage (GTDB taxonomy): Bacteria > Pseudomonadota > Alphaproteobacteria > Rhodobacterales > Rhodobacteraceae > Cypionkella. The sequence goes on along the minus strand of JAXHON010000024.1, from coordinate 44,642 downwards.
CCGAACCGCCCGCAACGATGTCATCGTCGTCGCCGCCAATCAGGCCGTCATTCCCATCACCCCCATCTAGGCTGTCATTGCCTTGCTCGCCACTAAGGCTGTCGTTCCCGCCGCCGCCAAGTAGCCAGTCGTTGCCCGTATCGCCGAACGCAAGGTCGTTGCCTAAACCGCCGTCTAAGATGTCATTGTCTTCCAAGCCATCCATAGTATCATCACCAATGCCGCCGTAAAGGCTGTCATCCCCGCTGTCACCGAAAAGGTCGTCATCGCCATCACCGCCGTCTAGGCTGTCATTGCCGATATCGCCAAACAGGATGTCGTCGCCGTCGCCCCCAATGACCGTGTCATCGCCAGCTTCGCCAAAGGCTATATCGCTGCCCGAACCGCCCGCGACACTGTCATTCCCAAGGCCGCCATACAGCTCGTCGTCGTCTTCGCCGCCAAACAGACTGTCAAACCCCGCCCCTGCGTCAAGGGTATCATTGCCTGCATCGCCATTGAGTAGATCACTGCCGTCACCGCCAAAAACCGCATCGTCGCCAAAGCCACTGTTGACGGTATCGTTGCCGCTAAACGCGGTGAACATATCGTTCGGGTTCGTCAGATCGTCGCCGTCAAAGCCCTGCGCGCGCGTGCTGCCAGATATCAAATCATCGCCCGCAGTTCCCGCAATAAGCCCGTCATCCAAACCGTCGCTATCATCAAAAATGCGCGCGTCTGTTATGGGCGGATTGTTTGGGGAGTTGCCACCGCTACCGCCACCGCTACCGCCACCGCTATCGCCACCGCTACCGCCACCGCTACCGCTACCGCTACCGCTACCGCTACCGTTGCCGCCATCGCTACCGCCGCCGTCAGTAAGGCCGCTTTCATCGTCTTGCCCTGTTGCAAAGACATCGCTGAATCCAACCAGCAAACACGCAAACATAATCAGACCGTAGATTTCCATAGCGCGCCCTCCGCCAGCGTAATCACGTTGTCCGACAAAAATTTTAAATAAGTGTGAAGCGGTTTTTCGAAAACCAGCCCAATTCAGTCGCGCATATTTTTCGTTTCGAACGATCACACAAAAAATATTTCACTCCGCCAAAGCGCCACGCAATCCGCGAAGGGTTTTGGATTTTTATCGGGCGTCAAGGCTAGGCTGGAAACGGGGGCGGGAAAACACGCGCTGTGTTTGGCGCGCTGCAGAGCGCGTCAATAGGCCCGTAGATGAACCGATTGCCAACTGCGCCCCTTTGGCAATGTCGATCAAGCTATGCGCTGACCCCTTGCGAGGGCAGCAGTTGCACAGCGGCAATTCGCCAGCCGCCTTCGATTTCCACCATCATGTAATCCAACAGGTGCGTGGCCCCCGCGTTATCTACCATCAGCACCCGCTGCCACAGGTTGCCCGCCACGGTGCGCAGCTCTAACATCCGCACCTCGCGCGGGGCGACGACCATCGGATAGCCACTGCGCACCATCGCCTCGAAGCGATCGGCGCTGCCAAAGATGCCCTTGATATTGGGGGCGGCATAGGCAAAAGCGGCCGCAAAGTCATCCGCCGCCATTGCGTCAATTTGCGATTGGATCGTGGCCCTGATGGGCGCGTCTTGGGCAGCGGCGGGCTGGGTGAAGAATAGCGCGGCGATCAAAACATAAAGGCGCATCGGGTGTTCCTTTGGAAGTTGGGTGTTTTGGAAGTTCGGCCTTCTGGTATGTGCTGAAAAGGTAGCGCAAGCGCATCCTTTGGCAAATCACATTCCCGCCGTTGCACGCGCCAGCGCATTATGGCTACATGTTCTTGCAAAGTTCCCGCAAAGGTGCGCCATGCCCGCAGATACGCCCGCCCCCCATCGCTGCCATTGGTGCGTGGGGGACGCTGTTTACGAAGCCTATCACGATAGCGAATGGGGCTTTCCTGTGCGGGGCGATAATGCGCTGTTTGAAAGGCTGTGTTTGGAAAGTTTTCAATCGGGCCTTAGCTGGCGTGTGATTTTGAACAAAAGGGACGGGTTTCGCGCCGCCTTTGCGGGGTTTGATATAGCGCGCGTGGCGGCGTTTACGGGCGGCGATGTGGCGCGGCTGCTGGCGGATGCGGGCATTGTGCGCCACCGTGGCAAGATCGAGGCTGCAATCAACAACGCCCGCCGCGCACAGGAAATGGTGGCCGCGCATGGATCGCTTGCCGCCTATTTCTGGCGTTTTTCCCCGTCCGCGCGTGCTGCGGGGGCAACCCCTTCGGCCAAGGCAGAGTCTACCGCGCTGTCCAAATCCCTGCTGAAACTGGGCTGGAAATTCGTGGGGCCAACCACGATTTACGCCTTTATGCAGGCGGTGGGCATGGTCAATGACCACGACCCCGCGTGCTTTGTGTTTGAAAAGGCCGAGGCGTCAAGGCTGGGGGCGGCCTAAGCCACCAATTCCCCCGCCAAAGCCCTGTCCATCAGCGCAATCGTTTCGCTCACACCATACAGCGCGACGAACCCGCCAAAGCGGGGGCCGTCCGATGCGCCCAGCAGCACCTCATACAGCGCCTGAAACCACGCCCGCAGCGGGTCGAACCCATGCTCTTTGCCCACGGCGAAGACCATGGTTTGCAGCGCGTCGTCGGTTGTCTCGCCCTCCCATGCTACAAGGCGCGCGCGCAGGTCTTCCATTGCAGCGCGCTCCATCTCATTAGGCAGGCGGAACTTGCGCGATGGCGCGATACGGTCGGTGAAATAGCGCACGGCATGGGCGGCGGCGGCATCCAGATCAGGGTTTGCCTCTGGGCTGGCATCGGGCGCATATTTCTTGATGAAGCCCCACAGACCAGCGGCGTCGGTGGCCCCCGCCACGGATGCCAAATTCAGCAGCATCCCAAAGGTGACCACCATTTTCGACGCGGGCGGCTGCCCGTGGTGGATGTGCCAGACGGGGTTGTTCACCTGCGCGTCGATGTCTTGGTCTGGATAAGCGCGCAGTTGCTGGTGATATTCATCCACCGCGCGCGGGATCACATCAAAATGCATCCGCTTGGCGGTTTTGGGTTTTTGATACATGAAATAAGACAGCGATTCCGTCGCCGCATAGGTCAGCCATTCATCAATGCTTAGCCCGTTGCCCTTGGTTTTCGAAATTTTCTGCCCTTCTTCATCAAGGAACAGCTCATAGCTCATGTGGTTGGGCTTGCGCCCGCCCAGCACTTCGCAAATGCCGTCATAGATGGGGGTGTTGGTGGAATGGTCTTTGCCATACATTTCGAAATCCACGCCCAAGGCCGCCCAACGCGCGCCAAAGTCGGGCTTCCATTGCAGCTTCACATTGCCGCCCGTCACAGGCAGCACCCATTCGCGCCCATCCTCATCATCAAAGGTGATGGTGTGGTTGAGCGCATCCACATGCTTCATCGGCACATATAAAACCCGCCCCGTTTCGGGGTGGATCGGCAGAAAACAGGAATAGGTCTGCTGGCGCTCCTCGCGCAAAGACGCCAACATGATGTTCATAATCGCGTCATAGCGTTCGGTGGCCAGCCGCAAGGTGTCATCAAAGCGGCCCGATTTATAGAATTCGGTGGCGCTGATGAATTCATACTGGAACCCAAACGTATCCAAAAACCGCCGCAGCATCGCGTTGTTATGCGCGCCAAAGCTGCCATATTCGCCATAAGGGTCGGGCACCGATGTCAGCGGCTTTTGCATATGGCCGCGCAGCATATCCTGCTGGGGCACGTTTTCGGGCACTTTGCGCATGCCGTCCACATCGTCGGAAAAGCAGATCAGACGGGTGGGAATATCGGAAATCGCCTCGAACGCGCGGCGGATCATGGTGGTGCGGGCCACCTCGCCAAAGGTGCCGATATGGGGCAGGCCGCTGGGGCCATAGCCCGTTTCAAACAGAACATAGCCTTTTTCGGGGGCCTTTTTCTCATAGCGTTTCAGCAGCGCGCGTGCCTCTTCAAAGGGCCAAGCCTTGGATTTCATCCCTGCATCACGAAGCGCGCTCATCGCCATATTCCCTGTAGATTTGCGCGCCAAATCGCGCGCGACCTGTTTCCTCTATTGCCGCGCGGGCGCGGGGTCAATAATCTGCGCAGAAATAGGAGAAATCATGCAAGACACCCCCGCCTCTCTCTCGGTGCAAGACGCGCTGGTTGCCGTGATGATCGCCGTATCGGCCAGCGACGAGCAGATGCGCACGCCCGAACTGGTCGCCATCCAGCGCATGGTCAACCATATGCCCGTGTTTGCGCAATACGACGCCGACCGTATCCGCGTGGTGGCGCAGACGGTGTTCGATCTGTTCGAGGAAGAAGACGGGCTAGACGCCCTGTTTGGCCTGATCCGCGACGCGCTGCCCGAACGCCTGTTTGAAACCGCCTATGCGCTGGCCTGCGACGTGGCCACGGCAGACGGGACATTGCGCGAGATCGAACTGCGCATGCTGGAAGAAGTGCGCGAAGAGCTGCGCATAGACCGCCTCCACGCCGCCGCAATCGAATGGGGGGCAAGGGTGCGGCATCTGCGGGGGTAGGCGTTTGCCTTTCTCCTTTATATTTTTATTTTTATTTTATTTCCTATCTCATTTATTGTCCCCCATAATATAACCCTAATTTCTCCAATTTCAATTCAAAATTATTAATTTCATAAATCTTCTTCGTAAAATATTCCAGAGCTCACCGGTACCCCAAAATTCCAACCCAGCATAAGAATTTTAGTGTTTCAGATATTCCCTTCTCATAATGCTAATAAACCTCCATTATTCTTTCAAATCTTTCTTTTCATCTCCTTCTCAAAATCATCTTTTTATTCTGATAGCCCGACACTTCCCTTCATCTTTTAAATCAGCAAATTTCCCTAGCCTCTTTCATCTATGCGATACACTTTCTAAATCCCACTCCATCTTTCTTTAGCCACTAGGAAGAAAGATTTCGGATCACAGCATCTAATGCATCTCTAAAGGCAGCTTCTTTCAACCAATCTCACATTTCCACTCATTAGTCCTTTATAGCTTTCTTTCACTTCATTATTTTCAGAAATCAAGGCAGTCCGAAATTCATTAGATTTCCACCATCTCTGGCTTTTATTTTCTCGCGCCAAATCAATAAAAGCTCTCATCTCGATCACCTCATCAGGAAATGCACAATCCCCCCAATTTATCTCTCATTCAAAGCCCAAATAGTACTCTCCTCCCTCTTTCTTTTCTTCCCTTCTCCTTTCTTTTCTTATATCTTTTCCACTCATTTCAACCCTCTCCTCTAATAGAGCATAACACCACCTTCCCTCCATTCATATCATTATCCTCTCATGAATCCCCCCTCTATTCTTTTCTCTTGCCCCTTTTTCTTTCCTTCCCCCGTTTTTCACATCCTCTATCACCCTTTCTCCACCTCATTCAGAACATTCCTTCCCTTCTATTTATATTAACTCTTTCCTCCCTTTACAGCTCCTTCTATCTCTTTCTTTTTCGGCCATCCATATCTGAGCACTTCTCCCCTCCCATGGCGCTCTTCCCCCCCGATTCCTTCTCCTTTTTGCTCAGTTCTTCCCCCCTATCCTCATAGTTTCTTTTGGCCCATTTTCCCTCCGCATATCTCTTCTCCTTCTTCCCTCCCTTTTCCTTTTTTTCTCTATCCTTTCTTACATTATTATCCTCTCACTTCATCCAACCTACCCCTACTTATACACCTCGCGCCGATCTCCGAAGGCGCGCACGCGTTTGCGCCATGCGCGGTAGCTGGCGGGTTTTAGGTTTTGGCGCATCAGCGTTTTGACAGCATCGGGCCCCAGCCCGTGCAAGGCGCGGATGGCGGCGAAACTGTCGTGATCACTTAGCGCCATCTGGATGACTTCGCTGATAATCTCTGGGGGCAGGGGCTGTGTGCGCATCAGGCGCATGTGGCGCGGCGCGGGGCCAAATCAACCCCCGCGCGCCAGATTGCAATTCTTGCCAAAGCGCCGTATTTGACTGGCAACAGTATAAAGGGCCGCATGCTATGAACTGGATCACCAACTACGTCCGCCCCAAGATTGACAGCCTGTTTTCCAAACGGGACGTGCCCGAAAATCTGTGGACGAAATGCCCCGAATGCGGGACGATGCTGTTTCACCGCGAACTGGCGGCGGCGCTGAATGTTTGCACCAATTGCGAGCATCACATGGCGATCTCGCCCCGTGATCGGTTTAATGCGCTGTTCGACCTTGGCATTTTCACCGAGGTGAAAGTGCCCGAACCCGTGCATGATCCGCTGCAATTTCGCGATCAAAAGAAATACCCAGACCGCATCAAAGCCGCGCAAAAGGCCAGTGGCGAGAAAGATGCAATGCTGGTGGCCGAGGGCGAAGTTGGCCGCACACCTATCGTTGCCGCAGCGCAGGATTTTTCCTTTATGGCAGGCTCGATGGGCATGTATGTGGGCAATGCCATCATCGCGGGTGCCGAACGCGCGATCAAGCTAAAGCGCCCCTTCGTTCTATTTTCCGCCTCTGGCGGCGCGCGGATGCAAGAGGGGCTGCTTAGCCTGATGCAAATGCCGCGCACCACGGTGGCGCTGCAAATGCTGCGCGAGGCGGGGCTGCCCTATATCGTTGTTCTAACCCATCCCACCACGGGCGGGGTGACGGCCAGCTATGCCATGCTGGGGGATGTGCAAATCGCCGAGCCGAACTGTCTGATCGGCTTTGCTGGCGCGCGGGTGATCGAACAAACCATCCGCGAAAAGCTGCCCGAAGGGTTCCAGCGCGCCGAATATCTGCTGGATCACGGGATGCTAGACCGCGTGACCCATCGCAAAGAACTGCGCGAGGAACTCATCACCATTTTGCGGATGCTGATGCGCCAATCCCCCGCTATCAAGGGCGATCTGCCCCCCCCTGGTGTGATTGGGCAAGAGCAGCCCGCATGATGGGATCAGACGGCGTTTTGCAGCGGATGATGACGCTGCACCCAAAGGTGATTGATCTGACTTTGGGGCGCGTGCATCGCCTGCTTGACGCGCTGGGTCATCCAGAGGCGCGCATCCCCCCCGCCATCCATATCGCGGGCACCAATGGCAAGGGCAGCACGCAGGCGATGATCCGCGCGGGGCTGGAAGGGGCGGGGCGCAGCGTTCACGCCTATACATCGCCCCATCTGGCGCGGTTTCACGAACGTATTCGGCTGGCGGGGGAATTGATTTCAGAAGCCCAACTGACCGCGCTGCTGGATGAATGTGTGCAGGCAAACGGCATTGATGAGATTACCTTTTTTGAAATCACCACCTGCGCGGCATTTCTGGCCTTTGCGCGCAGCCCTGCCGATTTTACGCTGCTAGAGGTGGGGCTTGGCGGGCGGTTGGATGCAACGAACGTGATCACGCCGAAACTGTCGATCATCACACCTGTGTCCTTGGACCATCAGCAATATCTCGGCGACACGCTGCCGAAGATTGCGGGCGAAAAGGCAGGGATCATCAAGCGCGGCGTTCCCGTGATTGTTGGCCCCCAGTCGCCCGATGGGCTAGAGGTGATCGAAAATGTCGCCGCCCGCCATGGCGCGCCCGTTCTGGCCTATGGCCAGCATTGGCACGTGTGCGAGGAGGGCGGGCGGCTGGTGTTTCAAGATGAAAACGGCCTCTTGGATTTGCCCCTGCCCAACCTGATCGGCCCGTTTCAGGTGCAAAATGCGGGCGCGGCACTGGCGGCCTTGCGGTATTTGGGCATGGGCGAGGCGGCCTGCGAGGCGGCTGTGACCCGCGCTATTTGGCCCGCGCGGATGCAGCGTTTGCGCAAGGGGCCGCTGGTGGATTTGGCCCCTGATGTCGAATTATTCCTAGACGGCGGGCATAATCCCGCTGGCGGGCAGGCGGTGGCAGATACGCTGGCGCGCCTGCCCGCGCGCGAGACGCATTTGATCTGCGGGATGCTGAACACCAAAGATGTGCGCGGCTATATGGAACCCTTGCGCAACCATGCCAAAACCCTGCACGCGGTATCTATTCCTAATGAGGTAAACACCCTGCCCGCCGAGGTGACAGCGGCGGCGGCACTAGCGGCGGGAATTGAGGCCCGCACCGCGCCATCGGTGGCAGACGCCTTGGCCGATATCGCCACATCTGACCCCCACGCCCGCGTGTTGATCTGTGGATCGTTGTATCTGGCGGGCACAATCTTGAGTGGAAAACAATGGGCGAGGCTGAGCGAAAGCCCCAAGGGCGAACTTACCCTGCGCACGCTGGCGATGCCGCGCGATGTGAACACCAACGGCGATATTTTCGGCGGCTGGGTTTTGTCGCAGATGGACATCGCGGCGGGGATCGTGGCGGCCAGCCGCGCGCAAGGCCGCGTGGCCACCGTGGCGATTGACGCGATGGAATTTATCCGCCCCGTCAAAGTGGGCGATGTGTTGTGTATCTATGTCGAGGTGATCCGCGTTGGCCGCACCTCGATGGGCCTACAGATCGAGGCGTGGGTGCTGCGGCGCGGGCAAGAGGGGCGCGAAAAAGTGACCAAGGGGGTCTTTACCTTTGTCGCCATAGACGAAGATGGCCGTCCGCGCCCTGTTCCCGCAGCCTAGTTGCACCCTTTGCGGGGCAAGGCTAGGGTATCCAAAACAATGAGGCAAATTATGGCAATTCCCAAACCCGTGGTTCTGTGCATTTTGGACGGTTGGGGCGTTGGGCCTGACCCCAAATCCTCGGCCCCCGCGCAGGCCAGAGTGCCCCATTTCAGCCGCCTGTGGGAAACCTGCCCGAATGCCACACTCACCACCTTTGGCCCCGATGTCGGCCTGCCGCGCGGGCAAATGGGCAACTCCGAGGTGGGGCACACCAACATCGGCGCGGGCCGCGTGGTGGCGATGGATTTGGGCGCGATTGATTTGGCGATTGAAGACGGCAGCTATGCGCGAAATGCCGAATTGCTGGCCTTTGCGGCTGCGGTCAAGTCTGCTGGCGGACGCGCGCACCTGATGGGGGTTGTCTCAAACGGCGGGGTGCATGGGCATATCAGCCATATGATTGCGACCGCGCGGGCACTGGTGGATTTGGGGCTAATGGTCGTCATCCACGCCATCACAGACGGGCGCGATGTTGCGCCCTCCTCTGCGGCAGGCTTCATGCAAACGCTGCTCGGCAGTCTGCCAGATGGGGCATCGGTTGCCACGGTTATTGGCCGCTATTGGGCGCTGGACCGCGACAACCGCTGGGATCGCGTCGCGCGGGCGCATCATGCGATTGTTTGCGCGCAGGGCGCGGCGGCCGCCACACCGCAAGCGGCGATTGACGCCAGCTATGCCAAGGGCGAGACGGACGAGTTTTTGGCGCCTACGGTGATTGCAGATTACACGGGCGCGCAGGATGGCGATGGGCTGTTTTGCCTGAACTTTCGATCAGACCGCGCGCGGGAAATTATGGCGGCGCTGGCGGCCCCCGATTTTGCCGATTTCGATGCGGGCAAACGCCCCATTTGGTCGGCCAAGCTGGGGATGGTGGAATACTCAGTGGCGCATAACGCCTATCTGTCCACCGCCTTTCCCAAGCGCGACATTCGCAACAGCCTTGGCGAATGGGTGGCGGCAAAGGGCCTGCGCCAGTTTCGTCTGGCGGAGACCGAAAAATACCCGCATGTGACGTTTTTCCTGAATGGCGGGCGCGAGGAACCCTTTGCGGGCGAAGATCGCGCCATGCCCAAATCGCCCAAAGTGGCGACCTATGATTTGCAACCTGAAATGAGCGCGGGCGAGGTGGCAGATCACTTGGTCGCCGCGATAGAGGCGCGCTATGATCTGATCGTCGTCAACTTTGCCAATCCCGATATGGTGGGCCACACGGGCAGCCTTCCTGCCGCGATTGCCGCCTGCGAGGCGGTGGATGCGGGTCTGGGTCGCGCGCTGGCGGCGCTGGAAAAGGTGGGCGGGGCTATGCTTGTCACCGCCGATCATGGCAACTGCGAGATGATGGTTGACCCCGTCACGGGCGGGCCGCACACGGCCCATACCGTCAACCCCGTGCCCGTGATTTTGGTGGGCGGGCCTGCGGGCGCGCGCCTTAGAACAGGCGGGCGGCTGGCCGATTTGGCCCCTACAGTGCTGGCGCTGATGGGGCTGCCGCTGCCGCCTGAAATGACGGGCGAAAGCCTGATCGCATGATGCGGCCTTTGCGTGCCCTTGCCCTTATCGTCGCTCGCCTTGCCCGTGCCTGCCATGGCGGGTGTGGCCGATGACGCCGCCCGCGCAGCCGATGATCTGGCGGCGGCGGTGGATGCGCTGGGGGCCGCCAGCGGCGGACAAGACCAGATCACCGCGCTGACCCAAACCATCCGCGCCTATGAGGCGGGGCTTGCTGCCCTGCGCGAGGCGCTGCGCCAAAGCCAACAGCGCGAGGGTGATTTGCTGGCAGACTTTTCCGCCCAGCAGGGGCAGATCGCCCAACTCCTTGCCGTTTTGTCGCGCATCGAGGCAGAGCCTGCCCCAACCCTATTGCTGCACCCAAGCGGCCCCGTGGGCACGGTGCGCGCGGGTATGATCTTGGCCGAAGTTACCCCCGCCTTACAGGCCAAGGCGCAAAGTCTGCGCACCCAGCTGGCGGAATTGGCGCAGCTGCGCGCCTTGCAGGTTTCGGCTGGGGAAACCCTAACGCGGGGCCTAGACGCCGCACAAACCGCGCGCAGCACTTTGGCCATGGCAATTTCAGACCGCACCGATTTGCCGCGCCGCTTTACCGAAAACCCAGATGTTCTGCGCGATTTGCTGCAAAGCGCCGATACGCTGGATGCATTTGCCGCTGGGCTGGCGCTAAATCCTGATGCCACCGCAGGGTTCGCCGCCGCCAAGGGCCGCCTTGATTTGCCAGCATTAGGCACTGTTTTGCTGCGCCCCGGCGAAGTAGACGCACGCGGGGTTGCACGGCCGGGGGTGACGCTATCCACCCGCCCAGCCGCCCTAGTTATCGCGCCGTGGGCGGCGACAATTCGCTATCGCGGCCCGCTGCTGGATTACGGAAATGTGATGGTCATAGAGCCGGGGGACGGCTATCTTTTGGTCATCGCAGGGCTAAGTGACGTGTTCGGAGAGGTTGGCGAAGTGTTGTCAAAAGGTGCAGCTTTGGGTTTGATGGGCGGGCGCGCCGACGATAGCGCCGATTTGTTGGCCCCGACAACAGCAGGCGGCGCGGGGCGCGAAACTGAGACGCTGTATTTTGAACTGCGCCAAGGCGCAAATTCGATTGACCCCACCGATTGGTTTGCAGCCACGGCGCAGGGGCTGTAAGCATAGCAAAACGCATATCCGCAAAGGCGCTTATGCACAGCGAGGGTGATGATGAAAAAACTGGTAGCTGCGGCATTTGCAGGAACAATGGCGGGGGCGTTTTTGGCGACCCAAGTGGCAGGGCCACTTATGGCCCAAGAGGCCAAGGCCGAGCCCAATTTGTTCGAACAGTTGGATCTGTTTGGCGATATTTTTGAACGCATTCGCGGCCAATATGTCGAAGAGGTGGACAGCAAACAGCTGATAGAGGCCGCAATTAACGGCATGCTGACCTCGCTAGACCCGCATTCCAGCTATTTGAACGCGGAAGGTGCGGCCGATATGAACACCCAAACGCGCGGCGAATTTGGCGGATTGGGGATTGAGGTCACGCAAGAAGAGGGCTTTGTAAAGGTCATCTCGCCCATGGACGGAACCCCTGCTGCCGAGGCGGGGATACTGGCGGGCGATTTCATCACCCATGTGGACGGCGAATCGGTGCAGGGCATCACGCTGGACGAGGCGGTTGACAAAATGCGCGGGCCTGTGGGCACGGATATTGTCATAACCGTAGCGCGTGAAGACGTGCCCGAACCCTTTGACGTGACGATCACTCGCGCCACGATCAAAATTACCGCTGTGCGCAGCCGAATTGTGGGCAAGACGGCGGTGCTGCGGATCACGACCTTTAGCGATCAGACATTCTCGGGGCTAGAGACGGAAATCGCCAAATCTATCAAGGAGATCGGCGGGATCGACGCTGTCGAGGGGTTTGTTTTAGATCTGCGCAACAATCCAGGCGGGCTGCTGCGCCAGTCGATCTTAGTGTCAGATGCGTTTTTAGAGGCGGGCGAGATTGTATCAACGCGCGGGCGCGAGCCGCAAAATTCTACCCGTGAAAACGCCTCTCCGGGTGATTTGGCGCAAGGAAAGCCGATGGTTGTGCTGATCAACGGCGGATCGGCCAGCGCATCCGAGATTGTCGCGGGCGCGCTGCAAGACCAGCGCCGCGCCATTGTGGTGGGCACGAAAAGTTTTGGCAAAGGGTCGGTGCAAACGCTGGTTCCGCTGAAAGATGGCGGTCAAATGCGCATCACCACGGCGCGCTATTACACGCCTTCGGGGCGGTCTATTCAATCGCTGGGCGTGATGCCTGATATTGTCGTGAACCAACCTCGCCGCGACCCAGAGGAAGAGGGTGTTGAGGCGCAGGCGGCGCAAGAGGCGGAAAAACAACGCTCGGAAGCCGATCTGCGCGGCGCCATCAGCAATGATTCGATGACCGAAGACGAAATTAAGCTGCTGGAACAAGAGCGCGCCCGCACCGAGGAATCGGCCAAGCTGCGTGATGAGGATTACCAGCTGGCCTATGCCGTGGACATCTTGCGCGGGCTGAACGCGGTCGCCGAAAAGCCATGACGGACCTGCCCTATCGCCCCTGCGTGGGGATTTGCCTGATCAATGGCGCAGGCCTGATCTTTGCAGGCCAGCGCAAAGACAGCGCTTCGGCTGCGTGGCAAATGCCGCAAGGCGGGATTGACGCGGGCGAAAAACCCCGCGCGGCGGCCCTGCGCGAACTTTGGGAAGAGACGGGGATTGCGGCAGATTTGGTCGAAGTTGTGGACAAGACCGATGATTGGGTGACCTACGATCTGCCGCCCGAACTTTTGGGCAGCGTCTGGGGCGGCAAATATCGCGGCCAGCGGCAAAAGTGGTTTTTGCTGCGCTATCTGGGCGCGGATGCGCAGATTGATATCGCCACCGATCACCCTGAATTTGCGGCGTGGAAATGGATTGCGGCAGATGAGATGCTGGCGGGGATTGTCCCCTTTAAGCGCGATGTTTACACCCAAGTGATTGCCGCCTTTCGCGGGCATTTGGCCTAAGGAAGGGGGCGCACGCGCCCCCTCGCTGCGCTCACCCCCTGTGGATATTTGGGAAGAAAAGAAGCGCGTTACAGAAAAAGTTGTAGGATATAGGGCGCGATGAGGGCGGTGAGGACTGCGTTGAGGCCCATGCCAAGGCCCGCGAAAGCGCCTGCGGTGGGGTGGACGTGAAAGGCGCGGGCGGTGCCGATGCCATGGGCGGCAACCCCCACTGCAAAGCCGCGCGCGCGCCAGTCCGTCAGGCCCAAAAGGTTCAACAGGGGCGTGGCGATGACCGCGCCGATGATCCCTGTCAAAATCACCAAAACCGCCGTCAGTGTTGGCAATCCGCCGATGTTTTCGGCAATGCCAATCGCCACAGGTGCCGTGGCGGATTTGGGGGTAATCGAGGCCAGCACAGGGCCAGAAATGCCAAACGCGGCGGCGATACTAAGGGCCGAAGTGATGGCCATAGCCGAGCCTGCGATCAGCCCTGCCACAATCGGCAAGGCGGCGCGGCGCAATCGCGCGCGGTTGTCCCAAAGTGGCAGGGCCAGCGCCACCGTGGCGGGGCCCTAGCAGGAAATGCACGAATTGCGCGCCTTGGAAATAGGTCAGATATGGCGTGCCCGTGGCCCATAAAACGCAAGCGAGCAGGGCAACCGCAATCAGAACGGGGTTCACGAGCGGCGCGCGGCTTGCGCGCTGCGACAGGGCGTCACCTACAGCGTAGGCGGCAAGAGTTGCGGTCAGCCATAGCAGCGGGCCTGTGGCCAGATAGCTCCAGATTTGGGCAAAATCAGTCATCTTTGCTGCCGATCATCCGCGCCACGGCGGCAAAGGTCAGCGCCCCTGCGGTGATGGCCAGCACAGTCGATGCCACCAGCGCCACCACAATCCCCGCCCCCGCCTGCGCGATCAGGGGCAAATGCTGCACCACGCCGACGCCCGCTGGCACGAAGAGCAGCGAAAGGTTGCCCAAAATGGTCTGTGTCACAGGGCGCAGCTTATCCGCGAGCGCCGGAAATACCGCCAGCGCCGCCAGCAGGATCATCAGACCCAGCACAGGGCCAGGCAAGGGCAGCGAGGCCGCGCGGCTGCCCGCCTCGCCCAAAAGCTGGCAGGTCAGAAGAATGAGAATGGCGTGGATCATATCGGCCCCTTGTTGGTGGTAGCCTATCAGGCTTGCGGTGGAAGGAAAGGGAAAGACAGCAATATATTGGGGATAAAGCGACAGGTTTTACTAAATCGGGTAGGGCGGCGTTGACTCGGATGGCGGCCTTGGGGGATGATACTGGGCGTAGAATCAACTCCAAGGCCGCCCTTTGCGTTTCACCAAACTTCGCCTCAATGGTTTCAAAAGCTTCGTCGACCCCACGGATTTGGTGATCCATGATGGGTTGACGGGGGTTGTCGGGCCCAATGGCTGCGGCAAGTCGAACCTGCTGGAGGCGCTGCGCTGGGTGATGGGGGAAAACCGCGCCTCTGCCATGCGCGGGGCGGGGATGGAGGATGTGATCTTCAACGGCGCGGCGTCGCGCGGGGCGCGGCACTTTGCCGAGGTGTCCTTGGTGCTGGACAATTCTGACCGCCTTGCCCCTGCTGGGTTTAACGATGCCGACACCGTCGAGATTACGCGGCGGATCACGCGGGATGCGGGCAGCGCCTATAAGCTGAACACCAAAGAATTGCGCGCGCGCGATGTGCAGCTGCTGTTTGCCGATGCCAGCACAGGATCGCACAGCCCTGCGCTGGTGCGGCAGGGGCAGATTTCGGAATTGATCAATGCCAAGCCCAAGGCACGTCGGCGGATATTGGAAGAGGCGGCGGGCATTTCGGGCCTATATGCGCGCAGGCACGAGGCAGAGTTGAAACTGCAAGGGGCCGAGGGCAACCTGACCCGCGTTGATGATGTGCTGGAAAACCTGGCGCAGCAGCTGTCGGCGCTGACGCGGCAGGCCAAGCAGGCCGCCCGCTACCGCGAGATTGCCGAAGAGCTGCGCCGCAACGAAGGGCAGCTTTTGTTCCGCCGTTGGCGCGAGGCGGATTTGGCGCGCACCGAGGCGGAAACCCTGCTGCGCGCCCGCACGGTTGAGGCCTCGCAAGCCGAAGCTGCGGCGCGCAGCGCGGGCAAGGCACGCGAGGCGGCGGAAGACCTGCTGCCCCCCCTGCGCGAGGAAGAGGCGATTGCGGCGGCGATTTTGCAGCGGCTGACCTTGCAACAGGCGCAGCTGATCGACCAAGAAACCCACGCGCGCGAGATGATCGAGGCGCTGAAGACCCGCATCACCGAACTGACCCGCGACGCCGAGCGCGAGGCGAACCTGAACCGCGATGCAGGCGAGACCATCGCGCGGCTGGAATGGGAGTTGGCGCAGCTGACCCGCGCGCATGAGGGGCACGAGGCGCGGCTATCTGACAGCAGCGAAGGCGCGCGCGCGGCCTCGGCGGCGCTTAGCGAGATTGAAACCCGTCTTAGCGATGCCACCGAAGATGCCGCAAGGCTGGCGGCGCGCCACCAATCGGCGCAGCGTTTGGCGCAAGATGCGCGCGCGCGCGTCGAGAGGGCCGAGGCCGAGGCCGCCCGCGCGGGCGAGGCGTCCAAAACCGCCGAAAGCGCGCTGCAAGCGGCCAAGGTGGCCTATGGCGCGGCCACAGCGGCGCAGGCAGAGGCAGCGGCTTTGGTCGCGCAGGCCGAAGCCGCTCTGATCGAGGCCGAAGCCGCCCGCGCCCGCGCCCAAACCACTGAGGCGCAGGCGCGCGGCGCGAAATCCGAAGCTTCGGGCGAGGCGGCGGCCCTGCGCGCCGAAGTGGCCGCTTTGGCCAAACTGGTCGATCGCGACACGGGTGCGGGCGGGCAACTGCTGGACGCGGTGCAGGTGGCAGCGGGGTATGAATTGGCGCTGGGCGCGGCGCTGGCGGATGATCTGCGCAACCCCGAAATCGATGCAGGTGGCGCCACGGGCTGGGCGCGGCTGCCCGATTTGCTGGATGCGCCGCGCTTGCCTGCGGGGGTGCAGCCCCTGTCGGCCTATGTCACCGCCCCGCCCGTTTTGGCGCGGCGTTTGGCGCAGATTGGGATTGTTGATGCGGGGCAGGGCGCGGATTTGCAGCCCCTTTTGGCGGCGGGGCAACGGCTGGT
Source organism: Cypionkella sp. (assembly GCA_034519315.1). GTDB lineage: Bacteria > Pseudomonadota > Alphaproteobacteria > Rhodobacterales > Rhodobacteraceae > Cypionkella. Next base: position 28,445 of record JAXHON010000024.1, on the reverse strand, counting down.
GACGCGCGCGGGGGATTTGCTGCGCTGGGACGGGCTGCGCATTGCGGGCAAAGACGCGCCGTCGGCGGCGGCGCAAAGGCTGATCCAGCGCAATCGTCTGGCGGCGGCGCGCGCCGATTTGGCGGCGGTTGAGGCGCGGCTGCTGACAGCCGCGCAGGCGCATGAGGGGGCGCAAACCCTGCTGGCGGATATGTCGCGCGCCGACCAAATGGCGCGCGAGGTGCGCCGCGCCGCAGATACCCGTGTGGCCGATCTGGCCCGCGCCTCTGCCCGCGCCGAGGCCGATGCCTCGATCGCCGAGGGCAAGCTCGAGGCGGCGCTGCTGGCCCAGTCGCGCCATCTGGACGAGGGGCGCGATGCCCGCGCCACCTTGGCCGAGGCAGCGGCAGCGCTGGCCGAATTGCCCGATTTGAACACGGCCCGCGCCTTGGTGGACGAGGTGAAGATCGCCGTCGAGGCCGCGCGCATCACGATGCTGGCGCGCAGATCGGCGCATGATGAATTGCGCCGCGAGGGCGAGGCGCGGGTGCGCCGCACGCAGGATGCGGGGCGCGAGGTGGCGGGCTGGAAACAGCGGCTGGACAATGCCGCGCGGCGGATGGGCGAATTATCCGCCCGCAAGTCCGAGGCCGAGGGCGAGTTGAAATCTGCCTCTAGTGCCCCTGCCGAAATCGCCGCCAAACGGGCCGAGCTGTCAGCGGCGATTGCCGAGGCGGGCCAGCGCAAGGCCAAGGCCAGCGATGCCTTGTCGGCGGGCGAGGGCGCGCTGCGCGAGGCCATCACAGCCGAGCGCGAGGCAGAGCGCCGCGCGGGCGAGGCGCGCGAGATGCGCGCGCGGGCCGAGGCGCGGGTGGACGCCGCCGTGGAAACCGTGACGCTGGCGCTGGAGCGCATCGCAGAAGAGGCAGGCGCCACACCCGGTCAGCTGCTGGACACGCTGAAAATTGACCCTGATAAAATGCACAGCGCCGAACATCTGGACGCTGAAGTGCAACGTTTGCGCCGCGCCCGCGAGGCGCTTGGCGCGGTGAACCTGCGCGCCGAGGAAGACGCGCGCGAGATTACGCAAGAATACGACCAACTGGCCCAAGAAAAGCTGGATCTGGAAGAGGCGATCAAGAAACTGCGCGCAGGGATCGGCAGCCTGAACCGCGAGGGGCGCGAGCGGCTGCTGGCCGCCTTTGACCAAGTCAACGCCAATTTCGCCACCCTGTTTAGCCACTTGTTTGGCGGCGGCGAGGCGCGGCTGGTGCTGGTGGAATCGGATGACCCGTTAGAGGCGGGGCTAGAGATTATGTGCCAACCGCCAGGCAAAAAGCTCTCGACACTAAGCCTTTTGTCAGGGGGAGAGCAAACGCTGACCGCGCTGGCGCTGATCTTTGGGGTGTTCTTGGCCAACCCCGCCCCTATTTGCGTGCTGGACGAGGTGGACGCGCCGTTGGATGATGCCAATGTCACCCGCTTTTGCGATTTGCTGGACGAGATGACCCGCCGCACCGAAACGCGGTTCCTTATTATCACCCATCATGCCGTGACCATGTCGCGGATGGATCGTTTGTTTGGCGTGACCATGGCCGAGCAGGGGGTATCACAGTTGGTCTCGGTCGATCTGAAACGGGCCGAGGCGCTGGTGGCCTGATGCCAAAGGCGATGATGGCCGCGATGCAGGCGGCGGGGTTTGTGGGGATCGAAACAGCGGGCGGCGTGATCTATGCCCGCACCCATGACGCGCTGCCCGAATTCACCGCCCAGCCTGTGGGGGAGGCGTGGCGATTTGCCATCCAGTGGCCCCTGCGCGTCAGCGCGGCGCAACTGGCACGGTGGAACGCCTTGCACCCAACCGCGCCGATGGATTTGGAATTGGGCGAGACGCGATTGCAGTTCACGGGCGGGCCAGAGGCGCTGGCCGATTGGCGCGGACTGGTCGATGACATGGTCGCCACCTGCACCCGCTGGCGGCGCGCCACGCGCCAGATGGACGAGGGCATGTAGCGCGCCCTGTTGCGCAATTACAACGCAAAACGCCAAACTTTTGGGCGTTTTGGAAAGTCACATAAAATTAACACTTTCTGCGGCATTCTTGATGCACTGGCGAAAGGGTGTGCTATGCAGTTTCTACCCAAGGATGTGCAAGACGGTTTGGACGCGGCCCGCAAAGGTGCGCTGGCGCGCAAATCGCGGCTGCGGGTGGAGTTGGGCGGTAAAGTCTTTCCAATTTTGAAATTCTGGAACGATGGATTTGCACTGGATGGCAGCCTGACCACCCATCTGCGCGGGCTCGTCGATGTGTTCGACGGGGCGCGGCACGAATTTCAATGCTTGATCGTCGCCTCGCGGCAAGAGGGTGATATGCTGATTTGCGATTTCAAACGCGCCACCCGCGTGGTGGACCGCGCCCCCTTGGACTATTTCCGCGACGAGGCTGCGCCTGTGGGGTATCTGCCCCGCGTGTGAGGGGCTGGGTCTTGCATTTGCGGCCGAAGGGGGGGGCTGTCTGCCCCCCATCGCTTCGCTCCCCCCCGAGGATATTTTTGAAGAAAAGAAGCGATTTTAGATAAATTGTTGGTATTTTTTCGGTTTATTGCACGTCTGCAAAAGCCGCTTGCAGACGCGCCACGGCCTCGATCACCCGCGCGCGGGGGGTGGCGAGGTTAAAGCGCATATAACTCTCCCCGCCGAGGCCGAAACTTGCGCCGTGGTTGGCGGCGATCTTGGCGATGGTTTGCACGCGGGAAATCACCTCGTCTTGCGGCATGCCTAGGCCCGAAAAATCGACCCAAGCCAGATAGGTCGCCTGCATTTTCATCGACCGAAGGCCGGGGATTTTATGGATACCTTCGTCAAAAATACGTGCGTTATCCGCAAGATAATCGCGCAGCGCGTCCAGCCATGCGGCCCCGTCCGCGCTGTAGGCGGCGGTGGCCATATGCATCCCGAACGAATTGGCCGAAATGCCCGCCGCCATATGGGTGGCGGCAAAACGCGCGCGCAGGGCGGGATCGGCAATAATGACATTGCCGACATGCGCGCCTGCGATGTTAAAGGTTTTGGTGGTGGCCGTCATCATCACAAGGCGGTCTGCCACGCCGTCCACCTGCGCCATAACTGTGTGCTTTTGGCCCGGCATTGTCAGATCGTGGTGGATTTCATCCGACACCAATATCAAATCATGCGCCGCGCAAAAGGCGGCCACTTGGGTCAGCTCATCCTTTGTCCAAACCCGCCCGCCGGGGTTATGGGGAGAGCAGAGGATCAGCATTTTCTCGCGCCCTGTCAGCCGCGCCTCCCATGCCGCGAAATCCATCTGATAGACGCCGTCCTCCAGCGCCAGCGGGCATTCCACCACCACCCGCCCCGCCGCCGCGATCACGCGGGCAAAGGCGTGATAGACGGGGGTCATCAGCACCACGCCATCGCCTTTTTGGGTAAAGGCGTCGATGCACAGCGCCGTTCCGTTCACCAGGCCATGCGTGGTAAAGATATGTGCGGGGTCAACATCCCAGCCGTGGCGCGTTTTCATCCAGCCCTGAATCGCGGCCAGATAGGCGCCGTCTTCGCCAAAATAGCCATAAATGCCGTGGGCGGTCATTGCCTCTAGCGCCGCTTGCACGCAGGCGGGGGGGCGAAAATCCATATCGGCCACCCACATCGGCAGGCCATCTTCGGGCGCGACGCCGTAGAATCGCTGCATGGAATCCCATTTCACCGAATGGGTTCCGACGCGGGGTATGATGGTATTAAAGTCCATGAAAGACTCCGTTTTTGGTAAATATATCCGTTAAATATCAACATAACGGAAAATTCATCTAATAATCAAGCCAAGCTTGGAAAATTATGACTATTTCGAGGTCTATCTCAAATTTCCTGCGCGGTCACCCCCTCTTGCACCATTGCCCCGCGCGCCGTAAATCCCCCTTATGATCCGCGATATTTTGATCCACCCCGACCCGCGCCTGAAAAAACCTTGCGAGCCTATCGCCAAGGTGACACCCGATATTGCTGCGCTTGCCGCCGATATGCTGGAAACGATGTATGACGCGCCGGGCGTGGGTTTGGCCGCGCCGCAGGTGGGGGTGCTGATGCGGCTGTTCGTGATGGATTGCATCAAAGATGGGCCGCCCGAGCCGATGGTGCTGATCAACCCCGAAGTGGTTTGGTCGTCCGAGGCGACAAATGTCTATGAGGAAGGTTGCCTGTCGATCCCCGATCAATATGCCGAAATCACCCGCCCCGAAACGGTGCGCGTGACATGGACAGACCTGAACGGCGCTGCCTGCGAGCGGGAATTTTCGGGCCTTTGGGCGACCTGCGCGCAGCATGAGATTGACCATTTGAACGGGCGTTTGTTCATCGACAATCTGGGGCCGCTGAAACGCCAGATGATCACCCGCAAGATGGAAAAGCTGAAACGGGAACGGGCGCGCGGGCTATGACGCGCCCTTTTGTGCCCTATCCGCATAAGGCCCTGCGCCAGCCTGCCGCCACTGTTGATGCGATCACCGATGAAATCCGCGCCCTGTGGAACGAAATGATTGCTGCGATGGATGCGATGCCGGGGGTGGGCCTTGCTGCGGTGCAACTAGGGGTGCCGTTGGCCTTGGCGGTGGTCGATGCATCCGATGCGCGGGGCCAAGCGGTGCGCATGGCCAATCCGCGCGTTTTGCATGCCAGCGCGCAACTGCGCGAGCATGAAGAAGCATCCCCAAATTTGCGCGGCGTCTCGGCGGTGATTGCCCGCCCCCGCGCGGTGACGGTAGAGTTTATGAACGATCAAGGCAGCACAGAGCAGCGCGATTTTGTCGGGCTATGGGCCACATCGGTGCAGCATCAGATCGACCATCTGGCGGGAAAGATGTATTTTGACCACCTCTCGCCCCTGCGGCGCAAAATGCTGCTGGCCAAGGCGGAAAAATGGGCGCGTTTCGAAAAAGGGGCGCGGGGATGAACATTGTCTTCATGGGCACGCCTGATTTTTCGGTTCCTATCCTGCGGGCGCTGGCGGCGCAGCACAGTATTCTGGCTGTCTATTGCCAGCCCCCCCGCCCCGCTGGGCGCGGCAAGGCAGATCGGCCCAGCCCCGTGCAACAGGCGGCCGAGGGTTTGGGCCTGTCTGTGCGGCACCCTGTCAGCCTGAAATCGGCGCAGGCGCAGGCCGAATTTGCCGCGCTGAAGGCCGATATTGCCGTGGTGGTCGCCTATGGGCTGATTTTGCCGCAGGCGGTGCTGGACGCGCCGCGCATGGGCTGCGTGAATATCCACGCCAGCCTGCTGCCGCGTTGGCGCGGCGCGGCCCCTATTCACCGCGCGATTATGGCGGGGGATGCGCAAACGGGCATTTGCATCATGCAGATGGAGGCGGGGCTGGATACGGGGCCAGTGTTGGCGCGCGCCAGTTTGGATATTGGCCCCACCGAGACGACAGCGCAATTGCATGACCGCCTGTCCACCTTGGGCGCGCAGATGATCGTGCAAACGCTGCCGTGCCTGCCTTTGCCTGCCGAAGCGCAACCCGAACTGGGCGTTACCTATGCCGCCAAAATTGACAAGGCCGAGGCGCGGGTGACTTGGACGCGCCCTGCGGCGGAAATTGCGCGCCATATCAACGGGTTGTCGCCCTTTCCGGGCGCTTGGGTGATGATTGGCGGCGAAAGGGTAAAGCTGCTGCGCGCGGCCGTGACTGAAGGGCAGGGCGATGCGGGCGCGCATCTGGGCGGCTTTGTGATTGCCTGCGGCTGTGATGCTGTGCAAATTTTGCAGGTGCAGCGCGAGGGCAAGCGGGCGACCTCGGCGCAAGATTATCTGAACGGCGCGGGTCTTCCTGCCGTTTTGACGTAAACGCCGCCGCTTTCCCCCCTTACAAACAGCATCGCCCTTCCCATATCATGCCAAGACCCAACGGAGACCGCCCATGTCCATCATCATCATGATCATTTTTGGCATTGCAGCGGGGTTTATCGCCACCAAAGTTATGAGGCTGAATGTCGATCTGCCGACCACGGTTGCCATCGGGGTGGGCGGGGCGCTGATTGGCGGGCTGGTGCTGCGCGCGCTTAGCCTGCTGGTGGGGCTGCTGTCGGGCTTCGTCGGCGCGGTTTTGGGCGCGGTGCTGCTGATTTACGTCTACAAGACCTATTTCGCAAAATAGACCTTGCTGATGCCGTTCTAAGTTACGTTGCGCAAAAACTCGCCAAAGCGATAGGTTTTGCCCCCCGCTTCGCCCCATGCAATGCGGCCCTGCCACGCGGCGAAAATGGCCCCTGCGGTGCCCTTGGCTGCAATGCCCCCACCCAGATGCTGGGCCAAAATACCCTCGAGCGATGCGCGATATTCGGCAGCAGCGGCCTTGGCGGGCGCATCGCGCAGGCTGTGGGTTAGAAGCGCGGGAATGTCGATGAAATCGGCCTGAAGTTTTAGAAACTCCTGCATGGATTTCGGGCTTTGCCCCAAATCTTGCGCGGCGGATGCGGCCAGCGCGCCCAGCGCCTGCCAACCCGCGACCAAGGCCGCGCTGACCATGGCCGATTGGCTGGAAAAGCGCAGCACCAGCGCGGGGGCAGATAGGCCCGTGGCAGCAGCCACTTCGCGAAATGACACAGCTTTATCGCCCGCGCGCAGAACTCTTTCGCGGACAATTGCCAAAATCGCGGCATCAGATATCAGTTTGGGTCTTGCCATGCCGCCAATATGAATGATCGTTTCGAAAAATCAAGCTTGCAATGCGAGGCTGCACTGCAAGTCAGCGCTGCGCCTTCATCGCGCTATTTTTGTTTTGGCGCTGCCGCACTGGGCGGCGCTGATTTGTAAATCGGCAAACGCCAGCCAAGGCCAATAGAGCCTGCGCGCAAAATCAGCGTGACCGCGCCGCAAAGGCCCAGCGCCTGCGCCGATGTCAGCCCCGCCCACAGCGCCAGCACGGCGGCCAGCGCGCCTGCAAAGGCGGCGGTCGCATAGATCTCGCCTTGTTTCAGCACAAGCGGCACTTCGTTGCAGACGACATCGCGCATCAGCCCGCCCAAAACGCCCGTGATGACCCCCATCACCAGCACGATGGGCCAGCTACTTTGCTCCAGCCCTATCGCCACGCCGACCCCTGCGGGCACGGCCACCGCCAGCGCAAAGGCGTCCAGCCAGATGATCGCGCGGTAGCGGCTTTCCAAAAGATGCGCCGCGAAGAATACGGCAATGGCGGGGGCAACGGCGGCCAGTAGGATAGACGGATCGGCCACCCAAAACACGGCCTCGCGGTTCAGCAAAACATCGCGGATCGTGCCGCCGCCGACAGCCGTCAGGCAGGCGACAAAGATAAACCCCACAATATCCAACTGACTGCGCGAGGCGACCAGCGCCCCCGTCAGCGCAAAGACCGCGACCGAGGCGATGTCCAACAGATACAGCAGCGTCATTTGATGCCTGCCGTCTTAAAGGGCGCCATGCCTGCGCGGGCCAATTCATCGGCGCGCTCATTTTCAATGTGCCCCGCGTGGCCTTTGATCCACTTCCACGTCACGCGGTGGCGGGCCTGCGCCGCGTCCAGCCGCTGCCATAGATCGACGTTTTTGACAGGCGGCCCGCCCGCCGTGCGCCAACCTTTGCGTTTCCAATTCGCCATCCATTCGGTCACGCCGTTTTTGACATAGGCGCTATCGGTGACGATGGTCAGATCGGATGGTTTGCTCAGCGCCTCTAGCGCGCAAATCGCGGCCATCAGTTCCATGCGGTTGTTGGTGGTGTCGCGCTCGCCGCCTTGCAGGGTGCGCTCTTTGATCACCGCGCCGTCCTGCCTTGCCAGCAGCAAAACCCCCCAGCCGCCCGGGCCAGGGTTGCCCGAACAGGCCCCATCGGTATAGGCAAAAAGGTCTGGCATAATAATCCTTTAGCCCATGAAAATGGAAACGGCCAAACAGGCCAGCACCACGCCTGTCAGCAACAGGCGCAGCGGCATCCACCACGACGGCGCAAGGCCCGCGCGGGAATAGGCCCAGTCCAGCGCCAGCAGCGCGGCAAAGCCGATGGCAAGGGTGATATCCTCGTCGCTGTCGGGCAGAAAAGAGGTGAAAAACACCCAGAGCGCAGGGATGACTGATGCGGCATAGGCCCAAAACCCCGCGCGACGCGCATGGGCGGCAAAACCCCACAAAACGCCCGACATAAAGGCCAATATCATGCGACCGTAGGCCAACAGCACCATATGGCCAAAGGCCAGCAGCGGCAGATCAAACCCGTTCACGGGTAGGGTTGGCCGCAAAGCAACCACCCCAGCCGCCGCTATAAACGGGATCAACCCCGCAAGGCCCAGATAAAGGGCAGGGCGCGGGATCATGCGTCCTCTCGCAAGATACGCGGCACTTTGAATTCGACCGTTTCGACGGCGGTTTCCACCAGTTCTACCGTCACGTCAAAACGGGCACGAAAAGCGTCGATCACTTCGTTCACCAACACCTCTGGGGCAGAGGCGCCCGCCGAGAGGCCCAGCGCGGAAATCCCCTGCAACGCGCGCCAGTCAATATCTGGCGCGCGCTGGATCAGTTGGGAATAGGTGCAGCCAGCATTTGCCCCCACTTCGACCAAGGCGGCGCGAGTTTGACGAATTGGGCGCGCCGATCACCAACAGCGCATCAATCTTGCCCGCAATCGCCTTAATAGCGGCTTGGCGGTTGGTGGTGGCGTAGCAAATGTCTTCTTTATGCGGATGGGTGACGGCGGGAAAGCGCGCCTGAAGGGCGGCGACAATCCCTGCCGTATCATCCACCGACAGCGTGGTTTGCGTGATATAGGCCAATTTCAGCGCATCGCGCACCTGCAAATGCGCCACATCCTCGGCGGTTTCCACCAGCAGCACCTCGCCCTCGGGCAACTGCCCCATGGTGCCGATGGTTTCAGGGTGGCCCGCATGGCCGATCATCACCATTTGTAGACCGTTTTCATAATGGCGCTGCGCCTCGTTATGCACTTTGGTGACCAGCGGGCATGTGGCATCGACGGCGATCATCTGACGGGCGCTGGCGGCGGCGGGCACCGATTTGGGCACGCCATGCGCAGAAAACACCACGGGGCGGTCATCGGGGCATTCGTCCAATTCTTCGACAAAAACCGCACCCTTGGCGCGCAGGGCGTCGACCACGAATTTGTTATGCACAATCTCGTGGCGCACATAAACGGGCGCGCCCCATTTTTGCAGCGCCAGTTCGACGATCTTGATCGCCCGATCCACGCCCGCGCAAAACCCGCGCGGGGCGGCCAGATACAATGTCAAAGGGGGTAGCGCGCCCATAGATCACCCATGCTTTTGGCATGTTGTAAGGCGCGCGCGGGCGTAGGTCTAGTGCCGCGCGCCCATTTTGCGCGCCTACTTCGCACCTTGCGAGTCGGTCTCATACTCCATACGCGGCTCGCGCGGGGGGCGGCCGATCACATCGCGCAGCTCGTCCAGCTCGATGAAATTATCGCATTGGCGGCGCAATTCGTCCGAAATCATTGGCGGATTGCTGCGGATGGTGGACACGACCGACACGCGCACGCCTTGGCGTTGCAGGCTTTCGACAAGGGGGCGAAAATCGCCATCCCCCGAAAACAGCACGATATGATCCACGCGCGGGGCCAGCTCCATCGCGTTCACGGTCAGCTCGATGTCCATATTGCCCTTAACCTTACGGCGGCCCATCGAATCGGTGTATTCCTTGGCGTTCTTGGTCACCATGGTGAACCCGTTATAGTTCAACCAATCCACCAAGGGGCGCAGGGGCGAGTATTCGTCATTTTCCAAAAGGGCGGTGTAATAAAAGGCGCGCAGCATCTTGCCACGGCGCAAAAACTCGGCCCGCAGAAGTTTGTAATCAATGTCAAAACCCAGCGCCTTGGACGCGGCATAAAGGTTCGATCCATCAATAAACAGCGCAAGTCTTTCGTCTTTGTAAAACACGCAACCCCCCTATCAATTGTGCCAGCGCTATGAATAATTAGACATTATTTCTAAAAAGCGCAGCGAATTTTGGGATATATCACCCCCTGACTTTGGGGCAAGTATCGGGCAAGAAAGATCAGGGGGGAATTTTGGATGCTTGCACTCATCGCGCTGGGCGGCAATGCGCCTCATTTGGGCATGACGCCGCAAGGCGTGCAGATTGCCGCGATGGCAGACCTAGAAGCCGCTGGTTTTGTTATTAAAAATCGCAGCAAGTTTTACCGAACCGCTGCCTTTCCTTTGGGCTCGGGGCCCGATTACGTGAACAGCGCCCTGCAGCTAGATGTAGGGCAGGGGATGACCGCAGCGCAGGTCTTGGCAAGAATGGCTGCGATTGAATTGTCCTATGGCCGCACCCGTTCGCAGCGCTGGGGCGGGCGCACATTGGATTTGGACTTGCTGGCGTTAGAGGATCAGATTTTGCCAGACATCGCAGGGTTTCGTGCTTGGGCCGATTTGGATACAGTTGCGGCGGCGCAGGTTGCGCCCAGCGACTTGATCTTGCCCCATCCGCGCCTGCACGAGCGTGCCTTTGTTCTGGTTCCGCTTTTGGATATTGCCCCCGATTGGCGCCACCCCATTTTTGGCAAAACTGTGCGCCAGATGCATGACGCCTTGGCGCCAGCCGATCGCGCGGGCGTGGTTGCGCTGATGCCTTAGGCTTTATGCGATTATCCGCTTGTCAAAACCTGCAATCCCCCTTAGGTAGGCGCTTTCAAAGCCCTTCCAGTATCGGAGTGTTCCATGGCCCGCGTGACGGTAGAAGATTGCGTTGACAAAGTTCCCAACCGGTTCGAGTTGGTGATGCTGGCCGCGCACCGCGCCCGCGAAGTGCAGGCAGGTTCCGCGCCAACTGTGGACCGCGACAATGACAAAAACCCCGTCGTGGCCCTGCGCGAAATTGCCGAGGAAACACAATTGGCCGCAAGCCTGCGCGAGCGGATGATCGAAAGTCACCAGACCCAGATCGAAGTGGACGAGCCTGAAGAAGATCAGATGGCGCTGTTGATGACGGGCGATATTGACCGCCCAGCCCAAGATGACATGTCCGAAGAAAAATTGCTGCGCGCCCTCATGGAAGCGCAGGGCGACAACTAGGGTTTAGACAGGGGCCGAAGATGCCCAATGGGGCAAGCGCATGATCGACGTCGAAGACCTGATCGCGCTTGTCCGCAACTATAACCCGCGCAGCAATTCCGACCTGATCCGCATTGCCTATTTCTATGGGCGCGAAATGCACGATGGCCAATTTCGCAAATCGGGCGAGCCGTATTTTTCCCATCCCGTCGCCGTGGCTGCCATTCTGACCGAGCAGCATTTGGATGATGCCAGCATCATCACCGCGCTGCTGCATGACACTATTGAGGACACCAAATCCACCTACACCGAGGTGGAACGACTGTTTGGCACCGAAGTGGCCGAATTGGTGGACGGTGTCACCAAATTGACCAATCTGCAACTCGCCTCGACCGAAAGCGCAGGCGGAAAATTTCCGCAAGCTGTTCATGGCCATGTCCAAGGATCTGCGGGTGATCTTGGTCAAACTGGCCGACCGTTTGCACAATATGCGCACCATCAAATCCATGAAGCCTGAAAAACAGGCGCAAAAGGCGCGTGAGACGATGGAGATTTACGCCCCCCTTGCTGGCCGCATGGGGATGCAATGGATGCGCGAAGAGTTGGAAGATCTGTCCTTTCGCGTGCTAAATCCCGAAGCGCGCAGCAGCATCATCCGCCGCTTTTTGACCCTGCAACGCGAGGCGGGGGATGTGGTGCACAAAATCACAGGCGACATCGTGACCGAGCTGGAAAAGGTTCAGATCGAGGCGCGGTTTACGGGCGCGCCAAGAAACCCTATTCGATTTGGCGCAAGATGCAGGAAAAGGATTTGGCCTTTTCGCGCCTGTCCGACATCTACGGCTTTCGGGTGATTTGCCGCGATGTGGGCGATTGCTACCGCATTTTGGGGGTGATCCACCAACGCTGGCGCGCCGTGCCGGGGCGGTTCAAGGATTACATCAGCCAGCCCAAATCGAACGGCTACCGCTCGATTCACACCACCGTTTCAGGCCGCGATGGCAAAAGGGTCGAGGTGCAAATCCGCACCCGCGAGATGCACGAAGTGGCCGAGGCAGGGGTGGCCGCGCATTGGTCTTACCGCGAAGGCGTGCGCGCGAAAAACCCCTTTGCCGTGGATCCCGCCCGCTGGATCGCGTCGATGACCGAACGGCTGGACGAGGGGGACACGTCGGAATTTTTGGAAAACGTCAAATTAGAGATGTATTCCGATCAGGTGTTTTGCTTTACCCCCAAGGGTGATGTGATCCAACTGCCGCGCGGGGCGACGCCCTTGGATTACGCCTATTCCATTCACACGCGCATCGGCAATTCTTGCGTATCCGCCAAGGTGGACGGGCTGCGCGTGCCCTTGTGGACGCGGCTAAAGAACGGCCAATCGGTGGAAATCCTGACCGCCGAGGGGCAAAAGCCGCAGGCCAGTTGGATCGACATTGTCACCACAGGCCGCGCCAAAGCGGCGATTCGAAGATCGTTGCGCGAAGAGGATCGCGGGCGATTTGTGCGCCTTGGCACGGAACTGGCGCGCGCGGCTTTTGAACATGCGGGCAAAAAGGCCACCGATAAGGCGCTGCGCACCGCCGCCAAATTGCTGGGCTATAGCGATGACGAAGATTTGCTGGCAGCCCTTGGCGCGGCAGAGCTAACCGCGCGCAAAGTGGTGGTCGCCCTGTATCCAGATTTGGGCAAAACCGAGGGCGACGAAGTTGACAGCACCCGCGCCGTCGCGGGCCTGACCGCCGATCAAAGTTTTGCCCGCGCGCCTTGCTGCCAACCCCTTCCGGGCGAGCGGATTGTGGGCATCACCTATCGCGGACGTGGGGTGCTGGTGCATTCCATCGACTGCCCCGCGCTGGCCGAACTGGAAGATCAGCCCGCCCGCTGGGTCGATTTGCACTGGCATTCGGGGCGACATGCGGCGGTGAACACCGTCACGCTGGACGTGGCCATCGCCAATGACGCGGGCGTTTTGGGCCGCATCTGCACCCTTGTCGGCGAGCAAAAGGCGAATATATCTGATCTGCGTTTCACCGAAAGAAAGCCAGATTTTTATCGACTTTTCATTGACGTGGACTTGCGCGACGTGGAACATTTGCACATGGTGATGACAGCGCTAGAGGCGGAAACCGATGTGGCGCAGGTGACGCGTCACAGAGATGTCACGCGCAAGCCATAGGGCAGACTAAAACGCGGATGAAAGCAGGATTTTTTGGTATTTAAGCGGCGAAAACCTTTGGGCTGGTGGCCATGGCTCGTGGCGATGGTCTATCCGCGCGGCGGTTTTGTGCGGGCCACGCGCTATGTCATGCACCGTATGTCGCGCCTGCCAGATGATCCGCACCGCGTTGCGCGGGGGCTGTTTGCGGGATCGTTGATCGGGTTCTTGCCCTTGCCGGGAATGCAGTTCTTGGCGGCTTGGGGCGCGGCATTGTTGATGCGCGGCAATATCTTTGCAGCCCTGCTGGGCACTTTTAATACAAACCCTGTGACAACGCCATTCATCGCCGTTGGCTCTCTTTCGCTGGGGCATTGGCTGCTTGGGGTGGAATCGGATTTGTCGGCGCGTGCCATTGGGCATGCCTTTGCGCGCGCGGGCCAAGATTTGTGGCGCAATTTCCTTGCGGTGTTTTCTGATGATGTCATGCGCTGGGGCGGGCTTTGGCGGTTTTGGCACGACGTATATTTGCCCTATTTTATTGGCGCATTGATTATTGGAACGGTATTGTCGGCGATTGCCTATTACGCCACCATTCCCTTGGTGCGCGCCTATCAAAAGGCCCGTGCCGCCAAGGCGGACGAGCGCAGCGAAAAGCGGGGCCGTTTGCCGATGCGCTACTGGCGCGGCGGCGCATACGGCTGAAACGTCTGCGCGACTGAACGACCGAGCGACAAGGAGGAAGGCGACATGGACAAGAATGACCATAAACTGCGTCTTGGCGTGAATATCGACCATGTGGCCACCTTGCGCAATGCGCGTGGCAGCGCTTGGCCCGACCCATTGCGCGCGGCCCTGTTGGCCGAGGCGGCGGGCGCGGATGGCATCACCGCCCATCTGCGCGAAGACCGCCGCCATATTCGCGACAGCGATATGGAGGCGCTGCGCGCAGGCATTGGCATTGCGTTGAATTTTGAATGCGCCGCAACCGATGAGATGCAAGCGATTGCCCTGCGCCTAAAACCCCATGCTGTGTGCTTGGTTCCAGAAAAGCGCGAAGAACGCACCACCGAAGGCGGCCTTGATGTGGCGGGCGATGAGAACCGCCTTGCCGCCTATATCGCGCCTTTGCGCGCCGCTGGCTGCCGCGTGTCTATGTTCATCAGCCATGACGCCGCCCAGATCAGGGCCAGCGCGCGCATCGGCGCGGCTGTGGTGGAACTGCACACGGGCCTTTATTCCGACTTGCACGCAGAAAGTCGCATGGATGAGGCGGCGGCAGAGCTGGACGCGCTGCGCGCGGGCGCGGCGCTGGCCCATTCCTTGGGCCTAGAGGTGCATGCAGGCCACGGGCTGACCTTTGACAACGTCGCCCCCATCGCCGCTATTCCTGAAATTGATGGAGCTGAACATCGGCCATTTCCTGATTGGCGAGGCTGTATTTCTGGGCCTTGGCCCCGCGATCGAGGAAATGCGCCGCCTGATGGATTTGGCGCGGGCGGGGTAGGCCTATGATCTTGGGCATCGGGTCTGATCTGGCCAATATCGAAAGGATCGAGGGCACGCTGGCCCGCTTTGGCGACCGCTTTCGCAACCGCGTCTTCACCCCCCTAGAACAGGCCAAAGCTGCCAGCCGTCCGCATAGCGAGGCGGCAACCTATGCCAAACGCTGGGCCGCGAAAGAGGCCTGTTCCAAGGCGCTGGGCACGGGTCTTGCCATGGGGATTTCTTGGGTTGATATGGCCGTGTCCAATCTGCGCACAGGCCAGCCTGTGATGCATCTGACAGGCTGGGCGGCAGAGCGCTTGGCCGACATGACCCCTGCAGGACACACGGCGATTGTGCATCTTACCTTGACCGACGATCACCCTTGGGCGCAGGCCTTTGTCGTGATCGAGGCGCGGCCCGTGGCGCAAACCGCCTCCCAAACTTGACTTTGGCCCTGCTCGCGCGCATGTAGCGGCTAGGTTCTAAAGGATGTTCACATGGCCGCCGCCGCAAAAGAAGAAACTTGGGTCGATCACGTCAAAACCGTGGTCTATGCTTTGCTGATTGCGGGTGTGTTCCGCAGCCTGTTTTTTCAACCTTTCTGGATCCCGTCGGAATCGATGAAATCCACCCTTCTGATTGGTGATTTCATCTTTGTGAATAAAATGGCCTATGGCTATTCCAAATACTCTTGCCCCTTTGCGATTTGTCCGATTTCGGGGCGCATTTTGGCCAGCGATCCTGTGCGCGGCGACGTTGTGGTGTTTCGCCACCCCCATAACGGCAGCGACATGGTCAAACGGTTGGTCGGCCTGCCAGGGGATCAAATTCAGATGAAGGCGGGGGTGCTTTACATCAACGGCGCGATGGCCCCTCAAGTGGCCGATGGCGTCTTCGAAGAAATCAACGAAGCCCAAGGCCCGATGCGCAACCGTCCTGGCTGCGCGAACGGCGCAGTGGCCGAGGGCGCGATTTGCGAAAAACCGCGCGCGGTCGAAACCCTGCCCGAAGGCCGCCAGCACGCAGTTTTGAACATTGTTGACGCCGCGCGCGCCGATGATACGGGCGTTTTTACCGTGCCCGAAGGCAACTTCTTTTTCATGGGCGACAACCGTGACAATTCGCTGGACAGCCGTTTTGACCCTGCCGGCGGCGGGGTTGGTTTCGTGCCGTTCGAATATTTGCTAGGCCGCGCGGATCGGGTGATATTCTCGTCCGCAGGGCGCAGTATGTTGGCGTTTTGGACATGGCGCGCGGATCGTTTTTTCCACGCGGTGCAATAGCGGCATATGGCGGCGCTGGGTTTCTTGTTCAGCTTTCACGGCACGGCGGGCCGAAGGGCTGCGCTGATGGTCTGGCTGGCCGCGCTGATCGCCTTTGTTAGCATGGGTGTTTTGGCCCAATTGGCCCCAATGCAGCAACGCTATTTCTTTCCCTTATTGGCGCTGTCTGCTGCCGTGCAGTTGGCTGTTGGGGCACGCAGGTTGCATCATGCGGGGTATTCGGGGCGCTGGGCCGTGGTCACGCTGGTGCCCGCCCTTGGGCTGATTGCGGGCCTTTTCATTGCGCTTTTGCCGCAGCGGCGCACGCGGATTTGGGCCAATAACGGCTGGCGCGCGGCGGGGTATATCGGCATTTTCACCCTGTTGCTTTTGGGCGTTTTGCGGGTGTGGTGGACACCCTATTCCATCCCCAGCGAATCAATGAAGCCCAGCTTGCTTGTGGGCGATTATGTGATGATGCGGGCGATGTCTGGGGCCAAGGTGCAGCGCGGCGATGTGATTGTGTTGCGGCGCGCGTCGGACGGGGCGGCGATGGTCAAACGCGCGATTGCACTGGGCGGAGACACAGTGGCCCTGCGGGGCGGCATAGTTTGGCTGAACGGGGCGCCCTTGGCACAATTGCCAATGGGCGATTTTACAGAGGTTATGGGCCCCCAAGGCAGTGTTGGCGCACGCCCGCGCTGCGCCAATGGAGCTGGTCGGGGATGGCGCGATTTGCCGCAAGTCGTTGCTGCGCGAGGTCTTACGCAGCTGGGGCCCCAGCTATCTGCTGGCCGACATCGAGCGCAGGCGCGGCAGGCGAAGACTATCTCTGAAACCACTGTCCCGCAAGGCGTAATTTTCGTGCTGGGCGACAACCGCGACAACAGTCTGGACAGCCGATTTGACACAGGTGTTGGCGGCCTTGGCATGGTCCCGCAAGAGGCGGTCTTTGGCGTGATGCGGCGGGTGCTGTTTTCCTCGGCGGGGCGCTCTATGCTGGCGCTGTGGGATTGGCGCGCGGGGCGCTATTTTGCAAAGGTCAATTAGGTGAAACTGTCGTCGGATTTGCAAGGGTTTGAGGCGCGCATAGGCCACCGCTTTGCCAATGCCGCGCTGCTGGTGCGGGCAATCACCCATGCCTCGCTGTCCAGCCCAACGCGCCCCGATAATGAGCGGCTGGAATTTTTGGGCGACCGCGTTCTGGGCCTTGTGATGGCCGAGGCGCTTTTTACCGCCGATAGCGCCGCGCGCGAGGGGCAGCTGGCCCCCCGTTTCAACGCATTGGTGCGCAAGGAAACCTGCGCCGATGTCGCCCGCGATATAGGCTTGGGCGATGTGCTGAAACTGGGGCGGTCGGAAATGATTTCGGGCGGGCGGCGCAAAGAGGCGCTTTTGGGCGACGCGCTTGAGGCGGTGATCGCCGCCGTCTATTTGGACGCGGGCTTTGATGCGGCGCGCGCGCTGGTGCTGCGGCTGTGGGGCCCTCGCATTGCCAGCGTGGCGCAAGACGCGCGCGATGCCAAATCAGCCCTGCAAGAATGGGCGCAGGCGCGCGGCATGACCCCGCCCGCCTATACCGAAATGGGCCGCTCTGGCCCCGACCACGCGCCGATTTTCACCGTTGAAGTGCGGCTGGACACGGGCGAGACCGAAAGCGCCAGCGCCCCCACCAAACGCCTTGCAGAACAATCCGCCGCCAAGGCGCTGCTGGCGCGTCTGGAGGGTTAAGGGGCAGGCGGGGGCGGCCAGTGCCCCTTTTGCCGCATTTTAATCACCTAGCGCCGCCGCGCCTTTTACGCTATGCGGGCGGTTGATTGAAAAGAGGCATCTATGACTGACACCCCAACCCGTGCGGGCTTTGTCGCCCTGATTGGCGAGCCGAATGCGGGCAAATCGACGCTGCTGAACCGTATGGTCGGGGCCAAAGTCTCGATCGTCACGCATAAGGTGCAGACAACCCGCACCCGTATTCGCGGCGTGGCGATGGAGGGGGCGGCGCAGATTGTGTTTGTCGACACGCCGGGCCTGTTTCGCCCGCGTCGGCGGCTGGACCGTGCGATGGTCAAGGCCGCTTGGGGCGGGGCAGCAGATGCCGATATTATCGTTTTGATGATCGAGGCGCAGCGCGGCCTAACGGAAGGGGCGGGCGCGATCATTGACCGTATGCGCGACCAAATCCCGCAGGGTCGCCCCGTGGCGCTGGCCATCAACAAGATCGACCGCGTCCGCGCCGAGGTGCTGCTGGCGCTGGCGGAAAAGATGAACGAAGCCTATCCTTTCGTCAAAACCTTTATGATTTCCGCCGAAAAGGGCTATGGCGTGGCAGATCTGAAGGCATGGCTGGGCGGGCAGCTGCCCGAAGGCGCGTGGTTTTACCCCGAAGATCAGCTGGCCGATATGCCGATGCGGATGATTGCAGCTGAAATGACCCGCGAAAAGCTAACCCTGCGCCTGCACGAAGAACTGCCCTATCAGCTGACAGTGGAAACCGAAGGCTGGGAAGATAAAAAAGACGGATCGACCCGCATTGACCAAGTGGTCTATGTCGCCCGCGATGGGCATAAGGGGATCGTTCTGGGCAATAAGGGCGAGACGATCAAATCGGTTGGCCAATCGGCACGGGCCGAAATTTCGGAATTTCTGGGCCGCACGGTGCATTTGTTCTTGCAGGTCAAAGTGCGCCCGAACTGGCTGGAAGAGCCAGAGCGGTTCAGCGAGATGGGGCTGGAGTTTCGCGATGGCGATGCGTGATAGGCCAGCACTTGGCCCCAAGGGCGGACGCTGCGCGGCAGGTATTTGCGCCAAAATGAAAGCATGAGCAGCGCGCGCCTGACCGCGGGGCTATGGGTTTCGGCCTATTTGAACCGTCTGCGGCTGGCGGGGATTGCCTGCTATGTCATGGCCAAGGGCGATGCCACGGCGGGGGCAGTTGTGGTGAAACTGGCCAGTTTGGACGGGCAGGCACGGCTGTTTGAGCGGCGCTTTGATTTGGAACAAGATCGCCGCATCTGGGCGGTTTTGGCCGAAGGCGGCGAGGGTGAGATGGACGCCATTCTAACCCGCGCCCGCGCGCGCGACCGCGATTTATGGGTGATCGAGATTGAAGATCGCGCGGGGCGGCATTTGCTGGGTGAAGAAGGGCTGGACTAGCGCGGCCATTGCCCGCAGATTGCCGCCATGGAATGGCACAGCGAAGGCGCAATCTTGTCCATGCGCCCGCATGGCGAAAGCGCCGCAATCATCGAGGTTTTCACCGCCCTGCATGGGCGGCACGCGGGCGTGGTGCGGGGCGGCACCTCGCGCAGGATGGCGGCGCATTTGCAGCCGGGCACCCAAGTGGCCGTCACATGGCGTGCGCGATTGGGCGAACATATGGGCGGGTTTACCTGCGAGCCGATCCGCGCGCGGGCGGGGATTTTGGGCGATGCGCTGGCGCTGGCAGGGCTCAATTCGGTTTGCGCGCTGTGCCAAATCGCCCTGCCCGAACGCGAGGGGATGGGCGGGTTTTATACCCAGACCATCGCGCTTTTGGACGCGCTGGAGGCAGGCGCGGACTGGCCGCCTGATTACATGCGATGGGAGCAGGCGCTGCTGGATGCGCTGGGCTACGGGCTTGATCTGACGCGCTGCGCGGTCACGGGCGGGCGCGAGGATTTGGCCTATGTCAGCCCCAAGTCGGGCCGCGCCGTGGCGCGCGGGGCGGCGGGGGAATGGGCGGATCGTTTGCTGCCATTGCCGCAGGCGATGCTGGGGCAGGGGCCAGCGGCGGCAAGTGAGGTGCTGCAAGGGCTGGCGATCACAGGGCATTTTCTGGCGCGCGGGCTGGACGCGGTGCTGAATGGCCGCCCCATGCCGCAGGCGCGCACGCGTCTTTTGGCACGATTAGAGGGGCGCGCGTCGCAGATGATTTAGGCGCGGGCGCGGGCGGCGTTAGACCGCGCCGTTTGCGATCAGCCAATCGGCGCTGGCGCGCAGCGCCCCTTCGGGCGAGACAAAGCGCAAATCCAAATCCTGCCGCGCGCGGGCATTGGATACATGATGCACCGCGCCGATATTGGGCAGGATGGCGCGAATGGCGGGATCAAACAGCGCCATGGCGCGCAGGGCGATCATCGGGGCCTTGCGGGTGGCGATTTTGCGGGCGGGGTAGGCGGCGCGCAGCACGCGGCCCATATCGGGCATCGACAAAACCCCCGCTGTGCAGGGGATGCGGCGACCTGCTGTTTGGGGGCGCTGCAACGCGCGCAGATGCGCCTCGGCCACATCGCGCACATCGACGCAGGTAAAGGACAAATCGGGCAGCATCGGATCGCGCCCGCGCAATAGCCGCGCGACCACGCTGATAGAACTGCCATAATGCGCGTCCAGCGGCGGGCCCAGCACAAAACCGGGGTTGATGGTGGTCAGCGCCATACTTTGGGCAGTGGCAAAATCCCACGCGGCGCGTTCGGCCAAAGTTTTGCTTGTGGAATAGGCCGAGGTATCGGGGGCATCCAGTTGGCACCAATCGGTTTCGTCCTGCATTCCGCGTTTATAGGTGTCGATGATCGCCGCGACCGAGGAGGTCAGGATCACGCGGCCTACCCCCGCCGCCTTGGCCGCTGCCATCGCGCGCTGCGTGCCATCGACAGCGGGGCGGATCAGGTCATCTTCGTGCTTTGGCGCGGCGATGGGAAAGGGGCTGGCGGTGTGGATCAGGGCGCAAGCGCCCTGCATCGCCTCGGCCCATCCAGCGTCATCCATCAGGTCTAATGGAACAAAGGACAGGCGGGCCAGCGCGGCTGCGTCCAGATGCGGGGCAAGGGCTGCGCGCACTTCCTCTGCGCGGGAGGGATCGCGCAGGCTGCCGCGCACAGCATAACCCGCGCCCAGCAGCTTCAGCGCCACATGTTTGGCGATAAACCCCGAAATTCCTGTCAGCACCACGGTGTCGGTCATATCGCCCCCTTTTGGGGCCATATAGGCCGCAAAAGGCGCGCTAGTCCAGCAGGCGGCGGGCGATGACTTGGGCCTGAATTTCTGCCGCACCTTCAAAGATGTTCAAAATTCGGGCATCGCACAGCACGCGGGAAATCTTATATTCCAGCGCAAAGCCGTTGCCGCCGTGGATTTGCAGCGCGTTATCCGCCGCAGCCCATGCCACCCGCGCGCCCAGCAGTTTCGCCATCCCCGCCTCTAGATCGCAGCGCTTGTCATTGTCCTTTTGACGGGCGGAAAAATAGGTCAGCTGGCGGGTGATCATAATTTCCACCGCCATCATCGCCAATTTACTGGCCACGCGCGGAAAATCGATCAGCGATTTGCCAAATTGCTTGCGCGATTGCGCGTAATCCATGCCCAATTCCAGCGCCGATTGCGCAACCCCAATCGCGCGGGCGGCGGTTTGGATGCGGGCCGATTCAAAGGTTTGCATCAACTGCTTGAACCCCTGCCCTTCAACCCCGCCCAGCAGGTTTTCGGCCTTGACCTTGAACCCGTCAAAGCCCAGCTCGTATTCCTTCATGCCGCGATAGCCCAACACCTCAATCTCGCCGCCCGTCATGCCGGGGGTGGGAAAGGGAGCCTCGTCGGTGCCTGGGGTTTTTTCGGCCAAGAACATCGACAGGCCGCGATAATCGGCCGTGTTGGGGTCGGTGCGGGCCAGCAGCGTCATCATATGGGTGCGGGCGGCATGGGTGATCCATGTCTTGTTGCCCGTGATCGTATAGCCGTCATCGCCCAGAACGGCGCGGGTGCGCAGGCTGCCCAAATCGCTGCCCGTATTGGGTTCGGTGAAAACGGCGGTGGGCAGGATTTCTCCGCTGGCGAGTTTTGGCAGCCATTGCGCCTTTTGCGCATCGGTGCCGCCGCACAAGATCAGCTCGGCTGCAATTTCAGTGCGGGTGCCAAGCGAGCCGACGCCGATATACCCGCGCGAGAGTTCTTCGGACACGACAACCATCGATTCTTTGGATAGACCAAAGCCGCCGAATTCTTCGGGAATGGTCAGGCCGAACACGCCCATTTCGGCCAGCTCAAGGATGATCTCCATCGGGATCAGCTCGTCCTTCAGGTGCCACTCATGCGCATGGGGGATGACGCGATCCTCGGCAAAGCGGCGGAATTGGTCGCGGATCATGTCCAATTCTTCGCCCAGACCCGCCGCGCCAAAGGTCGCGCGGCCATGGTTGTCTTGCATCAGCGCGACCAGCGCCATGCGGGCGGCGTTGCTGTTGCCCTGCGCAATCAGCGCGGCGCTGTCGACGTTCGGGGCATGGCTGACCCACACATCAGGCAGGCGCAAAATCTCGCCTTGGCTCATCGGGATGCCGCCAAACAACTGCGCCAGATATTCGCCAAAGGCGATTTGGTGGATCAGCGCCTCGATCTGGCCAAATTGGCCATCGCCTGACAGCCGCATTGCCCAGTCCTGCATCTGCTGCAACGCCTGCACATAGGTGGCAACCCATGCCACGCCATGGGCAGCGGATTGGTGCATCTCCAGCAGGGCGGCATCGGGTTTGCCATTTGGCGCGCAGGTGGCGCGCAGCCCCGCCAGCGCCTGCGCCAGCACAGCATCGGCGTCGCCCAAACTGCGGGCGGTGCGGCCAAGCAGGTCATCCATCAGGGCATTTGCGGGCGGGATCTGTCCATCATGCGGCATGGTGCGGCCTTTCGATTCTGCAACTGCGAAAGAAATAGGGTGAAAAATTCTGCGGCGCAATAAGATTTCGTTGCAGCTCGTGAATTTGTTCTAAAATGTCGCAGGCGATTTCCCCTGTTTTTGCCACATCCTTTTGCGTAGGTGTTGCGCAAAAGGGGGGCAGCATGGGCGCGATATTTGACACGATTGGGACGCAGCCGCTGCTGCTGGCGCTTGGCGTCACGCTCTTTGCGGGCTTCGTCAAGGGGGCCATCGGCTTTGCCATGCCGCTGATCATGATAGGGGCATTTTCCAGCTTTTTGCCTGCCGAAGTGGCGCTGGCAGGGCTGATCATGCCCACTTTGGTCACCAACATCGCCCAAGCCTTTCGCCAAGGTGTCGCCCCCGCCATGGCCACGGCGCGCAAATACTGGCGTATATTGGCGGCCACGGTGATTTTTATCCCCATATCGGCGCAATTCTTTTGGGCCATCCCGCAGGGGGTATTTTTGGCGCTGCTGGGCCTGCCGATCACCGCCTTTGCGCTGGCGCAGCTCTTGGGCCTGCCGCTGGCGATCAAACTGGCGCATCAAACGCGCGCGCAGTGGGGGCTGGGCACGATTGGCGGGCTATATGGCGGGGTGTCGGGCATCTGGGGGCCGCCGCTGCTGGTTTACCTGTTATCCGTGCGCGCCGAAAAGGTTGAATCGGTGCGGGTGCAGGGGGTGGTTTTTCTGATCGGTGCTGCGGTTTTGCTGGCCGCGCATCTGCAATCGGGGCTGATGAGCGCGCCAAACCTTGCCTTTTCCGCGCTGCTGATTGTGCCTGCCATTGTCGGCCAAACCATCAGTTTTGCTGTGCAAGACCGCCTTGATCAAAGCCGCTTTCGCCGCGCCACGCAGGTGCTGCTGGTGGCCACGGGGCTAAACCTGATCCGCCAAGCCTTGGCGCATATTTGACTGTGGGCAAAAGATGAGGGGCTGCGGCCACTTATGTAGCCAGCAGGAACATGGATTATTTCCGCGCCCCCAGCCCATTCATCGCCCCGTCATAGCAGCTCATTGCGCTGCAAAAGCGGCTTGCAAAGGCGGCCCCCTTGGCCTATACGGCATCTAACAGCTGCGTCGGCGTCCAAACCCGATGCTACCGAAACAAATGCGCGGGCCTGTTGGCCCGCTTTTTCATTTATAGGCCCAAGAAACATAACCGATGTCTGACCTTATCGCCAAAACCGCCATGGATCGCCGCCTTGCAGATCTTTTGTCCCCCGTGATCGAGGGGCTGGGGTTCGAGTTGGTGCGCATTCGCCTGATGGGCGGGGCGACGCGCACGCTGCAAATCATGGCCGACCGCCCCGATGGCGGCATCGAAGTGGATGAATGCGGCGACATCTCAACGGCTGTGTCTGCCGTTATGGATGTGGAGGACCCGATTGAGGAAAACTATATCCTTGAAGTCTCGTCCCCCGGGATCGACCGCCCGCTGACCCGCCTGAAAGATTTTGAAATGTGGAAGGGCTGGGAGGCGCGTCTGGAAACCAGCGAGCTGATCGACGGCCGCCGCCGTTTCAAAGGCATGCTGGCGGGCGTCGAGGGCGAGGAAGTGCTGATCGAAATTGAAGAGGGCCGCGAAACCCTAACCATTGGTCTGCAATTTGACTGGCTGTCGGATGCCAAGCTGATCCTGACCGATGATCTGATCGCCGAAATGCTGCGCCAGAAAAAGGTCAGCGGCCAAATCAGCGATAGCGAAATTGACGAAAGCCAATTCGACGAAATTGAAGATGACGCGGGCGACGATGACGCCCCCGAGATGAAACACTAAGCGGGAGAGAAGACATGGCGATTACCTCGGCCAACCAGCTGGAACTGCTACAAACCGCCGAAGCGGTGGCGCGCGAAAAGATGATCGACCCCAATTTGGTGATCGCGGCGATGGAAGACAGCCTCGCCCGTGCAGCCAAGTCGCGCTACGGCGCGGAAATGGATATTCGCGTGGCGATTGACCGCAAAACGGGCCGCGCCACCTTTACTCGCGTGCGCACTGTGGTGGAAGATGACGCGGTGGAAAATCACCACGCGCAGCTTACCGCCAAGCAGGCGAAGGACTATCTAAAAGACCCTCAGATCGGCGATGAAATCATCGACGAGGTGCCCCCCGTCGAACTGGGCCGAATCGCGGCGCAATCGGCCAAGCAGGTCATCTTGCAAAAGGTGCGCGAGGCCGAGCGCGAGCGCCAATATGAAGAATTCATCGACCGCAAGGGCACGATCATCAACGGCCAAGTCAAGCGCGAAGAATACGGCAATATCATCGTCGATATTGGTCGCGGCGAGGCGATCTTGCGCCGCAACGAAAAGATCGGCCGCGAATCCTATCGCCCCAATGACCGCATCCGCTGCTATATCAAGGACGTGCGCCGCGAGGCGCGCGGGCCGCAAGTATTCCTGTCGCGCACCGACCCGCAGTTCATGGCCGAACTGTTCAAGATGGAAGTGCCGGAAATCTATGATGGCATCATCGAGATCAAGGCCGTCGCCCGTGACCCGGGCTCGCGCGCCAAAATCGCCGTGATCAGCTATGACAATTCGATTGATCCAGTCGGTGCCTGCGTGGGTATGCGCGGCAGCCGTGTGCAGGCCGTTGTCGGCGAATTGCAGGGCGAAAAGATCGACATCATTCCGTGGAACAGCGATCAGGCGACCTTCCTGGTCAACGCGCTGCAACCGGCCGAAGTGTCCAAGGTTGTGATCGACGAAGAGGCGGGCAAGATCGAGGTGGTGGTGCCGGATGAACAGCTTTCGCTGGCCATTGGCCGCCGTGGCCAGAACGTGCGTCTGGCCAGCCAGTTGACGGCTTTGGACATCGACATCGTGACCGAATCCGACGAAAGCGCGCGCCGTCAGGCCGAATTTGCCGAGCGCACCAAGCTGTTCATGGACACGCTGGATGTGGACGAGATGATGGCGCAGCTGCTGGTGGCCGAAGGCTTCACCAATCTGGAAGAAGTCGCCTATGTCGAGCTGGACGAGCTGCTGTCCATCGACGGGTTCGACGATGACACCGCCGCCGAATTGCAGGCCCGCGCCCGCGACTTCCTAGAGGCCGCAAACAAAAAGGCGATGGAGGCGGCGCTGGCTCTTGGCGTCGAAGAAAGCCTGATCAACTTTGAAGGCCTGACCCCGCAGATGCTGGAAGCGCTGGCCAAGGACGGCATCAAGACGCTGGAAGATTTCGCAACCGTGGCCGACTGGGAACTGGCGGGCGGCTGGACCACCGTGAAAGGTCAGCGCGTCAAAGACGAAGGCGTTTTGGAAAAATTTGATATGTCTTTGGAAGAGGCGCAAACCCTAATCATGACCGCCCGCGTCATGCTGGGCTGGGTCGATGTGGCCGAGATTGGAAGACCATCCCAAGACGAGGAGACCGAGGTCTGATTTCAGACCTCGGGCACAGATACCGTGACACGCGGTGGCCGCCAAAACGATCAAGACGACCCCGAACGCAAATGCATTGTGTCGGGCGAGGTTCAGCCAAAGGCGGGTCTTATCCGCTTTTGTCTGGGGCCAGACGGCATGGTTGTGCCCGATATTTTGGCGCGCCTGCCAGGGCGGGGGTTTTATGTTTCTGCCGACCGCGCGATGATCGACAAGGCAGCGGCCAAGGGGCTGTTTTCCGCGCTGCGCGCGCGAGCCGTGAAAGATCCCCGATGCGCTGGCCGATTTGGTCGAGGCATTGCTGCTGCGCCGTGTGATCGAATTGATCAGTTTGGCGCGCAAGGCATCGGGCGTGCGGTGATGGGCTATGAAAAGGTCAAGGAATGGCTGGCCTCTGGCAAGGCATATATTCTTATTCAGGCCGCAGACGGCTCTGATCGGGGTAAAACAAAACTGCGCGCGCCCGAAGGCGAGGGGCGCTTTATTGGTTTGCTCTCGGCGCAGGAATTAGGTTTGGCTTTTGGCCGCGAACGTGCGATACACGCCGCGCTTGCCGCTGGCGGACTGACCAAACGTGTTGTAGAGGACGCAGCAAGGCTATCTGGGTTGCGCATGGCAACTTTGGGGCAAAATGGCGGAATACCCGCCGAAAAGGATACGAAAGACGCATGAACGATTCTGATGGCAAAAAACCCCTCGGCTTGGGCGGCGCTCCTCGTTCGGGGCAAGTCAAGCAAAGCTTTAGCCATGGGCGCACCAAAAGCGTGGTGGTGGAAACCAAACGCAAGCGCGTGATCGTGCCGGGCACTGCGCCAAAACCTTCGCTGGCATCGGGCGCAGGGGAACAAACGCCAAAGCCTGCCTTTGGCGATCCCAGCAAACGGCCCGCAGGCATTTCTGATGCCGAAATGGAACGCCGTCTTGCCGCGCTAAAGGTCGCCAAGGCCCGCGAGGCCGACGATGCCGCTCGCCGCGCCGAAGAGGATCGCGCCCGCGACGAAGAACGCGCGCGCAAACGCGAAGAAACCGAGGCAAAAGAGGTCGAAGACCGCGCGCGTGCCATCGCCCTGCGCGCCAAAGCCGAGGCCGAGACCCGCGCAAAAGCCGAAGCCGAAGCTGCCGCTATTGCCGTCGCCGCTGCGCGCAAGGCTGATGTCTTGGGCACATCGCGCCGCCAACCGCCCGCGCCCGAAAAACCCGCCGAGCGCGGCGCATCGCGCAATGCGCCTGCGCCCGCCGCGGACGACCCGATTGCCCGCGCGCCGATGGGGGCCAAACCCGGCCTTGCCGCGCCGCGCAAAACCGACCGCGAGCGCGAAGAGCGTGAGCGCAACGCCAAAGCTAAGGGCGACGAAGGCCGCCGCTCGGGCAAGCTGTCGCTGAATGACGCGCTGGCAGGCGAAGGCGGGCGCACCCGCTCTATGGCGGCGATCAAACGCAAACAAGAAAAGGCCCGCCAAAAGGCGATGGGCTATGACAAGCCTGAAAAGCAATTTCGCGAAGTGCAATTGCCCGAAACGATTGTTGTTTCGGAACTGGCCAACCGTATGACCGAACGTGCCGCCGACGTGGTGAAAAGCCTGATGAAAATGGGCATGATGGTGACGATGAACCAAGCCATCGACGCCGATACCGCCGAACTGGTGATTGAAGAATTCGGCCACAAGGCGGTGCGGGTGTCTGACGCCGATGTGGAACAGGTGCCACTGAATCGGTCTCTGACGCGCCCGAAGATCTGGCCGTGCGCCCGCCGATCATCACGATCATGGGCCACGTTGACCATGGCAAAACCTCGCTGCTGGACGCGCTGCGCAAGGCCAATGTTGTGGCGGGCGAAGCGGGGGGCATCACCCAGCATATCGGCGCTTATCAGGTGGTCACCGAAGGCGGGGCCAAGCTGACCTTCCTTGATACGCCTGGCCACGCGGCCTTTACCTCGATGCGCGCGCGCGGCGCGAATGTGACCGATATTGTCGTGCTGGTGGTCGCCGCCGATGATGCCGTCATGCCCCAAACCATCGAGGCGATTGCCCATGCCAAGGCCGCCAAAGTGCCGATGATCATTGCCATCAACAAAATGGACAAACACGGCGCAGACGCCACCAAAGTGCGCACTGATCTGTTGCAGCACGAGATCGTTGTCGAGGCGATGTCGGGCGATGTGCAAGATGTCGAAGTCTCTGCCAAAACGGGGCTTGGGCTGGATAATCTACTGGAAGCAATCGCTTTGCAGGCCGAGATTTTGGAGTTGCGCGCCAACCCAAAACGCGCCGCCTCTGGCGCGGTGATCGAGGCCAAGTTGGACGTGGGCCGTGGCCCCATCGCCACCGTTCTGGTGCGCAATGGCACCCTGCGCAAGGGCGACATTTTTGTGGTCGGCCAGCAATGGGGCAAGGTGCGCGCGCTGGTCAATGACAAGGGCGAGCAACCGTACGTAACC
>JAXHON010000006.1:0-39018 GCA_034519315.1 Cypionkella sp. | reverse complement strand
GGCAGAGGCGGCGGACAGGAAAAAGGCCAAAAGATAAAGGCCCGAAAGGGCTGGCAGATCAAGGCGGCTTTCGACAAAAAGGAGAAGAACAAAAACAGGGTCGAGGCGGCGACGGGGGCGGCGTTGATCAGCGCCAAAACCAGCAGGCTGCGCGTAACTGGATCGCCCAAGGCGGGAAAAACGGCCATGAAACTGGCGCTGGGGGCGATCTGGGCGGGCGTGGCGGCGCGCCATTGGCTGCGCATGGCGAGAAGGGCCATAAGGAGTTGGGGCGGCAAAGCCGATGGCAAACCACGTAAAGGGCGCGTCGGTCATCCCTGCCAAGGCGGCAGGGGCGGCGGACGGCCAGCGACACGCCGAGCCAGTGAGCCAGTCTCGCGCCAGCCCGCCAGCCGCGTGTGGCCGTTGCCCGCCGACAGACCTTCGGCAGTTGGCAACGCCTTGGGCGTAGAACAGGATGGTCAGCAAGCGAATAGGCGGAAAAACAGCGCCAAGTCAGGGCCACGGCAAACCATATCAGCGGCGCGATGGGCGGGGCGGCAAGCGAATAGCGCCAGCGCATCGCCCCGGCCAGCACCGATGCAACGCGGCCCAGCCACCATCGCGCCGCGATGGGCCGCAGTACCGCTGCGCCAGCCAACCCAAAACGGGGTCTTGCACCACGTCAATCAGCCGCAGCAGGGCCAAAACCCCACCCAAGGCCGCCAAGGACAGACACGCCGTGGGCCCATCTGACAGGGAAAAACTTGGGCGCGTGGATGTAGATCGGCAGGCCAGCGGCGGCCAGCATGGCGGCGAACAGGGGCCATGGCCACAAAGACTGGCTCATTTCGACACATCTTGCGCGGGGGGCGGCGTATGGGGGTGATAGCGCGCGCCTTTGAAAAACAGCTTTAGCGCTTGCCAATGGATCAGCGCCAGCACGCGGCGCGACCCAAACGGGCGGCGCAGCATCATGGCCAAAATGCCCGCATTCGTCAGGGGGGCCAGCCGCCCTGTCAGCGTGGCCAGCAGGCCGTATTCGGCGCTGGCGTCAAAATCAATCCAAATGCCGATGCGGCCCTGCGCGATGTCAAAGCGAAACTGATAGCCCCCCGCGATGGGTTGAAAGGGCGAGACGTGGAAGATTTTCTGTGCGCTAAGGGTATCATCGCGGGTGATGGGTGCGCGGTCGTCGCGGTGGCACAGGTAGGAATGACGGTCGCCAAAGGTGTTGGACACTTCGGCAATCACCACTCGCAACGCGCTGTCCCTATCATGGCACAGCCAAAAGGACACAGGGTTGAACACATGGCCCAAAACGCGCGGCTGGGTCAGCAGCAGGATTTGCCCGCCAAAACCAACTTCGTGCTGATCCAGCACGTCGCGCACCCATGCCAGACCTGCGCCAGCGCGCGGCGGGCCGCCGTGATCGCTGTCATGCACCGCCGTCACATTGCGCGAGCCGCGCGAAAACAGGCGCGGGCCAAGCGGCGACGTGGGGTCGATCAGAACATAATCCACGCCATAGGAAAAGGCGTTGGAAATTGCCCCTTTGCGCCCGTGAAAGGTTTTGCCGCGCAGGTGCTGGGGAACAAGCCTGTCATCACGGCGCCGCCTCCGCGGTTTGGCTGGCCGATTAGATTGGCCTTGGGTGGTTGGTAGATGCGCCGCGCTAGCCCAAGGTCACGGCCACATCATGCGCGCTGGCAATGCCATCTTCGTGAAAGCCGTTTTTCATCCATGCGCCGCAAAACCATGTGCTGCGCGCGCCATTGATCGCGGCGATGGTCTTTTGCGCGGCCAAGGCGGCGGTGTCATAGACGGGGTGGTGAAAGGTGGCGCTGTCATAGATCAAGGCAGGGTCAATCGCGCGGGTGTTGTTCAGCGTGACAAACATCGGATCATCCTGCGGGATGGGCTGCAAAGAGTTCATCCAATAGGTGAGGCTCCATTTTATCCTGCGGGGCGGCCATCGCCCCTTCGACATAAGACCAGCTAGACCAGCATTTGCGCAGGCGGGTGCGGCGTCATGTTGAATCGCAATGTAGCACCATTTCGTTGGGCTGGTAGCGGATCGCGCCAAGGCGCAGCGCGCTCTGCTGCGTGGCATCAGACAGTAAGTGACAGGCTTATGGTCGTTCGGAATGGGCGGCCATGACCACATCATCAAACATCTTCCCATTCACCGCCTTGGCTGCGCGGATTTGACCCTTTTCGCCATATTAACACGGCGAATACTTGCGACGGAGGATCGGATAGGCGCAGCTCGACCCCTTGGCTGCCGCAGTTTGGCCTGCAAGCGCGCGCACATATTGCACCGAGCCGCCCTGAACCGTGTGCCATTGATGCTGGCCTGATAGCTGCATCAGGCGGTGGTTTTGGAAAAAGCGGATCAGCGCATCGGCGGGGAAATCTAAAATCCCGACTGTCGGCGTTGACCAAATCGCGCCCGAAAACGGCAAGATATAGTAGTCGCGAAAATAGGGGCCTGTGCCCAAGCGCATCCAGCAGCCCGCCAATGGTCATCCCGCTCCCGCATGCGCTGCGGGCCGCGTTTTTGTTAAAGTGCAAAATATCGCGCAGCATTCGCAAAAAGGCAGGCGAGGCCAAGTTGCGGCGCTGGGCAAACAGGCTGTCCAGACTGTTAAGCGCATATTCAAACGCCCCGCCCCGCGCCGAGACGCCAAAGCTCATGTTGCTGGGGGTGGTTGGCACGTTCAGTTTTTCAAACAGGCGCACCAGATGGGGATAGTTGGCATGGTTGAACACGATAAAGCCTGTGTCCACAGGCTGATCGCCCCGCTTGCCCGCCAGAACCGTGCGCGCATGGCCGCCAAGGCGGGCCTCGGCCTCATACAGCACCACGGCGTTGGTTGGCGCCAGAAAATGCGCAGCCGACATGCCCGAAATGCCGCCCCCGATAACGGCAATGCGGCGGGGCGGCTGAGGGGCATTTTCAAATGGCATGTTTGGGACCTGCATGAAAGTTGTGGGAGGGTTACGCGCAGCAAGGTTTTTTGGATCATTTCCCAAAAGGCGCAAGCCAATAGTGATCCAATTTGTCAAGCGCAGCGTAATTGTCGCATGTTACTTGACGCCGCCCCCCGCTATGATGCCAATACCCGCCAAGACGGTGCGGCGATTATTCATGCGCCGCAGGCTAATCCGCGAGTAATGACAAAGGTATCTGCGCGTGCGCGACGTGTCTGGGCGAAAGCCAGCAACTTCTACCCCAGCCAGCAGTCATTCGCCAGATTATGCGGCGCTGATGATGGCCGTGCGCGATGGCGGCGACCGCGCCGCCTTTGCGCAGCTGTTCCACCATTTCGCCCCGCGCGTGAAGGGGTTCTTGATGAAATCGGGCAGCGATGGCGCGCTGGCCGAAGAATTGGCCCAAGATGTTATGACCACGGTTTGGCATAAATCTGCGCAGTTTGACCCTGCGCGCGCCAGTGTGGCCACTTGGATTTTCACCATCGCGCGAAACCGCCGCATTGACCATTTCCGCCGCACCCGCCGCCCCGAACCCGAGGCATTGGATTGGGGCGAGGACAGCGAACCTGATCAGGCCGACATATACGAGGCCGCGCAAGAGGCGCGCCTCTTGGCGGCTGCCTTGGAAACGCTGCCAGAAGCGCAGCGCGCGCTGATCCAAAGCGCGTTCTTTGGCGATCTCTCCCATGGAGAGATTGCCGCCCAGACTGGCCTGCCGCTGGGAACCATCAAATCGCGCATCCGCCTCGCGTTAGAGCGGCTGCGCCAAACGCTGAAATAAAGCTGGGAAATAGAAACTGATATGACGATCAACCACCATCTTAACGATGATCTGCTGATGGCCTACGCGGCAGGAACCCTGCCCGAGGCATTCAGCCTAGCCGCGGCCACGCATATTTCGCTGTGCGATGATTGCCGCGCGGCGCTGGCCGCGCAAGAAGCGCTGGGCGGGGCAGTTTTGAATATGCAAGGCGAAGCGGTGATGAACGCTGGCGCATTAGACGCCGTTCTGGCGCGGCTGGATGCGGCCCCCCCCACGCCGCCCGCAAAACAACATGCGCGCCACCCTGTTTTGCCAAGCCCCTTGCTGGATTATGTCGGCGGCGATTTGGCATCTGTCAAATGGCGCCCCCTTGGTATGGGCGTGCGGCAGGCGATTTTGACAACCCGCGATCGCGGCGCTTCTGCGCGGCTACTTTACATTCCCGCAGGCCAAGCGGTGCCCGACCACGGTCATCGCGGTATGGAATTGACGCTGGTGCTGCAAGGCGCATTTCGCGACGAGACGCAGCGTTTTGCGCGCGGTGATATTGAAATCGCAGGCGAGGCGGACGAACACACCCCCGTGGCCGAGGCGGGGATGGACTGCATTTGTCTGGCCGTCACGGACGCGCCTTTGCGGTTCAAAGGGATGATCCCGCGCCTAATGCAGCCAGTATTTCGGATTTAGGCACGCCCATTCGCATGACTTAAAAAAGGGGCCGCAGCGATTTGCGGCCCCTTTGCTTTTGATATTCGCAGCCGTTTAGTCTGCCAACTCTTTTGGCAGAACCAAGTTCAGCACGATGGCGATGAACGCGGCTGGTAGCAGCCCCGAGGTCAGCAGGATTTGCGCCGTGCGGCCCATGTGCTGCAAGGCTTCGGGTTGCAGTTGCAAGCCTAGGCTCACTGATAGCGCAGTGGCAAAAATCACCATATTGCGGCGGTTCCATGTCACTTCGGACAGCATATTCACGCCAGCGGCGCAGACCATGCCGAACATCACCACAACGCCGCCGCCCAACACATTGATTGGAACGGTGTTGATGGCTGCGCCCACCTTGGGGATAAGGCCACAGACGATCAGGAAAATCGCGCCAATCGTCACAACATGGCGCGACATCACGCCCGTTATGGCGATCAGGCCGACGTTTTGGCTGAACGAAGTATTTGGCAAGCCACCAAAAATGCCTGCAACGGCTGTGCCTGCCCCATCGGCAAAGGTCGCACCTTCGATTTCCTTGTCGGTTGCCTCGCGGCCAGCGCCGCCTTTGGTGATGCCTGACACATCGCCTACGGTCTCAATGGTCGACACAATCGCCATAAAGCACATGCCGATGATGATGGCAAAGTTCAGCTCGAATCCCCATTTGAACGGGTTGGGCAGGGCGAAATAGCCAGCTTTTCCAATAGCGCCAAAATTGACTTGGCCCATCAAAAGCGCGACGAGATAGCCTGCGATGATGCCAATCAAAACGGCAGCCACCGCCATAAAACCGCGCGCAAAGAATTTAATCGCCAGCGTGACGACTATCACCACCAGTGCGGGCAACCATTGGCTAAAGCTGCCGAATTTGATTGTGGCCCAGTCAACAGGCGTGCCTGCGGCCTTGGCCTCGGCAATAGCGCGCATCCCTGCCTCCATCGCGGGAACGCCGCCAGCGGCGTATTGAATGCCCACCTTGACCAGCGCCAGACCGATCATCAGCACGATCAGTCCCGTCACCAGTGGCGGCAGCGCGTAGCGGATGCGGCCCACGATAAAGCCAAGGCAAAAGTGGAAAATCCCGCCCAGCACAACGCCCGTCATCAAACCTGCCAGACCTGCGCTGCCCAGACCTGCAACGGCGGGAATCATGATGGGAACAAAGGCAAAGGACGTGCCCTGCACGATGGGCAAACGCGCGCCCACTGGCCCCATGCCGATGGTTTGGAACAGCGTGGCAATACCCGCAAACAGCATCGACATCTGCACCATATAGGTCATGTCAGGAAAGCCCAGCGCCCCTTGGTCAGAGCCAAAGCCAATGCCAGCCGCGCCGCAAACAATGATGGCGGGGGTGACGTTGGACACAAACATCGCCAGAACATGTTGAATACCAAGTGGCACCGCTTGGCCCATTGCGGGCAAATAATTGGGATCGCGCAGCTGCTCTGGCGTCCCCAGTGTTGAATCAGTCATCTATCTTCCTTTCCCTTGGGGCATGTATTCCCATGCGCGCGCCCCTTGGCGCATGGGTATTGCGCAGGTTTACCCCTGCATCACCGTCCACCCCGTGGGGTGGCGGAATTCTTCGAGGTTAGCACCCGTTCCGATGCGGTCTATCACCGCAAATAGGCCCGCGCCTGACAGCGGGGTCAACACCCCGTGCCACGTGCCGCGATGAAAATTGATCCCCTGCGCGCCGCTTGTGATAAAGGCTTGGCCGGAGTTGCCTGATTATTCAGCGCCGCGATAACCAGAAACGGATCGGCGGACATGGGGATAAAGGCTTGGCTGCCCATCGGGTGACGTTCAATCAGATCAAAGTGATAGGGCAGGGCGCGCAGCTGGGCGTGAAAAATGGAAATGCCTGCGCGGCCATCGGTGAAATCCATCTTTGCGCGGTCGTGGTAGCGGTTGCATAGACCCGCATTGATGCTGCGCGCCTCGCCGCCAATTTCCAGCACATCGCCAAAGGGGGCGAAGGCGGCAGCGGTCAAGGCTTTGGCAGAGATCATCATCGCGCAAAGACCCCGCGCAGGGCCGCGTGGCGGTTCACGTCTTTATATAGCAAATAGCGAAACGGCTCTGATCCCGCCGCATAGCAGGCCTGCGGGCAATAGGCGCGCAGCCACATGAAATCGCCCGCCTCGACCTCGACCCATGTTTGGTTCAGCTTGTAGACCGCCTTGCCTTGCAAAACGAACAGCCCATGTTCCATGACATGCGTTTCTTCGAACGGAATAACGCCGCCCGGTTGAAAGGTGACGATATTGACATGCGCATCGTGCCGAATATCGGCAGGATCGACAAAGCGCGTGGTGCCCCATGCACCGTTCGTGCCGGGCATCATATTGATCGGGTGATCTTGTTCGCGGGTGACAAAAGGGATCGGGGTTTCTACCCCCGCCACGGGTTCATAGCGTTTTCGAAGCCAGTGGAAATGCGCGGTTGTCGTGGCTTTTAGCGTCCAAGCCGTTGCAGGTGGGATAAAGGCATACCCCCCCGCTGTCATCTTATACGCCGCGCCGCCGATGGTGATTTGCATCTCGCCATCGGTCACGAATAGAAAATGCTCGGCGCTTGGGTCGGCATCGGGGGTGTCGCTGCCACCGCCTGCGGCCACCTCCATCACATATTGGCTGAAGGTTTCAGAAAAGCCTGTCATAGGCCGCGCGATCAGCCACATGCGGGTGCCCGTCCAATGCGGCAGATACGAGGTGACAATATCCGAAAAGCACCCGCGCGGGATAAAGGCAAACGCCTCGGTGAACATGGCGCGGCCTGTCATCAGCGCGGTTTGCGCAGGCAAGCCGCCAGCGGGCGAGAAATAACCGCTCATGGTAGAATATCCTTTAGGCGCAATTCTGCGATGCGTTCGACTTGTGCGCAGGCGGTGGCAAACTCGGTTTCTGAACTGTTGTTCAATCGAGTCTCAAAAGCGTGCAAAATGCTGGCCTTTGTGTTGTCGCGCACGGCGATGATGAAGGGAAAGCCATGTTTTTCGACATAGGCGGCGTTCAGGCGCTGGAAGGTCTCGCGTTCGGAATCTGTCAATGAATCCAATGCAGCAGAGGCTTGTTCAGACGTTGATTCCGCTGTTAACCGTTTGGCCGCCGCCAATTTGCCCGCCAAATCGGGGTGGGCGGTCAGAACGCCCAAGCGTTCAGCTTGGGAGGCGCTGCGGAACATGCGGCACAAGGCGTTATGCAGGCCGATAGCCGTGTCATGCGCGGGGCCAAGCTCTAATCCGAACGCACGTTCAGCTATCCATGGCGAGTGTTCAAAGATGCCACCAAAGCGGGCGACAAAGGTTGCGGCGTCCATATTTGAAGGCCGCTCATATCGCACGGGTGGATGGAATTTGGCCCAGTGATCCGCAATCTCGCAGCGGCGCGCGAACCAAACGCCTTCATGGGCGCGCGCATAATCTAAAAACCGCATCAGCCCTGCAATTTTACCTGGCCGCCCGATCAGGCGGCAATGCAGGCCCACGGAAAACATTTTGGCAGCCCCTGCCAGCCCTTCGGCATAAAGCACGTCGAAGGTGTCCTTCAAATAGGTGAAAAACTGCTCGCCCTCGATATAGCCGGGGGCCGTGGCAAAGCGCATGTCGTTGGCCTCTAACGTGTAGGGGATGATCAGTTGATCGCGGTCACCCACCGCGCGCCAATAGGGCAGATCGTCGTCGTAAGTGTCTGAAATCCAATCCATTTGCTCCGTCTGCGCCACCAGATCCACGGTGTTCACACTGCACCGCCCCGTATACCAGCCACGCGGCGGCGCGCCGACGACTTCGGTATGCAGGCGGATCGCTTCGGCAATCTGGGCGCGCTCGATGTCCAGCGGCATATCGCGGTGATCGACCCATTTCAGCCCATGGCTGGCAATCTCCCACCCCGCGCTTTTCATCGCGGCCACTTGGGCGGGGTTGCGGGCCAGTGCAGTCGCCACGCCGTAGATGGTGACGGGAATATTCAGCCCTGTGAACAGGCGGTGCAGCCGCCAAAACCCCGCCCGCGCGCCGTAATCATAGATCGATTCCATGTTCCAGTGGCGTTGACCTGCCCAAGGGGCTGCCCCTGCAATATCGGACAAAAACGCCTCGGACTGGGCGTCGCCATGCAGGATATTATTCTCGCCGCCCTCTTCGTAATTCAGCACAAGTGAAATTGCGATGCGCGCGCCATTTGGCCATGCGGCATCGGGGGGCGTTTGGCCGTGGCCGTGAAAATCGCGGGGGTAGCGCTGCATGACGGCTCCTTTGGGGGTGATCTTACGCATTTATGCGCAGATTACTTTCAAATAAATCCGAAAAGACCTGTTTTGGCAAAGGCTGGTTTTGTGGGCATGCAAGGTGCTAGACTGGCGCAAACAGGAGGGGCCGATGGGCAAACTGACAACGCATGTATTGGACACCGCGCGCGGCAAGCCTGCGGCGGGGGTGGTGATTTGGCTGCTATCTCGCGGACGGGCAACAGCTTATCGGAAAATCGCCGAAGTGACCACCAACAGCGATGGGCGCACCGATGGGCCTATGCTGGACGGCGCGGCGCTAACCGCTGGAACCTATGAGCTGGTGTTCCATGCAGGGGATTATCTGCGCAGCACAGGCCAAGCGGCGGGCGAGGTTTTGTTTTTGGATCAAATCCCGATCCGTTTTGGCATTCCAGATGCGGGCGCGCATTACCATGTGCCGCTGCTGATCAGCCCCTTTGCCTATTCGACCTATCGCGGCAGTTAGGGCTGGCATTTTTCAGCGCCGCGCGCCAATCTGCGCAAAAAGGGGGCAGATATGGCAGGCAATCGGCATTTTGGCACGGGCAATTACTTTCGCCATTTTCTGGCGCGAACAGATGAGAAAATGCTGTTCAAAATGGATCACTACCTAGACATCTATGACCGCGAGCTGGCGGGCTGGATGGGCGCGCAGGTGAAGTTTTTGGAAATTGGCGTCTATAAAGGCGGCAGTCTGCGCATGTGGCGCGATTTTTTCGCACCCCAGTCTAGCCTGACCTTTTTGGACATCGACCCCGCCTGCAAGGCGCTGGAAATTGCGGGCACCGACATTCGCATTGGCGATCAAACCGATGTGCCGTTTTTGCAATCCGTGGCCCGCGAGAAAGGCCCGTTTGACATCATCGTCGATGATGGCGGGCATAAAATGGATCAGCAGATTACATCGTTCCGCGCGCTATGGGGCGCGTTGGCCGACGGCGGGCTGTATATCGTTGAGGATACGCATACCAGTTACTGGCCCGGCTTTGGCGGCGGCGGGCACAAAGCGGGCCATAAAGAATCGGGCAGTTTCATCGAATTTGCCAAGGATTTGGTCGATAAAATGCATTCGTGGTATACCGAGGATGACGTGGGCTTTCCCCTGCATCCTTTGGCGTCAGAAATTGGCGGCGTGCAGTTTTTCGACAGCCTTGTGATCATTCGCAAACATCTGAAAAAGCCGCCTATCGCCCTGACCTCGCAGCATGGGCGGGTCAGCGGGTCGGACAAAATGCTAAAGGTGCGCGGGCGCAAGTCTATTTTCTAATGCTTGCACCGCGCCCCCTCAATCGCTAGGAAACGGCGCAGAAAATAGGGGGCTTTGGGCATGGACACATCGGCGCTACGCGATAAATATTTGCAGGCAGCAGCGGCGGCGGGGGACGAGGCCAGCTTAGAAGAGGTGCGTCTTGCTGCGCTGGGCAAAAAGGGCGAGATTTCGGCCCTGATGGCGACCCTTGGCAAGATGGAACCCGATGCGCGCAAAGCCGCTGGTGCATCTCTAAACGTGCTGCGGGACGAAATTGACGCGGCCCTGCGCGCGAAAAAAGGCGGCGCTGGGGGATGCGGCGCTGGATGCACGTCTGGCCGCTGAATGGCTGGATGTGACGCTGCCCGCCCGCCCCCGCCCGCGCGGCACCATCCATCCGGTCACCCAAGTGACGGAGGAATTGACGGCGATCTTTGCCGATATGGGCTTTGCCGTGGCCGAAGGGCCGCAGATCGAAACCGACTGGTATAATTTCGACGCGCTGAACATCCCGCCCGAACACCCCGCGCGCCAGGAACATGACACGTTCTTCATGCACCGCGCGGATGGGCGACGACCGCCCGCCGCATGTTCTGCGCACCCATACCAGCCCCGTGCAGATCCGCGCGATGACTGAGCAAGGCGCGCCGATCCGCGTGATCGCGCCGGGCCGTGTGTATCGCATGGATATGGACCAGACCCATACGCCGATGTTCCACCAGATCGAGGGGCTGGCGATCGACAACGACATCTCGATGGCCAATCTGAAATGGGTGCTGGAAGAATTCTGCCGCGCCTTCTTCGAGGTCGCCAATGTCGAGCTGCGTTTCCGCGCCTCGCATTTCCCGTTCACCGAACCCTCGGCGGAGGTGGACATCCGCTGCTCATGGGTCAACGGCCAGTTGCGCGTGGGCGAGGGGGATGGCTGGCTGGAGGTGCTGGGCTCGCGGCATGGTGCACCCCAAAGTGCTGCGGGCGGCAGGGGTTGACCCTGACCAATATCAAGGCTTCGCCTTTGGCATTGGCATCGACCGCCTCGCGATGCTGAAATACGGCATCCCCGATTTGCGCGCGTTTTTTGAGAGCGACCTGCGCTGGCTGCGGCATTACGGCTTTGCGCCGCTGGACATGCCCGATTTGGCCGGGGGATTGTCGGCCTAAGCTGGCAGCAAATCGCTGCTGTTTAGAAGTAGAACGCGAGGATCGGCACAGACCAGCGGCAGCTAGGGCCAAAGGCACGATCCTCGCGCCTTACTATTACAGACCGCTGCCATGTTAATGGGCAGAGGGGAAATGCGGCCAAACCATCACCAGGTATAGGGTTGCCCCCAATGCCACGCATAGCTTGGCCGCGCTTTGGGTCTTGCGACCCTTGGGTATTTCCAGATCAATCAACACAACACTATCCTCGTTACGTGTGATCTGTATGCCCCCGAACCTAGCCATGAATGTGGCAGATTATATGCCATCTTACCCACAATAGGTTTCCAAAACAGAAACAGCCATGACCAAAGCACGGCAAAATGGGGTGGCAGACTTCCCCTTTTGCTGCATCTAGGCTAAGGCGTTGCAACCCTATTTCAAAGGCGAATGCGATGAAGTTTACCCTGTCTTGGCTGCGTGATCATTTGGACACAACCGCTTCGGTCGATGAGATCGTTTATGCCCTGACCGATCTGGGCCTAGAGGTGGAGGATGTCGTAAACCCCGCCGCCAAGCTGGCCCCCTTTACCATTGCAAAAGTTCTTGCACGCCGAAAAGCACCCCGATGCGGATAAGCTGCGGGTGTGCCGTGTGATGACGGATGAGGGCGAGAAGCAGATCGTCTGCGGCGCGCCCAATGCCCGCGCGGGGATCACGGTGGTTTTGTGCAAACCGGGCGATTATGTGCCCGGCATTGATACCACGCTGGGCATCGGCAAAATTCGCGGCGTTGAGAGCCATGGGATGATGGCGTCTGAGCGCGAATTGGAGCTGTCGGACGAGCATAACGGGATTATCGAGCTGCCCTCCGGCGAGGTGGGCGAGAAATTCGTCGATTGGCTGGCCGAGCACCGCCCCGAGACGGTGGACCCGATGATCGAGATCAAGATCACGCCGAACCGCCCCGATGCGTTGGGCGTGCGCGGGGTTGCGCGCGATCTGGCGGCGCGGGGCGTGGGGAGAACCTGCTGCCGATCCCCGGCGCAAGTCCAGCAGGCGGGGCGTTTAAAAGCCCTGTCAGGGTGGCGATTGACCCCGGCGTAGAAGGCCAAGGGCTGCCCGCATTTCACGGGGCGCACGATTCGCGGCGTGAAAAACGGCCCGCGCCCGAGTGGCTGGCGCAGCGGTTGGAGGCGATTGGCCTGCGGCCGATTTCCGCGCTGGTCGATATTACGAATTACTTCACGTTTGATCTGAACCGCCCGCTGCATGTGTTTGATGCGGCGAAGGTTTCGGGCGATCTGCGGATTGTGCCGGCGCAGGGCGGCGAGGCGTTCTTGGCGCTGGACGGCAAGACCTACACCGCCCGCGCAGGCAAGATGGTGATTTGCGATGGCAACGGGCGTGTGAAGCGCTGGCGGGATTATGGGCGGCGAGATTTCGGGCGCGACCGAGGGCCACGGCGGACGTGTTCCTGGAGAAGCGGCGCTATTGGGACTCACGATCGCCACGCCCCGCGCGTTGAAGATCAACTTCGGATGCGCGCTATCGGTTCGAGCGCGGTGTGGATCCGGCCTTCACCCGGGACGGGTTGGATTTGGCCACGCAGATGATCTTGGATCTGTGCGGCGGCGAGGCTTCCGAGGTTGGCGAAGGGATGTTGCGCGCCGCTAGATGCGTCGCGGGCCTATCGCTTCGATACGGCGCGGGTGGTGTCCTTGGTCGGGATGGATATTCCCGAGGCCGAGCAGCGCGCCACGTTGACGGCGCTGGGCTTTGTGCTGGACGGCAACATGGCGCATGTGCCCTCGTGGCGGCCTGATGTGCTGGGCGAGGCGGATCTGGTCGAGGAGGTCGCGCGGGTGGCCTCGCTGACCAAGCTGCAGGTAAGGGCGTAAGCCGATGGCCCGCGCGGGAGACGGCGTGCACCAGAAGCGGCGATCCTGACGCCGGCTGCAGAGTGCGCGAGAAGACGCGCGCGCGCCGGATGATTGCGGGCTTGGGCTATAATCGAATGCGTCACCTATAGTTTCATCGACGCCAAAGCGGCGGTGATGTTTGGCGGCGGCGATGAGGCCACGCGGATCGAGAACCCGATCAGCTCGGAGATGACCCATTTGCGCCCCGATCTGTTGCCGGGCCTGTTGGCGGCGGCGGCGCGCAATCAGGCGCGCGGCTTTGCCGATATGGCGCTGTTCGAGGTGGGCACTGCCTTCACCGGCGGCGAGCCGGGCGATCAGCAGTTGCAAGCGACGGGCCTGCTGGTGGGGCGCCACCGCGCCGCGCGACCCCTATACCGCCGCGCGCCGCCCTGTCGATTCTTTATGGCGACGTCGAAGGCCGATGCCGAGGCGGTTTTGGCCGCGATTGGCGCGCCTGCCAAGGTGCAGATCAACCGCAAATGCGTGGCGCCTTGGTGGCACCCTGGCCGGGCGGGCCGCGTGATTGGCGCTGGGGCGCGCGAAGGCGATGTGCGCCCCTTTTGGCGAGGTGCATCCCCAGCGTGCTGCGCGGAGATGGGCGTGAAGGGGCCAGCGCCGGCCTTCACGATCTGGCTGGCCGCCATGCCCTTCCCCAAAGCCGAAAACCCAACGCCCAACCCGCACTGGCGCTGCAACGCTCTGACCTGCAAGCGGTGGAGCGCGATTTCGCCTTCGTGCTCGATGCGCAGGTCGAGGCGCTGGTGGCGGTGAATGCGGCTTTGGGCGCGGATAAGGCGCTGATCGAGGCGGTGTCGGTGTTTGACCAATTCACCGGCGCGAAGGCCGAGGAGCAGATGGGCGCGGGCAAGAAATCCATCGCGCTGGCGGTGCGGATGCAGCCCAAGGACAAGACCTTAACCGATGCGGACATCGAGGCGGTATCTGCCAAGATCATCGAGAAAGTGACCAAGGCCACGGGCGGCGCGCGGCTAACCGAAAAACGGGGCCCTATTTGCCTCTGGTCTTGCTTTCTTTCTGGCCCAAATATCTCCGGCGTTGGACGCTGCCCCTTCGGCGCGGTTTTCAACGCCGTCCCATGCCTCTTGCACCTCGGCGACGATGGGTTCCACGCGGCGGGCGATGAATTTTTGCCATTTCACACGCAGGTAAACGCCAAGGCCAATCAGCAGCGTCAGAAAAATGATGTTGAAATAGGGGATCAGGCGCACGTCTGGCCCCGCCACTTCGCGCAAAGATACGGCGTTGGGATAGATCGACAGAATCGGCAGACGCCAGCCGTAATGTTTGATCGCCACCCAAACAGGCGCGGCCTTGGTTGATTCCAGCCCCCCCGCCTCGGCCTGTAGGTTCGAGCTGTCGTATTTGAAATAGGGCGGCCAGATCCAGCCCGTGTCCTCGTTGCGGTAGACCATCACTGACTCATCGGGATAAATCGCCTCGATAAAACGGATGTCGCGCGTGCTGGTCTGAGCTACCCCCGAAAATCGGACAGTGACGTAAGCTACGATCTGAGGTTTGCTGATCCCAAATTTAGGAGATCAGAACATGTCGAAACGCAGAAACCATGATGCGGCGTTCAAGGCCCGTGTTGCGCTGGAGGCGCTGGAAGGGCGAACGCACGGTGTCGGTGCTGGTGGCCGCCTATGAGGTTCATCCGACCATGATCCACTCAATGCAAGAGGGCATTGCTCGAAGGCGCGGCGGGGATTTTTCGAGCGTGGCGGTCAGGCGTCAGCCATATGCCGAGATTGCCGAGGAAACGGGTCCGTGCCCTTCAAGGCGCGAAGATCGCAGAACTGGCAGTCGCCAACGATTTTTTGTCACGAAAGCTCAAACCTTTGATCGGGCTTGAGGCGTGTACGATCGAACGAGCCCACCCCAATCTGGGTCTGTCGGGGGTGCACAATGTCAGTTGTTGTCGATCTCGCGGTCGTCGTTTTATTACGCGCCGCAGGGCGAGACAGCGCTGAACTTCGAGCTGATGCGAACGGTCGACAGGCAGCGCTTTGACACGCCGTTTTATGGCGTCCGGCAAATGACATGGCATCTGCAGAACGAGGGATATGCCGTGAACGAAAAGCGCATCCGACGCCTGATGCGCCTTATGCGGTTGATGCCGATCTACCAGAAACCCAATACCAGCAAGCCTGCCAAAGGGCACAAGACCTACCCTTATCTGCTCGCTGGGCTGCGGATTGACCGGCCAAATCAGGTCTGGTGCATAGACATCACCTACATCCCCATGCGCAAAGGCTTCCTTTATCTCGTCGCTAACGCGGACTGGCTTTCACACGTAAGGGGGGCGCTTGGCGCATCTCGAATACTCTGGAGGCCGAGTACCGCGTCAGATGCGCTGAACGAAGCCATCCACAAATTCGATCGTGCCCGAAATCATGAACACCGACCAGGGGTCGCAGTTCACGTCCTTCGGACTGGACCGACCGGCTGGAAGCGGATCTGGCACCCGGATATCGATGGACGGCAAAGCCCGGTATCTGGACAACATCTTCATCGAGCGCCTATGGCGGTCCCTGAAGTATGAATGCGTCTATCTGCACGCTTGGGAGACAGGATCACAGGCGCGCGCCGGTATCGGGCGATGGATGACGTTCTATAACAACCAACGCCCTCATTCTGCCCATGGCGGACAACCGCCCGCTGTGGTCTACTTCAACGCAACACAAACCGATCGGCAGGTCCAGGCAGTAGCTTAAGTCACCCGGAAATCTGTCCAAGAGTTGGGAGCAGCCCAGGTCTGCGATGTTCCCGAATCGGCAGATGCATAGGCCCAAGAGTTCATCGAACTCAGGGGCGTGACGCGGTTATAGGTGTTGGTGATGCGCACTATATCCTGCTGCGGCAGGGTATAGTGCAAAAAGCCCAGTAAGGCAGCGGCAGCCAGCCCGCGCAAAATCCACCGAATATAGCTCATCACAGGCTCCTTGATTTTATCATTGGTATATTGGGCATTCTGCCCGCCCCGCAAGGCCGCTTTAGACGGGTATATTGTCGATCAATCGCACCGCGTCTATCCACGCGGCGGCAAGCAGGCGCGCGGGGGAACTGCCCGCCGTGGGGATGGGTTCCAGCGTCGCACTATCGCGCAAGTCGATATAGTCGATACTGTCAAAGCCAGCGGCCAATACCTCGGCGGCGCATATATCCAAGGCATCGCTTTGCCCAGCCCGAAGGGCGGCGGCGGCGCGGGTCATGGCGGCGTAAAGGGCGGGGGCCTGCGCGCGCGCGGCGGGGCTAAGACGCGTATTGCGCGATGACATCGCCAGCCCGTCCGCCTCGCGCAGCGTCTCGCAGCCGATGATGGAGATGGGCAGGTTCAAATCGGACACCATGCGGCGCACCACTTGCAACTGCTGCCAATCTTTTTGGCCAAAATAGGCGCGGTCGGCGCGGGACATGCCGAAGAGTTTGGTGACAACCGTCGCC
Organism: Cypionkella sp.; assembly: GCA_034519315.1. Lineage (GTDB taxonomy): Bacteria > Pseudomonadota > Alphaproteobacteria > Rhodobacterales > Rhodobacteraceae > Cypionkella. Next base: position 22,523 of record JAXHON010000006.1, on the reverse strand, counting down.
ACCCCGTCAAAATGGCCAGGGCGCGCGGCACCTTCCAGCGGGCCGGCAACCCCGCCCACCGAAACGGTGGTGGCAAAGCCTGCGGGATAGACTTCTTCGGGCGGGGGGGCGAATAGGACATCCACGCCAGCGCCGCGCAGCAAGGCTAAATCGGCCGCTTCGGTGCGGGGATATTTGGCCAGATCGACACTATTGTTGAACTGTTTGGGGTTCACAAAGATTGTCACGATCACGCGGGCGCAGTCGGTTTGCGCCGCCCGCAGCAATGATAGATGGCCTGCGTGCAATGCGCCCATGGTGGGAACAAGCCCCACAACATCGCCCGCCTTGTGCCACCCGTCCACTTGCGCGCGCAGATCGGCCACAGATCGCAGAACTGTCGTCACTTGGTCGCCTTTGGCGCTGTGTCGGCAAAACCGTGTTCGGGGCCAGGAAATTGGCCCGCGCGCACTTCGGCGGCATAGGATGCAATCGCCTCGTCGGCCAAGCGGCCCAGATCGGCGTAGCGCTTGACGAATTTGGGGCGGAAATCTGTAAACAGGCCCAGCATGTCATCGACGACCAAAATCTGCCCATCGCAGTCAGCCCCTGCGCCGATGCCTATCGTGGGGATGTCTAGGCTTTGAGTCAGCCGCGCGGCCAGACCAACGGGCACTTTTTCGACGACAACGGCAAAGGCCCCTGCCGCCTGCACGGCCAATGCGTCGGCCATCACGCCATCCGCCTCGCCCTCGCGGCCAACCACTTTGTAACCGCCCAGTGTGTTCACCGCCTGCGGCGTCAGCCCGATATGCGCCATCACAGGCACGCCGCGCGCGGTTAAAAAGCGAATGGTTTCAGCCATATGCGCGCCGCCTTCCAGTTTGACCGCAGGCGCGCCAGTTTCCGCGATCAGGCGGACGGCGTTGCGATAGGCCTGCTGCGGGCTTTCTTCATAGCTGCCAAAGGGCAAGTCGATGACGGGCATCGCGCGGGTCAGGCCCCGCACCACAGATTTCCCGTGCAAGATCATCATCTCAAGCGTCACGCCAAGGGTCGAAGGCATGCCGTGCAGCACCATCCCCAAACTGTCGCCCACCAGCACAACATCGCAATGCGGATCAACCAGCCGCGCCACGGGGGTCGTATAGGCGGTCAGCACCACCAAAGGGGCGCTGCCTTTGCGGGCGCGAATATCGGGGGGCAGGATCGGTCTTGCGGGGGAGGATGCGCTCATCACGGGGCCTCGTGTGGTTGCGAGTCTTGGGGCTGGTTGGTAAACTGCCTAACATATGGGCATGATTGCGCGCGATGCGCAACAGGCGATGCTGCGATGCAGCGCATTTGCAGCGCTTGACGGCGTGGCAAGGCGCTGGCTTGATGGGCTATGCACCAACCAAAGGCGATGCAATGTTGCAAAAGCTAGACCCATCCTCCTGCGCGCCCGAAATCACCCGCCCTGATGCGGGCAAAGTCGTGTCGGGCGATCCTGTGCATTACACATGGAACCAATTTGCACCAGCAGGGGCTATATTGCGGTATCTGGCAATCTACCCCCGGCGCGTGGCGGGTGCGTTATGACGAATGGGAATATGTGAACATTCTGGCGGGCCATTCCATTTTGCACGGATCAGATGGGGGCCAGACACATTTGCACGCAGGGGACCGCTATATCATCCCCCAAGGGTTTGAAGGCATCTGGGAAGTTGTCGAAACAACGACCAAGGATTACGTCATCCAAACCTTTGGGGGGTAAGGCGCGATCAGTTGCCAGCCGCATCCCCCGCACCGCCAGCTGGGGCGGATGCGGAAATTGCGGGTGGGCCGATGGTCAGGCCGTTCACCACCTCGGGCTCGTCTGGCTTGTCCTCGTCAGGCAGAGGGGGGCACAGTGCCTCGTCGATGTTGTTGCGGCGGCATTCGCGCAGGCGGGCGCGATCGGCCTTTTCCCGCTCTTTTGCGGCCTTCTCATCGGCCTTTGCCTTTTCTTCGGCGGCGGCCATTTGCCTTGCCTCTTTTCTTGCGGCGGCAGCGGCACATGGCGTCAACGTTTTCAGCCGTATTGGGCACGGCAAAGCCGTAGGCGTCATCCATATAGGGGCCTTCGGCGGCAAGGCTTTCGGCCAAGCTGCGCACTTTCACCTGCGTGCCCAGTTTTACCTGTTCGAACAGATGGATCACGTCTTGGTTGAACATACGGATACAGCCCGCCGAAGTGGCGCGGCCAATGCTTTCATTCTGGATCGTGCCGTGAATACGGAAATAGGTGTCCCGCCCGCCCTTGTACAAATACAGCGCGCGCGATCCCAGCGGGTTATCCGCCCCGCCTGGAAGTCCACCCGCATATTGGGCATAAAGATCGGGGCGCGTGCGGATCATATTGGCGGTTGGCTGCCATGATGGCCATTCTGCCTTGCGCTGAATCGTGCCCGTGCCCGTAAAGGACAGCCCCTCGCGGCCCACGGCGATGGCATAGCGCATGGCGCGCCCGCCTTCCTGCACATGATACAGTTTGCGCGCATAGATATCGACCACGATGCTACCTGCGGGCTCGCTGCCTGTATATTCCACTTCGGCGCGGCGGCGATCTGCCGACAGCAGAGCAGGGTTTACAGGTTCGATATAACTCCCGCCATCTTCCATCCCCTCATAGCCGGGAACAGGGCCACTGTGCACCATTTGGGTATTAATGGGTTTGCTCGCGCCCCCACAGGCCGCCAAAATACTCAGCGCCAGAATACCCAAAAGTCGACGAGAGTTCAGCAAGGGAAAATATCTGGTCACGATTGAGGCCCATTTTGGAAACAGTTGCCCCACCTAGGCGCAATCGCGCGGCAAAGGTCAAGGGTAGTGGCCGCAAGATAACAAGATTTTGTCAAGGCGTGGCATAAACTGGCGCTTGGGTGATTGCGCCGCGCGCGCAGATTGCTATGCAAGGCCCATGCCTTTTATTCCTCCCCAGTTTCACGATCTGACTGCGCATGGTTTTGACACCATTATCGACGCACGCGCGCCCAGTGAATTTGCCGAAGATCACATCCCCGGCGCAATCAACCTGCCCGTTCTATCCGATGCCGAGCGCGCCGAGGTCGGCACGATGTATAAGCAAGTCAGCCCCTTTGATGCGCGCAAATTGGGCGCAGCGTTAGTGGCGGCCAATGCCGCGCGCCATTTGCAGGGCCCATTGGCGGCGATGCAAGGGGGCTGGAAACCGTTGGTCTATTGCTGGCGCGGGGGGCAGCGGTCGGGCTCGTTTGCGATGATCTTGGGCCAGATCGGCTGGCGGGCGCAAACGCTGGCAGGGGGATACAAAGCCTGGCGCGCGATGGTGGTCAATGCCCTTTATCACCAACCCTTTCCCGCGCCCGTGGTGGTGCTGGGCGGCAATACAGGCACGGGCAAGACTGCGCTGCTGCCGCATTTGGCCGCGCGCGGCGTGCAGGTCTTGGATCTAGAGGGGCTGGCCAATCATCGTGGATCTTTGTTTGGCGCGGTGGGGCCGCAGCCTAGCCAAAAGGCCTTTGAAACGGCGCTGGCCCATGCAGCGGCGCGACTTGATCCCACCCGCCCTGTCGTGCTGGAAAGTGAAAGCAGCAAGATCGGTGAATGCCGCCTGCCCGCCAGCATTTGGAAGGCAATGGTCGCCGCCCCGCGCATCATCATCGAGGCCCCCGTTGCCGCCCGCGCTGCACATTTGATCGCGGCCTACCCCGATATGATCGAAGATAGCGCGCGGCTGTCACAGGTTATCGAAATGCTGCGCCGCGCCCATAGCGCAGAGCAGATCGCCGCATGGCAGGGAATGGCGGCGGCGGGGCGCTATCAGAGCCTTGCCGAGGGATTGATGCAGGCCCATTACGACCCTCGATATGAAAAACACCGTGCGCGTCAAGACATGGCACCTGCCTTGACGGTGCAAGCCGATCGTCTGGATGCGGCGGGGCTGGGGGAGCTGGCCGCGCGGATCACCGCCGACTTGCCGCAGATCACCGCAGGGTGATGCGCGCAGGGCCAGCGACGATCAGGCCAATCACCGCTGCCTGATCTCCGCCATCACGCAGTTGGCTCAGCACCTCTTGCGCCATTGGGGCAGGAACTGCCGCCAGCAACCCGCCCGCCGTTTGCGGATCGTGCAGCAGCTGTGCAAGCGGCCCCGTGGCCCCGTCCACCCGCCCAGCATGGGCAGCGATATTGGCGGGCAGAAGGCTGCTGCCATGACCAGCGGCGACCAGCTGGGCCGCGCCTGCCATCAGGGGAATAGCCGCGGCGTCCAGCGCCGCGCCCACCCTTGATGCGTCCAGCATTTCCAGCAAATGCCCCGCAAGCCCAAAGCCTGTAACATCGGTCATGGCATGGGCATGGGGGGCGAGCAGCTGCGCCGCCGCGCCTTGGCCGCGCAGCATGAGCGCCAGCGCGCCCGCCACAGTCTCGCCCAAGATCAGCCCATCCAGCCGCGCCAGCGCCATTTCGGCCGCCATGATCACGCCCGACCCAAGGGGTTTGGTCAGGATCAACGCATCGCCCGTCTGCGCGCCGCCCTTTAGGATGGGCGCGCGGGCAAGCCCCGTGATGGTAAAGCCAATCGACAACTCGCCCCCCACGGCGCTGTGCCCGCCCACCATATCCGCGCCAGCATTGGTGATGACATCGGCCGCTGCGGTCATCACTTCGGCCAGCATTTGCGCCGATTTTTCGGGCGAGGCGGGGGGTAAAGTGATCTGCGCAAGGGCGGCTTGCGGCGCGGCCCCCATCGCCCAAATATCACCCAAGGCATGGGTGGCCGCAATTCGCGCCATCAAGGCGGGGTCAAGGCCAAAGCTGCGCAGATGGTCGGTGGTGATCACCTGCACCCCATCGGCGGCGCGCAAGACGGCGGCATCATCGCCGCGCGCAGATAGCACATCCGCGCGGCGTGGGGCAGGAATGGCGCGCAAGGCTTGGGTCAGCGCGTCCGCCCCCAGCTTGGCCCCGCAGCCGCCGCAAAGCGGCCGCTCGCCCATCGCCTTAGCCAGTTCCGCAACGGCATCAGATGGCAGGGCAGGGCGCGGCATGGCGGGGTAATCTGCAAACTTCGCCATGAAATCGCGGTCAATCTTGTCTTTCACGCGCCACAGCCACGCGCCGCGCAGGGGAAGGCCCCATTTGTCGGCCACCGCGCGGCGCGATCCCAATGAGATCAGTTTTAGATAATCGCGCTGGGGCGAAAACCGCCGCAAAGGCTGGCCAAGCAGGCTTGCGCGCAGGTTATGGGCCAGAATGGGGGCGGCGCGCACGGCGTAAACGCCTGCTTTGGCGCGGGGGGCAAAGGCCAGATGCGCGCAATCGCCAGCGGCAAAGACCGCATCATCGCTGCTGCGCAAATCGGGGCCAACCTCGATATGTCCATCCGTCAGGCGCAGGCCCGTATCTGCCAGCCAACCCTGCCCGCGCGCGCCAGCGACCGCCAGCGTGAAATCAGATGGCAGGATGCGACCATCGGTAAGGATCACGCTATCCGCCGTCACCTCGGCGGGCTGTGCGCCGGTTATCAGGGTGATGCCCGCCGCGCGCAGCTGATCCAGCAGCATGGCGCGGGCCATCTCGCCCACTCCGTTCAGCGCGCGGGCATCGCGCTGCACAATCGTGATCTGTGGCGCGCGGCCCATGGCAGTCAGGCGGTGATGCGAGGCAAGCGCGAGTTCGACCCCGCCCACGCCTGCGCCAATCAACACAAGGCGCGGGGCGGCGCTGGCGCGGGGCAGATACGCCTCCCACGCGCGGGCATAATCGCCCAAAGGCTTGGCAGCATGGGCAAATTCGGCAAAGCCTGTCACGCGCGGCAGATCGGACGCGATGCCAATATCAATGCTGCACAGATCATAGGCAATGGTGCGGCCAGATTGCAGCAGAACCTGCCGTGCGCCCCGATCCAGCCCCACGGCGCTGTCCAAGATCAGCCGCGCCCCCGCATGGCGGGCCAGCCGCACAAGGTCGATCATCATCGCATCGCGCGCGTAATGCCCCGCGATATGGCCAGGCAGCATCCCCGTATAGGGCGCGGCGGGGTTGGGGTTGATGAGTGTCAGACGCACGCCCGCCATCGGCTGCATCGCCCACATCTGCGCCACCAGCGCATGGGCATGGCCGCCGCCCACCAAAACCACATCTTTGACAATCGGATAATCGCGCATCACCGCCCCCGCTTTGCCGCCCTTTTAGACTTGCTTTGCGCCAAGGGCCACAGGCGTGATGCCGCAGATCGCCCCAATTGGTCGCGCTAAGGGCTGACATTGGCGTGAATTCGCCCTATCTGCGGGGCAAAGCAACGGCAATACAACGGCAATACAGTGGGGACGGGGCGGCGATATGGCCTATTTTCTGGGTGTGGATACGGGCGGCACCTATACCGATGCCGTCATATTGGACGAGGCGGCGGACGCGGTGATCGGGTCGGCCAAATCGCTGACCACGCGCGCGGATTTGGCGCTGGGCGTGGGCGGGGCGGTGGACGCGGCCCTGGCGCAGTCGGGGGTGGCCGCTGCCGATATCGCGCTGGTGTCGCTATCGACCACGCTGGCGACCAACGCGCTTGTCGAAGGGCAGGGCGGGCGCGTGGCGCTGATCTTTGTGGGATTTGACGCCGATGATCTGGCGCGCGGCGGCCTGAGTGAGGCGCTGAGGGGCGATCCCGTTCTGACCATGCAGGGCGGGCATAACCATGCGGGGGGCGAGGTGGCGGCGCTGGACATCGCTGCGATATTGCCCGAAATCACGCGACTTGGCGGCGAGGTGATGGGCTTTGCCGTGGCCGCAAAATTTGCCACCCGCAACCCCGCGCATGAGATTGCCCTGAGGGACGCGATCCGCGCGGCCACGGGGCGGCCCGTGACCTGTAGCCACGAGCTATCCGCCGATCTGAACGGCCCCAAACGCGCGCTGACGGCGGTGTTGAATGCGCGGCTGATCGGCATGATCGACCGCCTTATTTCCGCCTGCGAGCGCCACCTTGCCAGCATTGGTATCGCCGCCCCCCTGATGGTGGTGCGCGGCGATGGCGCGCTGATTTCGGCGGCCATGGTGCGCGAGCGGCCGATTGAAACCATCCTTTCTGGCCCCGCTGCCAGCATCGTCGGCGCGCGCTGGCTGACGGGCGCGCAAGATGCGCTGGTGTCGGACATTGGCGGGACAACCACCGATGTGGCGCTGCTGAAGGGCGGCTTGCCTGAAATAGACCCGATGGGCGCGCGCGTGGGCGGGTTTCGCACCATGGTCGAGGCGGTGGCGATGCGCACCACGGGGCTGGGCGGCGATAGCGAAGTGCATCTGAAAACCGAAGGGTTGGCGGGGGGCTTGCGCCTTGGCCCGCGCCGCCTGATCCCGGTGTCCTTGTTGGCGCAAAGCCACGGCGAGATGGTGCATAGCGCGCTAGACCGCGCTTTGTCATCCGATACAGCGGGCGAGTTTGACGGGCGTTTCGCCGTGCCGATGGTGGCCGATGCAGCGGCAATCGCGGGCCTAAGCACGCGCGAATCCGCCGTGCTGGCGCGGATTACCGCGCCGATGCCCATGGCGGCCTGCCTCACCTCGCGTCTTGAGGCCGCGGCGCTGACGGCATTGGTTGCGCGCGGGCTGGTGATGATTGCAGGCGTGACGCCTTCGGATGCAAGCCACGTTTTGGGGCGGCAGGATGGTTGGGATGCGGGTGCCGCGCAAAAGGCTGTGACCCTGCTGGCCCGCCGCCGCAATGGCGCGGGCGAGAGGTTTGCCAGCGATGCCGAGCCGCTGTCGCGCGCGATCATCGACCAATTGACGCAGCAAACGGTGGATTGCCTGCTGGAGGCCGCCTTTGACGAAGACCCTGCCTTTGATGGCCACAGCGGCGCGGGTCTGGCCCAGCATGTGCTGACCCGCGCAGGGCTCGCGGGGCATAAGGGCGTGGTGCAAACCAGCCTGCGCCTTGGCGTGCCTGTGATTGGCCTTGGTGCATCGGCCCCCAGCTATTACGGCGCAGTGGGGCAGCTGCTGGGCTGCGAGATGATCTTGCCATTGCACGCGGGGGTTGCCAATGCGATTGGGGCGGTGGTGGGGCAAATCTCGCAGCGTGCCAGCGCCGTGGTGACCAGCCCCGCAGAGGGGCGGTTTACGGCGCATTTTGCAAGTGGCCCCCAACATTTCACCGATCAATCCCTCGCCTTGGCGGCGGTTGAGGATGCACTGGCGCGCGAGGCCACGCAGCGCGCCAAAGCCGCTGGTGCTGCCGATGTGCGCATTAGCGTTGCGCGCGACATTCGCGAGGCCGATATTGAAGGCCGATCAATGTTCATCGAGGCGCGCATCACCGTAACAGCCTCGGGCCGCCCGCGCGTGGCACGCTAACGCATCTGCCAACCTGATGGAAATGCCCAAATTGCGCGGCTTTTTCAACGACCAGCTGTTTGGCCTGCGCAAGCGTGTTGCAACAGTCGGGCATCAGTTCGGCACGCTTTGCACGGCCCTTTGTATCGAGCACCGACTGACCCCGCCGCTCACAAGCGGTATGGTCGAACGGTTCAACGTCCGCGTTGAGGCGGTGCTGCACCGCCCCCCATTTTCGATCTGGCGATCAAGGAATGGGACAAACTTAACCCAGAGCTGTTCAAGAAACAGCCACAGCACCTTGCGGGAAGTGACACCTATATCTGGCCGAACTAAACCTTGGTGCGGCTGGATATTCACACGGCGGCCAAAGCGGCGGCCCAGTGGCATCTTTGGGCGATGGGGGCGGTGCTATGCGTGGGAATTCGGCTGTTCTTGGTGTTTCCCTCTTGACGCGCCGCCCCCCTTCCCATACCGACACCGCCAGTGGCTAGGTAGCTCAGCTGGTTAGAGCACGCGACTCATAATCGCGGGGTCGGGGGTTCGAGTCCCCCCCTCGCCACCACACTCCGCCCTTTCAATTCTGCAAAAGTAGCCCGCGCTGCGTGGGGCTGCACCGCGATTTGGCGCATTTTGGTTTTCACCAGAAACGTCTTCGCGGCAGCACAAAAGAAAACCCCGCGCAAAGAGCTTTGCGCGGGGTTTCGTTTTGAATGAGGGCGGGTTTGCGGCCCGCCCTTGTTTTGATTGAGTGAAACCAAACTTTAGATGAACACAAAGATGTCTTCGGCCTGCAAATTGGAAACACCTGACAATTGCGCCAAAGCAACAGCATTTGCGCCCGAACCGCCATCCGCGTCCCAGTACAGCGTGCCGTCGATTCCATCCGTTTCCAAAATGAACACGCCATCCCCGCCAGACATCACCGCAGTATAATCGGCATCAACCACAATGTTGGCCAATTGACCGCCAACAAGGTTGCCGCCAAAGGCCGCAGCCGATACGCCAATGTGGTCTTCGCCTTGCACAAAGTCGGTGATCAAATCAAAGCCATCGCTTGCCGACAAAAAGGCAAAGATATCATCGCCCAAGCCACCCGAAAGGGTGTCATCGCCGCCGCCCGCCCGAATGATTTCGGGGTCGAAGTCGTTGCCGACGATCAAGTCTGCCCCCGCCGTGCCATCCAAGGCATTGCGCGTGCCCTCGATTGTCCATGCAAATGTTGCAATTTGTGACTGGTTGCCATCACTTAGCAAGAAGGTGAAGGTGTAGGTGTAGGTCTCGCCCGTTGCCAAAAATTGGAACGCGGGGTTGTCCAAATCCAGACTGACAAACTCGTCCCCTTGCAGTCCAACACCATAGTAGGTCTGGCTTGGGTCCACATTGGCTGTCAGGAATTCCAACTCGGGATCAAAGAAATAGGCGTTCACATCTTCGAAAATGGTGCCTTGTCCAACTGAGTTGATCAAGTAGATGGGGCTGGAAACATCGGCAAAGCCATTTCCTGCTGGCAAGTTAAACGTCACGGATTGCGCGGTGGACGTGCCGCTGGAATCGGTCAAGGTGATGAACATCTCTTGCGAGGATCCAGCAGCCCCGCCGTTGGCGGTGCTGTCATAGACCCATGTCACCACCCCCGTGTTGCCCCCCGTTGCATCGACGTCGATGGTTGCGCCCACGGAGTTGCCCAGCGCGTCAACAATCGTCACAGAATGGCTATCGGCCAGATCAGCATCGACAAAGGTAAAGGCATTTGTCACCGTAAACCCGCCAAGGCCGTTCGAGGTGATGTCGGGTTCGGGCAAGACATTGGCTATGAAGGTTGCCTGATCGCCCGTCCCCACGATTTCCACCGAAATGACCTTGGTCGTCGTAGCGCCATGCGCATCGGTCGCGGTGACCTCGACTTCCACCACTTGCACTTCGCCTTCGGCAAGGAATTGGCAATCGGCGTTAGCGCTGAATGTCAGCGTGGTGCCCGAAATGCTGGCGGTGCCAACAGCGATGGTGCGCCGCTGATGGTGTAGGTCAAGGTGCTGCCATCGTCATCGCTATCCACATCATCGCCCAAGCTGGCCAAGTCCAGCGTGACCGCTGGCCCATCCTCTACCGCGCCCAAAACGGCGGCGGTCAGGGTGGGGGCGTCGTTGGTGCCTGTGATGGTGACCTCGACGGTGCTTGTCGCGGTTGCGCCATGCGCATCGGTGGCGGTGATGGTGATCGAGGTCACCAACTCCTCGCCCTGCGCCAATCCATCCAGCCCCGCGCCGCCGTTAAAGGTCAGCGTGGTGCCCGTGATGGTCGCCGTGCCAACCGATGGCGCGCCGCTGATCGTGTAGGTCAAGGTGCTGCCATCGTCATCGCTATCCACATCATCTGCCCAACGCTGGCCAAGTCCAGCGTCACCGCTGGCCCATCCTCTACCGCGCCCAAAACGGCGGCGGTCAGGGTGGGGGCGTCGTTGGTGCCTGTGATGGTGACCTCGACGGTGCTTGTCGCGGTTGCGCCATGCGCATCGGTGGCGGTGATGGTGATCGAGGTCACCAACTCCTCGCCCTGCGCCAATCCATCCAGCCCCGCGCCGCCGTTAAAGGTCAGCGTGGTGCCCGAAATGCTGGCGGTGCCAACGGCAGGTGCGCCGCTGATCGTGTAGGTCAGGGTGCTGCCATCGTCATCGCTATCCACATCATCGCCCAAGCTGGCCAAGTCCAGCGTCACCGCTGGCCCATCCTCTACCGCGCCCAGAACGGCGGCGGTCAGGGTAGGGGGCGTCGTTGGTGCCTGTGATGGTGACCTCGACGGTGCTTGTCGCGGCTGCGCCATGCGCATCGGTGGCGGTGATGGAGATCGTGGCCACCAACTCCTCGCCCTGCGCCAAGCTATCCAGCCCCGCGCCGCCGTTGAAGGTCAGCGTGGTGCCCGTGATGGTCGCCGTGCCAACCGATGGCGCGCCGCTGATCGTGTAGGTCAGGGTGCTGGCATCGTCATCGCTATCCACATCATCGCCCAAGCTGGCCAAGTCCAGCGTCACCGCTGGCCCATCCTCTACCGCGCCCAGAACGGCGGCGGTCAGGGTGAGGGCGTCGTTGGTGCCTGTGATGGTGACCTCGACGGTGCTTGTCGCGGTTGCGCCATGCGCATCGGTGGCGGTGATGGAGATTGTGGTCACCAGCTCCTCGCCCTGCGCCAATCCATCCAGCCCCGCGCCGCCGTTAAAGGTCAGCGTGGTGCCCGAAATGCTGGCGGTGCCAACGGCAGGTGCGCCCGTGATCGCGTAGGTCAGAGTGCTGCCATCGTCATCGCTATCCACATCATCGCCCAAGCTGGCCAAGTCCAGCGTGACCGCTGGCCCATCCTCTACCGCGCCCAAAACGGCGGCAGTTAGGGTGGGGGCGTCGTTTTCACCCGTAATCGTCACCACAATGGTTTCCGAAGCTGTCCCGTCGATGGAGGTGACCGTCAGGCTATCGCTGACCTGCGTTCCCACTGCCAGCGATTCCAGCGCCAAGGTGCTGGCATTCGGGGTGTAACCCCATGCGCCTGTGGCAGCGTTAAAGGTAAAGGTGCCATAGGTTCCCACCAAATTGGCGGGGGATTGGAAGGCGGCCTCGCCAGCGTCCACATCTGTCACGCTTAAGCTGCCCGTAATGGCGGCCAAGGCATCCTCGGTCGTGGTGCCTGCGGCCAGGCCCGTGATGGTGGCCAGATCATTCGTGCCCGTGATGGTGATCACCACCGAGGCATCGGCAAAGCTGCCATCCACATCGGTGACGCGGTAGGTCAGGGTTTCGGTCAGAGTCTGGCCCGCGGGCAGCGACTGCAACAGACCATTCGTTGGCGTAAAGACCAAAGTCGCGGTTTGCACGGTGGACAGCAACGAAGAGGACAGCGCCAACGTGCCATAGCTTGACCCCGACAGCAGCTGCACCGAGGCGGCGCGGTCTGCGACCACATCATTGGCCAACAGATCAACGGTGATGCTGGTTGGGCCATCTTCGATGGCGGTGATGCTATCGGTGTTGGCGATCACGGCGGCATCGGCGGGATCCAGCGTCACGCCATTTACCGTCACCTCGAACACTTCGAAATTCACCACCGTGGCGTTGGTGCTGGCAAAGGTGAAGGGAACGGCTGCGTTGCCATTGGCCAGATGCGCGACATAGGCGGCGACATCGGCCTGCACAGCGGGAGTGGCCCATTGCGCGGCGGTGAAGGTCAGCACGAAAGTATCGGTATCCGCGCCGCCGTCATAACTGTCGGCCGAGCCAGAGGCGGGGTTGTAATTGTGAACAACGCGGTCATCGCCTGCGCCTGTTGTCACATGGGCCGCGCCGCCATTACCGCCGCCTGTGACCAAATCAGCGCCCGCGCCCGTGATGATATTTTCAATGCCCACAAAGGTCACATCCGCGCCCGCGTCGCCGTCAAGACCGTTTACTACGCCGCTGCTGGGGTCGGTGTTCAGCGTGACAACTTGCGCCGCGCTGTTGGACGATGTGTCCAGCGTATCGCCCGCCGCGCCATTGCTGCCGCCATCTGCCTGAATGTTGATATCAAGTGCGCCCTCGCCCGTGGCAAGGGTGATGAGATCATCGCCCGAACCGCCGTTTGCGGTATCCGCGCCGCCTGCAATCAATAGGTCATCGCCATCGCCGCCATGCAGCTGGTCATCCCCCTCGCCGCCTACAACGGTGTCCGACTCGCTGCCGCCGTCCAAATAGTCGTTGCCTGCGCCGCCATTCAGCAAGTCGTTGCCGACTTCGCCAAACAGACTGTCATTGCCTGCGTCGCCAAACATGCTGTCGCCCAGCGAAGTGCCCCAAGCCAGATCATTACCGTCGCCGCCGTAGATCAGCGCTGCCGCGTCCGACAAGGCATAGCCTGGCACATCGTCAATCACGTCATTGCCAGCGCCTCCATAGACCGAATCTAGGCCAGCGCCGTAAACGATCTGATCATCGCCATCGCCGCCGTAGATCAGATCAGCGCCTGCATCGCCTGAAATGCTATCATGGCCAGCGCCGCCATTTAGCGTATCGCTGCCTTCGCCGCCGAAGAGGTAATCATTGCCTTCATCGCCCGAAAGCTGGTCTTGGCCTGCATTGCCGAACACGGTGTCATTGCCCGTGCCGCCAAACAAAGTGTCGCTAGACCCATCGTCATAGCCGACAGATGTTTGCGTCAACGTGCGGTCTGACGCATAGGTGATGTAGTTCAAATCAGCGCCCATGATGTAATCATCGCCGTCGCCGCCATAGACAAAATCCGCGCCCTCGTGGCCCTCGATCGCGTCATTGCCTGCCTCGCCAAACAAGGTATCGGTGCCAAGATCGCCGCTGATCACGTCATAACCATTGCCGCCATAAACAAGATCGTCGCCGCCATCCCCAGCCCATTGCTGGTCGTCGCCGTCGCCGCCATAGATCGTGTCATTGCCCCCGCCGCCTAGAAAGCTGTCATTGCCGCTGCTGCCGTAGATAACGTCATTGCCGTTTTCGCCGAACATGTTGTCATCGCCCGCACCGCCATCAACGGTGTCGTTGCCGCTGGCAGCATAGACGGTATCATTGCCCGCGCCTGCGGAAATGGAATCGGAATTGTTGGTGATTTGGTCGCATTGGGCATCGGTGTAGCCCAGCGTCATATGATCGCCGCCGCCCGTGCCGTTCACCACGCCATCGGGCTCTGGTACGTCTAGCACGTTCACGTAAAGGCAAAGATCGCTAAAACCGCCGCGACCATCGGCAACGCGGATGGTGACGTCATAAATGTCGTCGTTCCCAATGGCGCTGTTTTGGCCCTCATAGTCGGGCGGGGTGACAAAGCACAAAACGCCCGTGCGGGGGTTGATGGTAAAGCGCGCCGCATCCGCACCGCCAGAGATGGAATAAGTGAGTGCGTCCCAATTTCGATCACAGGCATTGGCATCGACCACAAAGGTCGAATTTTCATTAATGCAAATGGTCTGACCATTGGACAAGTTTGTAAAATAGGGTTTGCTGTTAAACCAATTGAACCAAGTCATTGTGTCTCTCCTTTAGGGCCGCGGCCTGAATGGTTGTGTGCATCAAGGGGCCAGCCCAGATGCCAAATGGTGGCGTTACTTTTGGCGCAGAACCATCGAGGCGATCACCGAAAATTAATTTTCGCGACCGAACCAAAAGCCTGCGCAGGCTGCGCAAATGGATAGGTCAAGGTGATTCGTCTGTATAGTCAAATCATATCGCATTTGCCGAAAAAAATGGCAGATTTCGGCCATATTTTGCGTTTTTCAGACGATTTTCGTCTAGGGGTTGTGTGGCTTGCCCAAATGGAAACGGTGAAATTCCACCCAGAAAAGTAAAAGGCCCCGCCTTGCGGCAGGGCCTTACAAATTGGGATTGCGCTGGCCTTAGGCCAATGCAGCCTTGGCTTGTGCGGCGATGGCGTTGAAGGCATCGGGTTCATGCACGGCCAGATCGGCCAAAACCTTACGATCCACTTCGATGCCAGCGCGTGCCAGACCGTTGATGAAACGCGAATAGGTCATTTCAATATCGAACAGGCGCACGGCGGCGTTGATCCGCTGGATCCACAGGGCGCGGAAATTGCGCTTGCGCACCTTGCGGTCGCGCGTGGCGTATTGGTTGGCCTTGTCGACGGCCTGCGTGGCCGTGCGGAAATTCGTAGAGCGGGCGGCATAGTAGCCAGCCGCTGCCTTGATCACCTTGCGGTGACGGGCGTGGGTGACCTTACCGGATTTAACGCGGGACATATGCTATCTCCTTACCGGTTATAGGGCATGTATTTTTTGACGATCTTCGCATCCGAATCATTCAGAATCATCGTGCCCGATGCATCGCGAATGAATTTGGTGGTGCGTTTGATCATGCCGTGCCGTTTGCCAGCAACGCCAGCCTTGACACGACCCGAAGCGGTAAAGCTGAAACGCTTTTTCGCCGCTGACTTGGTCTTCATCTTGGGCATTTCCATCTCCATGGTTTCAGGCGCGATCTTGGCATGCCACTTCGGCCAGCCGCGCAGGTGTAAGACGCCGCTATAGGGGGCGATTTTCCAAAGGGCAAGGGTAAAAAAGACGGGGCAAATTGCGCCCCGCAGCGTCAATTCAAAACCCGCGCCAAAATCTCGACAAAAGAGTGGGGCAGGCGCGCAAGATTATATGCACCCTGCGCGCCGTAAATGCCGATAGCAATGAACCCCATACCAAGCGATAAGGAACAGAGCGCCCCGGCGCGCGGAACCGTTCTTCCACAAAGGCACCAATGGCCGACGGCACCGCAAGCAGGGCAAGTATAACCCCAACGACAACGAAAAGATCGGTGTCGATATCGCCATCCTTGCTTCCCTGACGCCCCGATGTTACTCTGGGTCAACGCTGCTAATCAACCGTTCATCGCAAGGGGCCACGCGCAGGATATTGGTGGTGCCTTTTACGTTGAACGGCACACCGGCGGTCACCACAATCTTATCTTCCATTTCGGCAAAACCGTCGTGGCGCGCGGCGCGCACGGCGGCGATAACCGCGCCCTTAAAGCGGTCTTGCGGCGGCGTGATAACGGCGTGCGTGCCCCAAATCAGCGAGATTTTGCGCGCCGTGGACATCAGCGGCGTCAGGCCAATAATCGGCACTCGCGGACGTTCACGCGCGACGCTAGAGGCGGTGGTGCCTGACTGGCTGAAGCAGGCGATGGCCTTGATATTCGTCGCCTCGGCAATTTCGCGCGCGGCGGCGACGATGCCGTCGGCAATGGTTTGGCGGTGGATTGTGCGCGAGGCTTCGATCACTTGGCGATAGGTCGGGTCATGTTCCACCGACAGGGCCACGTTGTTCATCGTGGTCACAGCTTCGATTGGGTATTTGCCTGCCGCCGATTCTGCCGACAGCATCACAGCATCCGCGCCTTCATAAATTGCGGTGGCCACATCCGACACTTCGGCGCGGGTGGGCACGGGGCTTTCGATCATGGATTCCAGCATTTGCGTGGCCACGATCACCGGCTTGGCCGCTGCGCGCGCCTCGCGCACCAGACGTTTTTGGATGGGCGGAACCGAGGTGACGGGCAATTCCACGCCCAAATCGCCCCGCGCCACCATGATGCCGTCGGACACCTGCAAAATGGACGAATAGGCTTTGACCGCTGCTGGCTTTTCGATTTTCGACAAGACGGCGGCGCGGCCTTTTGCCAATTGCTTGGCCTCGATCACATCTTCGGCGCGCTGCACAAAAGACAGGGCCAGCCAATCCACGCCCAACTCGCAGACAAATTCCAGATCCTTGCGATCTTTTTCCGAAAGCGCCGCCAGTGGCAGCACAACATCGGGCACATTCACGCCCTTGCGGTTAGAAATAATGCCGCCAATAACCACGGTGCAATTGGCAAAATCTTTGCCGCAATCGTTCACCGTCAGGCGAATTTTGCCGTCATTGACCAGCAGCGTCGAGCCAGGCTCTAGGGCTGCAAAAATTTCGGGGTGGGGCAATTGCACGCGGCTTAGGTCGCCCGGGTGCGGTCGACAGGTCCAGACGGAACGGCGCGCCTTCCACCAATTCCTCGCCCGCTGGGTTTGCAAATGTGCCAACGCGCAGCTTGGGGCCCTGCAAATCGGCCAGAATGCAGATCGGGCGGCCAAGATCCGCCTCGACCTGCCGGATAATGGCGTGGCGTGCGCGAATATCGTCATGCGTGCCATGGCTCATGTTCAGGCGGAACACATCTGCGCCCGTCTCGAACAAGGCGCGGATCATGGCATAGTCATTCGAGGCTGGCCCTAGCGTGGCCACGATCTTAACGTTCCGAAGGCGTCTCATGCCATCATCCTTTGTGTCGTGTTCATGTTCAACGGTGGGCCACGCGCCTTATGGCCCAAGTTGGGCGCAGGAGCAACTGGCGCATGACTGAAAGACCGATTAAAGTTCAACTATTACAAAATCATGAGGAAAAGATGGGCAAAGATCAAACGTCGGCCTATGCCATCGACGGGGCACAGCGCAAAGGCCGCTATTTGATCACCTGCGATCATGCCAGCAACCACGTGCCAGATTGGGTTGCGGGCGGGGATTTGGGCATCGCGCCACAAGATATGGCGCGCCACATCGCCTATGATGTCGGTGCGGCGGGGGTGGCGCGGGGGCTGGGCGCGTTGCTAGGCAGCCCTGTCATATGCTCGAACTTCTCGCGGTTGGTGATTGATCCGAACCGCGGTTTGGATGACCCCACGTTGATCATGCAGCTATATGACGGCACGATCATCCCCGCCAACCGCCATCTGACGCCCGCACAAGTGCAGGCGCGGATTGATCTTTTGTATCGTCCCTATCATGCGGCTTTGGCCGAACTGGCCGCGCAGCGCCAGAATTGTGTGATAGTGGCGATTCATTCCTATACCCCATGTTTACGGGGCCGCGCGCCAAGGCCATGGCATGTGGGCGTATTGTTTGATCCCCGCAGCGACCGTTTTTCGCGTGCGCTGCTGGAACAACTGCACAAAGAAGCAGATCTGTGCATCGGTGAAAACGAACCCTATGCAGGCCATCTACACGGCGATGCAATCTACCAGCACGCCCTGCAAAAGGGGCGAGACAACACATTGATTGAAATCAGAAACGATCTCATCACCACCGCAGAGCAGCAAAAGGCATGGGCGAACAGGCTGGCCACGATGTTACAGCGGGCGCAGTCCTGCCTGCCTGTTGTTTCCTAAATAAATCCAATGTCGGCAAAATCGTCCGATTGTCTATGACTGCGCCGTTCAGCCCTTATTTTTCAGCGCCAGTCGCGGCGAAACGATTGACGAATCGTTAACGTGCGCACACAGATTTATCGGATGCTTACTGCTGCCGCTTTGTAAGTATCGCCTTGTTTAGAAATTGGTGTGGGGACCGATATGGAACTGTTGCTGCTTTTGCCCATTTTGGCGGGCGTTGCTCTTGTGGATTTTCTCTTCTCTGGCGATGATTCAGGCGGTGCAACAGATGATGACAACAGCGAACCCACGCCAACCAATCTAGTGAAAGATGGGACCTCCAGCGACGACGGCCTAACGGGCGCATCAAACGATGATTTCCTCTTGGGCGGCGCGGGTGACGATAAATTAGAAGGCGGCAAGAGCAATGATCTGCTGCTGGGCGAAAAGGGCGCAGACGAGCTGTTCGGCGGCATCGGATATGACACACTTTTGGGCGGAAATGGCAATGACACAATCTTTGGCCTGACGGGCAAAGATTTCATCATCGGCGGCGGCGGCGAGGACGAAATAAACGGCGGACGCGGGGATGATACCATTTCAGGGTCGTCTGGGGCCGACAAGTTAGAGGGCGGCGCTGGCAATGACGTGATTTCCGGCATTGATATGGGCGAGAATTTGGACCCGTTGGCCGTAAATTTATTAGCTGATGAAGATGACGCCGAAACGGCCGCCGAGGCATTGGCAAGCAATGTGCGTTCAACTTTTGGCGCTGATGCAGCGGATGATAACGCGGGCCGCCTGACCGAGGCGCTAACCAGCGGTAATTCCAACACGGATGACGATGCGCTATTTGGTGGCCGCGGTGATGACACGATCCTGGGCGATCTTAGCGATACCATGACGGGCGGCGAAGGCGAGGATGATTTGCAAATCATCAAGTCCGCCAACAACCAAGTCGTGACCGTGACAGATTTTGACCCAGCGCAAGACAAGCTGACCATATATGTGCCTCAGGGCACAAATGTGACCTACACCCTTGTTAACGGGGCGACGCCCGCCGACGGTGTGTCGGTCACATTGCAATCTGGCGTGGTTGCCGCCGTTCTAAAAGGCGTATCAGCGGCAGATCTGCCTGCCAATCTGGTGACATGGGTGCAGGTGCCGCCGACAACCGTTTAGGCCGACGAAACGCCAGCCTACCTAGACGGCCGTTTTGCGCATTTCGTCCAAATAAATCTCGCGCATGCGGGCGGCGATGGGGCCAACCTTGCCGCCGTTCAACGCCGCGCCATCAATCTCTACAATCGGCATGACAAAGGCAGAGGCCGAGGTGATAAAGGCCTCGTCAGCCTGCTTGGCCTCAGCCACGGTAAAGGGGCGCTCTTCGATTTTCATCTGCGCGCCTTCCGCAAGGCGCAGCAGGGCGGCGCGGGTGATGCCGTGCAGAATGTCATGGCTAAGGGGGCGGGTGATGATCGTATTGCCCTTGACGATATAGGCGTTGTTGGACGTGCCTTCGGTGATATGGCCGTCTTCTTCCAGCCAAGCATCATCCACCCCCGCCGCCTTGGCCGCCATTTTCGCCATCGACGGATACAAAAGCTGCACCGTCTTAATATCGCGCCGACCCCAGCGCATGTCGGGCACTGTAATCACCTTCCAGCCCGTTTTCGCGGCGGGTGCATGGGCAAGGCCAGGCTTGTTTTGCGTGAACAGCACAAGCGTGGGTTTGGTATCGGCTGGCGGATAGGCAAAGTCGCGATCGCCTGGATTTCCGCGCGTGACTTGCAGGTAGATCATACCTTCGTCAATGCCGTTCAGGCGGACGAGTTCGCGGTGAATTTCCAGCAGCTCGTCCGTGCTGCAAGGCGCGGCCATGTCAAGTTCGTTCAGGCTGCGTTGCAGTCGCGCGGCATGGCCTGCAAAATCAATCAGCTTGCCATCTAGAACGGATGTCACCTCATAAACGCCGTCCGCCATCAGAAAGCCGCGATCAAAGATCGAGATGGTGGCCTCGGCTTCGGGCAGGTAGGCCCCATTCACATAGACGGTGCGGCTCATGTTATCCCCATAATTCTGGCGGTGGCGGGTGCAGGCCCTGCGCGTCATAATGCAGGGGTGTGACACGGTCTTCGCGCAATAGCAGCGGGCCGTCAAGGTCTGCGTAATCTGCCCCTTGCGCCAGCAGGGCGGCGGGGGCCATGGCAAGGCTAGACCCAACCATGCAGCCTACCATCACGCGCAGGCCCAAACGGCGGGCGGTGTCGAACGCGATCAACCCTTGGGTCAGCCCGCCCGTTTTGTCCAGTTTCAGGTTCACCATATCATAGCGCCCCTTCAAGGCGGGCAGCGAGGCCGCGTCATGGGCGCTCTCGTCTGCGCAAACGGGCAGGGGGCGGGCGATTTCGGCCAGCATTTGGTCCGCCCCTGCGGGAAGCGGCTGTTCCACCAGCGCCACGCCAAGGCGGATGAGGTGGGGGGCAAGATCGGTGTAAATCTCGGGCGTCCAGCCCTCGTTTGCATCTACGATTAGGGTGGATTTGGGCGCGCCTTGGCGCACAGCCTCTAGGCGTGGCATATCATCGGGCGTGCCAAGTTTGATTTTTAGAATGGGGCGGTGGGCGTTTTGCGCGGCCTTGGCGCGCATGGCGTCGGGGCTGTCCAGCGACAGCGTAAAGGCGGTTTGCACGGGGGGCGGGGGCGGGACGGTTTGCCAGTTGCCAAGCACGTAGGCCCTTGGTTTTGCATTCCAAATCCCACAACGCGCAATCAACCGCATTGCGCGCCGCCCCTGCGGGCAGGGCGGTTTGCAGCGCTTGCCGCGTGATACCCTGCGGCAAGCTGGCGATTTGCGCGGCCACGCTTTCCAGCGTTTCGCCATAGCGGGCATAGGGCACGCATTCGCCCATGCCCGCATGCCCCGCGCGCGTGATGCGCACCGTCAGCACATCGGCATGGGTCTTGCTGCCACGCGCGATGGTAAAAGTGTCGCGCAGGGCGAAACGGTGGTGATGAGCGGTTATCATAGCGCATTTTGGCGCGGCTTTGGGCAAAAGGAAAGCGCTGCTGCGCCGCCGCATTTTTTGCCGCACCTGCAAATGCCGCTTGCGCGCGCCTGCGCAACTATATATCGCTATATCAATCCTAAACGAAATATGATTGCGATAGAAAATGTCCTTCCGCGCCCAGCCAGCCCCCATCGCCCGCCCCAACCGCTGCCAGCTGTTCGGCCCAGGCTCGCGCCCCGCTCTGTTCGAGAAAATGGCGGCATCTGCGGCGGATGTGATTAATCTGGATCTTGAAGACTCGGTCGCGCCATCTGACAAAGACACCGCCCGCGCCAATATCATCGCCGCCATCAGTGCGGTGGATTGGGGCAATAAGACGCTGTCGGTGCGCATCAACGGGCTAGATACGCCTTATTGGTATCGCGATGTGGTCGATCTGCTGGAACAGGCGGGGGGCCGCCTTGACCAGATCATGATCCCAAAGGTCGGCTGCGCGGCGGATGTTTACGCGGTGGATGCGCTGGTGACGGCGATTGAACGCGCCAAGGGGCGCACCAAACCCATCACTTTTGAAGTCATCATCGAATCCGCCGCGGGTATTGCCCATGTCGAGGAAATCGCGGCCTCTAGCCCCCGCCTTGTCGCCATGTCGCTGGGCGCTGCCGATTTTGCGGCCTCCATGGGGATGCAGACAACTGGCATCGGCGGCACGCAGGAAAACTATTACATGCTGCGCGAAGGGGCGAAATACTGGCCCGATCCGTGGCATTGGGCGCAGGCCGCCATTGTCGCCGCCTGCCGCACCCATGGCGTTTTGCCCGTCGATGGTCCCTTTGGTGATTTCTCCGATGACGAAGGTTTCCTTGCCCAATCGCGCCGCAGCGCCACGCTGGGGATGGTGGGCAAATGGGCGATCCACCCCAAACAAATCGCGCTGGCCAATTCCGTTTTTACGCCCAGCGAGGCCGCTGTTGCCGAGGCGCGCGAGATTTTGTCCGCTATGGAAGACGCCAAAGCGCGCGGTGAAGGGGGCCACTGGTGTATAAGGGCCGCCTTGTGGACATAGCCTCGATCAAACAGGCCGAAGTTATTGTGAAACAGGCCGAGATGCTGGCTGCCTCTTAACCCTTTCAGCTTCTTTTCTTTCTAAATATCCACGGGGGTGCGGGCCAGCTTGCTGGCCCGTAGGGGGCGGTGCCCCCCTTTGCGCCCGTTGCATCTTGCCCGCGCCATTGGCCAGAGCAGGGCCAAACAGCGGGAGAACACCTTGATGAACTACCTAGAGTTTGAAAACTCCTTAGCGGAAATTAAAGGCAAGGCCGAAGAGCCGCGTGCCATGGCCCGCGCTAACTCGAGCGATGGATGTGACTCTGCGAGGCCGAGGGGCTAGACCGCAAAGCCGACCAGATGCTGAAGGATATGTATAAATCCCTGACGCCATGGGCAGCACGCCACGGCCCGCCACCCCGATCGTCCCCACGCCAAGGAGCAATACGCAACTGAACGAAGCATACC
>JAXHON010000022.1:0-5757 GCA_034519315.1 Cypionkella sp. | reverse complement strand
GGTTACGTATTGCCAGCGCGGATGAACGCGTGGGTGATGGCCGCGCTAAAGGTGGGCGCGCATGAGGCGAACCGTTTGCGCCAGCATTACTGGGACAAATACGGCACCACTTTGGCGGGGCTGATGGCCGAACATCAGATCGACCCCGCGCCCTATTTGGTGGCGGTGCATGACATAGATTTTTCGGTGCTGCCCGAGGACCGCACTTTGGCGGGGCACCTTCGCGCGCTGCCAGGGCGCAAGATTGTCTACACCAACGCCACTGCCCCCTATGCGCAAAAGGTGCTTGCGGCGCGGGGGCTGACGGGGATTTTCGATGCGGTTTACGGGGTAGAGGAGGCAGGATTTCGCCCCAAACCCGAACGCGCCGCATTCGAGGCGGTCTTTGCCGCCGATGGGCTGGATCCCACGCAGGCCGCGATGTTCGAAGACGACGCGCGCAATTTGGCCGTGCCGCATGATATGGGGATGGCCTGCGTTTATATCGCCCCCAAACCCTTGGCGGCCCGCCATATCCACCATCATCACGCCGATTTGACGCAATTTTTGGGCAAGATTTTGGCCTGATTTTATGGGCTGCGACGCTGGGACGCAGCAATTTTCGCCGCAATTCCATGGCGTTTCGCGCGCGCGGGGCCTATCCGTGCAGCAAAACAGGAGCTTTGAATGACGCCTTTCCCAGCAAAGACCGCTGCCCCAAATGGGTTTATCCGCGCGCTGTATGCCGTCCCGCTGATTGGCGCGATGATGCGCGATGTGGGGCGCGATGTGAACATCGTGTTTTATTATTTGGTGATTTTGGCGACGCTGGTGGTTCTGGCGATGCAAGTCTGGGGGCTGGCGGCGCTGGCGATGACGGCGCTGGCGATGGTGCCTGTGATGTTCGCGCTGATCATCTGGATCTCGCTACCCTAAACGCGCGGCCCTAAACGGCGCAGACTAGGGCGCTTTGCCGCTTCGCCTTTTGCCGCGCCTTGCGCTATATTGGCGATAAAGTGGAGGCGGATATGGCGCAGTTTGATACGGATATTGTGATTGCAGGCGGCGGAGTGGCGGGTCTGACGGCGGCCTGCGCCTTTGGTGCGGCGGGGTTTGAAGTGGTCTGTGTCGAGCCTAGCGCGCCCGTCACGGATGCAGCGGCGACGGGGGCCGATCTGCGCACAACGGCGTTTTTGACCCCTTCGGTGGATGTGCTGGACGCGGCAGGAATTTGGCCGCGCCTTGCCGCCTATGGCGCGCCGTTGCAAATCATGCGGATCATTGATGCAGGCGGCGCGCAGCCCTTGGCACGCGCCACCCGCGATTTTGTCGCCTCTGACATTTCGGATGCACCCTTTGGCTATAACTTGCCCAATTGGCTGCTGCGGCGCGAAATGCTGGCGCTGGATGGGCGAGCTGCCCGTCGTCACCTTTTTGCAGGGGCAGTCAGCTGCGGGTCTGGTAACGCGTGAGGGCGAGGCGGTGGTGCAGTTATCAAGCGGCGCGCGCCTGACCGCGCGGCTGGCGGTGGCTGCGGACGGGCGCAAATCCACCCTGCGCGCGGCGGCGGGCATTGGCGTGAAAACCATAGATTACGCACAAAAGGCCATTGTTTTTGCCGTCTCGCACGATGCGCCGCACGGCGATATTTCCACCGAAATCCACCGCAGCGGCGGCCCCTTTACGCTAGTTCCGCTGCAAGATCATCAGGGCCGCCCTGCAAGTTCGGTCGTCTGGATGGAGCGCAACATCGAGGCCGCCCGCCTGATGGCGCTGGACGGCGCGGGCTTTGAAGCGGCCGTAAATTTGCGCTCTGCTGGCGTTTTGGGCACCCTAAAGGTGATTTCCCCGCGCAGCGCCTATCCTATCATCGGGCAATATGCGCGGGCAATGTCGGGCCAGCGGCTGGCCCTGATCGCCGAGGCGGCGCATGTTTTGCCACCCATCGGCGCGCAGGGGCTGAATATGTCGCTGGCCGATTTGGGCGCGCTGCTGGATTTGGCACGCGCGCGGCCCGAGGGTTTGGGCGATGGTGCGATGCTCGCCGCTTACAGCCGCAAACGCCATACCGAGGTGGTGCTGCGGGTGATGGGGATTGACGCGCTGAACCGCGCCAGCATGGCCTCTGCCCAGCCGTTGCGCGATTTGCGCAAATTCGGTTTAGAGGTGCTGCACGGCATCAAACCCCTACGCCACGCCGCAATGAAGGCGGGGCTGGGGCTGCGCTAGCTGGGGCCAAGGCTAGGACTTTGGCCCCAGAACCGCATCCAAGGCGGGGGTTAGACGTGCCAGCGTTGCAGCGGGATCGCGCAGTTTGTCCAGCCCGAACAGGCCAAGGCGAAAGGTGCGAAAGCCCTCGCCCTCGCCCACTTGCAGTGGAACGCCTGCGGCGATTTGCAGGCCCAATGCGCGAAAGGCGCTGCCGTTTTGGATGTTGGCATCAGATGTATAGCTGACCACAACCCCCGGCGCGCCAAAGCCCTTGGCCGCGACTGATGCCACGCCGCGCGCGGCCAAATCCTCGCGCACCAAGCGGCCCAGTTCATATTGCGCGGCCTTTGCAGCATCGAACCCCATGGCCTGCGTTTCCAGAATGGCCGCATGAAAGCCCATGATCGCATCGGTGGGCATGGTGGCGTGATAGGCATGCCCGCCGCCCTCATAGGCGGCCATGATGGCGCGCCATTTCTTTAGATCAATGGCAAAGCTGTTTGATGTCGTCTCATTCAGCCGCGCCTCGGCTGCCGCCGACAGCATCACCACCCCCGCCGAGGGGCTGGCCGACCAGCCCTTTTGCGGGGCGGAAATCAGCACGTCCACGCCAAGGGCCGCCATATCCACCCAGATCGTGCCCGAGGCGATGCAATCCAGCACCATCAGCGCCCCCACCTCATGCGCGGCCGCTGCCATGGTCTTGATATAATCATCAGGCAGGATAATTCCCGCGCTGGTTTCCACATGGGGGGCGAAAACGGCATTGGGGCGGGTCTCGAAGATGCGGGCCACCACGGTTTCAATAGGCGGCGGGGCATAGGCCGATGTGTCAGAATTGCCCTGTCTTTGCGCCATGACCACTTGGGTATCGCCCATCTGACAGGCGTCGAAAATTTGCGTCCAGCGATAAGAAAACCACCCGTTTCGCACGACCAGATTGCGCCCTTGACCAAATTGGCGGGCCACCGCCTCCATGCCATAGCTGCCCCCGCCAGGAATAAGGGCCAGCGCCTCGGCGTTATAGACGCTTTTCAGCAGGGTCGAAATCTCGCGCATCGCAGCCTGAAAGCGGGCCGACATGTGGTTCAGCGAGCGGTCGGTGAACACCACCGAAAATTCCTGCAAACCATCCGGGTCGATATGGGGGTGGGGCAGTTGCATAAAACTCTCCTGATTTTGGTCAAGGTTACGGCGAGCATGCGCGGGCGTCAAAACCTTTTCTGCGGCAATGCTGCGCAGCATTTTCAGGAAATGGCGCTAAATCGGCCCAAGTCGCCTCTCCTCGGTCAGCAGAACATTCGCCTCGATCTGGCCCACGGCGGGCAGCACCATGATGCGGCGGCGCAATACGCGTTCGAAATCGGCGATGTCGCGGGCCACCACGCGCAGGCGGTAATCGAACAGGCCAAGGACGTGCTGCACCACCTGCACCTCGGGAATGGCGATCACGGCGCGTTCAAAATCCTCGTGTGCAAGGCGGCCCTTGGCGGCCAGTTTTATGCCCAAAAAGACAGTCACGCCAAAGCCAAGGCGGGCGCGGTCGGCGGGCACATGCGCGCCGTCGATGATGCCTGCATCCGTCAGACGTTTGATGCGCCGCCATGCGGCGGGTTGCGACAGGCCCAAATCACGCCCCACCTCGCCCGCATTAGCATGGGCATCCAGACTAAGGGCGCGCAAGATCGCGCGGTCTAGTGCGTCCAGCGCGATCATAATGGCAAGCCCTCGCTGTCTTTCAGGGTGGAAATCAGCATCAAGGCCTCGACCTCGGCGATATGCGGCAGGGTCAGAATTTGGGTGCGATAAATCTGCTGGTAATGCCCCATATCGCGGGCGATGACGTTCAGACGCACATCGACGCGGCCCAAAAAGGTTTCAATTGCAATCACTTCGGGCACGCGGCCAGCCGCGTCGATAAACTCGTCAAAGGCGCGCGGGTTGGTTTTATCCAAGGTAAAGCGCAAACTGACTTCCACCTCATAGCCCAGCGCGCGCCAGTTGATGCGGGCGCGTGCAGGCCCAATGACCCCGCCCGACAACAGCCGATCCAAACGGCGCGACAGGGTAGCCCCCGTCACCCCCGCCGCCTGCGCCAGCGCGGCACGCTCTTGCGCGGGGTTGGCAAGGTAATGGCGCAGGATACGGCGGTCGGCATCATCAAGCTGCATGAATTTTTCCAATTCTGGCATATCTGCGAATGACTGTTACGCAAACTGCGCCGATGTGTCAAATTTTGCACCCGATTTCCGCAGCAAATCCCTATGCTGCGCCCATCATCAACTGGAGGAAAGCGCCATGCGCGTCTATTACGATCGTGACTGCGACATCAACCTGATCAAAGACAAAAAGGTCGCCATTCTGGGCTATGGGTCGCAAGGCCACGCCCACGCGCTGAACCTGCGCGATTCTGGTGCAAAGAACCTTGTCGTCGCCCTGCGCGAAGGCTCGCCTTCCGCCAAGAAAGGCCGAAGGCGAAGGGCTGAAGGTGATGGGCATCGCCGAAGCTGCCGCTTGGTGCGATGTGATCATGTTCACCATGCCCGATGAATTGCAGGCCGACACCTACCGCAAATACGTCCATGACAACCTGCGCGAAGGCAGCGCCATTGCCTTTGCCCACGGCCTGAACGTGCATTTCGGCCTGATCGAGCCAAAGGCGGGCGTTGACGTGATCATGATGGCCCCCAAGGGCCCTGGCCACACCGTGCGCGGCGAATATACCAAAGGCGGCGGCGTGCCCTGCCTTGTGGCCGTGCACCAAAACGCCACGGGCAAGGCGATGGAAATCGGCCTGTCCTATTGCAGCGCCATCGGCGGCGGGCGGTCGGGCATCATCGAAACCAACTTCCGCCAAGAATGCGAAACCGATCTGTTCGGCGAACAGGCCGTTCTGTGCGGCGGTCTGGTGGAACTGATCCGTATGGGCTTTGAGACGCTGGTTGAAGCGGGCTACGAGCCTGAAATGGCCTATTTTGAGTGCCTGCACGAGGTGAAACTGATCGTCGATCTGATCTACGAAGGCGGCATTGCGAACATGGATTACTCCATCTCGAACACCGCCGAATATGGCCAATACGTATCTGGCCCGCGCATCCTGCCCTATGACGAGACGAAAGCCCGCATGAAAGCGGTGCTGTCGGACATCCAATCAGGCAAATTCGTGCCGACGGCTTGCTGCGCGGCAAGCTTGCCGGGCTGTCGCCGGAAGATACCCCGTATGGGCCGGGCACCACCTGGGACCAGCAAGGTTCGCTGCTGGTCGGCGGCCTATCTCGATTTTCTCGACGGCCCTTGGCAGGAGGTGCGTCTGGGCCATGCCCAGAGTCCGCTTCAAACATGAACCGCCGACCGACAGAGTTTCTCCGCCTGCTGGGCGACCCATTGTCCGGGCACGCCCCTATCTCTCGC
Organism: Cypionkella sp.; assembly: GCA_034519315.1. Lineage (GTDB taxonomy): Bacteria > Pseudomonadota > Alphaproteobacteria > Rhodobacterales > Rhodobacteraceae > Cypionkella. Next base: position 156 of record JAXHON010000022.1, on the reverse strand, counting down.
TGGTTCCGGACATGGCGATAGCCGATCACTGGGCGCGTTTCAGTTCGCTCGGCTTGGTTTACGACCAGAGACCCGCTGAACATCGGTCCGGCTATGAACCGGATCAAACAGGACAGCCCGTCCTATGCCGATTCGAAAGCGAGCAATACGTAACTG
>JAXHON010000011.1:0-4116 GCA_034519315.1 Cypionkella sp. | reverse complement strand
GTGATCGGCGGCGCAGATGTGTTCTTGGGCCTGTCTGGCCCAGGCGTTCTGACCCCTGACATGGTGGCGAAAATGGCGCCCAGCCCCATCATCTTTGCCCTGGCCAACCCGAACCCCTGAAATCCTGCCCGACCTTGCGCGCGCGGTCGGCCCTGATGCGATCATCGCCACAGGCCGCAGCGATTTTCCCAATCAGGTCAACAATGTGCTGTGCTTTCCCTTCATCTTTCGCGGCGCGCTGGATGTGGGGGCGACCACAATCAACGACGCGATGCAAATCGCCTGTATCGAAGGCATCGCCCAGCTTGCGCGCGCCACCACCAGCGCCGAGGCGGCCGCCGCCTATCGCGGTGAAAAACTGACCTTTGGCGCCGGATTACCTGATCCCCAAACCGTTCGATCCGCGCCTGATGGGCGTGGTGGCCAGCGCCGTGGCCCGGGCCGCGATGGAAACCGGGGTGGCCACCCGCCCCATCGAAGATCTCGATGCCTATAAAAACAGCCTTGACAGCTCGGTGTTCAAATCCGCCCTCGTCATGCGCCCGGTGTTCGAGGCCGCCGCCACCGCCAAACGCCGCATCGTCTTTGCCGAGGGCGAGGACGAACGCGTGCTGCGCGCTGCCAATGCCATGCTAGAGGACACGACCCACCGCCCGATCCTGATTGGCCGCCCCGATGTCATCGCGCAGCGATGCGAGCGCGCGGGCTTGCCGATCCGCCCCGAACGGGATTTTGAAATCATCAACCCGCAAAATGACGCCCGCTATCGCGATTATTGGGAAACCTACCACGACCTGATGGCCCGGCGCGGTGTGCACGCCCGGACATCGCCCGCGCCGATCATGCGCACCAACACCACCGCCATTGGGGCCATCGCCGTGCATCGCAATGATGCCGACAGCCTGATCTGCGGCAGCCTTGGCCAATATCTTTGGCATTTGGGCTATGTTGAAAAAGTGCTGGGGCGCGATGGCTATTCCCGGCAGGGCGCGCTGTCGCTGATGATCTTAGAGGACGGCCCGCTTGTTCATCGCCGATACCCATATCAATCCGAACCAACGCCGGACCAGATCGCGCCGACCGGTGATTGGCGCGGCGCGCCATGTCCGCCGCTTTGGCCTTGCGCCCAAAGTCGCGCTGTGCACGCACATCCAATTCGGCAACCTGGATAGCGACCCGGGCCGCCGCATGCGCGCGGCGCTGGAGCATTCTTGATCGCGCCGAATCCTCGATTTCGCCTATGAGGGCGAGATGAACATCGACGCCGCACTCGACCAGACCGTTGCGCCCGCATGTTCCCCGAGGCGCGACTGACAGGGGCCGCCAATGTGCTGATCTTTGCTTTCACCGATGCCGCCTCGGGCGTGCGCAACATCCTGAAAATGAAGGCAGGCGGGCTGGAGGTGGGGCCGATCCTGATGGGCATGGGCAACCGCGCCCATATCGTCACGCCCTCGATCACCGCGCGCGGGCTGCTGAACATGGCCGCCCTCGCGGGCACGCCGGTGGCGCATTACGGCTAGGGCGGACGCTGCGCGGCAGGTATTTGAACCAAAATGAAAGCGCTTTCATTTTGGCCTAAATACCTTCGCCGAAGGCACCCAAAGGCAAGGCATGGGACGGGCTTTGCAGGCACAAGCGCGCGAGTTTGCAAACCCGGCCCTTTTTCGCGGTCAACTTGATAAATGCGCCATAGTTTGCAAATCTTTGCGCGGCGATTTGGCACAAATTTGCAAAGAAATTGCGCCAGCCCCCGCCTATTCCTTGCGCGACTCGGGCGCGCGGGCGTACACCTGTGCCAGCTTTGAGGGAGGCACATCACATGGGATACCGCGCTGTTTATGACGGCTGGAAAGCTGATCCAGAGGCGTTTTGGATGCAGGCGGCGCAGGGCATTTCATGGGCGCAGCCGCCCAACCCGCGCCCTGAGATGACACCCGCGCGCCGCTGTATGAATGGTTCACCGATGCGCAGGTGAACACCTGCTATAACGCCGTTGATCGCCACGTCGCGGCGGGCCACGGGGATCGCACCGCCATCATCCACGACAGCCCCGTGACCCATTCCAAGCGCGAGATCACCTATGCCGAGTTACAAACCCGCGTCGCGTCGCTTGCGGGCGCGCTGCGCGCCAAGGGCGTGCAAAAGGGTGACCGCGTCATCATCTACATGCCCATGATCCCCGAGGCGCTAGAGGCGATGCTGGCCTGCGCGCGCCTTGGTGCAATCCATTCGGTGGTGTTTGGCGGCTTTGCCGCCGCCGAACTGGCTGTGCGGATCGACGATTGCACCCCCCGCGCCATCATCGCCGCCTCTTGCGGGATCGAGCCTTCTCGCGTGGTGCATTACAAACCTCTTCTGGACGCCGCGATTGATCTGGCCGCCCATAAACCTGATTTCTGCGTGATTCTGCAACGCCCGCAATGCGCTGCCAGCACCTATCGAGGGCCGCGATGTCGCGTGGCACACGTTCCAGCACGGCACCCAGCCCGCCGAATGCGTGCCCGTTTCGGGCGATCATCCCGGCCTATATCCTCTACACCTGCGGCACCACGGGCGCGCCCAAGGGCGTGGTGCGCCCCACGGCGGGGCATCTGGTGGCGCTGAATTGGACGATGCGCGCGATCTACGATTGCGGCGCGGGCGATGTGTTCTGGGCCGCCTCTGATGTGGGCTGGGTCGTGGGCCACAGCTATATTTGCTATGCCCCGCTGATTGCGGGCTGCACCACGATTGTGTTCGAAGGCAAACCCGTCGGCACCCCCGACGCAGGCACCTTCTGGCGCGTGATCAGCGAACACAAGGTGCGCGCGTTTTTCACCGCCCCGACCGCCCTGCGCGCCATCAAACGCGAAGACCCCAGTGGCGAATTGCCGCAAAATTATGACTTGTCTCGCCTGAACGCGCTGTATCTGGCGGGCGAACGCGCCGATCCTGACACCGTGATCTGGGCGCAGACCCACCTGAAAGTGCCCGTTGTTGACCATTGGTGGCAGACCGAAACAGGCTATGCCATCGCCGCCAACCCCATCGGGATCGAGGCCCTGCCCGTCAAAATCGGCAGCCCCACCGTGGCCATGCCGGGCTTTGACGTGCAGGTTCTGGACGAAGGCGGCCATCTCGTCGCGGCAGGCACGCTTGGCGCGATTGCCATCAAACTGCCCCTGCCCCCTGGCACGCTGCCAACCTTGTGGAATGCCGAAGATCGGTTCAAGAAAAGCTATCTATCCCATTTCCCCGGCTATTACGAGACGGGGGATGCGGGCTATGATCGACGAAGACGGCTATCTGTATATCATGGCGCGCACCGATGATGTGATCAACGTCGCGGGCCACCGCCTGTCCACAGGCGCGATGGAAGAGGTGCTGGCCGGGCACCCCGACGTGGCCGAATGCTGCGTTGTGGGCGTGTCGGACGCGCTGAAAGGCCAGTCCCCCGTGGGGTTTTTGTGCCTGAACAAAGGCGCAGGCCGCAGCGCCGATGAGGTGATTGCCGAATGCGTCAAACTGATGCGCGACAAAATCGGCCCCGTCGCCGATTTCAAACGCGCCGTGGTGGTGGACCGTTTGCCAAAAACCCGAAGCGGCAAAATCCTGCGCGGCACGATTGTGAAAATCGCCGATGGGACGGAATGGAAAATGCCCGCCACGATTGATGACCCCGCCATTTTGGACGAGATCACGGCCGCGCTGCAAACACTGGGCTACGCCAAAAACTAGCTCGCCATCGGCGGGCGCCATTCCAGCCGCGTCCGCGTTGCCTGCTTGCACGTTGGGCAATTGATACGCGGCCTTTTGCCGCCGCCGCGCGCACGGTATCGCACACCGCCCAATTTTGCGATGTTGGTTTCATATCCGCAATTTTGGCAAATCACGATCCAATGGCTGGATTCCTCCATCGCGGTCATGGCGCGGCCATCTGGCCAATATTTCGTTGGAAATAACCACTCAAACATGGCGTAGCCCTTTGTCCATCTCAAACTATGCGAATTGCTCGACAATCAGCCGCTCCTCCAGCCCATGGCCAGGATCGAACAGGATGCGGTGCGAAATGCTGGGGTCAGATCGCACCTCGACCATGATCACATCATTCACGGGGCGAGCAATACGTAACTG
>JAXHON010000039.1:0-90271 GCA_034519315.1 Cypionkella sp. | reverse complement strand
ATTCCTTTTTCGCGCGCTGATAGACAATCGCCCGTTTGTCGCGCGGGAAAGGTGCGCCGTCTTTGTCGCCTTCGAAAAAATATTGCCGCATTTCAGGGCGAATGGATTCCAATAGGAACCGCATGTTTGCCACGATGGGGTAATTGCGCCTGATCGCGTGCCGCCTTTGGCTGACGTCATAAATTCCCAGCAGCGCCAGCGCCGTGGACAGCGCCCAGATCGGCAGGCTGATCACATCGTATTGCGGGGCGAAGACCGTGGCAAAAGTGGTGAGTGCCGCAACGACAAGGCTGGCCAGAAACGCCCAATAACGCGGCTGTAGCATGGTGCGAAAAATCAGCATTCATAGCCCCTTGGTTTTCCAGATCAGTCTAATCCTACATAGTTAACAGATGTTTGACATCAGAAAGGCGCAGGTGCGGTGAAAGTCACCCATGCGCCCGTGCTGGGATGGTGCAGCGATAATTCTTGCGCATGCAGCATCAGGCGGGGGAAATTTAGCGCATCGCCGCTGGCGTAAATTGGATCGCCCAAAATCGGGTGGCCCAGCGCCTGCATATGCACGCGCAACTGATGACTGCGGCCCGTTTTTGGGTGCAATTCCACACGCGCGGTTTGCCCATCGTCCGACAGCACGCGCCAGCCCGTTTGCGAGGGGCGGCCGTTTTGCGTATCTATCATCTGGCGCGGGCGGTTTTCCCAATCGGCCCCAATGGGCAGATCAATCGTCCCTTCGCGCGCAAAAGGCACGCCCCAAACCCGGGCGATATAGGTTTTTGCGGCGCGGCGTTTTTCAAACTCTTGCCCCAAAAACCCCTGCGCCTGTTTGGTGCGCCCGTATATGATCAGACCCGAAGTATCGCAATCAAGGCGGTGCACCAGCAACGCGTCCCAGAACTTGGCCTGAAGGCGCGCGGTCAGGCAATCGTCGCGCCCAATATTTTTGCCCGGAACCGATAGCAGACCCGCAGGTTTGTTCGCCACGATCAAGGCCGCGTCCTGATAGACGATGTCCAGCGGCACATCGGGCGGGTTATAGTCGAATATCGGCAGCATCAAATAAGGGTGTGGCCCGCGTGGCGCAGCGCGGCGGCCAGATGGGTGATATGGGCAGGGCCAACATCGCAGCACCCCCCCACAATCGTCGCCCCCATATCCACCCAATTCATCGCAAATTCGGTGTATTTTTCAGGGGTTAAGTCGTGCCGATGGGTTAGCGCGGCCACAGTTGGCGCGTCTTTTAGAAAATTGCCCGAAATATGGGTGAACCCATTGGCATAGGCGCCAAAGGGCAGGCCAAGCGTTTTCAGGCCCGCCAAGGCATCGCCCATCGCCTCGGGAACCGAGCAGTTGGCAAGGATCGCGGCCACGGGAACGGCGCTGATCACGCTGCCCAAATCGGTGACAAGCTCTCCCGAGCGAAGGCGCGCACCATCGCCGTCATCCACGCTGACCGACAGCCAGACAGGTTTGCCACTGGCCTGCGCGCCCAGCGCCGCGCCATGTGCCATTTCAATCGAGGCCATGGTTTCGCACAGGATCATATCGACATGGGGCCCAAGAATGCGGGCGATTTCGGCGTATTTTGGTGCGGCGATGTCGATGGGCTGGGTGACCTCGGGGCGGTAAGTGGCGACCAGCGGCCCCATCGACCCAGCAATGCGGCCACTGCCCGCCAGCGCACGGGCCTCATGCGCCTCGGCTAGGGCGCGCAAATGCAGGGCGTGGAACATGCCGTCCAGGTCAAAGCGTTCCAGCCTGTCGTGATGAATGGCATAGGTGTTGGTGGTCGCCACCCCCGCGCCTGCGTTAAAATAATCCAAGTGGATATCGCGCACCATGCCAGGATGGTCGATCATCACCCGCGTGGCCCACAGGGGGGTGGGTTCGGTGCCCGATCGCGCGACAAGCTCTTGGCCCATGCCGCCGTCCAAAAGGGTGATTTCCGCCATTGTCATCTCCTGCATTTTGGCGGCACAATCGGGGCAAATGCGGCCAAGATCAAGTGCAGATGGGGGCTTTGTGGATTACGCCAACATCACAGGGGCGGAATTTGGGCGCGCCATGACGGGGATTTCGATCAATCTGTTGACGCGCGATGTGCGCGCTGAGGCGGCGTTTCTGGCGCAGGTGTTCGGCTGCGATGTGCCGCGACTGACTGATGATGACGCGATTGTGGTGCATGCTGGCATGGCGATGCAGCTGCATTCCGATGCCAGCTTTGCCGCGCACCCCCTTCACGCCTTGCTACCCGAAGCGGGACCGCGTGGGTCGGGTATGGAAATTCGTCTGCACGGGGTTGATCCCGATGCGGCCTGCGCGCGGGCGGCCCAGTTTGATGGGGCGATGGTGCTGGCTGCGGCGCGCGACAAGGCAGGGCACGGGCTGCGCGAAGCGGTGATCCTGTCGCCCAGCGGCTATGCCTTTGTGCCGTCCGTCCTGTTATAGAGACGCATTTGCAAAAACTTCGGCAAGCAGCGGCACCAGCACCTGCTCGTCTGCTGCCGTAAAGGCAGCGGGAGTATTGCTGTCCAGATCGAAGACGCCCAAAAGCTGGCCTTTTGCGTTAAAGACGGGCAGCACCAGTTCGGACCTCGTGGTGGACGAACAGGCGATGTGGTCTGGAAAGGCGTCTACATCGGGCACGTTTTGCAACCGCGCCCGTGCGCGCGCAGGCCCCGCATACCCCGCGCGAAAAGGGAATTACCAAACACCCATGCCCGCCTTGATAGGGGCCGATCTTCAGCAAGTCTGGCCCAACCACGCGGTAAAACCCCGTCCAATCGGCAAAGGGATGGGCGTGATGCACCTCGCAGGCGACAGTCGCCATCAGCGCCACTGTATCACTTTCCCCCGCTGTCAGCGCGCGGATGCGTTGCGCCATGTCCTGAATGTCTAATTCTTGCTGTGTGAAATGTTGCATTGCGTCACCTTGGGTTGCCCACTGGTGTCGCGCGCGCGGCATCATCGGTCAAGCCCTAAAGGTGCGCGCCCTGATGTGGCCAACTCATGGGCTGGCAAGCGAAAGCGCAAGAAATTCTGGTCGCGAATACGAGAATACTGCAAATCCTGCGCCAAAGTGCGGATCAAAAACCAGCCAAAACCGCCTTCGGGCAAATCGTCCATATCATTCAGCGCGTGCGGCGCGCCTTGCGGCAGGCTGTGGCCTGGCATCGGGGTGCCATAGTCGGCAATCGTGCAATTCAGCCCAGTCTCACCAAGATCGACCGAAATTTCAATCGCCCCCGCCCCCGCTGCATAGGCGTGTTCGACGATGTTATTCAGCGCCTCGGCCATGACAATTTCCGCCGTGCCGCGCAGATCATCTGATAGGCAGCGTAGCGGTTCTTGCGCAAACAGGCACTCCAAACCGCGCCGCACCGCCAGAGCATCCGCATCGGCGATCAGATGACAACCCCATATGCCTATTTAGATTTCCCTGATTAGCCAACCCGCCCATTCGGTTCCACCACCCGTTTTGGCGCGATATAGAAATGCCTAGCACATCACCCAGCGGCGCCATCTGCAAGATCCCCCAGGGCCACCATATCCATTGCAAAGATTTCACCCTTGGCCCCTTGGCAAAGCCCTCTCGCCACTGGCGATATTTTAGCCAACAGCCCTGAGAACATCTCTCACAGGACGCTAGGACCGGATGCCCACCATTCATCTGCACCCTCATGGGCCCTCCCAGCGCAGAACCACCAGGGGCATCCCTCGCCACACCCCCCTGATCAGCCCACCACCCACTCCCATAACCCCCACCACAATCTTCGCATTCACATCAGTAGAGGTAGAAGAACATCCAAGGGCGGCCCGGATCCACATATCCCAAGCCATACTTCCAGGCCCCTGCCTTTAGCTGCAGTGGTTACCCACAGTGGTTTGGCGCGGCCCCGATCCCCCCCCCAGATGCGTAGAAGCTGATTCAGATGCCAAATACCCCCCTATCAGCATTTCGACATTTGCTCGGCAGGCCGCCAATCCTTAATTAAGACCAAGCACGCCGCGCCCCCGGCCACTTTGCCGCCCTGCGCACAGGGGCGCCCTGGTCAGGGAACTTCCTCCCCCTCCACCCCAGGGGCGATCACCATCCCACCGCGCAGCCCCCCCCGCCCACGAATGCCATTATAGAACAACTCTTTGATGTGCCACCATCCCCCCCCCCAATCCCCCCTTTTCTAAACAAGCAGCTCTTTCGCCAATCCATCCTTCGGCAACTCCCAAATCCTACCCTCTCCTTATCCCCCCCAAACCCGGCTACCGGCCCACCCCCACACCACCCCATCCACACCTCCCTGAAAACCCCCTCGCAATTCGCCAATCCCACGCGGCCCCAAACCCCAACTACAAACCACCCAGCCACCACCCAGCAGAACCCCCACCACACCCAAACCCCAGACCCCCCACACCCAATCCATCGAACACCCACACACCCCACCCGAATACCAATCATCATCCTCCCCCACCAAAATAAAGAAAAGAAGGGGGAAACTGGCTTGACGACGAATGGCGGCGTTCAGGGCCATGCTTTAGCCTGCCTTAGCCAGACCTACAGGCAGGTCTTCGTGAATTGTGAACACTGTATCCATCCGCGTCAGGCGGAACACCTTTTTCACCGTTGCCGTCAGGCCCGACAATTCCAGTTTTTGCGCGGGTGCCAGCGCCTTCATCGCGGCCACGATCGCACCTAGGCCCGAGCTGTCGATAAACGCCACTTGCGCCAAATCCAGCACAACGCGGCCCGCAGAGGACTGCGTCACCTGCCGCATTTGATCCTTGAATGCAATCGCGCTGACCGCGTCAATGCGGTCTTGATCGACGCTGATCACCAAAACGCCATTCATCTGCTGCGCTACAATTTTCATACCAAACCCCCAAGTTATCTGTAGGGAGAGTGTGGCCGCAAAAGGTTAGCAAGGTGTAACACCCGCCGCAGTTTAGCCGTTCAATTTAATTGGAATTGTAACGGATAGCGGCCATCTTGATACTCGCCAAACAAATCGCCCAGATCGGGATGATCGACGGGGCCGCCCGCATCATCGGGAACCAAATTTTGTTCAGACACATAGGCGACGTAGTGGGTTTGCCCATTTTCGGCCAGCAGATGGTAAAAGGGCTGGTCACGGTTGGGGCGGGCATCTTCGGGGATTTGGCGATACCATTCTTCGGTATTGGAAAACAGCGCATCCACATCAAATACCACACCGCGAAACGGATGTTTGCGATGACGCACCACCTGCCCAATGTGATATTTGGCCGCCGACTTTAGCATAGCGCGCTCCCTTAGCGAATCCTTAACGGTGCATTGGGGCCAAGTCTATCGCCGCATCACGCCATTTTGGAAACAATCTGTGCGCAAATCCGCGTGATGCGCTGCGATTTGCTTTCCCTTTGCCTGCAGATCGGCTATGGTTTTTTCAAAATAATAAGCGAGGGGCACATGAGCAGGTTTCTTCGCGCTGCAATCTTGCTAACACTTCTTGCGTCTTGCGGGGGTGGCAATTATTCGGCGCCGCGCAATTTGGATAACGCATGTTCTATCGTGCAGCAGCGCCCCACATACCTAAAGGCGATGCAGGCAACCGAGCGGCGCTGGGGCGTGCCAGTCGCCGTGCAGATGGCTGCAATTTACCAAGAATCGAAATTCGTCGGTAACGCCAAAACCCCGCACCGTTACGCGCTGGGGGTTATCCCAATGGGGCGGCAATCCTCGGCCTATGGTTATGCGCAGGCGCTGGATGGCACATGGGATGAATACCGCCGCGATCAGCGCCGCATGGGTGCGCGCCGCGACCGCATCGCGGATGCTACCGATTTCATGGGCTGGTATATGCATGAAAGTTATGAACGCCTTGGCATTCCGAAAAATGACGTTCAATCACAATACCTTGCCTATCACGAAGGGCGCACGGGCTATGCCAAGGGCAGCTATCGCGGCAAGAATTGGTTGATGGAGATAGCCAACGAATTGCAGGGCCGCGCCATGATGTATCATGGCCAATTGCAAAGCTGCGGCAAGCTGTAGCTATTCAGCCAGCCCGCGCTTGCGCAGTTCCGATTGAATGGCAAACTGCGAAGGGGGATAGTCCGCCCCCAGCGCCAAATCGCCCAAAATCACCGTGGTTTTCTTGCCCAGATCATCCGTCACCACCCATTGCCGCAAGGTCACGGGCGCGGGCGTGAACATGAGGGCGATGCTGCCATATTCGGGATGATCGGGGTCTTGGGCGACCACCTGGGTTGCGGCCTGCACCTCTTGGTGGGCCTGCACCATTTTGGCGCGCGACAGATCGACCTGCGCCTGCAAGATCAGGTTCAGCGGTGTACGCGATAACGGGTATTGTTCGGGCGGCTGGTTGGATTTGGTGTCAAAAATCGCCACCATCCCGCCCGACGTCAGCACAAGGCTTTCATCAGGCGGATCATATTCAAACCGCATCCGCCCTGGCCGCTGGATATAAATTTTCCCCGTAGAAATCGTATCATCCGAATTGATTTGGGTGAACGTCGTCTCGGCTGTCTTTATGCCGTTCAGATAGGCTGACATCGCGGCAAGCGGAATTTTCTCTGCCAAGGCAGGGAAAGTGGCGACAATCAGGGCAAGCGGGGCCAAAAGGGCGGTGCGTAGGGTCATGCGTGGAATATAGGGGATAAGGGGGCGGGTTGCATCCCCCCCCACATCTTTCACCTCTCATTTAATTTCTTTTCTATATACCTTTAATTTTTTTTTTTCCTTCTTTCTTTTATTTTGCTCAATTCTCTTTAATTTTCCATAAAAGAAAAATAAATAGAAACCCACTGAGACCCAAATTTCCTCCCCATTACTTGTCTAATACCCTCAAGAACCATAGATATATTTTTTATCCTTCCCCATAGCTCTCTTGCCCCTAAGAATAAGAGTATTTCTCCTAATGAAGAACATTTCCCTAGGCCTCTTCAAAATTCCCTACTATTCGGCGGTATATGCGATGACGTTCTTCCTTGGGTTTACCATGCCATGGTTTCTTTATCTTTCCCATACCAGCCTAGACCCGCTGTCCGAACTGGGAGTTTAATTGCAATCTCCCACTAACTCCCCCCGCGGCAAACCCCAAGAGATCCCCATAAGAAATCCACACTTCTCCTTTCCTACTGCCAATAAGTGGCTATATCCATCAAGATCCTCGCGAGAACATCCCCCACCATCAGGCGTTTTCCCAGGAGGAACTGACGCTTTCACATCCTTAAGATCTGCCCACAAGCCCACGGCCATCGAATGCCATCGGAGCGCCAGTTGATAGGCACATTTGCCCAGACCATAAGCTCCCTCCCAGCCCATAAGACGCAAGACCACGAATGCGATCAAAGGCCTCCCCTTACCAGCGCTACCAAGAAAGCCAAGCCTATTGCCTGCTTATCTGCCGGCCAACATACGCGCGTGAAGCGGGCGCTGTATGGCTGTTCAAGGTGCGGTAAGCAAGGATGTGTCAGCCCCTTGGCGCAAGGTGAAGGTCGATTGGGCGCGTGGGTGGCACGCGACTTGGCTGACGAAGACATCTCCTCTGATATTGACGGCACGGTCATTAAGACCCGTTGGATCAAAGGCCAAGAATATCTCGAGGCGGTGCCAGACAAATATGCTGCTTCACATCAGGGGAAGCAGCTGCATGGCATTTCCTCGATCTATCCCCCCGCGCCTATTCTTATCTTATGAGCCCTCTCTTAGGCTCTTTGTCCCTTCTGGGTAGGCACTCTATCCGCCCCAATCTTACATCTCCTTCTTCCATCCCAAGACATCATAGTGTTCTGCGATTGATTACCCCCCCTCGGGCAAGGCATTCCTCCATCCCATCCCTCGCCCCCCTAGCCGGATCTTTTCCTCCCGCTGCCTCCGATCCGCCCCATTAGCCCCCAAATTCCCCCATCCCCCCTCCCCATCCATCTCCTCTGCCTATGCATCAGGCCATCCATCATCTTGCCTTACTCCCTATCCCCTCCCCTTCCCGCCTTCACTCTCATCTCCCCCCAATTTCCCCTTTCAGCCCCATAGCCCCGAGGATCCTCTTCAGATCCCCTGTCTGGACGAGCTTCCCGCCTTAGCGGTTCGCCGCCGGCGATCGAAGTCCCCCGGCGCGCCATGCTCTTTTATTTCGCCTGTCTAGCCCTCTCCCCTCGACCCAGATCAGTATCAGGTGCGCATCGCTTCTTCATCGTTCCTCGGCTGGCCTTGGGATCTTTCCGACCCGACGTCTGGCTTTATCCAGAATCTGCAGGCGGCATGTGAGGCGCTTTCACCATCTACGCCATCTGCCCTCAGGGCTACATCCCCGGCGGCAGATCTTGATCTCCATCTTCCGTCCCCCCCATCCCGAGGAAAACAAGCCATCAGCGGCGAGATCCCGAGGGTTGGCCGACAAGCCTCATCGTCCAGAAGGATCAGACCCGTGACCAGCACGAAGTCCCATTACCTCACCTACTGACCCACCCACTGTCGCCTCCCTCAGCATCGCCCTCCCGCCAGGCGTGACTTCCCCCGCCACCCCCTCTTCCGCAGGAGGTTATCGTCCAGGACATGAAGCAAAGCTAAGGCCCAAGCTACCAGCCCATCCCCCCCCCCTTCAGGACATTCTCCCCCTCCGGCAGTATCCCTCCCAGGCAAGCCAGCCCGACTAATCCGTCGGTTCGGTCACATCTTCCCCAAGCCCACATGGCGCTCAGCGTTCCCATCCATTCCCCCAGCCAGATCATAAGAACTCCCCAGCCATCTCCCCTCCCTCCCATACTTCCCCCCTCCCAGGCGAAATTCAGGACTACCACTTCTCAGCCCATCCCCTCTATCCCTTAGAGCAGCGCTGCCTCCCCCTTCCCCTCCACCCTCTCTGCGAATTCATCAGGTCCCTTAGATAGGTAATATTTATAAGCCAAGAAAAACACACCAAGCAGTGCCTCGATATTCTGAGTCCCTATACCTCCCCCCCCCCCTAGCCCCTCAATAAGTCTTGACCCATCTCCTTTTATTTTCAGCCAAGAAAATCTCCCTAGTCAGGACAGAATTATCTGCCATTTCAGTATTCATTTCAACCATCTCCCTTTCATTAATTTTTCACCCATATATTTTTCAATTCATCCCTCTCTTTCCTCTCTTCCCATCCCCTATTTACCCCATCCTTTTCTCATTGCCTTATTCCTCTTTTCATTCTCTTCCCCCCTCTCCCTTTTTTGTTGATCATCATCCCTTTTTCTATGCTCCCAGCTTTTTCTCTCCCACCCCCTCCAATCCCCTTATTCTCCTCAGTTCCTCCCCCCCACCATTCCTTCTCCCCTTTCTCGTCCCTCTCCCATCACTCTCTCCTCATTCCACCCACATCTTCCCCCTAAGCCTCTGGCAACAAAATCTCGCGCTTGCCCACATGGTTTGCCGTGGTGACAACCAGATTTTCTTCCATCTGTTCCACCAAGCGCGCCGCCTTGTTATACCCGATCCCCAATTTGCGCTGGATGTAAGAGGTGGAACATTTGCGGTCTTTGGCGACGATTGCCACGGCTTGATCATACAGGCTGTCATCGGATGCCTCGCCGCCAAGGCCAAGCATAGCGTCAACTTCGCCCTCCTCGTCGCGGCTTTCAACCACGCCCGAAACATAGGACGGCGGGCCGTAGGATTTCAGGTGGTTAACGATTTCTTCTACTTCTTCATCCGACACAAACGGGCCGTGGATGCGCGAAATGCGCCCGCCGCCTGCCATGAACAGCATATCGCCCATGCCCAGCAGCTGCTCGGCCCCTTGTTCGCCCAAAATGGTGCGGCTGTCGATTTTGCTGGTGACTTGGAATGAAATGCGGGTGGGGAAGTTGGCCTTAATAGTGCCCGTGATCACATCGACGGATGGGCGCTGCGTGGCCATGATCAGGTGAATCCCCGATGCCCGCGCCATTTGCGCAAGGCGCTGGATGCAGGCCTCGATCTCTTTGCCTGCGACCATCATCAGATCGGCCATCTCGTCCACGACGACGACGATATAGGGCAGTACGATGGGCTGGAATTCTTCGGTTTCAAACACGGGATCGCCTGTGTTTTCGTCAAAGCCCGTCTGAATGGTGCGGCGGAACATCTCGCCCTTGGCCAAAGATTCGCGCACGCGCCCGTTATAGCCTTCGATATTGCGCACGCCCATTTTGGACATTTTGCGATAGCGCTCCTCCATTTCGGAGACGACCCATTTCAGGGCCACAACGGCCTTTTTCGGGTCGGTCACAACGGGAGAGAGCAAATGCGGGATGCCGTCGTAAACCGACAGTTCCAACATTTTGGGGTCGATCATAATCAGGCGGCATTCTTCGGGGGAAAGTTTATACAAAAGTGACAGGATCATCGTATTGATCGCCACCGATTTGCCCGAACCCGTTGTCCCTGCAATCAGCAAATGCGGCATTTTGGCCAAATTGGCGACCACAGGATCGCCGCCAATATCCTTGCCCAGCGCAAGGGGCAGGCGCATGGCGCTGTCACCAAAATCACGGGCGGCGATAATCTCGCGCAGCACAACCTTTTCGCGGGTGGTGTTGGGCAACTCGATCCCAATGACGGTGCGGCCCGGAACAGTGGACACGCGGGCCGATAGCGCCGACATGCTGCGGGCAATGTCATCGGCAAGGCCAATCACGCGGCTGGCCTTTAGACCAGGGGCGGGTTCCAATTCGTACATCGTGACAACGGGGCCGGGGCGCACAGAGACAATCTCGCCCTTCACGCCATAATCATCCAGCACCGATTCCAGCATCCGCGCGTTTTCCTCTAGCGCCTCGTGCGAGAGGGTATAGCGCTGCACGGTGTCGGGATTGGTCAGCAAGGACAGCGGTGGCAGATCGTATTGCGGGGCGGTTTCTTCGAATTTCAGGCGCGGCTGCGCCTCGTCCATCGCGCGGCGCGAGGGGGCAAGCGGCTTTTTCACGGGCGCTTCGACCTTGGCGCGGCGCATGTCGGGGCCAAGCGATAGGATGGGGGTGCGGGCAGGCTCTTGGGCCGTGTAGTGGTGATCAGGAACCCAGTCGCCATAGCCCATATCATCTTCGGCAGCGGTAAATTGCGAAAGGGTCTGCGGTTGCGGTGCGATTTGCGCCATCAGCGGGGCGCGGCCCAAGGGCGGCTCGCTGCGCAAGTTGGGCGCTGGCATTGGGCGCGGAGGTGTTGGGCGGGGGGGCGGCGGATTGGCGGCGATATTGCGCACAACGTCCGATATGCGCGCGCGCAGGCGGGCGTCATCATGGGCGGGGATGGGCGCATCTTGGGGCAGGCTACGCTCGATCAGTTCTGGCGCGGGGTCGGGGCGCTGCGCGGCAGGATGGGCAAGACGGCTGAACAATCCTTTTGGCGCAGAGGCCGCATGGGGATAGTCCTGCGCCGAGGGCGCGGCGCGCATGGGTTCGGGGTGATGGTAGGATGGCTGCATATCAGGCTGTTGCACCATGGGCGGCTGCCCCATTTGCGGCTGCCCCATTTGCAGCGGCATCTGACTGCGCGGGGCAGCGGTTTGCACCCGCGCCTGCATCTGGGCCCCTGCGCCAACCAAACTGGCATAGCTGCCCACCGCCCCGCCCAGCAAAAAGCGGCGAATGGCCGCAAGCTCGCTGCGATCAAAGCCCATAACATAGCCCATCAGCCCCGCCATCAACGCGGCGGTGATCAGCGACAGAAACTTGATCCCAAAGGCGGCACTTGTGGGCATAATCCCCAGCAAAGTGCCCAGCAACGTATCGCCCAAAAGACCGCCAAGGCCAAAGCCATGGGCCGCAATCCACGCCTCGCTGGGCTGCAAGGTTGTCGCGTAAAGGCAGGCCGACAGCACGGCAAAAATGCCAAAGAACACGCGCGATAAAACCCGTTCGGCCCCGATATGCGCCAAATAACGCACGCCCCAAACGGCCAGCAAAGCGGGAATTGACCAGATCCCAAGACCGAAAATGACGATCAAAGTCGAGGACAGCGCCGCGCCAAAACTGCCCAAATAATTGGCCACAGGCGCATCCGATGCCACCATCCAACCGGGATCACTGGGGGTATAGCTGATCAGCATCAGCGCAAACAAAAAGGCCAGCGCCAACAGGCCAATGCCCAAAAGCTCTTGCCCGCGCCGTTCCAGCATTTGGGCGGTGTTTTCATCCAGCAAAGGTTCGCGTGTTTGATAAATCGCCATTGGCTACTCCGCCCCATAAATGCAATCGCGCAGGGCCGTTAGCCCCGCTTGTGTTTCGGCATAACTGCCCACCAGCGCCACGCGGATATAACCGCGCCCCGGATTGTCGCCGCCCGTATCGCGCGACAGATAGGCACCGGGCAGCACCCGCACACCCGTTTTTTGCCACAGCTTTAGCGCCGCCGCCTCGCCATCCTCGACGGGCAGCCACAGAAAAAACCCACCTTCGGGGCAGGAAAACCCTTGGATACCGCCAAAAATCTGATCGGCCAACGTGAACTTGTCTTGATACAGCGCGCGCGAGGCGGCCACATGGCCCTCATCATTCCATGCCGCCTCTGAGACGCGCTGAATGGGCAAGGGCAAGGGCGCACCAGCAAAGGTGCGCAGCTGGCGGATGCGCGCCATGCCCGCCGCGCCCCCCGCCACAAAGCCCGACCGCAGGCCCGGCAGGTTTGACCGTTTGGACAGCGAGTGAAAGGTAAACACCCTTTCGGGATTGATGCCCATCTCATCCGCCACTTGCAATGCGCCCACGGGCGGGGCGCTGCGCCAGATGTCAGAATAGCATTCATCCGCCAGCACGGTGAAATCATACGTTTCGGCCAGCGCCAGTAGCTGCTGCCAATAGGCGCGGCTGGCAACGGCCCCCTGCGGGTTCGCGGGCGAGCAGATATAGGCAATCGAAACGCGGTTCAAAACATCGGACGGCACGGCGGCGTAATCGGGCAAAAAGCCCGTGGCGGCGGTGGCGGGCACATAAACGGGTTCTGCCCCGACCGTCAGCGCGGCCACGCCGTAAACTTGGTAGAACGGGTTTGGCATCAACACGGCAGGCTGCTTGCCGCCCTTGGTTTCGGAGCAAAGAGCGATGCAGGCGTTAAACAGCCCCTCGCGCGTGCCGTTCAACGCCATGATCCGATCTTGCCCAATGGACACGCCATAGCGGCGCTGCACCCATGCCGAGATTGCCACTAGCAGGGCGGGCGTGCCATCATTGGGCGGGTAGACGCCGAATTCGTGATTATGCGCGGCCAAAATGGGGGCGACAAAATCGGGCATAGGGTGGCGCGGCTCGCCGATGGTCATGGCGATGGGATCGCCGCCCGCTGGGTGGTGATCCAGTAGTTTCCGCAAGCGCGGAAATGCGTAATCTGGCAGGTTCGAAAACCGCTCAGGAAATGCCATAGCTGCCTCAAATCAGGGTCATTGCGCCCCGTTCAGATGTGACGATAGCCACAATTCAGCCGCAGGTCTAGAAAAACTGCACCAAGGCGCGCAAAAAACAGGCGGGTGTTACCTGAGTGCCTTTTCCGCCGCATGGGCCAGCCGCAAAAGCCGCCCACCGCCTTGTGCCATCAGCGAGATACCCACACTGGGCTGCGCTGTGGGCAGGGTGATCGCCGCCCCGCCCATCAGATTGCCGATGCGCGTGTTGCGCAGGGCCAACAGATTTTCTGTCACGAAATAATCGGTATCGGACATTAGCCGCGCGGTATTGGGCGGCAAAATGGGTGATGTGGGCAGCACGATTGCATCATAGCCCGCAACGGCAGCACGCCAAACGTGGCGGATCGCCTCTAACTCTTGCCATGCTGCAACGTAATCGGCAGCAAAGATCGAAGCGCCCAGCCGAAAGCGTTCCAAAATGGGGGGGAACATCTTTTCAGGGGCGGCTTCAATGACGCCTTTCCACAGGCCATAGGCCTCGGGGTTGAATACAAATCCCGCCAGCGCCATCGCGCGGGCGGCCTGTGGAAACTGTAGCCGAGTGATGCTGGCCCCTGCGCGCGACAGGCGCGCCAGCGCATCGTCAAAGCCTTTGGCGGGCGCGTCCCGCAGATCATCCAGCGCCACAGTTTCCAGCACCGCCAGCCGCGCGCCCGCCAGTGTCGTGTTGTCCAAATCAGGCGCGCGATACCCCGCCAGCGCCGCCCAAACGGCCGCGCAATCGGCCACGTTGCGGGCAATCGGGCCAACGGTGTCAAACCGCGCGCACAGCGGCAGCACCCCGCCCATCGGCAAAGTGCCATGCGCGGGTTTGAAGCCCACCAGATCATTCCATGCCGCAGGCAAGCGCACCGATCCGCCCGTGTCACTGCCCACGGCGGCAGGGGCCAGCCCAAAGGCCACCGAGGTTGCCGCCCCCGACGAAGACCCCCCCGCCACCGCGCCTGCATCATTGATGCAAGGCGGGGTTGCCGTCATCGGGTTCAGCCCCAGCCCCGAAAAGGCCAGTTCCGACATTTGGGTTTTGCCAAGGCAGATCAGCCCGCCCAAACTTGCGTTTTGCAGCACCTTAGCATCCGCATTAGGCACGCGGTTTCGCAGTAGCTGTGATCCGCCCTCGGTCGCCGTGCCAGCCGTGTCAAAATTGTCCTTCCAACTAAGTGGAACCCCGTCCAGCGCACCGCGCCTAAGACCAGATTTCGCCCGCGCCGCTGCTGCCACGGCCTCGCCCCGCGCGCGGGCAGGGGTGGTGCGGGCATAGATTTGCGCGCCCAAAGGATGCGCGTCGATTTGCGATAGAAAATACTCGGCCAGTTCCACGGGGTTGATTTTGCCCTTGGCAATGCCTGCGCCCAAATCCAGCGCCGATAGATGTCCCCAAACCTTGTGCATATCATCCCCAATTTGCCCAGACTTTGCGGCTCTAGGCCGCAGCCTAGCGGCAAGGGGGCGCATGGACAATCCCGCCTTTTGCGCCATATTGGCCGCATGGAAACTGATTTTGATATTGTCATCGTAGGCGGCGGGCTGAATGGGCCTGCGCTGGCGCTGGCGCTGGCGCAAGGCGGCCTGCGCGTGGCGGTGGTGGACGCGCGGGCGGCGGATGCGCGCAGCCTAGCGCGGTTCGACGGGCGGGCCTATGCGCTGGCACTCGCCTCGCAGCGGCTGTTGGCGGTGCTGGGGGTTTGGGGCAGTTTGGCCGATCACGCCCAGCCGATTTTGCAGATCAAAACCAGCGACGGCGCGGTGGGGCGCGGCCCTGCCCCGTTTTTCATGGCCTTTGATCATGCCGAACTGGGCGCGGGGCCGATGGGTTATATGGTCGAAGACCGCCATGTTTACGCGGGATTTTTGGCAGCGATGGATCGCGCAAAAATCACCTTGATTTCGGGCCAATCCGTTGTGGCGCAGGAAATACACGCGGGCCATGCCAGCGTGACCTTGGCAGATGGGCGCGCCCTGACGGCCAGAGTGGTCGCAGGCTGCGATGGCCGCGTCAGCGGGGTGGCCCAGCGCGCGGGCATCACTCGCTGGGGCTGGGAGTATGGGCAAACTGCGCTGGTGACTGCGCTGCACCACGCGCACCCCCATAACGGTGTGGCGCACCAATATTTCATGCCCGCTGGCCCCTTGGCCATTTTGCCACTGGCGGGGGGGCACCATTCCTCGATCGTGTGGAGCGAGAAAACCGCCACCGCCGCGCAGATCCACGCGCTGGATGACGACGGCTATATTGCCGCCCTGCGCCCGCGCTTTGGCGATTTTCTGGGCGATATCGCGCTGGCAGGCGCGCGGTTCACCTATCCGCTGAACCTGACCATGGCCAAATCCTTTACCGCCCCGCGTGTGGCGCTGGTGGGAGATGCGGCGCATGGGGTGCATCCTATCGCGGGACAGGGCCTAAACCTTGGCCTGCGCGATGTGGCGGCACTCGCCGAAGTGCTGATCGAAGCCGCGCGGCTGGGGCTGGACATCGGGGCTGCGGATGTGCTGACGCGCTATCAAAACTGGCGCAGGTTTGACACGACCGTTATGGCGCTGGGGATGGACGGGGTGAACCGTTTGTTTTCCAACGATAACCCCCTGCTGCGCGGCCTGCGCGATTTAGGGATGGGCGCCGTAAACGCCATGCCCGCACTAAAGCGCGCGTTTATGGGTAAAGCGGCTGGGGTTGGGGGGGATGATGTGCCGAGGCTGCTGCGGGGGGAGAGGGTTTGACATCCGTTGACGGCCAAGATGCCAAGGCGTTGGATGATGTCGAAACCTACGGCTGTCATATTTTGTCGATTACAGACAACACAGGTGGGCCAGACTTTTGCTATTCTATCGGGATCAACAAAACTGCAGATCAGCCCGATGTGTTGATTTTCGGGCTAAACCCAGACGTCGCGCAGTTTGCGATCAATCAATACAATGATCGCGTCCGACAGGGCGAAGTTTTCAACACAAAACTCCCATATCATGGCTTTCTTGATGCATGTCCGGTTTACTTCGTTGCAGTGCCACAAATACATTTTGCCAAATATCTAGGCTGGGGACGTTGGTTTTACGGGGGGGACGACTTTCGCGTTATGCAGATGATCTATCCTGACAAAATAACAGGTGGTTGGCCGTGGAGTGAACGGCCAAATGCTGATTACCTTTGGTATCAGCCTGTTTTTGGCCTGAATGATTAAGAGGTAAGGATAGATAGATCGCTTTCGACCTTGATAAAAGGCTTTTGGTCATTTTCTGTTGTAACGACGTATGGGTGCTTCGATAGAAAAGCGATCCTCTCGGATTTTTTCAAACGCAACCAAAGCCTTGAAAAACGAACGCCTGCCTTGGGATGATCCGCCAGTCTCCCATCCATACTGCAAACGATGAATCTCATTGTTTAGCTCTTGTAGTGTCATCGTTGATGCCTCGGCCACAAAGCGGCCACCTACCGAAGATTTAGCCATACCACCCCCCTCAAATCATCCGAATAGCATCTTTCCCCACCGCCAGCGCATAGCCCCGCTTGGCTATTGTTTTCACCAGCAGCTCCGCCACCAGTTGATTGCCCAGACTGTCGCGCAGGCGTTTGATGCGGGTGGCGCCTGCCGCCTCTTCGCAATCGGATGCGTCGCGGCCCGAGATCACGCCTTCGATCTGCGCGCCGGTTAGAATGTCGTCGTCCATCCGCGCCTCGGCCAGCACCGACAGGGTTTCCAGCGCGGCTTCGGTTAGGTCAAACTCCAGATCGTTGATATAGACCGTGCGCGCCTCGCGGGCGATGACGATGGATTGCACCTGAATGCCGCTGCGGGCGATGGCGGATATGCGGCGGTTTTGCGCGATGATGGTGACCAAAAACACCAAAGACGCAATCATCAGCGCGGTGGAAAAGGCCAGCAGCACGAAAATTACCTGCCGATAGCTTTGCAGCACTTCGGAAAAGGCTGTGCCAGACTGGGCCAAAATCTCCAGCAGCTTAATTTCCGCCCCCGCCTTCAAATCGGCATTGGCAACAAACAGCGCCTCGACCCGCGCGTTAAAGGCGTTGGCGTCGGGCAGGTAGGCGAACAAGAACATCGCCGCCGCCAGCAGCACCGCGACGATTGCCGCTATGCCCATAACGACCGCGCGATTGCCCGCGCGCAATAGATCAGAAGCGAAGGTAGTAATTGGCCGCACTATCTTTTCTTTCTGCCAAACCCGATTGATCGAAACTTGACACAATCGCCAGCAATGTCCAGCCGTTTGCGGCCAAGCGCGCCGCCAGATCGGCCTGTGCGTCGCCTTTGCAGGGCACTTCGGCCACGCCGTAATGCAGGCGCAGGGGCTTATCTTTCTTGGCCTTGTAATCGACATAACATTCGGCGCTTGCGGGCGCGGCCAAGGCGATGAGTGCGGCTAGGGCTAGGACGATCTGTTTCATGGGCGAGCCTTTGGAAAAGTTGTCCCTAACATGGCGCAATGGCGGTTTGCTATGCAATAGCGGTTAGTCTTGGGACGAGTCCCAACCCGAAATTGCCTTGACCTCTAGGAACTCTTCCAGCCCCCAAGCGCCGCCTTCGCGCGCGCGCCCTGATTGTTTGACCCCGCCAAAGGGACTGCCCGCGCCGCGCGATTGATAGTTCATTTCCACCATGCCAGACCGCAGCCCCCGCGCAAGGCGGTTGCGCCGCGCCCCGTCATTGGTTTGGACATAGTTGGTCAGGCCGTAAGGTGTATCATTGGCGATATGCAGCGCCTCCTCCTCGGTATCAAAGGGGATCATGCACATCACGGGGCCAAAGATTTCTTCGCGCTCGATCGTCATGCCGGGGCGCACATCGGCAAAGATCGTCGGGCGCACGAAATAGCCGCGATTGACACTATCGGGCAGGCCAAGACCGCCCGCAATCAGGCGCGCGCCCTCATCAATGCCTTTTTGGATATAGCCCTGAATCTGGTCAAACTGGCGTTTGTTCACCACTGGCCCCATGTGATCGCCCGCCTGATCTGCGGGGGCCACCTTGATTGCATTGGCAGTGTCTGCGGCCACCGCGACAGCGCGATTATACAATCTTCGCTCCACCAGCATCCGCGACGGCGCGTTGCAGGACTGGCCCGAATTATTCATCATCTTGCGCACGCCTTTGGCAACCGCCCCCTCGCCCGCATCGGCAAAGATGATATTCGCGCCCTTGCCGCCCAGCTCTAGCGTTACGCGTTTCAGCGTTTGCGCAGCGGCGGCGGAAATGGCGCGGCCCGCGCGTGTTGACCCTGTGAACGAGATCATTTCAATATCAGGATGGGCCGACATCGCCGCACCCACGCCCATACCGTCGCCATTCACCAGATTGAACACCCCAGCAGGCAGGCCCGCATCATGGCAAAACTCGGCAAAGATCATCGCGTTCAGGGGCGATTCTTCGGATGGTTTCAGAACGCAGGTGCAGCCTGTCAGAATGGCAGGGATGGCCTTTAGCGCGATTTGGTTCATCGGCCAATTCCACGGCGTAATCAGCCCAACCACGCCGATCGGCTCTAGCGCGATGCGATCATCGGGCGCATGGGGGCCAAGGGGTCTGACCCATTCCATGGCATCAAAGGCCGTCAGAAAGTTTTCCAAATGCCACGGCAGGCAGGGCGATTGATCCTCGCGCGCCATATCAATCGGTGCGCCCATTTCCATAGAAATCGCTTGGGATAGGTCTTCGACGCGGGCGTGATACTGCTGCAAAATCCGCTGAACCACCGCGCGGCGATCTGCCAGCGGGGTTGCCGCCCATATGGGGAAAGCGGCTTTGGCTGCGGCCACGGCGGCGTTCAAATCCGCCTCGCCGCCCAGCGAGATCACCGCGCAGGGTTCTTCGGTTGAGGGGTTGATCACCTCGCAATCGCGCGAAGCGATGGGTTTTACCCATGCGCCATTGATATAGAAATCGCGTTTGTTCAGCATGTCCGCCCCCAATATTTGATCAAAAGATGCCGCAACCCGCCAAAATGCGCAAGCCATCTGCCCGAAACGCGCAGGCTTTGTGGAAAATCGCAGCGGGCAACGACGCCTGCAGCGGATTTTCCCCCAAATCTGCGCAAATTTTCAGAACATATTTCTAATTTTCGGCGTATCGTCCGCAATCTATGGAACTTTCTTCCAAAGTCGTTAAATTGGCGCAGACCAAAGCAGGAGTTTTCTATGTCCGTCCGCATCAATGACACCGCCCCCGATTTCACCGCCAACAGCACGGCGGGAACCATCCATTTTCACGACTGGCTGGGTGACAGCTATGGCATCATCTTTAGCCATCCGCGCGATTTTACCCCCGTTTGCACCACAGAGTTTGGCGCAGTGGCCCAACTGGCCGCCGAGTGGAAGCAACGCAATACCAAGGTGATTGGCGTCTCGGTCGATGATGTGAACGATCACCAGAAATGGAAACGCGACATCGAGACATTTTCGGGCAGCCCTGCCGATTTCCCAATTATCGACGACACCTCGCTGACCGTGGCCAAGGCCTATGACATGCTGCCCGCCGAGTTTTATCTGCCCAGCGAAGGGCGCACGCCCGCCAATACAGCCACTGTGCGCACCGTCTATATCATCGGCCCCGACAAAAAAGTGCGCCTGACGATGAGCTATCCAATGTCGGTGGGCCGCAACTTTGCCGAAATTCTGCGCGCACTCGATGCTGTGCAGACCACCGACGGCGTGCCGCTGGCAACCCCTGCCAATTGGCAAGTGGGGCAAGATGTGATTGTCGCATTGGCCTTGAACAACGATCAGGCCACGGAACGGTTCGGCGCGCTGGACATCAAACTGCCCTACCTGCGCTTTGCCAAAGCGCCGAAGTAAACAGGCAAAGGCCCCCAGCGGTGGGGCCTAATTCTTGGCGTTAAAGAAATCCGAAATCTGCTGCGCCATCGCCTCGGATATGCCGGGAACCGCCATTAGGTCGGGCAAGCCCGCGCGTGCCACGGCCTTGGCGCTGCCGAAATGGGCCAGCAGCGCGCGTTTGCGCACGGCGCCAATGCCTGGCACTTCGTCCAAGGGCGTGGCCGAAATGGCTTTGCTGCGCCTCGCGCGGTGCGCGCCGATGGCCCAACGATGCGCCTCATCGCGCAGGCGCTGAATGAAATACAAAACAGGATCATTGCGCTGCAAGGCAAAAGGTCTCTCGCCCGCGCGGTGAAACTCTTCCTTACCCTGATCACGGTCAACACCTTTGGCCACGCCCACCATGGCGATATCATCCACGCCAAGTTCCGACATGATCCCCGCCACCGCAGAGACCTGCCCCGCGCCGCCATCAATCAGCAAAAGGTCGGGCCATAGATCGGTTTTGCGGTCTGGATCTTCTTTCAATAAACGTTCAAATCGGCGGGATAGCATTTCGCGCATCATGCCGAAATCATCACTATTCGCGGCCACTGCCGATGTGAAATTGAATTTCCGATACTGGCTTTTCAAGAACCCTTCGGCCCCTGCCACGATCATCCCGCCCACAGCATCCGACCCTTGGATATGCGAGTTATCATACACTTCAATCCGCTTCGGGGGGCGCGTCAAGATCGAAGGCCTCGGCCAGACCTTCCAGCAGTTTATTTTGCGTGCTGGCCTCTGACATTTTGCGCGCCAGACTTTCGCGCGCATTTCGGGCCGCGTTTTCCACCAGCTCGGCCTTTTCGCCCCGCTGCGGCACGGCAATTTCCACGCGCCGCCCCGCACGGTCGGCCAACAACTGCAACATCAAGTCTTCGTTTTCAATGGCATGGGACAGCAAGATCAAACGCGGCGGTTGTTTGTCGTCGTAAAACTGACCCAAAAACGCCTCAAGTATCTCTGCCTCGTCCGCCCCTGCGCCTGTTCGGGGATAAAAATCGCGGTTGCCCCAGCTTTGATTGGCACGAATAAAAAACACCTGCACGCAGGCCTGCCCGTTTTCCAGATGCAGGGCAATGACATCCGCCTCGGGTACCCCTGCGGGGTTGATCCCTTGGCTTTGCTGAACAGCCGTCAACGCCCGAATGCGGTCGCGCAAAGCGGCGGCGCGTTCAAACAGCATCGCCTCGCTGGCTTCGGCCATCTCACGGGCAAGATTGGCCTGCACGGCCGTGGTCTTGCCTTCCAAAAATCGCTGCGCATCGGCGACCAGACCCGCATATCCCGCTGTATCCACCTTTCCAACGCACGGCCCCGCGCAACGTTTAATTTGATACTGCAAACAGGGGCGGGTGCGCCCCTCGAATACCGCATCCGAACAGTTGCGCAGTAAAAACACCTTTTGCAGCTGATTCAGCGTCCGCGTCACCGCGCCCCCGCTGGCAAACGGGCC
Organism: Cypionkella sp.; assembly: GCA_034519315.1. Lineage (GTDB taxonomy): Bacteria > Pseudomonadota > Alphaproteobacteria > Rhodobacterales > Rhodobacteraceae > Cypionkella. The sequence continues at coordinate 68,580 of JAXHON010000039.1, read as the reverse complement.
GAAATACGCCCCCTTTTCAGTGCGCTTGCCACGGTGCTTTTTCAGCTGAGGGAATGGGTGCGTGGTGGAAATCAGAATATTGGGAAAGGATTTGTCATCGCGCAGCAACACGTTGTAGCGCGGCTTTAGCTGTTTGATCAGGTTCTGCTCTAGCAGCAGCGCTTCGGTTTCTGTGCGCGTGGTCAGAAACATCATTGACGCCGTTTCGCTGATCATCCGCGCAATCCGCGCCGAATGGTTTGAGGCGCGCGCATAGTTCGAAACCCGCGCCCGCAGGTTGCGCGCCTTACCCACATACAGCACTTCGGATGCCGCATTCAGCATCCGATACACACCTGGACTGCCGTCGATTGTCTTTAGGTAGGCCGCGATGACAGCATGTCCTGTTAATGGCTGATCTGGGATTTGGTCGGGCATCAGGAACGGCGCTCATGCATAGGTTGATTCGGGTTTTGGCTGCCCCAGATGGGGGCGGTGATCAAGTGCAAACCTATCCCCTAATTTTGTGGATAACTCTGCGGACAAACTTCATGATGGCGCAAAAATGCCTTGTATTCTAGGCCACTCGCTGAATTGCCTAATTTTTAGGCAGTTACATAAGCCTATGATTTTTATCATAAAAATATCTTTGGCGCAGCAAAGCACTGATTTCCAACGCCTTTTTGTTAGGATGCGTAAATAATATTTGAAAAGTGGACAACTTACCGCAGGCCACGTCTAAAATTCTATTCCACACCGATCACATCGGGTGTCGCCCATGCCAAATGCTGTCCTCCGTCTACGGCAATCATCTGCCCCGTTACCGCTGGACTATCCAGAAAAAACCCCAAGGCGGCGGTGATGTCGCTGGGGTTCGCGCCGCGCGCCAGCACCGTCGATTGTCGCTGTTTTGCAAACAATTCAGCGCTTTGCCGACCACCCTGCAAGGTCGGCCCAGGCCCAATGGCATTCACGCGAATATCAGGGGCCAACGCCTGCGCGGCGGTGCGTGTCATCGCCCAAAGTCCCATTTTGGCGATTGTATAGCTGAAATAATCGGGGGTCAGCTTATGCACGCGCTGATCGATCATATTGACAATCAGCGCTTGGGCGAAGGGCTCGCCCGCCTCGTCTAGAATTGCGCGCGGCGCTTGGGCGGCAAAACTTTGCGACAAAACAAAGGGCGCGCGCAGATTGCTTTCGATATGGCGATCCCAAGATTTGCGGCTGACACTGGCAAAGCTGTCATGTTCAAAAATACTGGCACTGTTGACCAGCACTGAAATCGGCCCGCCCAGCCCCTGCGCTGCCGTTGCCACCAGCTTGGCCGTTTGCGCCTCTACCAGCAAATCGGCGCGCAGGCATACCGCCTTGCGGCCCATGGCGCGGATTTCTTCGGCCAATCCTTCGGCTTCATCGCGCGAGGACGCGTAATGCAGCGCCATATCATAGCCGCGCTGCGCTAAATACAGTGCCATATGGCGGCCCAATCGCCGCCCTGCCCCTGTCACCAATGCCCGCATTATTTTGTCCCGCACCCACAGGTTTTGCGGCCCAGCAATGCGCCTGCCACATCTCTTTTACCACACTGAGGGCAGATTGCGGCATTTGCAATCCCAGGTCGCAAAGGCTTGCGCCCGCTCGCCTTAAAAACCGCATTGCCGATCATACCCAGCAGCGCCATGCCCAGCAGAAAAATAAGTATGCCTTTGATCAGCATCTACAGACCAAACCGCGCCCAAAGTGCGCGCTCTTCGATCTGGCCCAGCACGGCATCCCCCAGCCCCAAACCAAACCGCGCCAACAGCCCGCGCCGCTGCCCCATTGGGCGCAGACGCACCTTGTCGCCATAAAGGTCTTTCAACATGGGCACCAGATGACCAATCCCATCGACCAGCCCCAAATCCACAGCGCCCTGCCCCACCCAAACATCGGCGTTGAACAGATCAGCCTGCGCCAGCCGTGCCCCGCGCCGCGCCTGTACATGCGCGATAAAGGCCGCATGGATCGGCTCTTGCAACGCCTTTAGCCGCGCTACATCGGCAGGTTTTTGCGGCAAAAACGGATCGGCGAAACTTTTGCTTTTGCCCGCCGTCACCACCCGCCGCTCAATTCCCTGCCGTGCCATCGCCTCATTAAAGCCAAATGAGGCGAAAATGACGCCGATCGAGCCGACAATTGAACTGCCATCAACCCAAATATCATCCCCTGCGCAGGCCAGCCAATAGCCGCCCGATGCCGCAACATCTTCGACAAAGGCATGCACAGGCACGCCCTTTTCATCCGCCAGCCTACGAATGCGCGCCGCAATCAGGCTAGATTGAACCGCCGATCCGCCGGGCGAATTGATCACCAGCGCAATCGCTGCGGGCTTCATCGCAAAGGCTTTTTCAATCACGGGGGCCAGCCCCGCATCCGACAAACCGGCCCGCCCCGTGCCAATCGCGCCTTGCAACCGTATCACAGGCACAAGGGGCGGCTTTTTGATAAAGGGGATATATTTTTTCATCTGCCTTACCTAGGCCGCACCCGCCCCTAAAACAACGCCCCGCGCTTTCATTTTGGCAAAAATACCTCCCGCGGAGCGTCCCGCCCGCGCCGCAACCCTTGCGGCGGCGCATGAATCCCGCCACCATCCCCCCATGATCGACAAGTTAGAGATGTTCATCGCCCTTGCGACCGAACGGCACTTTGGCCGCGCGGCGGTGGCCTGCGGGGTGACGCAGCCTTCGCTTTCGTCGGCCATTCGCCAGCTAGAGGATCATTTGGGCGTGCAACTTGTGCATCGCGGATCGCGGTTCATGGGCCTGACCCCCGAAGGCGCGCGTGTGCTGGAATGGGCGCGGCGGATCACAGGGGACGCGCGGGCGATGCGGGCGGAAATGCGCAGCGTGCATAGCGGCCTTTCGGGCAATTTGCGCATTGGCGTTATCCCAACCGCCCTGCCGATGGTGGCCAAACTGACCGCGCCATTTCTGGCCCGTCATCCCAACCTGCGCGTCACCATACTATCGCGCACCTCGGCAGAGATTCTGGCTGGCATCGACACGTTGGAACTGGATGCGGGGATCACTTATCTGGATAACGAACCCTTGGGCCGAGTCGCGCAGGTTCCACTTTATAGCGAATTTTACAGATTTTTATGCGCGCCAGCCTCGCCCTTGGCGCTGCAATCCACCGCCACTTGGGCCGAGGTCGCCGCGCAGCCCCTGTGTTTATTGACCGCAGATATGCAAAACCGCCGCATCATCAACCAGCATTTGGCGGATGCTGATACATCGGGTCGCATGGCCGCACGGATCGAAAGCAATTCCACCATCGCGCTGATCTCGCATGTGAAAACCGCGCAATGGGCATCCATTGTGCCCAAAGAGCTGGCGCTGATGATGGCAGGCGCGGGGATGGTGTCGATACCCATCATCGCCCCCGAAGTAGAGCATTCGGTCGGACTGATCACCGCCAAAATTGATCCGCAAACGCCCGTCCTTCAGGCGTTGATCGAAGCGGCCGCGAAGATCAAGGTTTGATAGGTATTACCTATCGTTTAACGATATTTCGATATTGATTTTCATATCAAACCCGCTAGGACTAGGCCAACCAATTGCGAGGCCGCTATGCTGGACACAGCCACCTTAACCGCACGCATCGACGAGATTTTGGCCAATCATGCGGGCCGCGAAGGCCCGCTGTTGCCGATTTTGCACGATATTCAGGCCGAATATGGCCATATCCCGCAGGGTTGCCTGCCGCAAATCGCGCTGGCGCTGAACATCTCTCGCGCGGAAGTGCATGGTGTTGTGTCCTTTTACCACGATTTTCGCGAGGTGCCGACGACGGGCCGCCACGTGGTCAAACTTTGCCGCGCCGAGGCGTGTCAGGCCCTTGGCGCAGACGGGGTTGCCGCCCATATCCGCGCCAAGCTGGGCATTGATTGGCATGACACCACGACAAATGGCGCGGTGACGCTGGAACCTGTGTTCTGTCTTGGCCTGTGCGCCTGCGGCCCTGCGGCGATGGTGGATGGCAAATTGCTGGGCCGCGTCGATGCGGCAAAAATCGACACTATTCTAGGGGATTTGGCATGAAGCTTTATGTCCCTTTGGACAGCGCCGCCGTGGCGCTGGGCGCAGATGACATCGCTGCTGCGATCACAGCCCATGCTGCAAAGACGGGCGTGGATGTGCAGATCATCCGCAACGGCTCGCGCGGGATGGTTTGGGCAGAACCCTTGGTCGAGGTGGAAACGGACGGCGGCCGCATAGGTTTTGGCCCGATGAGCCCTGCCGATGTGGCGGGCCTTTTTGGCGATCTGGCGGCGCATCCCAAGGCGCTGGGTCTGGTGGAACAGTTGCCATGGATGGCGGGGCAAACCCGCCTGACCTTTGCCCGCTGCGGGGTGATTGACCCGCTGTCGCTGGCCGACTACCGCACGCATGGCGGTTTTGCTGGACTGGCGCGGGCGCAAGCCATGACCCCCGCCGAGATTGTCACTGAAGTCACCGCATCGGGTCTGCGCGGGCGCGGCGGGGCGGGCTTTCCTACGGGTATCAAATGGAAAACTGTGGCCGATGCGGCGGGGCCGCAAAAATACATCGTCTGCAACGCGGATGAAGGCGACAGCGCCACCTTTGCCGACCGTATGTTGATGGAGGGCGACCCCTTTACCTTGATCGAAGGCATGGCCATTGCGGGGCTGGCCACGGGGGCGAGCAAGGGCTTTGTTTATATCCGCAGCGAATATCCCGTGGCGATAGAGGTCATGCAAAAGGCGGTGACATTAGCCGCCCGCGCTGGTGTGTTGGGCGGGTTTGACATTGAAATTCGCGTCGGCGCAGGGGCCTATGTCTGCGGCGAGGAAACCAGCCTTTTGAACAGCCTAGAGGGCAAGCGCGGCGTTGTGCGCGCCAAGCCGCCGCTGCCCGCGTTGCAAGGGTTCATGGGGCGGCCCACAGTGGTGAATAACGTGATCTCGCTGGCCTCTGTCCCCGTGATCATGGCCAAGGGGGCTGCGCATTACGCGGCGATTGGTCTGGGCCGATCACGCGGCACCATCCCGCTGCAAATCGCGGGTAATGTGAAATATGGCGGCCTGTATGAGGTGGGCTTTGGCCTAACCTTGGGGCAGATCGTCGATGACATCGCAGGCGGCACGGCATCGGGGCGGGCGGTTAAGGCGGTGCAAGTCGGCGGCCCGCTGGGGGCCTATTTCCCCCGCGCGTTGTTTGATACGCCATTCGGGTATGAAGAGTTTGCGGGCAAAGAAGGGCTAATCGGCCATGCGGGCCTAACCGTGTTTGACGATCGCGCCGATATGCTGGCGCAAGCCCGCTTTGCGATGGAATTTTGCGCCATCGAATCTTGCGGCAAATGCACCCCCTGCCGCATTGGCGCGGTGCGCGGGGTGGAAACGGTTGACCGCATCGCAAACGGGGATACGGCGGCGATCCCGCTGCTAACCGACCTGTGCGCGACGATGAAATCAGGCTCGCTTTGCGCGCTGGGGGGCTTTACGCCCTATCCCGTTTTGTCAGCGTTGCACCATTTTCCAGGTGACTTTGCCCGTTCCAAGGAGGCCGCAGAATGAAAGATTTCATCATCCCCGACCGCGACTATGGCACCCCTGCGGCCAAATCAAAATCCATGGTCACGCTGACGATTGACGGGTTCGATGTGACGGTTCCCGAAGGCACGTCGATCATGCGGGCGGCGGCGGAAATTGGCATTTCGGTGCCGAAACTTTGCGCGACCGACAGCGTGGACGCCTTTGGCTCTTGCCGTCTGTGTCTGGTGGAAATAGAAGGCCGCAATGGCACGCCCGCATCCTGCACCACACCCGTTGCGGCGGGGCTAAAGGTGACCACCCAAAACGCCAAGCTGAAACAACTGCGGCGCGGGGTGATGGAGCTGTATATCTCCGATCACCCGCTGGATTGCCTGACATGCAGCGCGAACGGCGACTGCGAATTGCAAGATATGGCGGGGGCGGTTGGCCTGCGTGATGTGCGGTATGAGGCGGTGCAGACCCATTTCAAGGCGCGCGACACCAGCGGCAAAGCCAACCCGCAGTATATCCCACGCGACGATTCCAACCCCTATTTCAGCTATGATCCGCAAAAGTGCATTGTCTGTAGCCGCTGCGTGCGCGCCTGCGAGGAAGTGCAGGGCACTTTTGCCCTAACCATCGAAGGGCGCGGGTTTGACAGCCGCGTATCCTTTGGCGCGAAAACCGATACTGCGCTGACATCTGATTGCGTATCCTGCGGGGCCTGCGTGGCCGCCTGCCCCACCGCCACTTTGCAGGAAAAATCCATCATCGACATCGGCACCCCCGAACGCAGCGTCATCACCACCTGCGCCTATTGCGGGGTTGGGTGCAGCTTCAAGGCGGAAATGCGCGGCGATGAGCTGGTGCGCATGGTGCCCTATAAACACGGCAAGGCCAACCGTGGGCATTCTTGCGTCAAGGGCCGCTTTGCCTATGGCTACGCCAGCCACAGCGACCGCATCTTAAACCCTATGATCCGCGATCAAATCACCGATCCATGGCGCGAAGTGTCGTGGGACGAGGCGATGACCTTCACCGCCGCCCGTATGAAAGGCATCATCGCCAAGCATGGCCGCCATGCGGTGGGGGTGATCACTTCGTCCCGCTGCACCAATGAAGAGGCGTATTTGGTGCAAAAGCTGACCCGTGCGGTGTTTCAAAACAACAACACCGACACCTGCGCGCGGGTGTGCCATTCGCCCACGGGTTACGGGTTGGGGCAAACGCTTGGCACATCGGCGGGCACGCAAGATTTCGATTCCGTTGAACATACCGATGTGGTCATCATCATTGGCGCGAACCCCACCGATGGCCACCCCGTCTTTGCCAGCCGCCTGAAAAAACGCCTGCGCGCGGGGGCCAAGCTGATCGTGATCGACCCGCGCCGCACTGATATGGTGCAAAGCCCGCATATCAAGGCGGCGCATCATTTGGCCCTGACCCCCGGCACCAACGTCGCCGTTGTCACGGCCCTTGCGCATGTGATCGTGACCGAAGGGCTATTCGACGAGGCGTTCATCCGCGAGCGTTGCGATTGGGACGAATTCCAAGACTATGTCGCATTCGCCGCCCGCCCAGAAAACAGCCCCGAATCCACCGCCCTGCTGACGGGCGTTGCGGCGGACGAGTTGCGCGCCGCCGCCCGCCTTTATGCGCGCGCAGGTAACGGCGCGATTTACTACGGGCTGGGCGTGACCGAACACTCCCAAGGGTCAACCACTGTGATCGGCATCGCCAACCTTGCGATGATGACGGGCAATGTGGGCCGCGCGGGCGTGGGCGTGAACCCGCTGCGCGGACAAAACAATGTGCAAGGCTCGTGCGACATGGGGTCTTTCCCGCACGAATTGCCAGGCTATCGCCATGTCAAAGGCGAGGCCGTGCGCGACATATTCCAGAAAATCTGGGGCGTGCAGATTGACGACGAACCTGGCCTACGCATTCCCAATATGCTGGACGCGGCGGTTGAGGGCGCGTTCAAGGGCCTGTATTGCCAAGGCGAAGACATCCTGCAATCTGACCCAGACACCAAGCACGTTGCGGCGGGTTTGGCGGCAATGGACTGCGTGATCGTGCATGACCTGTTCCTGAATGAGACCGCCAATTACGCGCATGTGTTCCTGCCTGGATCGACCTTCCTGGAAAAAGACGGCACCTTTACCAATGCCGAACGCCGCATCAACCGCGTGCGCCGCGTTATGGCCCCGCGCAACGGCTATGCCGATTGGGAAATCACCCAAATGCTGGCCAATGAAATGCTCAAGGGCTCGGGTCGCGCGCCTTGGGGCTATACCCACCCTAGCCAAATCATGGACGAGATCGCCATGACCACCCCCAGCTTTGCGGGCGTGAATTATGAGATGCTGGAGGTGAAAGGTTCCGTGCAATGGCCTTGCAATCAGGCTGCCCCCGATGGCACGCCCTTGATGCATGTCGATGGGTTCGTGCGCGGCAAGGGCAAGTTCATCAACACCGAATATATCGCCACGGACGAACGCACAGGCCCGCGCTTTCCGCTGCTGCTGACCACGGGGCGGATTTTGTCGCAATATAACGTCGGCGCGCAAACGCGGCGCACGGGCAATGTGGTCTGGCATGACCAAGACGTGCTGGAAATCCACCCCCATGACGCCGACGTGCGCGGGGTCAAGGATGGGGATTTTGTGCGCTTGGCAAGTCGTTCGGGCGAAACCAGCCTTCGCGCCAAGGTCACGGATCGCGTCAATCCGGGCGTGGTTTATACCACCTTCCACCACCCCGATACACAGGCCAATGTCATCACCACCGATTATTCCGATTGGGCCACCAACTGCCCCGAATATAAGGTGACAGCGGTGCAAGTGGGCCTGTCCAACGGGCCAAGTGAATGGCAAAAGGACTATGCTGCGCAGGCGGCCAGTTCGCGGCGGATTGCGGCGGCGGAATGATACAGGCCAGTGCCGCCATACCGCGCATCAGCTTTGGACGGGGCGATGCTCCCGCCCGCCCACTTGCGCGTGAAGTGGCGGTGGCACTTTCTTTCAACGGCACAACGCAGGCGGTGATGATGGCGACGCCGGCGGATCTAACCGATTTTGCCTATGGTTTTGCGGCCAGCGAAGGCATCGCCATGCCAGAGGAAATCGCATCTATCGATATCGTGGAAACCCCGCTGGGAATTGATCTGCAAATCTGGGTCTCGGCGCAGGCCGAGGCGCGCCTGTCCACGCGCCGCCGCACTATGGCAGGCCCTGTGGGCTGCGGTCTTTGCGGGATTGATAGCCTAGAGCAGGCCCTGCGCGCGGTAAAACCTGTCCTAAGTGATCCCTTCTCGATGACGCCGACCGAGGTCATGGCGGCCATGGCAGACTTGCCGCGCCACCAGCCCTTGCACGATGCAACCCGTGCCATCCATGCTGCGGCCTACTGGTCGGGCGAAATTCTGGCCGCGCGCGAAGATGTGGGGCGGCATAATGCGCTGGATAAATTGATTGGGGGAATGGTGCGTGCCAGCACGCACCCTACGGGCGCCGTGCTGCTCACCTCGCGGGTGTCAATCGACATGGTGCAAAAAGTGGCCGCCCTTGGCGCGCCTATTCTCATAGCCGCCTCTGCCCCGACGGATGCTGCGATGCGCATGGCAGAAGGCGCAGGCATCACCCTGATCGCCAATGCGCGCGCCGCCCGATTTGACCTATTCACCCATCCCCACCGCATCACCCAAGAGGCCGCCGATGTCGCATGACAGCCCGCAAGACAAGCTGATTTACATGGCCAACCAAATTGCCCGTTTCATGGAAAGCAAACCAGCCGACGAAGGGCAAAATCTTCTGGCCGAACATATAAATGACTTCTGGGAACCCCGCATGCGCCGCCATTTGTTTGCAGTGCTCGACGCAGGCGGCGCGGGTCTGCGCCCTTTGGTGCTGATAGCGGCGGATAAGATTAAAAGGCCTGTTTCGGACTAAGGGAATTAGGGGCTTTGCCCCTCTGGCTGCGCAGGCCACCCCAGGCCTGAGCGACCTGCTGGCCGCACGCTCGCCCGCACATCATCCGGTTTGGCGAGCATTACAGAAGACGCGCCCTCAGACCCAAGGCTTCGCTTCCTTGCTCTGAAAAATATCCTCGAAGGGGTGAGACTGAGCGCCATGCCCTCGAGGGGGCTGAAAGCCCCCTACCTTATCCCTTCTCGGCCACTATGCCCGCCAAATATCGCCCGTAGTCGTTCTTGGCGTAAAGTCTTGCCCGCGCGGCCAAATCTTCGCGTGAAATCCATCCCTGCCGATAGGCGATCTCGTCTGGGCAGCCCACTTGCAGGCCTTGGCGGTTTTCCAGCGTGCGGACGAAATTGCCGGCGTCCAGCAGGCTGCCGTGGGTGCCGGTATCCAGCCACGCAAAGCCGCGCCCCATGCGTTCGACACTCAGGCTGCCCTCACTGCGGTAGATTTCCAGCAGATCGGCGATTTCAAGTTCCCCGCGCGGCGAGGGTTTCACCTGCGCCGCCAATTCGGGCGCGCGGGCGTCGAGGTAGTAAAGACCCGTCACAGCATAGCTAGACGGAGGGTTTGCCGGCTTTTCAATAATGGCGCGAACATTGCCGTTTGCGTCAAAATCTACAACGCCATAGCGTTCAGGATCGGCGACTCGGTAGCCAAAAACTGTGCCGCCAAAAGGTTTCGTATCAGCAGCGGCCAGCATTTCGGGCAGGCCGTGGCCGAAGAAGATATTGTCTCCCAGCACCAAAACCGATGGCGCACCATTCAGAAAATCGCGTGCCAGAAGATAGGCCTGCGCCAGCCCATCGGGGGAAGGCTGCACGATATAGGTCAAAGTCAGGCCCCATTGCGCGCCATCGCCCAGCAGGCGCTGAAACTGCGCCTGATCTTCGGGGGTGGTGATGATGGCAATCTCGCGGATACCGCCCAGCATCAGCACCGAAAGCGGGTAATAGATCATCGGCTTGTCATAGATCGGCAGAAGTTGCTTTGACACGCCCATGGTGATCGGCCACAGCCGGGTGCCAGAGCCGCCAGCAAGGATGATGCCTTTGCGTTTCATGGGTCATGCTCCTGCAACCTGTAATGACGCGGCAAGACGCAGCCCGCCAATCAGGGCGGGCAATGCCAAAATCGCGCAAAAGACTGGTGCAGTCTAGCCGTGAATTCAGCGGGCGCGGCGGCCGGGGTGGGGTAGTGCGCGATGACGGAATATCGTGATCGCGGCACGGCCAGGCCTGCTGCCTGCCATGATCGCGCGGGCGAAATCGGCCCAAGATACGTTTGGCGCACCTGAAAAGTGGTATGTGCCGCCTGTATGACCGTCATGCAGCGCGCCGCGCGATCGGTCAAACAGCGCATCCGCAATCGCCGCAGCAGGCGTTGGCCCGCCAATCTGATCGGCCACCACATTCAGGCTGTCGCGCTGCGCGCCCAGCCGCAGCATGGTTTTCACGAAAGTTGCTGCCATGCGCCGAAAACACCCAAGAGGTGCGCAAGATCACATGCCGCGCGCCGCTATCGCGCAGCCCAACTTCCCCCGCCAATTTGCTGCGCCCATAGGCGCCCAAAGGGGCTGTGGGATGGTCGGGGGCAAAGGGCGCATCGCCCGCGCCGTCAAAGACGTAATCGCTAGAAATATGGATGATCGGCAGGCCCAAAGCGGCACATCTTTGCGCCATAGCCGTTGGGGCTGCGGCATTCACCGCTGTCGCATCGACCTCATGCGTTTCGGCCAGATCAACCGCCGTCCACGCCGCGGCGTTGATAACGATGTCGGCAATCTTTGATCTGCGCCGCGCAGGCTGCTGGGTGCAGCAAATCCGCGCAATCGCGCCCCAAAAAGCGCGTGGTTATGCCCTGCGGCAGACGACGCGCGAGTTCCTGCGCTACCTGCCCTGTTTGACCAAAAACCAGCGCTCTCATACACGGGTTCCCAAACGCTGCCCCACCCCTGCGCGTGCCAGCAACGGCCTCCACCACGCCTCGTTGTCCAAATACCAGCGCACGGTGCGGCGCAGGCCTTCGTCCAATGTCACCGATGGCCGCCAGCCCAGTTCGGCGCGGATACGCGAGGGGTCAATCGCATAGCGCAGATCATGGCCGGGGCGGTCGGCGACATGGGTGATAAGGCGGGCATGGGGTGCGCCTGTTGGGTGCATCTCATCCAGAAGCGCGCAGATTTTCTGAACGATCTCGATATTCGCCGCCTCATTCTCGCCGCCGATATTATAGCTGCGGCCAAGCTGGCCCTTGGCCAAAACCAGCAGCAGGGCATCGGCGTGATCTTCGACGTATAGCCAATCGCGCACGTTCAAACCCTGCCCGTATACGGGAATTGTCCCGCCCGTGCAGCGCGTTCAAAATCACCACGGGGATCAGCTTTTCAGGAAAATGATAGGGGCCGTAGTTGTTGGAACAATTTGTCAGCAGCGTGGGCAGGCCGTAGGTTTCGCCCCATGCGCGCACCAAATGATCGCTGGCCGCCTTGCTGGCCGAATAGGGGCTGCGCGGGTCATAGGGGGTGTCTTCGGTAAACTTGCCCGTCTCGCCCAAGCTGCCAAAAACTTCATCGGTGGAAATGTGGTGGAAACGAAACCCATCGGGCCGCCCTGCGCCTTGCCAATAGGCGCGGGCGGCCTCTAGCAGGTTGAAGGTGCCTGTGATGTTGGTTTGCACAAAATCGCCTGGCCCGTCGATCGAACGGTCAACATGGCTTTCGGCGGCCAAATGCATCACGCCGTCGGGGCGGTGCGTGGCGAACACCTCGTCCAACTTTGCGCGATTGCGGATGTCGGCTTGTTCAAAACTATATAGGTTGGATGTGGCCACTTCCGCCACATTCCCCTCGCAGGCGGCGTAGGTCAAAGAGTCTAGGTTGATCACCTCATGCCCGCGCGCTGTGGCAAGGCGCACAACAGCCGAGCCGATAAACCCCATTCCGCCCGTAACCAAAATCTTCATAGCGCACCATAGGCGAAAGGGGATTTGAATGCCGCCAAGCTGGCGGCTGCGGCATCTTTGGCCGATAAGATTGGGGAAGTTAAACCCCAGTCAATTGCGATGTCAGGATCATCCCATGCGATGCCACCATCGCATTCGGGGGCATAGGGGGCGGTCACTTTGTATTGGACTTCGGCGCCCTCGCTGCGGGTAACAAATCCGTGCAGAAACCCCACGGGAACCAGCAGTTGGGCGGCATTATCCGCGCTGAGTTCTAGCCCATACCATTGGCCATAGGTTGGACTGCCACGGCGCACATCCACCGCCACATCGAAAATCACCCCGTGCGTGCAGCGCACCAGCTTGGCCTGCGCCATAGGGGGGGTTTGGTAATGCAAACCGCGCAAAGTGCCGATCGGGCCAGACATCGAGTGGTTGTCTTGCACAAAGTTTAGATCAATGCCAACCGCCGCCAGTGCGGGCTGCGAGTAAACCTCGCAAAACCAACCCCGCGCATCGCCATGACGTTTGGGCTGCAAAATCAGCAGATCCTTCAGCGGGGTTTTCGTCACTTGCATTGGGTATCCATTGGCTGCGGCCTTGCCAAGCAAAACCACAGCCAATGGCGCAATTCAAGCCTAACCGATGGCTGCCGCTTTTACATCGGCATCAATGAAGGGCAGGTATTGACCAAAGTTATCGGCGAACATGCCCACTAATTTTTGCGCCGCCGCATCATAGGCAGTGCTATCGGCCCAAGTGCTGCGCGGGTCTAGCAAACCGCCGTCCACACCCGCCACCGCAACTGGAACGTCAAAGCCGAAATTCGGATCTTTGCGAAACTGCCCCTTGGCCAGCGATCCATCCAGCGCCGCCGTCAGCAGCGCGCGGGTGGCGCGGATCGGCATGCGTTTTCCAGTGCCAAACTTGCCCCCCGTCCAGCCCGTGTTGACCAACCAGCATGTCGCCCCGCCAGCGGCGATTTTCTCTTGCAGCAGTTTGCCGTAAACCTCGGGACGGCGCGGCATGAAGGGTGCGCCAAAGCAGGTGCTAAAGGTTGGGGTAGGCTCGACAATCCCGCGCTCGGTTCCTGGGGTTTTCGACGTAAAGCCCGACAAGAAATGATACATCGCCTGCGCAGGCGTCAGGCGCGCGATCGGCGGCAGCACGCCATAGGCATCGCAAGTCAACATGATCACGTTCTTAGGGTTGCCACCCAGCCCCGTATCCGAGGCGTTCGAAATATAGTTCAGCGGATAGGCGCAGCGCATGTTTTCGGTCAGGCTGCTATCGGTGAAATCCAATTCCAGCGTTTCCCGATCAAAGACCATATTTTCCACAATCGTGCCAAATTTGGACGTGGTGCCGTAAATCTCTGGCTCTGCCTCGGGCGAGAGGTTGATGGTTTTGGCATAGCAGCCGCCCTCAAAGTTGAACACGCCGCGATCTGACCAGCCGTGTTCATCATCACCGATCAGCATGCGCGAAGGGTCAGCCGATAGCGTGGTTTTGCCCGTGCCCGACAGGCCAAAGAACACAGCCGAATCTTCGGGATTGCCAATCGCATGATTGGCCGAGCAATGCATCGGCATCACGCCCTTTTCAGGCAGCAGGTAGTTTAGCAGCGTGAATACGGCCTTTTTATTCTCGCCCGCGTAGGCGGTGTTAGCGATCAGAATCAGCTTTTTGTCGAAATTCAGCGCAATCACCGTTTGCGTGCGGCAGCCGTGGCGGGCAGGGTCTGCCTTGAACGATGGGCAATTGATCACCGTCCATTCGGGGGTGAATGTATCCAACTCGGACGCCGCAGGACGGCGCAGCAGATGGCGAATGAACAGCCCATGCCACGCCAGTTCGGTGACCATACGCACATCCAAACGGTGCGCAGGATCGGCCCCGCCAAACAGGTCTTGCACGAAATAATCACGCCCCTGCATGTGCGCCAACATATCGCCATGCAGCGCGTCAAAGGCGTCAGGCGTCATCGGCGCATTGTTTTCCCACCAGATGGTGTTTTCGGTCGCTGCGCTGCGCACCACGAATTTATCCTTTGGGGATCGGCCCGTGAATTGGCCTGTGGACACCAAAAACGCGCCGCCGTTACCCAACGTGCCTTCGCCGCGCGCGACAGCAGCCTGCACCAAGCGGGGTTCGGAATAGTTATAATACACATGACCAAGGCCGCTGATGCCCTGCGCCTGCAAAGTTTGTGCAGGGTTTACGCGCCCAAGGGTCGCTGTGTCATGTGTCATTGGCCTTACTCCCTTAGCCGCCAAACTGGCGGAACCTGCGCCGCAGCGCGAAATAAAATTACGCCGCGCTAGAGTAACGCGACATATTTGGCCCTATAGCATGGCGGTTTTAGTTGGAATAGAAGGGTTTGCCGCTGTTAGCGCAATCATTTCACTGTTAGCGCAACCAACTTTGCCGCTGTTTCCGATATGAGACAATTTCGTCATCATTTCACGCAGCGCGCCCTAAATCTTGTGGAAGCATAGGTGATTCGCACTTAACAGTTGATTCTTTTTTCCGAAAATATGAGTATATGTCAAAAATCAGGCAGCCGAGCAGAAAAGGACGCCCCAATATGGCACGCATCGCCCTTGTAGACGACGACCGTAATATTTTGACATCTGTTTCAATGACCCTAGAGGCCGAAGGTTTCGAGGTGGAAACCCACAATGATGGGCAATCCGCACTGGATGCCTTCAACCGCCGCATGCCCGATCTGGCGGTGCTGGACATCAAAATGCCCCGCATGGATGGGATGGATTTGTTGCAGCGCCTGCGCCAAAAATCTACCCTGCCTGTGATCTTCTTGACATCCAAAGATGATGAAATCGACGAGGTTTTGGGCCTGCGAATGGGCGCAGATGATTACGTCACCAAACCCTTTAGCCAACGCCTTTTGGTCGAACGCATCCGCGCCCTGCTGCGCCGCAACGAGGCGATTGCCACGGGCGAAGTGGCCACCACCGAAGAAAACAAAGTGATCGAGCGCGGCAATCTGCGCATGGACCCGCTGCGCCATGCCGTTGCGTGGAAAGGCCGCGATGTGGCGCTGACCGTCACCGAATTCATGCTGCTTCAGGCGCTCGCCCAGCGCCCCGGCTTTGTGAAAAGCCGCGATCAGCTGATGGACGTGGCCTATGACGACCAGATTTATGTCGATGATCGCACCATCGACAGCCATATCAAACGCCTGCGCAAGAAAATGCGTGCGGTGGATGACGATTTTAACGCCATCGAAACACTTTATGGCATTGGCTATCGGTATAACGAAGAATAGCTGGACTGATGACTGCCGCGCAGAAATTTCCATTAAAGGGCCTGGCCGTGGCAAAGGATAACACGGGCGAGCACGTTATCTTGGGCGAAGACTGGGTCTCGCCCGAGGTGCTGTCGGATCAGGTGCTGCGCGGCGCGCGCGGCAAACGCGGGCTATTGTCGCTGAACAAATCGCCTCTGGCGCGCAAGATTATTCTGTTCAACCTGCTGGCGCTGATCATCCTTGTGTCGGGGGTTTTGTTTCTAAACCCTTTTCGCGATAATCTTGTCATTCAGCGCGAGGCGGCGCTGGTCAGCGAGGCGCGGCTGATTGCCGATGTCATCCGCACTCGTGCCGAGGGGCGGCAGGTCTGCCCCGCGATTTGGACGGCATCAGCATTAGCGCGGGGGCAGAGGTGCTGCTGCTGGACAATCTGGGGGCAATCGCAGCGCAGACCGTCGGTGATGCCAAATCCGCACCCGATATGTCCACGCCGTCAACGCTGATCACGGATTTTCTGGGCAAGATTTGGACCTTCGGATCGCAGTTTTTGGGGCGCAAAAATTCCGCCGCGCCGGCAAGCGCCACTGATTTGGCCAAGACCATGTTTCCCAAGGCCGCCTTGGGCGAGGTGGCCGTTTCCACATCCCAAGGCGCTGATGGTGCCAGCTTTTCGGTTGCCGCCCCCGTGATGCAAGATGGCGCGCTGTTGGGCGTTGTGTCCCTTACCTCACCTGCGGGCGAAATTGACAGGCTGGTGCGCAACGAGCGCGAGCAGATTTTGCGCATGTTCCTCATTGCGCTTTTGGTGTCCACGGGCCTGTCGATGGTGCTGGCCTCGACCATCGCCAACCCTTTGTCCGATTTGGCCGCTGCCGCCGAAATGGGGCGGGACCGCAACGGCGCTAAGATGCAAACAGGGCGCGTGCGTATTCCCGATTTGGCGGGCAGGCCCGATGAAATTGGCCGCCTGTCGGTCGCGATGCGCGGCATGGTTTCGGCGCTGTATGACCGTATCGAAAGCAATGAACAATTCGCCGCCGATGTGGCGCATGAGATTAAGAACCCGCTGGCCTCGCTGCGGTCGGCTGTGGGGACGATGCGGCTCGCCAAGCGCGACGATCAGCGTGAAAAGCTGCTGGACGTCATCGAACATGACGTGCGCCGTATGGACAGGCTGGTGACCGATATTTCCAACGCCTCGAGACTGGATAGCGAGCTGGTCAAAGAACAAGAAGCCAATGTGAACCTGATCCAAACCGTGCAGCGCCTGTGCGACCATCTGGGCGCGCAAGCCGCCGAAAAGGGGATCGAATTTATCACCGATTTCCCAGAAAAGCCCGTGATTGTGCGCGGTCTAGAAGAACGGCTTGCACAGGTGTTCGTGAACCTCATTTCCAACGCGATTTCCTTTTGCGAGGATGGCGACGCGGTGCGGGTTTGGGCGCGGCAGCGCGAAAACCGCCTGTTGATCGTGGTCGAAGATACGGGGCCTGGCATTCCTGAACAGGCGCTGACAAAGGTGTTCAAACGCTTCTACTCTGACCGCCCGCCCACCCATTTTGGCGACAATTCGGGCCTTGGCCTGTCCATTTCAAAACAAATCGTCGAAGCGCATGGCGGGGTCATTTGGGCCGAGAATATCCGCCCCACACAGGCAGATGCGGCCTCCGAACCCCTTGGCGCGCGTTTTGTCGTGGGCCTGCCGATATAAGATATGGCAGCACTGCCCGCCGCCCAAAACATCCACGCCAGCTGTGTTTGCACCCATGGCGGCAAGGGGCTGCTGATCCTTGGCCCCTCTGGGGCGGGCAAATCGGCGCTGGCGCTGCAACTGATCGCACTGGGCGCGCGTTTGGTGGCTGATGATCGCTGCGAAATTTGGGCGCAGGGGGGCGCTTTGATGGCACGCGCGCCCGCGCCCTTGCAGGGTTTGATCGAGGCGCGCGGCATTGGCATCTTGCGCCTGCCCTTTGCCGCGCAAACCCCCATCGCCGCAGCCCTTGATCTGACCCAATCCACCCTAGCGCGTATGCCGCAACCGCGCCAAACACTGCTTGCAGGCATAGCGGTCGATTTTCTGCATTATGACGCAGCGCCACACTTTCCTTCGGCGCTGATGTGCTATTTGATGGGGCAACGCCATGAGTGAGGCCTTATGCGAAGCCATGATCAAGCCGCCACTGAAACTCGCCGCCAGCAATCTGATCTTTATCACCGGCCCTTCGGGGGCGGGGCGCAGCACGGCGATCCATGCCTTTGAAGACATTGGCTATGAGGTGATCGACAATCTGCCGCTTTCCCTCGTGCCGCGCCTGACCGATGGGCCCAGCCTGCCGCGCCCAATTGCGTTAGGGCTGGACGTGCGCAACCGCGACTTTTCGGCCAGCAGTCTGATCGAATTGATTGACACCCTGACGCGCGACCCGCGCCGCACGCTGGAAGTCGTTTACTTGGATTGCACGGCCTCTGAACTGATCCGCCGCTACAACCAAACCCGCCGACGCCACCCACTCGCCGAAGGCGAAACCCCTACCGAAGGTATCGCCCGCGAGATGGACTTGCTGGCCCCTATCCGCGCGCGCGCAGACCACCTGATCGACACATCCGAAATGTCGCCCCATGATCTAAAGGCGGAAATCGCGCAGTTGTTTGCCACTGAAACGGGCGCGCAAATGGGCGTTTCAGTGCAATCCTTTAGCTATAAGCGTGGGCTGCCGCGCGGGCTGGATATGGTGCTGGACTGCCGCTTTTTGTCCAATCCGCATTGGCAGGCGGCGCTGCGCGAATTGGACGGGCGCGATGCACAGGTTGCCGCCTTTGTCTGTGCCGATCCGCTGTTTGATGCCTTTGCCCAAAAGGTGCAGGATTTGGTGCTGTTTTTGCTGCCTGCCCACCGCCGCGAGGGCAAGGCGCATCTATCCATCGGCTTTGGATGCACGGGCGGGCAACATAGGTCTGTTGTCATGGCAGAAAAACTTGCCAAAGTGCTTGCAGAGGCGGGCTGGCCAGTGTCAAAACGCCACCGAGAATTGGAACGCAAGGCCAGTGCCGCGCTGGCCCAGCTATAAAGGATAGAACCGCGTGATCGGTATCGTCATCGTTGCCCATGGGGGCCTTGCACGGGAGTATCTGGCCGCCGTCGAACATGTTGTCGGCGCGCAGGCCGCCATGCTGGCCATTTCCATCGAGGATATTCACAATCGCGCGGCCAAGCAGGCCGAAATTTGCGCCGCCGCTGATAACGTGGATCAAGGCCACGGCGTGGTTTTGGTGACGGATATGTTTGGCGGATCACCGTCAAATCTGTCGCTGATGGCCTGCTCGGGGCGCGGAAGACGTATTATATATGGCGCAAATCTGCCGCTTTTGATTAAATTGGCGAAATCGCGTGATCTGCCTGTGGATGAGGCAGTGGCCTTGGCGCTAGACGCGGGGCGCAAGTATTTGAATGCAATCACCATCGACGGATCAATGTGAATGGGCGCGCAACATCTAAACATCGTTAACGAAAAGGGGCTGCACGCCCGTGCCAGTGCCAAATTCGTCGAAGTGGTCGAACGTCATAACGCGGCCTGCACCGTCAAGAAAGACGGGATGGACGTATCTGGCGATTCGATCATGGGGCTTTTGATGTTGGCAGCATCACGCGGAACCAGTATTGAGGTGATGACATCAGGCCCCGATGCTGATGCGCTGGACGCGGCGCTGGCGGCGTTAGTGGCTGATCGCTTTGGCGAAGATTTTTGAATAAGGCCCCTTTCGCGTGACACAAATGCCCGATCCCGCGCCCCAAGATCCGCAAACTGCGCGCCGCGTTGTGGCCAAAGAATACGACGGCGGTGCCGCCTGTCCTACGCGGGCACGTTCAAAAATCCGATCAAGGCGGGCACGATACGGACAATTGAATGGCTGACGGCGAAAGTCACGCTTCTGCGCGCCATTCGCAATTTTGAACGCACGGGCGTGCCCTTTGGCGTGCCGTTTTGGTCAAAGGCCATTGCCCAAATGGGCATTGATGTACAAACCCCGCCAGAAGAAATCGAACGTATTCCCAAAACGGGCGCTTTGGTTGTGGTGGCCAACCACCCGCACGGCCTTGTCGATGGGATGGTGATGGGCGAGATGCTATCACGCGTGCGCGGCGATTTCAAAATCCTGACCCGGTCCCTGTTGACCGGGATCGACGAAGATTCCGCCAAGAATTCACGATCAACGGTGCCCTTTCCGCATGAAGAAAATGCGCGGGAACTGGGGCTCGAAATGCGCAACGCCACGAGGGAGCATCTAAAAAAGGGGGGGCTATAATTCGCCTTGTTCCCATCGGGCAAAGTGGCAATGTCCGGACACGCTTTTTCGGCCCCGCCATCGAGGGTAGCGAGTGGAACGTCTTTACCGCATAAGACTGGTCCAAAAATCGAAGGCCACGATTTTACAGCTGCGATTTGCTTAGAAGTAAAATCAGCCGTCGCGCATGGTACCTGATCGCGAACATGGTATCGGCGACCGCTGCGCCACGGCGCTTGCTTCTTGTACGAAATCATACGCGCTGAATATAAAACCGCCAGCGAACGCCAGTCATTCGGACATGCCAGTCCATTGCATGCATCGAGGTGGCGGACAAAGGCCGCGATCCGCGCGCCTTCATGGCGTGGCTGCGTGATCACACGATGGCATTGGGCGGCATAGACGCAGCAGCGGATTAACGGGTCGGAACAGGCGCATCGCCTCTGTAATCATAAAACCCGCGCTTGCGTCTTGCGGCCCAGCCAGCCTCGCCCCACATATTTCGACAGCAGCGGGCAGGGGCGGTATTTCATACCCCCAACCCGTCATGCAGCACGTTCATAATGGCAAGGCAGGTGTCTAGCCCGATGAAATCCGCCAGCTCCAAGCGGCCCCATCGGATGATTCGCCCCGAGCCTCAGTGAGATCTCGATGGACTGCACATTCCCCACACCTTCGTACAGGGTATAAACCGCCTCATTTATCATCGGCATCAGGATGCGATTTACGATAAAGGCGGGAAAATCCTCGGCGCTGGCGGCGGTTTTGCCAAGCGCGTCCCACCACACCCGAGCAGCGCTGACAAGGTAGTCGTTGATCCGTGGCAATCCCGCGGATCAATTCGACCAGCTGCATCACGGGAACGGGGTTCATGAAATGAAACCCCATGAATTTCTCGCCGGTCAGTGGCGGGACGCCAGCCGCGTGATCGAAATACTATGATGTGCCCGACGTTTAGAATCGTATCTGCGGACCAAGATGCGGGGCCAGACCTTCGAAAATGGCATTTTTCACGTCTTCACGTTCGGTTGCCGCCTCGATGATCAAATCGCACGGGCCAAGATCAGGCAGCACTTGGGTGGTTTTGATGCGCGCCAGCGCCGCCGCTTTGGTGCCCTCATCCAGCTTGCCCTTGGCAATTTGGCGGTCCAGATTGCGGGTAATCGTCTCAACTGCGCGCACCAGCCCATCGGCACTGATGTCGTTCAGCAGCACCTCATACCCTGCCATCGCAAAGACATGGGCAATCCCATTGCCCATCTGGCCTGCGCCAACCACTCCGACTGTATGAATTCCCACGCCATGCTCCTGTCTGTGCGCCAGCCTAACCTGCAAGCGGCACGGCGTGCAAGGGTGGCCAAATACTGCACATTTTTTGAAAATGCCAGATTTAGCGAATTGTCAACGAATTGGGCGCAATCTTGTCTTTGGGTGAAGTGGAAAAGTGGTGGTTGGGATGGTTTATGCTTTTCCCAGCGCGGGGGCGCTGGACTATGCAAATTGCTCTTACGGGCGGTCGCGTTTGTTGTTTCGCGGCCCAAAGCGCGACACGGAAGGTGCGTTCATTGCCGTTTTGGGCGGGTCTGAGTGCTATGGCCGCTGCGTCAAGCATCCCTTTGCTGACCTGATCGAAAAAGATCTTGGCCTGCCCGTAGCCAATTTCGGGCTGCAAAACGCGGGGCCAGACGCGTTTTTGAACGACCCTTTGCTTATGGGCAAAATTGGCCAAGCTGCCGTGACAGTGGTGCAGCTTTTTGGGGTGCAAAACATCTCGAACAGGTTTTACACAGTGCATCCGCGCCGCAATGATCGGTTCCTGTCGGCCAAGC
Organism: Cypionkella sp.; assembly: GCA_034519315.1. Classification (GTDB taxonomy): domain Bacteria; phylum Pseudomonadota; class Alphaproteobacteria; order Rhodobacterales; family Rhodobacteraceae; genus Cypionkella. The sequence goes on along the minus strand of JAXHON010000039.1, from coordinate 46,755 downwards.
CCGCGCTCAAGGACTTGTTTCCTAAGACCGATTTCACAGATTTTCATTTCACGCGCCACCTGTTGCAGTCTTTGCAGCAAACTTCGCCGCAACACTTCGCAGTTGTCGTCGAGGGGCTGCAACAAGATTGGCTGCACCATATGCGCGTGCTGCTGAACCAAATCAATGGGCAGACTTTGCTGCTTTGGATTGCAGACGCTATGCCGCCGCCCCGTCATGCTGCGATCGATCTGGTGTTCAACCCAATGCTGATTGACGCCGAAATGATCGGCCAATTATCCCCCAAAAGCGGTCATATCGTTTATGCCGTCCCCTCGCCAGAGGCGCGGGCGATGGGGCTAGAGGGGATGGTTTACGATCCAACCGAATTGCCAGTTGCCGCAGCATTGCCAGGCCCTTCGGTCCATCGCGAAATTTGCAACGCCGTACTGCCGCATTTGGAACAGATGCTAAGTGTGCGGCAGGCGCGCGTGCTGGGCGCCTAATAATTGGATTCGATTTCAATTCCCAAGCTGGCATTTCCCGTGGTCTGCGCGCCAATCTTCAACTTAATTTTGCTGTTCAACGTATAGGTAAGATCAAGGCTTTGCTTGCCCGCACCTTCAGTGGAAAATTCGGAATAGACTTTGTCGGACAGATATTTGCCTGCTTTCAGGGCGCTGCTGCCAGTCTCGTCTGATTGCACATCCAAATTATCCAGCCGCAGCGATTTGCGCAGGCGCGCGATCACGCCCTCTCCGCGCCCTGTCAGGCTCGCCACCGCGCTGGTCAACTGAACGGCCTGCAATGCCGTGAGATTTTTCAGACTTTGGTCGAATAATAGCTGCGAGAGCACCTCTTCTTCGGGCAATTCTGGCGATGACACGAATTTGAAATCGGGGTCAAGCGCTGGCCCGTCGATGATCGCCGTGGTGATCAGCCCACCTTTCGAATTGGTCGCCCGCACCGACAAAAAGGGTATAAATTCGCCCCTCAGTTCTAGCCGCATCGCCTCTAGGCTTAGTCTTGTGGTCAAAATGTCGAAATGGCCCTGCACAAGATCGAACGACCCATTTGGCAGCACATCATTGCTGTCGCCTTGCAGTCGCACTTCGCCGCCCAATTCCGCATCCAACCCGCGTCCGCGCACAAACAGCCGATTGGTCGCGCGCACCAGAATATTCAAATTTATCGGCGCCGTAACGCTGCCCGTCTTTGCGCGCTGATCAATACCCGCCCGCGCGCGCGTCAGCTGTGCGGCGCGCGTATCGCCTTTATGACGCAGATCGGCTAACGGCGCGCCTTCGATGATCGTCGGCACGCGCAATTGCACCTCGGTTCGGCCCAGATCCAATCTACCTTTTAGGGATGCCCCGCCCAAAAGCGGCCCCGTCAGGGACAATTCGCCCAAGATCGTCGATTGAAACAGGTCAGGATTACGCAGCCCAAGATCGTTCACCCCAATGGTCAATTTCGCCGCATAGGGCGCGCGGGCAGCGACGGTGCCCTTCACCGAAATTGTCCCGCCCGTCGTTGCGTTGGCGCGCCCGCTGATGTCAATTTGCCCGCCACTCAGGCGCAAATCCATCTGTGCTTTACGCAAAGCAAAAGGCAAACTTGGGTCGGCAAGACGCCCATCTTCCAGTTTGATCGTCCCTGAAAGCGCCGCCAGATTGGGCAGCCCGCGAAGCCGAAGGTCATAGGCAGTGTCACCCGACACAGATCGCGGCGCAATAAGGGCATTGATCAATGCACCGTCAGCGCGCCCCGTAATACGCAGATCATTGCTTTGCCCCGCGCTTGCCTGCCCAAGGATGCGCGCGTTTAGCTGCGCAGGGCCCGTCAGCGCAAAGTCCAGTGCGGCCCCATCCCCTTGCGGCAGCGCCGTACCTTTCAGCGTCACTTGACCCGGAAATTCGGGCAAGACGACCCCCAAATCTGCAAGGCTCGCAGTCACAAGATAGGCACCGCCAGCCTGATTTTGTGTAATCTCGGCCCGCAGCAAAGGGTTGTTCAGGCGCGCAGTCACCACCCGCGGCACAAAATTCTTGATGGCGATATTGGCCGTGATGTCGCTGCCCTGCCCCGCCAGCTTGCGCAGGTAAGTCGCGGGCAAAGCCAAACCATCGCTTTGCGCCTTAATTGTCACTTGGGCATCACTTGGCACGCCCGTCAGCACCACTTGCCCAGCCATAGATCCGCCAAATCCGCGCTCGCCCGCTGGCAAATCCAGCATGTCAAAGCGGCCTGACACATCTATACCGCCAGCCGCAATTTTGCCCGCGAGCTGCGCCGTCACACCGCGCGCCGTCACATCCAGCGCCCGCAAGTTGATGCCCGACTCGTCGCGCCGCGCCGAAAGCGTCACCTTTGCCGCCCCCATCAACGACGCATCAACAGCCGCTATCCCCAGCGCCAAATCGGTTGTCTGCGCTGACACTACCCCGTCAAATGCGCGCGTAAGCAGCGCAAATTCGCCCGAGTAGTCCAACTGGCCTGCACCCGCGACACCATGGCCCAATAGCCCTGAAAACCGGCTAAAGTCCTGCGCCGAAAGGCCAACCTTGCCCGCAAATTTTATGCCCGACGCGATGTCACCCAGCGTGCCGTCAAGTCGGGCCGCATAATCTTCGCCGCGCACATGAACATCCGACAGCTTTAGCGCGCTGCCCTGCTGCCAATCAATCGCACCGTCGCCCCACATCACCGTGCCCAGCGCCCGCGACAATGTCGCGCTCGTCGGTTGCACCCCTTCACCTGAAAAGGACATCTTGGCCGAAACCTGCGCGCCCGCTGCGGTGCGGGCTAGCCGACCATCCACATTAAACTGGCTGTTTGAAATGCGCAGATCGTCTTGGGCCCAGTTTTGCAATTGGCCCGCGACGTGAAAGGCGTCACCCTTTGCGCCATCAAAATCTGCGCTGATCTGCGCCGATGAAATCGCAGCGGGCTTGTCCAGCCCCAGCGGCAAAATCAGCGCGCTGCCATCAGGGCTGCGCAATTGCCCGCCCAGCGAAAAGGCATCAGGCTGGCCAGATGCGGCCAGCGCAAGGCGCCCCTGAATATCCATCGCGGCCGAGGTCAAAGCAAAGGCGGGCATATCAAACCCGCCATCTGCGCGGGTTTGCCCCTGGGCACGCAGGGCGGTTTGCACGCCAAAGAAGGGGCGGTATTCGGGTTTGAAAAGCAGGGATAAATCGCCTGCCAAATCCACATCAAAGCGGGTGCTACGCGCCCCCGCGCCATCGCCTGTGCCTTGCGCTGTGCTTGCCCAAGCGATCTTTCCGCCAAATCGCGGTATGTTATCGCTGCTCAATGCCAATTGGGCCGTGAAATCGGACAGAGGCGCATCCCCCGCTGCGGTGAACTCTAGCGCAGGGGCGTCAGGAATTCCCAAGGCTTGCGCCAAAATCCCGCCCGTGGTTTCGGCCGCTTGCAAATCAATCTTTAACCAGCGCGTCGCGTTGGCAAAGGAAATATCCACCACGGCCTGACCCTGCGCGACATCGGTCGCATCGCGCACAAGGGTCAGCTTGCCCTGCCCTTCGCCCCCAGCCAATTGCATCGACGCCGCGGCGCTGGCATTCACTTCTTGGCCCAAAACGGGGGCGGCAAGGTGCAGCTTTTCCACGGCAATCGTGCCGATATTGATCGCAACGGGCAGGTCTGGCAAGGCAAAGGCTGGCGCTTCGGGGGCGACATCCTCGCCCGCCTTGGGAATGCGCGACAGGCTGATTTCGGCGGCGGTCAGGTTGTTGACCGTTATTTTCCCCGACAGCAAATCGCTTCGCTGCCAATCCAGAACCACATCTGTCAGCGAAATCCAAACACCCTCGTCATCGGCGATCGTCAGCGACTGCATCCGCGCCTGCGAAGATAGTGCGCCCTCAAATCCTGTGATCACCACCTGACGACCAGCGCCAGATAGGTTGTCTTCCAGCAGCGCCGTCAAATAATCGCGGTCATCCGTCTGCGCGCCCAGCCCCATGGGCCACAGCGCCCACAGCACAGCAATCGCGGGGGCCAAAGATGCGCGCGCCATCAAAATGCCTGCCCTAGGCCGACGTATATTTGCCCGCCCTTGCCCGTTGCCCCACCAATAGGGCCAGCCAAATCCAGCCGCACTGGGCCAACGGCCGTTAGATAACGAATGCCAATGCCTGCACCCGCGTGCCAATTACCTGCTGAATTGAAAAACCCGCCTGCGTCAATGCGCCCTGCATCCAAAAACGCCACCATACCAAAGGCATCGCTTAGCCTTTGCCGCGCCTCTATGGTGCCGCCCAAATAATGCGTGCCGCCCGTTTGAAAGGCTTTGCCGCTGCTGTCTTTCAATTCCAACACACCCAAGGATTTATATGGCTGGCCGCGAACCGTGGCAGGCCCGCCTGAAAAGAACAAATCCTCGCGCGGCGAACCTGCAAGACTAGAGCCGCTGAACATGCCCATCTGCACACGTGCGGCCAAAACAAGGCTGTCAGATTTGGTCGCCCCCAGATAGCCGCGCGCATCCAATTTGCTGCGCACGCCGTTTTCAGTTTGGCCAAATCCGACGAAAGGTTTGACATCAGCCGTAATAAAAACCCCGTCAGAGGCGCTTTTCTTTGCGTTGCGCGTGTCCCATGACAGTCCAAAGGGAAAGGACAAGCTGCGATAAATTGTGACCCCCGAGGGATCGGCTGCGCGCGAGATGTCATAGGACAGGCCACCATTCCCCGTCAGCGTATTGCTGAAATACTGGGTCAATTGCGTGCTGAGACCAAGCGCATCAATTGTGGTGCCTACGTCTTTTTCGCGGTCAAATACGATACCTATGGCAAAGGTCGTGTCGGGCGAAAAAGTGGCAGGGCGTTCAAAATTGGCCGATAGCGTGTAATCTAGCCCGCCAGTGTCTACCCCTATCCGCGTCGCGGATGCGGCAAGCGTCAAACGCTCTGCCCCGCCAAACAAATTGCGGTGCGCGCCCGATACGCCCAAAGACAGCCCCTCGAGTGAGGCAATATCCGCCCGCAGCGCCAAACGTCGAACCTTTTCTTCTACCAAAACGGCGGTGATGGGCAGGGATTGGTTGGGGCCAACATCCTTGGCCTCGGTGATGGTGACAGACCGAAATACACCCGTGCGGCGCAGTCTCTCCTCAACGCGGGCTAATTCTTCGGGCGAAAATCTCTCGCCGACTGGCAGGCCAGCAATGGTTAAAATACGATCAGTGCGCATCGACTTTTCGCCTTTGACAACCAAAGGCCCGAATTTTAGCCGAGGCCCGCGGTCCAGCTGAATGTCGGCGTCAACGGTTTGGCGTTGATGATCTGCAACCAAATCACTGCTGGCCACTTCGGCTTTGGCATAGCCTAGCGCGCGCCATGCCTCGATCGCTGCGGTGGCACTGTCGACAATAACCGCGCTTTTGGCGGGGGCGCCTTTGGTAAAGGTTTGCGCAATGTCAGCCGCAACGCCGCTGGTGACGGGATCAATTTTTGCCTGCCCGAACACAAAGGCGGGGCCAGTTTTGACGCGAACTATGATGGTAGAGATGCTGTTTGGCGGGTCCAGCACCGCAATGTTTGCCGCTTCGCGTCCGTCAACCAGAACGCTGATTTCGCCGCCATAGTAGCCTTGACCATATAGCGCGTCCAGCAATCGCGCATATTCAGCGCGCGCTTTTGCAATCAGATCTTGTGCAGGCAGTTTGCTGCCGCGCGCATATTGCGCCAGCAACGAGGCATCTTGCAGCACAGATGTCAGCGCTTTGTCCCCGCCCTCGACATCAAATCGCACCTTGTCCAACGCAAAAGCAGGGGCAGCAGCCCCCAATATCCACGCTGTAAGAATTATGCTGCGCCAGTTTGAACAACCAGTCATTGTAGCCTCTGCCCGAGTTATCCACATCCTAATGTGGATAAGAGAAAAGGGCAACCTTTCTTGCCCACCCACATTGACCACCTGCGGATTAGCGGCTTTCATAGCGCAAACATAAGGAGTTTGTGATGCCATACATCCCCGCCCCCTATCGCGCGGCAGAAAACCGATATGACAAAATGATCTATAATCGCTGCGGCAATTCGGGGCTAAAACTGCCTGCGGTCAGTCTTGGGCTGTGGCACAATTTTGGTGATGACACGCCTCATAGCGTGAAGCAGGCGATGTGCCGCACGGCCTTTGATTTGGGGATCACCCATTTCGATTTGGCCAATAACTACGGCCCCCCCGCAGGCAGCGCCGAAACTGCCTTTGGCGAGATTTTGCGCGCCGATTTCGCCCCCTACCGCGACGAGATGATCATTTCGTCCAAAGCGGGCTATGACATGTGGCAGGGGCCTTATGGCGAATGGGGGTCGCGCAAATATCTGATTGCCTCTTGTGATCAATCTCTCAAACGCATGGGGCTGGATTACGTCGATATTTTCTATTCCCACCGCCTAGACCCCGATACCCCGCTAGAGGAAACCATGGGCGCGCTGGACACGATCGTGCGGTCGGGCCGCGCGCTGTATGTTGGGATTTCGTCCTATAACGCCGCGCGCACGCGGCAAGCGGCGGCGATTTTACAGGATTTGGGCACGCCCTGCGTGATCCACCAGCCCAGCTATAACATCCTAAACCGCTGGATCGAAACCGATGGGCTAAAGGATACGCTGCATGAATTGGGTATCGGCGCCATTGCCTTTACGCCGCTGGCGCAGGGGATTTTGTCCAGCAAATATCTAAACGGCATTCCAGATGGTTCGCGCGCATCACAAGGTAAATCGCTCAATCCTGCGGTGATAACGCCCAGCGCGCTGGCATCCGTGCGGGCGCTGAACGATATGGCGGCGGCGCGCGGGCAGACGCTGGCGCAGATGGCGATTGCATGGGTCTTGCGGCGCGGAGGGATCACATCTGCGCTGATCGGCGCATCGAAACCCGCGCAGATCATCGACTGCGTGGCGGCGCTGGATAATCTGGACTTTACCGACGGCGAGCTGGCCCAGATTGATGCAGTTGCCGAAGAAAAAGACATCAACCTTTGGGCCAAATCCTCGGCTGATTAGATCAAAATCGCCTGCATTTTGGCGGCCAGCATGATCACCAGAAAATCCAGCGCTGATCGGCGGTGCGCGATAGGTGGTGCTATCGCCAAAACACATGACCTGCGCCATGGCTCCGCCCCATCACATTCGAAAAATAAAATATGTATGCCCTCTTCAAATTTCACCCCAGTGCGCGCATATAAGGGCAGCAACCGTTAGAAAGAGACGATCATGTTCGGCATTCCCAGCGCAGGCGCGGCAAAATCCGCCAGCCCCTATGTTAAAGATAGCAATGAAGCCACCTTTATGGCCGATGTGATCGACGCCTCGATGGAGGTGCCTGTCATTGTCGATTTCTGGGCGCCGTGGTGCGGGCCGTGCAAAACGCTTGGCCCCGCGCTAGAGGCGGCGGTGGATGGGGCCAAGGGCCGCGTCAAAATGGTCAAGGTCAATGTTGATGAAAATCAGGGCATTGCAGGGCAGTTGCGCATTCAGTCCATCCCTACGGTCTATGCGTTTTTCCAAGGCAAGCCTGTGGATGGGTTCCAAGGCGCAGTTCCCCCGTCGGAGATTGCCCGCTTTGTCGAAAAACTGGTGGCCATGGCCCCCGAGGCCGATGGCGGGCTGGCCGATGCCATCGCCGCCGCTGATGCTATGCTAGAGGAAGGTGCGGTTGCAGACGCCATTGAAACCTATGCCGCCGTTCTGGAAGAAGACCCCGAAAACGCTGCCGCCTATGCAGGGCTGATCCGCGCGCATTTCGCCATGGGCGATTTGGATCGCGCCGAAGAGCTGCTTTCTGCAGCGCCTGATGCAATCGCCAATGCCAAGGAACTTGCCCCGCTGCGCGCGCAGCTTGATTTGGCGCGCGCTGCTGCAGCCGCTGGCCCCGAAGATGATCTGCGCGCCCAGCTTGCCGCCGATCCCACCAACCGTCAGGCCTATCTGGATCTGGCTCTGGCCCTGCACGGATCGGGCAAGGTGGAAGAGGCCGTATCAACCCTGCTCGACCTATTCAAACTTGACCGCGAATGGAACGATGGCGCAGCCCGCGCGCAGCTGTTCAAGATTTTTGACGCCCTGCCCGCCCAAGACCCCATCGTTTTGGCAGGGCGGCGGCGATTGTCGTCGATGATATTTGCCTAAAGCCGTCCCCGTGCTACGTCTGCGCAATGACAAAACCGCATGAGCTGCCCGAAACGATAGCCCTTTTTCCCCTGCCAGGCGCGCTGCTACTGCCGCGCGCCAAGCTGCCGCTGCATTTGTTTGAGCCGCGTTATCTGGCCATGCTGGAAGATAGCTTGAAAACCCCGCAACGCATCATCGGCATGGTGCAGACGCGCACGTTGCCAAAGGGGGGGCAGACCCTGTCGACCATCGGCTGCGCGGGGCGTGTCACATCCTTTTCCGAAACGGATGACGGGCGCTATATGATCACATTGTCGGGCATATCGCGTTTCCGCATTGTCGAAGAAGTTCAGGGATTCACCCCCTACCGCCGCGCAAAGGTGGATTGGTCACCTTTCGCCCGTGATCTTGGCGGCGACGAACATGATGCCAGCTTTGACCGCCCCAAATTTCTGGCCCTGCTACAGCGCTTTTTCGCAGCACACAGCCTTGGCGGAGATTGGTCGGGCATTCGCGATGCGGAAACCGAATTGCTGATCAACTCGCTATCACAGCTGCTGCCCTTTTCGCCCGAAGACAAGCAAGCCCTGCTAGAGGCGCCGTCCCTGCAAACCCGCCGTGAAACGATGGTTGCACTGATGGAATTTGCCATGCACAAAGGCGATAGCAGCGATGAGGTGATGCAATGAGTGAGGCCGCAGCGATAGACCGCCGCATGTTAGAGGCGCTGGTCTGCCCCTTAACTCAAGGGCCGCTGACTTATGACGCCAATGCGTCCGAATTGATTTCGCGCAGTGCCAATTTGGCCTTTCCGATCCGCGAAGGCATCCCGATCATGCTGGAAAGCGAAGCGCGAAGGTTAGACTAGCCCCAGCCGATCCAGCGCAGCGTCAAGTGGCGTGGCATCAGCAAAGTGCAACCGCACAGGCAGAGTCAAAACCTCGCTGCGATAGCGCGGCGGCAGGCGCACGGCGTCTTTTTCTGTTGTGACCAAATCGGCCCCATGCGCGCGCGCCTGCGCCAGCAGCCGCGACAGCAGCGCCTCGGGCAGGGGCGCATGATCGCCCAGCGCCTCGGCGTGCAATAGGATGGCCCCAGCTGCGCGCAGGCTGGAAAAAAACTTTTCGGGTCGTCCGATCCCTGCAAAGGCAACCACCTTGGCCCCCTGCCAATCCACGCCCATTGGCAGGGGCCGCAGCGCGCCCGTGATATGGGGCAGAGGCGCGATTTTTTGCCCCCAGCAAAGCGCAAAATCCGCCTGCGCGGCGGCATCGCCAATGCTGATCACCATATCTGCCCGCGCCAGCCCCGCGCGCACGGGTTCGCGCAATGGCCCCGCAGGCAGGCACAGCCCATTGCCAAAGCCATAGCCTGCATCCACCACCACAATAGACAAGTCTTTGACAAGGCTGGGGTTTTGGTGGCCGTCATCCAACACGATGACCTGCGCGCGCATGTCGTGGGCCATCCGCGCCCCCGCCGCACGGTCGCGCGCCACGATCACCTGCGCAAAAGCGGACAGCAGCAATGGCTCATCCCCAACATCGGCAGCGCTGTGCAGATTGGGGTCAACCAACAGCGGCCCCAAAAGACGCCCGCCATAACCGCGCGTCACAATGGTCGGCGTGATTGTGCGCGCAGCCAAGCGTTCTATCAACGCGATGACAGTTGGCGTTTTACCCGTGCCGCCCGCATTGATATTGCCAACGCAAATGACGGGGATTGGCATTTTCACCCCAAGGCGCGCCACCCGCCGCGCCGTCGCCAGTGCCGCAATCGCCCCTAAGGGGCGCAAAATCTGTGCCGCCATGCCGCGCGATGTCCAAAAATTGGGGGCCTGCATCAGCGTTTCCTTTCGGCCAAATGTAGCACTGTTGACTGAATGCGATGCGTTACCTCGGCCCCTTCGGACACAACGCCCCATGCTGCATGGGCCAAGCGCGCCACGCGGTCGGGGGCCAACAGTTCGGTCAAAAATTCGGCCAATTCGTCAACACTGCTGACCGCCGCCGCACCCAGCGCCGCGCCCAGCTGGCCATACTCGCGCCCATAATCCCCCGTCTTGCGCCCATGGATGATGGCAGACCCCAGCGCCGCCGCTTCGAACGGTGCGCGCGCGCTGCCCGTGCCAAACATCGTGCCACCCATGAATGTGACGGGGGCCAGCCGATACCACAGCCCATATTCCTGCCCTGCATCCGCAATATAGACCACCGTTTCGGGGTCTGGGTCTTGGTCCAAATCGCGGCGCGCAACGATCCAACCCTCATCTTGTTCCAACTGCGCGGCAAGGCTCTCCCCCAAGGTCGCATCTTGCGGAACCAAGATCAGCAGCAGTCGGTGCGACAATCGCATCGCGCTGCGATGGGCCGCGATGACGGCGGGAATTTCGATCTGGGGCACATCCACTGCCAACCAAACGGGGCGCGTGGCCAGCATGGCCGCCATAGCCGCGCGTTCAGGCTCGTTATGAGGCAGCGGCAGGCGGTGCGCCTCTAGATGGCCCGTGCGCTGCACATTGGCCGCGCCAAGGCGGCGATAGATGCGGGCGGCGGTTTCATCCACCGTCATCACCGCAGCCAGATAGGCAACCAAATGCCGTGTTAACCCCAAAAACACGCGATCTGATCCGCGCAGCAGTTCGGGCGCAGCGGCCTGTGTCAAAATTATAGGAACGCCCGCCATATGCGCGCCAGCGATCAAAGCTGGGCGCAAGACCGCGCCAATCAGAACGATGACATCGGGTGTGTAGTGGCCCAAAAACGCGGCCACCTGTTTGGGCGCGTCGTCAGGCGGCGCGTCTTGGATAAAATTCGTGCCGATGCCCTGCGGATCTGCCCACGTCAACAGCACCAAGAACCCGCTGTCATCTTGCAATCTTTGCGCCAACTGCATGGCAGCCGCCACATGACTTGGCGCCGACACATGCAGCCAGATCAGCCGACCCGCTGGCCGAACGGGCCATGCCCGCGCCACAATATCGGGCCGCGCGGTTAGGTTGTAAAGGGTCAGGCCAAGGGGCGTCACCAAAGACTTGGGCGGTTACGCGCCCATCTCCTCGGTCAAGGATCCAGCCAGACCCTCTTCGCGCAGGCGGTGAATATGGGCGATGAAATAGCGCATGTGCGCGTTGTCCACGGTGCGCTGCGCCTCGGCCTTCCATGCCAAATAGGCGCTATCATAATCGGGATACATACCGACGATGTGGATGTCTTTGACATCCCGAAACACATTGGTCTGCGGGTTCACCAACTCGCCGCCAAAGACCAAATGCAAGCGCTGCGCCATTTCATACCCCTCGATAACCTGCGCGCAAGGTAACCCCTGCGCGCCCGCGCGGCAAGACGCAGGTTTGGGGCAATTTTCATGTATTTGAAGGGCGCAAGAAATTAAGTCGTCCAGAGCTTTGCAAAAGCCAGACTCATTCCCTATCCCGAAGCCCGCGCAATTCATTAATCCTTTTGCGCGCTGATCGAAAGCCATATACTTTCGGCCCAATGCTCACAGGCCCGTTTTCCAAAACCTCATAAGATGCGCACCGCTTTGGCGGCGTTATGCGGCTCTGGCCCCGTTTGGAATTGCGCCTCAAAATACGCTGCCACCGCTGGCAAATGCCCCTCATCGCGCAGCAATTTTTGCGCGGCGGGCAGGTGGGGAAACGGCATGACGATACGCAGGGCCTGATCCAGCCGTTTGTGCTTTCTATAAACACATCGCGGTTCGTTGGGCTGGGGCACAAACCCAAGCTGTTTGGCGGCGCTGAAAACCCGCCAACAAAGGTTCGGCATCCATCACCTCGCCAAACGGGCAATAACCCCTGAAATACTCGCCAATACCGACGGCGCAGGCGCGCCGTCAGTTCAGTTGCCCGCCGCACTGCGCAATTGATCGTCATGGTTGTGGCCGCCACCCATTGGGCGACCTCCCCCGATCATCTCGGCCAGCCCTTGCGCGCCTCGTCATAATCGGGGGCGAGGTTGAGAGGGTGGTCCACGTCACCCATCGGGCGCGACATTGCCGCGATCGTCTCGGCCAGCCCTTGCGGCCCTTGGCACCGGGGGCGAGGTTGAGAAGGGTGTTCCCGTCACCATCGGTGACATTGGCCGCGATCATCTCGTCCAGCACCTTGCGCGCTCGTCAATCGGCGAGGTTGAGAGGGTGTTCCACGTCACCTCATTGGGCGGTGACATTGGCCGCGATCATCTCGTCCAGCACCTTGCGCGCCTCGTCATAATCGGGGGCGAGGTTGAGAAGGGTGGTCCACGTCACCTCATTGCGTACATTGGCCGCGATCATCTCGTCCAGCCCTTGCGCGCCTCGGCCGCAATCGGGGCGAGGTTGAGAGGGTGCTCCACGTCACCTCATTGGGCGTGACATTGGCCGCGATCATCTGAGCTATGCGGGAATTTGGGTGATGGGCGTGATTTGAAAGGCGGCGTATCGTGGCAGGTGATCAAGCCAGCCAGAACCTCACAAGGAGCGATACGCCATGAAAGAAGATACAACGATCCTACCCTTTCGCCAATCGGAATCGGTAGCGGACCCTTTGACAGAGCTTGCACGGGAAGGGGCACGCCGGATGCTGGCAGAAGCGCTGAAAGCGGAAGCTGATGCGTTCGTTGCCCGTTTTGCGCATGAACAACTGGAGGATGGCCGTCAGCGGATTGTGCGGCACGGATTTGGCCCTGAACGGCAGATCCAGACGGGGATTGGTGCCCTGGATGTCCAACGGCCCAAGGTGCGCGACCGGCAGGCGCCCTCTGTTGCGGCAGAAAAGATCCGCTTCACCTCGAATATCCTGCCGAAATGGGCGCGCCGCTCGATCAGCATGGACGCGCTGTTGCCCGTTCTTTACCTGAAGGGCATCTCCACGGGCGACTTTCAGGAAGCGCTGTCAGCCATTATGGGTTCCGATGCCCCCAATCTGTCACCGAGCGTCATATCGCGCCTGACCGCAGGCTGGCAGGCAGAATATGATACCTGGGCGCGGCGTGATCTGTCGGCGCGCAACTACGTCTACATCTGGGCAGATGGCGTCTATCTACAGGCGCGCATGGAAGAAAATGCCGAATGCATGCTGGTGATCATTGGTGCGACACCAGAGGGCAAGAAAGAACTGATCGGCTTTCAGGTCGGGCTTCGGGAAAGTGCGCAGAGCTGGCATGAATTGCTCAGTGACCTCAAGGCGCGCGGCCTGTCTGTCGCCCCCAAAGTTGCAGTAGGCGATGGCGCGCTAGGGTTCTGGAATGCCTTGGACAAGGCGTTTGGCCGTACAAAGCACCAGCGTTGCTGGGTTCATAAGGTGAAGAATGTGCTGAACTGCTTTCCCAAGCAGATGGCCGCGACCGTGAAATCTGATCTCGATGATATCCAGCATGCTGCCACGAAGGCAGAAGCGAAGGCAGCAATGGACCTGTTCAGCGAGAAATATAAGCTGAAATACGAAAAGGGCGTGAACTGCCTGATCACGGATAGCGAAGCGATGTTGGCATTCTTTGATTTCCCAGCCGATCACTGGGGCCATCTGCGCACGACAAACCCTATTGAAAGCGTCTTCGCCACCGTGCGGCATAGAACAGTTCGCACCAAAGGCGCACTCTCGCAAAAGACGGCCAAATTAATGGTCTTCACTCTCATTCAGGCCGCATCCAAGAAATGGTTGCGCCTCAATGGCAGAAATCAGTTGCCAAAAGTCATCGAAGGAATCAAATTCAATGACGGCGTCGAAGTGATTGTCGACACCGAAAGCCGCGCCGCCTGAATATGCGCGTCACCCAAATTCAAGCATAGCCAATTCGCCCCTTGGCTATAATATACCCCCCCAAAAAGCCAAAAAACACCCACCCATACCCCAAAACCCCCAATATCCAACCCCCCCCAAACCCCAAAAAACAGATCCATCTACCAATACCCACATATACCCCACACCACCCCCCCACCCACCATCCCCCATCCCCAATAACAATCACCCCCACCACACACCAATACAAACTCCACCCCACCACCAATCCCCCCCAACCAAAAATTCCAAACATAACCCCCATAATCACCCAACAAAATCCAATACCAAAAATCCACCAACCCACCACAACCATTCAACCACAATCTTAAACCCCCAATACCACCACCAATCTCCATCCCCCAACCACACCAACCACACCCAAAACCCAAATATAAATACCAAACCCCACCCCAAAAAACCCAATAATCCATCCACCCACATCCCAACAATACCCCATACCACACAAAACGAAATAAAAATCAAACCAAACCACACACATACCCACCAAAAAACAAAAATAACTACAAATATTCGGCCCATCCCATCCCATTCTTATGATCTGACCCTTCGGGGGGGCCCCCATCCTATTCTCCTCAAAATCCTCATGAATTTTCTTATCCTCTCTCCCAATTTTTACAGGCGCGGGATTTCCCGCTATGCGCCCCAAATCGGCCCAAAGATTTCGGCGCTGTGGGCGAGGAGGCCCGCATCTGCGAAAAATAAGGTGCCGTTGATTTTGGCACTTTACGGGCGCGGCAAGACCGCCCCCATATGGGAAATATAATGAACACATATGAAATCGCAGCCCCTTTGGCTGCGGCGCTGGCCAAGCAGGGCTATGAAACCCTGACCGCCGTGCAAAACGCCGTTCTCGCCACCGAGGCGCGCGGGCGCGATTTGCTGGTCTCGGCGCAAACGGGCAGCGGCAAAACCGTGGCCTTTGGCATTGCCATCGCCGATCAGATTCTGGGCGGGCTGGATAAGCTGCTGTATGCAGACGTGCCCTTGGGCCTGATTATTGCGCCGACGCGGGAACTTGCGTTGCAAGTGGCGCGCGAGTTGGAATGGCTATACGGGCCAGCTGGCGCGCAGATTGCCACTTGCGTGGGCGGGATGGATTACCGCAGCGAAAAGCGCGCCCTTGATCGCGGCGCGCATATCGTGGTGGGCACGCCCGGCCGCTTGCGCGACCATATCGAACGCCGCAGCCTTGATCTGACGGGCCTGCGCGCCGCCGTTTTGGACGAGGCCGATGAGATGCTGGATCTGGGCTTTCGCGAGGATTTGGAATTTATCCTATCCGCCGCGCCCGAAGATCGCCGCACGCTGATGTTTTCGGCGACCGTGTCGAAAGACATCGCGAAACTTGCAGGCGATTTTCAGCGTGACGCGCTGCGCATCGCCGCGCAAGGCGAGGCGAAACAGCACGTCGATATTGAATACCGCGCCTATTCGGTCGCTGTGCGCGACCGCGAACATGCCATATTCAACGCCCTTCGCTATTACGATGCGCGCGCGGCGATTGTGTTTTGCAAGACCCGCGCCAATGTGAACCAGCTGCTGGCCCGCATGGGCAATCGTGGTTTTCAAGTTGTCGCCTTGTCTGGGGAACTTTCGCAATCCGAACGCACGCTGGCGCTGCAATCGCTTCGCGATGGGCGGGCCAAGGTATGCGTGGCCACCGATGTGGCCGCGCGCGGGATTGACCTAAAAGGCCTTGATCTGGTGATCCACGCCGATTTGCCCAGCAATTCCGAAACCCTGCTGCACCGATCAGGCCGCACGGGACGGGCAGGATCGAAAGGTGTTTCGGCGCTGATCGTCTCGCCTTCCGAATTCAAAAAGGCGCAGCGCCTGTTGCAAGGTGCCAAAGTGGTCGCCGAATGGGGCCCAGCCCCCGGCGCGGACGATGTGCAGGGCCGCGAGGATTTGCGCCTTGCCGAACATCCGTTCTTGCAGGCACCTTTGGGCGATGATGCGGAACTCGCGCAAACTTTGGTTGACCGCTACGGCGCGGCGCAAACCGCCGCCGCCTTTGTCCGCATGTGGCGCGAAGGGCGATCAGCCCCCGATGTTCTGTCCGACACCGCTGGCCCGCCAAAAGACAGCGCCCCGCGCGAGCGCGGCGAATTTGGCCCATCGGTCTGGTTCTCACTCTCGGTTGGCCGTGCGGGCCGTGCCGAGGCGCGCTGGCTACTGCCCAAAATCTGCGATGCGGGCGGCATTTCCAAAGATGCCATCGGCGCGATCCGCGTGCAGGAAAACCAAACCTATGTGCAGATTGCCACCGCGCAGGCGGGCAAGTTTGGCGCAGGTGTGGAATTGGAAAGCGGCGTGCAAATGGCGCGGCTAGAGGGCGAGCCAAACCTTGACCGCCCCGAACGCGCACCCCGCGATTTTGCCGATAAGCCGCGCGGCAAGCCTGCGGCAAAGCCCTATGCCAAGCGGGACGATGCCGCCAAATCTTATGACGACAAACCCGCACGCCCACCGCGCGCGGACAAACCCGCCTATACCCCCAAACCCGCCCGCGTGGTGGAAGATCAGAGCGCCTATAACCCGCTTGGCGGATCGGACCGCGCCCCCGCCGAGGCCCCCGCGCCAAAACCCGAGCGCAAGCCCTATGCCAAGCGCGAAGATGGGGCCAAGCCCTACGGCGCAAAGCGCGATGCAAAACCCTACGGCGCAAAACCTTATGCGGCAAAGACAGACGACAAGCCGTATGGCGCCAAGCCCTACGCCAAGCGCGAGGACGGGGATAAGCCATACGGCGCAAAGCCTTATGCCAAGCGCGAAGACGGGGCCAAACCCTACGCGCCAAAACCCTATGCCAAGCGTGATGATGCCGCCCCTGCGGGCAAACCCTATGCCGCCAAACCCTATGCGAAAAAGGAAGCGGGCCGTGATTTTGGCGATGCCAAACCCTATGCCCCGCGCAGCACTGGGTTCAAATCTCATGGCGGCGGAAAAGATGCCCCCGCCCGCGCGGCAGGGTTCAAAAGTCATGGGGCCGAGGGCAAACCCGTTTACAAAGGAAAAACGGATAAGCCAAAGGCAGATGCCCGCGATACGTCAAAGCGGTTCGTTCCGCCAAAGAAAAAGTGACAGAAAGGCCGCCGAATTGGGCGGCCTTTTCTACGCCCCCGCAATCACCATGCCATCCACCAGACAGCGATGGCACACGGGTGGACAGATGCGCGCGCGCGTCACCCGCAGGGATGATGCGCGCCAGCATTTCCTTTAGATTGCCAGCAATGGTGCATTCGTTGACGGGGTATTGGATTTCCCCGCCCTCTACCCAAAACCCTGCCGCGCCGCGCGAATAATCCCCCGTTGTGGGGTTGATCGTGCTGCCGATCATCGCGGTGATCAGCAGCCCCGTGCCCATATCGCCCAGCAGTTGCGCCTGCGTCTTGTCGCCTTGGGTCAGGTCGATATTCCCCGCGCTGGGGCTGGGCGGGGCGGATGTGCCGCGCGCCGCGCTGGCGGTGCTTTGCATTCCCAGTTTGCGCGCCGATGCCAGATCCAGCGTCCAGCCCATCAGCACGCCATTTTCCACCACCATGCGGCGGGTCGATGCCAGACCCTCGCCGTCAAAAGGGCGGCTGCCTGAAATGCGCGGGCGCAGGTTATCCTCGATCAGTGACAAATGCGCGGGCAGCACTTGGCGGCCCAACAAATCCAGCGCCCAAGTGGCCCCGCGCGCCACGGATGCCCCGTTGATCGCCATCAACAGATGCCCAATCAGCGACGAGGCGACGCGTTCGTCAAACAGCACGGGAAACGTCCCCGTAGCAGGTTTGCGCGCCCCCACGCGAGCCAGTGCGCGGGATGCGGCCAGTGCGCCAATCGTCTCTAAATCGGGCAAATCGGCACGGTAAATGCGCCCCTCGCCCGCATAATCCCGCTCCATCCCCGTGCCTTGGCCTGTAAAGGCCACGGCGGAAACCGATGTAGATGACCGCGCATAACCGCCAGCAAAGCCGTTGGTTGCCGCCAGATGCACCGCGCGGCGGCTGTGCGATGCCGAGGCCTCGACTTGCGTAATGCCCGCCGCTGCCATGGCCGCGCCTTCAACCTTGCGCGCCATATCTTGCAATATGGCCGCGTCTGGTTCGGGCGCGTCTTCGCACAAATCCAGCGCCGCCAAATCCCAGCTTTTCGCCAACTGTTCCGCGTCAGCCAGCCCTGCATAGGGGTCAATGGGCGCCTCGCGCGCCATAGCCACGGCGCGGGTCGCAAGCTCCGATAGGGTTCGTGGCGAGATGTCAGAGGCAGACACACAAGCCTGCCGCCCACCAATCAGCACCCGCAGCCCGATTTCAATCGATTCTGCCCGCTCGGCCTGTTCCAGCGCGCCTTTGCGCAAATCCACCGACAAGGCCGCGCCCGATAGCGCCATCGCATCTGCGCTGTCCGCGCCCGCATTGCGCGCCGCTGCCAGCAAAGCACCCGTCAAATCGGCCAGTTGATCCGTCATCACGCGTCCATTCCTGCAAGACCTACCCGCGCACTATTCCATTTGGTGCAGCTTTTGGCCATTGGCAAAAATGGACTTGTTCTTGATTTCAACGGTGGATGTGTAACTGTCAGATCCATCTGCCGCCTGCCGCGCGACCATGGCCAGCATCATGCGCGGCATGGTCAGCGCCTCGGGCGGGATCAGCCCCGCCGCCACCACTTTGTCCATCAACGCATTCGCGCCTTTCAAGGTGAAATCCAACTTGGCATTGGGGTCGGGCATCCCGCCCGCGCCCGCCGCAAATGTGCTGGCCCCGCTGCCTCTCAGCTCGGCCCCAGCGATGCCAAGACGCAGCTCTTTTAAGTTCAGGCTTTGCAGATCGGCGGGCAGGGCACCCTGCGCGCCCGCATTTGCGCCGTTCACCTTGGCCATACCATCGGCGTCAATCACCAGATTGATCGGATCGCGCGGCAGTTGCCCGCTGGGGTCAAAGATCGCCCAAATCTGATCGGACAGGCCCAAATTGACCAGTTTGGTGACAAAGGCAAAGGGCTGCGCGTTGTCGCTGGGGGCCAGAGGAGAGGTCACCGCAAAGCTGATCGCGTCCAGCGTAACGGCCACATCGGGCACGGGGATGCTGGGGGAATTGATGGTCAGCGCCAGCGCCTCTTGCGTGGTGTCATAGGCCATCACCCCGCCTGTGATGCTGCTGTCCACCAGCATCGCCCCCGCCGTGCCCTTCAACGTGGTGCTGCCATTGGCGTCAAGCACCTCGGCATCAAATTCAAAGGCTTGCGCGGTGATTTTGGATTGGCTGTCCAAATTTGCCAGCATATCCGCCGCAACCCCAGTGCCGGCCAGCGCGCCCAGCAGCGCGCCTTTTGACACAATCGCCACATCTGTGATGGCGGCTGTAAGGTTGACATCGCTTTGCTCGGCTGGGTTTGATCCTGTCGAGGCAATCGCAATACCTTTCACCGTCAAATTGCTGTCGGCGGTCATTTTGCCACCCACCATTTGGGTGGCATAGACCCCCGCCATATCGGAAAAAGTGGCGTTCAGCGTCAGCCCCGCCGCTTGGCTGTCTACCCCTTCGATTCGCTGCAACTTTATGCCCAGTGTGGGGGCTGCCAGATCGTAGCTGATCGCCTCGGGCGAGCCCGATGCCAGCATCACAAGGTCGGTCGAGGTGACGGTGATATTCATTTCCACCTCAGGCTGGCCCGCCTCGGGGGCGGGTAGGCGCATTTTGATCGGGTAGTCTGGCGACATGGTCACTTTGACCGTGCCATCGCCTTGGTCTTGCATCACCAGTTCAGCAATGCTGCTTTCGGCAGTAACCCCGCCTGCGCTGCTGGCAATGGTGACATCGGAAATCGTCAGCCTGTCCCCATCGCGGGCCGTCTTTCCCGCAACAATAGCTTGGCCCATTTGGGTGCCCATGTCTTGCCAATTTTGCCAAACATCTTCGGGTGTAACATCAGCCCATGCGGGGGCCGCAAATCCAAAAATTACGCAGATACTTGCCTGAAAATTTATAAATCTTGCCATAGCCTTGCCTCTTTCGCTTTGCCGACCTTTGGTGCAGCATTGACCTATGGCCGCATGGGGTCAAGCCTTTGCGAAAAATGCGGCGGAAAAAGGATCACATATGCAGGATATGTCGGGCAAAACGGTTTTGATCACGGGGGCCAGCCAAGGTATTGGCGCGGCGGCAGCGGCGGCATTTGTGGCGGCAGGCGCGCGCGTGATGCTGGCCGCGCGCAATGCCGATAAGCTGACGGCGCTGGCCCAAACCCTTGGCCCCAATGCCCGCGCCATTCCTTGCGATGTGGGCGATTTTGCCGCCGTGCAGGCAGCGGTGGATGCCGCGCAGGACTGGGGAGGCCGCTTAGATGTTCTGATCAACAACGCGGGCGTGATCACCCCGATCGCCCATCTTGCCGAAGCTGACCCTGCCCAATGGGCCAGCGCCATCGACACCAATCTGCGCGGTGTCTTTCACGGTATCCGCGCGGCCCTGCCTGTCATGCGGGCGCGGGGGGCAGGAACCATCATCACCGTCTCTTCTGGTGCGGCGGTCAACCCTATGGAGGGCTGGGGCGCCTATTGCGCCAGCAAAGCCGGCGCGCTGATGCTAACCCGCGTGGCGCATTTGGAGGAGAGCGCGCATGGGTTGCGCATTTTGGGCCTGTCCCCAGGCACAGTGGCGACCGAGATGCAGGTGAAGATCAAAGCATCGGGCATCAATCCCGTCTCACAACTTGGCCCTAGCGCGCATATCCCGCCAGATTGGGCCGCCCACGCGCTGGTCTGGATGTGCGGGCCGCAGGCCGATCCATGGCTGGGCCGCGATGTGTCCCTGCGCGATAGCGAGGTGCGCGCCATGGTGGGGGTTGGCCTATGATCACGGTCGCAGATCAGGGCGCAGTGCGTATCATCACGCTGGACCGCGCGACTAAGGCCAATGCGCTGACCCGCGCGATGCTGATCGACTTGCGCGCGGCCTTTGACGCCCCCGATGCAAAGGCCATCATCCTGACGGGCGCGGGCGGCGTGTTCAGCGCAGGCGCGGATTTGGACGCCATGGCGGCGGGCTTAGGCGGCGATCCCGCATGGGAGGCGCTGTCATCGCACATCGCCGCCCTGCCCTGCCTGACCATTGCCGCGCTAAACGGCACACTGGCGGGCGGGGCCTTTGGCATGGCACTGGCCTGCGATATTCGGCTGTCGGTTGCGGGGGCAAAGTTTTTCTACCCCGTGATGCGGCTGGGCTACCTGCCCCAGCCATCCGACCCCGCGCGCCTATCCGCCTTGATCGGCCCTGCCCGCGCCAAGATGATCCTGATGGGCGGGGCCAAAATAGGCGCGGATGAGGCGCTGTCATGGGGCTTGATCGACCGCATCGCCCCCGATGACCGGCTGTTAGAGGCCGCCACCGAACTGGCAAGCGATGCACTGGCGGCCAGCTCGGCCCATGTGGCGGCGATTAAGGCGATGATCCCCTAACGCCGCGTTTTTGTTTTCCTTTCCCTTTCCTTTTCTCCTTTTTCTTCTCTTTTTCTCTTTTCTCTCTTTTCTCTCTTTCTCCTTTTTTCTCCTCCCTTTTTTTTCTCTTTTCCCCTTCCCTTCCTCCTTCGCCCCCTTTGACACGGGATGTAAACTCTGGCGGGCGTTTGGCGATCCAGTCCAGAAACCCCGCCAGCTGCGGCGCGGCGCGCAGCGCCTCAATGGTGTTGTAGCTGCGCGCCAGCTCGGCTTCGGTGAAACGCGCGTGGATTTCCTTGTGGCAGATGTGATGCAGCAGGGCGACAGGCCCGCCCTTGCCGCCCTTTAGCTTTGGCGTCAGGTGATGCAGACTTTTCTGCGCGCCCGCAGGTATGGGGCGCAGGCACAACGGGCAGATCGGCGGATCATCGGGCATGTTGCATGGCGGTCTGTTATGCTACAGACGGAACCTAGGGGAATTTTGGGGAATATCTATGGCAAACCCATCAGATTTATGGGGCAGCGCGCAAGAGATGATGCAAAAGGCTGCCGAGTTGGCCGCAGGCTGGCTGCTGTCCCCCGCCGCATGGTCGCAATTCGCGCTGCTGGCGCTGTCCTATTTGGCCGCGACCGTCGTCACCCGCCGCGCAACCCCGCGCCTTGCCACGCTATTAGACCCAAAAGATGCGATTGGCCCCATCGCCACCGCCCGCCGCTTTACCCTGCCTTTTTTGGCGTTGATCCTGCCCCTGTTTGCCTACGGCCTGACCGCGCTGGGCGAAGAAATAACACGGTCGCTATTTGGCGCAGGCGATGTGATTGCCTTTGGCAAGCGGCTGTTCATCCTGCTCGCCGCGCGCATCTTTGTGCGCGACATCTTAACAGATACCTTCCTAAAATTGCTGGGGAAATATGTGCTGTTGCCAGTGGCCGCGCTATATGCGCTGGGCCTTTTGGATGATGTGTCAATGCGCCTTGATGCGGCGCAGCTATCGCTGGGCAATATCCACCTTTCGGCCATGGCCCTGCTGCGCGGCGCTATTGCAGGATCGCTGCTGTTCTGGGCGGGGGCATGGTCAAACCGCCATAGCGCAGGCTATATCAAGGCCCAAGAAGACCTGCGCCCCGCCACGCGCGAGCTGGCCGCCAAGGCCGCCGAAGTTGCGATTTTCGGCGCAGCATTTCTGCTGCTTTTGTCCATCATGGGGATTGATCTGACCACCGTTGCGGTGCTGAGCGGCGCGCTGGGCGTGGGGATTGGGCTGGGGTTGCAACAAATCGCGGCCAATTTTGTCTCTGGCATTATCTTGCTGGTCGAGGGGCAAACCACCGTTGGCGACTATGTTGAACTGGACGGCGGCGAGAAGGGCACCATTGTGAAAATGACCGCCCGCGCCTGCATTTTGGAAACTTTTGATGGCAAATGGATCGTCGTGCCCAACGATCATTTCATCACCACGCGTGTGATCAACTATTCCGACCAAGGCAGTGCCAACCGCTATTCTGTCGCCTTTTCCGTCCCTTATGATTGCGATGTCGAGGCAGTGCCAGACATCGTCACGCAGGCAGTGACCCAGCTGCCGTTCGTTCTAAACGACCCCGATGGCCCCGATGTCGAGCTGACGAATTTTGGCGAAAGTGGCATTGATTTTGCTGTGGAATATTGGGTGAACGGCATTGACGATGGGCGCAACAAATACGCCAGCCAAGTGCGCTTTGCCGTGCTGCGCGCGTTGAAAGAGGCGGGCATTTCCATGCCCTACCCGCACCGCACCGTGGAAATTGTGACCTCCGCCCATGTATGACGCTTTGGTCATTGGCGCGGGGCCTGCGGGGCTAATGGCGGCGGAAACCATGGCATCCGCTGGGGCGCGGGTTCTGGTCGCCGAGGGCAAATCCTCCATCGCGCGCAAGCTGTTGATGGCGGGAAAATCGGGGCTGAACATCACCAAAGACCAAAATCGCGTTGCCTTTGCGGCGGCCTATCAGGGCATGGATATATCCCCCATGCTGGCCGAATTTGGCCCGCCCGAGATGGTGCAATGGGCGCGCGCCTTGGGCGTTGAGGTGTTCACAGGCACAACGGGCCGCGTTTTTCCCCGCGCAATGAAAGCCTCGCCCTTGCTGCGGGCATGGGCGGCGCGATTAAGTGGGAAAGGGGTGGAATTGCGCACGCGCTGGCGCTGGACGGGGTTGGAAAGTGGGGCCTACCTGTTCGATACGCCAGACGGGCCGCAATCCCTGACCCCGCGCGTTTGCGTGCTGGCCCTTGGCGGTGCCTCTTGGGCGCGGCTGGGGTCTGATGGGGCTTGGACGGGTATTCTGGCCGCGAATGGGGTACAAATCACGCAGTGGCAGCCCGCCAATATGGGGTTTTCGGTGGATTGGTCGCCCCATATGGCGCGGCATTTTGGGGCGGCAGTTAAAGGGGCGTCTTTGACAGTTGGCACGCAAGTAGAGCGCGGCGAATTTGTCATCTCGCAGCGCGGGCTGGAAGGGGGCGGGATTTATGCCGTATCGCGCGCGCTGCGGCAGGGCGGGCGATTGGTGATTGATCTGATGCCCGATACCTCCGCCGACGTGATAGGCGAAAAGCTGGCCGCCATGCGCGCAAGCGAAAGCCGCGTGAACCGCCTGCGCAAGTTGGGCCTTTCCCCCGCCGCCATTGCGCTAACCCAAGAATTTGCGCGCGATTTGGCCCCAGAGACGGCGATCAAATCGCTAACCCCGCGCTTGAACGGCCCGCGCCCCTTGGACGAGGCTATTTCCGTGGCAGGCGGGATTGCAGGCGAAAGTCTGACCCCAGATTTGGAACTGCGCGCCATCCCAAACCTGTTTGCCTGTGGCGAGATGCTGGATTGGGAGGCCCCAACAGGCGGCTATTTGCTAACCGCCGCATGGGCAACGGGCCAATGGGCAGGGCGCGCAGCGGCGCAGCGGCTGGCTGAATAAACGGGGTAAGGCGGCGGCCCTGCCCCGTTGAATCAATCACCTACTCCTTAGGCGAGATCATGACCACGCCTTCGAAAGACGAATAGAGTGCAACTTTTTCTGCGCCCAAAGCATCCTCAGCCAAATTGAACAGGGCCGAAAGGCTATCTGCTGTGCTGACGCCATTTTCGGCCAAAAATGCAGGCATACGCAAATCAGCACCGCCGCACAGCACAATCACCCAAGCGCCATGACGCCGCTCCAGCAACGCACGGCCGCCTTTGCCATCTTGCGCCCAGGACGCCAGTGCGTGATCACCCTCAATTGTGATCGGATCTACAGTCAAAGGATTTTCAGGGGTATCGAACTGCGCCTTCATGATAGCGGCAATCGCCTCTGGGTCGGCCATCCCTGCGGTGTCAACCGCCACCGCTGCACTATGATGGCCATTTGCGGTGTGGGTATCGTGGCCCATTTTGTCGCCTTCCATCTTGTGCCCGCCCATTTCATGGCCCATCGCGCCGTCTTCGGGCTTGCGTTCGTTGTCGATGGTGGCCTGCACCTGCACCGCGCCCGCGCGTTCAAAAGTCAGGGTCAGGTCAATGACATCGCCATTTTTCAATTCCGATTTCAGGCCCATCATCATCACATGATCGCCGCCGCGCGCCAATGTATGAAATCCTAGGGCAGGCACGGCGAACCCTTCTTTGACTTCCATCATTTTCATCACGCCGCCCTCGTCTTTGTGGGTGTGCAGCTCAACCCGCTCGGCGGCGTCAGAGGCAGCGGATATTAAGCGGTCATCAACGTCTTGGTGGTTTTCAATTTCGAAAAACACCGCGCCAGACGCGCCCACTTTGCCCGTCACGCGGGCGTAGGGATCGTTGATATGCACGCCGTCATGGGCGAAGGCGGGCATAGCGATTAGCGCAGCAAAGGCTGCCAGTGCAGTTTGGAAACGGTTCATTTGGATCGTCCTTTGGTTAGGTTAAGATGTTGAAATTTAGGCAACATCTGCCAAAGGTGGGCCGCGCGCGCGGGCAACGGGGATGGCACGGCCATGCGCAATCCGAGGGACAAAATCAGCAATTTGCATGCCCCGCACCAACGGCGGCAGCGGCAGCTGGATCGCGTGCGGCAGATCTTGGGCCGCAATGGCCGCGACACAATCAGGGCAAGGGTGGGCGAATGGCACAGGATTTCCCTGCGCGTCCAAGATGATGGTCTGATCGCCCAAACTGGAGCAAAGGACGATAGACCGCACGCCCACTTGGCTGTGCTGCGCCACGGCCAGCGTGACCGAAGTCAGCGCCAGAACGGCGGAAAACAGCGTAATGATCAAACTGCGCAGTATCATCGCGCCGATCTAGCAAACCCTTTGGCCTGCGCCAAGCGTCAAAACGCCGCGCGGCCCATTTGCGTGCCCAATAACGCCAAAGGCCCCGTTTGCGGTGCAAACGGGGCCTTCCAGCAAAGTCGCAAGGATTAGGCTGACGCCTGAGCCTTGGCGATTTCTTTTTTGATTTTCAGCGCGTTCAGCGACAGCTCGTCATCCTTGGCCTTGGCCAAAAACGCATCCAAACCGCCACGGTGATCGACCGTACGCAGGCCAGCCGCCGAAATGCGCAGGCTGAACGAGCGGCCTAGAACGTCCGAAATCAGCGTGACATGGTTCAAGTTGGGCAAAAAGCGGCGACGATTTTTGTTATTCGCATGGCTGACGGTGTTGCCAGACATTGGGCCTTTGCCAGTAAGTTCACAGACGCGCGACATTGTCGTGTTCCTTGTTTTTAATACAAAAGCCACCGCAGCGGTGCGGCGGCCAAATTCGATTGGGGGCTGATACGGCCAAAGCGGCCCCACGTCAAGACGCAGGCGCAGAGAATCTTGTTTATCCGCGCCCCATCGCCGCCAGCGCGCGGGCGGCGGCGAGTTCAGGGCGGGTCTGGCCGCTGGCCACCTCGCTTGCCAGCCCGTTCAAAATGCCGCGCAGGGGTTCGGCGTTTAGGCTGGCCAGCAGGGTCTGGCGAATTTCCTCGTGAAACCAATGCTTTGCTTGGGCCGCGCGGGCGGCGTTCCAATGGCCATTCGCGCGCCGCCACGCGGCCAGCGTCTGCATTTTGGCCCATGCCTCGGGCAGGCCCGCGCCCGTGTAGGCCGATACCGTCATGGCCAAAGGATAGCCCTCGGGATCTTGGGGGCGGCGGCGCAGCAGGTGCAGGGCGCCCGCATAATCGGCGCGGGTGCGCATCGCGGCGGCGGCCAAATCGCCATCGGCCTTGTTCACCAGAATCATGTCGGCCATTTCCATAATGCCGCGTTTGACGCCTTGCAGCTCGTCTCCGCCAGCGGGGGCCAGCAGCAAAACGAACAAATCGCTGATCTGCGCGACCACGGTTTCTGATTGGCCCACGCCAACTGTTTCAATCAAAACAACATCATAGCCTGCCGCCTCGCACAGGGCCACCGCCTCGCGGGAGCGGCGCGCGACCCCGCCCATCTGCGCCTGAGAGGGCGAGGGGCGGATAAAGGCGGCGGGCGCGCGCGATAGCTGCTCCATCCGCGTTTTATCCCCCAAAATCGAGCCGCCAGACCGCGCCGAGGATGGATCAACCGCCAGCACCGCCACGCGCAGACCTTGCGCAATCAGCATCAATCCAAACGCTTCGATAAATGTTGACTTGCCAACCCCGGGTGTGCCTGACAAACCGATCCTAAGCGATTGTTTTTCCTTGGATAAAGCGCCCAGCAGTTCCAGCGCCTGCGCGCGGTGATCGGCCCGCGCACTTTCGACCAAAGTGATGGCGCGGGCCAGCGCGCGGCGCTCGCCTGATTGGATAGCTGTGGCTAGGGCTGCGATGTCCATGTCCTCTCCTTTGCGGCAGTTTTGCCCGATTGCGGCGGAATTATCCAGCGTCAGGGTTGGATCACGCGAAAATGATTGCCGCGCGCGGCGGTAGGAATTGCAGGGCTGGCCCCCTTATGGCAGGCGTATGGTGTGCGTATGGTGTGCGTATGGTATGCGTATGGCATCCGTCCCGACAGGCGTATGGCGCATTACAGCGCGCGGTGTTATCGTGGGATCAACAATCGGCAGGAGGGCGCGATGAGTGCAATTGCAAAATGGGCGGCGATTTTGGGCATGGTTGCGGGCAGCGCCGCGATGGCCGACGATTCGGCCGCGCCCGAGACTGTGGCCCTGCCAACCTTTGCCGAGGCGCAGGCCGCCGTCGATGCCGCCGATTGGCCAACCGCCCAGCGTCTGCTGGCGCAGCTGGTCGGGGCCGAACCGAAGAACCCTGATGTGTGGAACCTTTTGGGCTATACCAACCGCAAGATGAACCTAGCTGGCCCCGCGATGGAGGCCTATGACACCGCGCTGACGCTAGAGCCAAACCATCTGGGCGCGCTGGAATATCAGGGCGAGTTGTTTGTGACGCTAAAGCGGCTGGAGGATGCGCAGAAAAATCTGGCCAAGCTGAAGGCGCTGTGCGGCGATTGCGAACAGGCGGAGGATTTAGAATCCGCAATTGCGGGCGCGCAGGGCTAGGGGGCGCACGCCTAAGGGGCGCAGTTGCACGGGTGCTTTAGGGCAAGCCCACCCTAGCCATGCCCCGCATCTCACGCTATCATGTTCATACTTTGTTCCAACATGATTCCCCCATATGCAATTTTGCGAGCTGTCCGTCACGTCGAACTTTACCTTCCTACACGGGGCCTCGCATCCCGAAGAATTCGTCATGCGTGGCGCCGAGATGGGGATGGCGGGGATTGCGATTGCGGATGTCAACTCGGTCGCGGGGATTGTGCGGGCGCATACGAAGGCGCGGGAGATGCGGCGCGATGGGCTGGGCGATATTCGCCTGATCCCAGCGGCGAAGATTGTGCTGGCAGATGGGTTTACCGCCACCGCCCTGCCGCGAAACCGCGCAGGCTGGGGGAACCTGTGCCGTCTTTTGACCCTTGGGCGCAGGCGGGCGGGCAAGGGAGAGTGCGAGTTGCACTTGGCCGACCTGACAGACTGGGCGGGGGATATGGCGTTTGTGATCCACCCCGCGCGGGGGGCGGAGTGGCAGGCATCGGCCCGCGCCCTGATCGCCGCCGCCGAGTGTCATTTGATGATGGCCCCGCGCTATGACGGGCAGGATGTGGCGCGCTTTGGCAAGCTGGCGGCCCTTGGCGAAACTTTGGGCATTCCCACCATCGCCAGCGCGGCCCCCCTGATGCACCACGGATCGCGGCGCAGGCTGGCGGATGTTCTTTGCGCCATTCGCCACGGGGTGCGGATTGAACAGTTGGGCCGCCGTGCCCTGCCCAATGCCGAATGCCGCCTGCGGTCAGACCGCGAAATGCGCCGCCTGTTTCGCGGGCATGAGGGGGCGGTGGACAGGACGGGCGCGCTGGCCGCAAACCTGAGTTTTTCATTGGACGAGCTGCGCTATGAATACCCGTCCGAAGGGACGGATGGAGAAAGCGCCCCCGCCCGCCTTGCCCGCCTGACCGAAGACGGGCTGAACTGGCGCTATCCCGATGGCGTGCCCGCCAAGGCGCGCGCGCAGGTGGCGCATGAGCTAAAGCTGATCCACAAGATGGGGTATGAGCCCTATTTCCTAACCGTGCATGACATCGTCGCCTTTGCCAGATCGCAAGGCATCTTGTGCCAAGGGCGCGGGTCGGCAGCAAACTCGGTGGTGTGCTATGCGCTGGGGGTTACCTCGGTTTCCCCGGAAATCGGCACGATGGTGTTCGAGCGTTTCATTTCCGAAGCGCGGGGCGAGCCGCCCGATATTGACGTGGATTTCGAACATGACCGCCGCGAAGAGGTGATCCAGCACATCTATACCCGCTATGGCCGCCACCGCGCGGGCCTGTGCGCCACCGTGATCCATTATCGCGGCAAACGCGCCGTGCGCGAAGTGGGGCGCGTGATGGGCCTGTCGGAAGATACGCTATCGGCCATGTCCAGCCAGATTTGGGGGTTTGGCCGTATGAAGGGCATGGAGGAGGCGCGCCTGCGCGAGATCGGCCTTGACCCTAGCGATGCGCGGCTGCGCCTAACCATGCAGTTGATCGACGAAATCCAAGGCTTTCCGCGCCATCTGTCGCAGCATGTCGGCGGGTTTATCATCACCGAGGGGCGGCTGGACGAGTTGGTTCCCGTGGAAAACGCCGCGATGGAGGATCGCACGGTGATTTGCTGGGATAAGGATGATATCGACAGTCTGGGCATTCTTAAGGTGGATATTCTGGCGCTGGGGATGCTGTCCTGCATCCGCCGCGCCTTTGATTTGATGGACAAGCACGGGGCGGGGCGGTTCACCCTTGCCACTCTGCCGCCCGAAGACCCTGCCACCTATGCAATGCTGTGCCGCGCCGACAGCCTTGGCGTGTTTCAGGTGGAAAGCCGCGCGCAGATGAACTTTTTGCCCCGTATGCGGCCCCGCTGTTTTTATGATCTGGTCATTCAGGTGGCGATTATCCGGCCTGGCCCCATTCAGGGCGATATGGTGCATCCCTATTTGCGGCGCAGGAATGGGCAGGAACAGGTCAGCTTTCCGTCCGATGCCCTTGGCGCGGTGCTGGGCAAAACGCTGGGTGTGCCGCTGTTTCAGGAACAGGCGATGCAGATTGCCATCATCGGCGCGGGGTTTAGCCCAGATGAGGCAGACCGTTTGCGCAGATCACTGGCCACGTTCAAGAAACACGGCTCGGTGTCCGAGTTTCAGGATCGGTTTCTGGCGGGGATGCAGGCCAATGGCTATGACGAGGGTTTTGCCGCGCGGTGCTTTGCCCAGATCGAGGGGTTTGGCAGTTATGGTTTCCCCGAAAGCCACGCCGCCAGCTTTGCCTTTCTGGTCTATGCCAGCGCCTATATCAAACGCCACCAACCTGGGATATTCGCCTGCGCGCTGCTGAACAGCCAGCCGATGGGGTTCTATGCCCCCGCCCAAATTGTGCGCGATGCGCGCGCGCATGGGGTTGTGGTGCTGCCCCCTTGCATCAACGCCAGCCATTGGGACTGTGTGATGGAAGAGGGGCCGCAAGGGCTGGCCCTGCGCCTAGGCTTTCGCCAGATCAAAGGCATGGGCGAGGAGGAGGCGCAATGGATCGTGGCCGCGCGCGGCAATGGCTATGCAGCGGTGGACGATGTCTGGCGGCGCGCGGGCGTGGGCGCGGCGGTGATTGCAAGGCTGGCCGAGGCGGATTGTTTCGCAGCCCTTAGCCTGTCGCGCCGCGCGGCGCTGTGGGCGGCCCGCGCCATGACAGGCGACGCCCCCCTACCCCTATTCGCGCAGGATTTGGACGGCGAAGTCGTGACCGAGCCGCATATTGTATTTGCGCAAATGAGCGAGGGCGAGGCGGTGGTGGAGGATTATATTTCCATGCGCCTGACGCTGAGAAGTCATCCTGTGGCTTTGTTGCGGGCGGAGTTGACGCCGCCCTTGGGCCGGAATCAAGGCGCATAGCGCCGTGCCCGGCCTGGCCCTCCTTGAAGGCGACGCCCCTGCCTAAAGACTGTGCGGAAGGAGCCTGAACCTCCCCTTCGGTGCGCCCGCCCGAGGGCGCGGCCCTGTGGTGAGCCTAAGGAAGGCCTAAGGTGGGATTGTGTCACGGGAATGTGGCTGCCCCCCCCTGCCCGCGCAGCAAGCCGGTAGGGATAGCGTGCGAGGCACGCAACATTTCTAAAACCCCAAGCGCCCAATGGTGCGTGAAATCACGCACCCTACGCCGAAAACTACCCTCCTAAACAAACCCCTCACCTTCACAAAACCAGCCGCCCGACACCTCCCCCCCAGCGGCGTAGAACAGCCACAGCCGCTCGCCGCCTGCTACCTCGACGCGCCAATAATCGCGGGGGCCTGATCGCCATGTGGGGTGTCAAGCCACCATTCGGGGGCGATGCGTTCGGGGCCGATGGCGACGCGGGTTTGCCACATGCGGCCGCGCCATTTGAAGGCGGCGGGAGGTGTTGGGTCGTCTTCGGGGGCGCCGACACTCTCGGGGGGGAAGATCAGCAGGGGGCGGGGGCTGGGGGGAGGCGGCCAGTTGGGGGCATCACAAGCAGGGCCATAATTCACCCAAGCCGCCGCCAGTATCTGCGCGGCGTTGGCGGGGATATGGCTGTGCGCGGGGGCCATGCGCTGCACCTGTTCGGGGCCAAGGCGCGCGCCCAGTTTGCCGATCAGATCGTCCAGATCAGTATCGGCGCGCGATTGCACCCGCGCCCCCGCCTCTAGGTGGCCTGCGTGTTGCACGGCGGGCAGGGGTTCGGTGGCAAAGGCGTGCAGGCGCAGGCAATCAATGCCAAAGCCTGGGTCGATCTGGTCTAATTTCAGCATCAGCAGCGGGCGGATACGCCCTTCATGGTCGGCAGGGCGGGCCAGCCCCACCTCAACGCTGCACAGCCCGCCCCCCGCCAAAAAGGCCGTCAGGCGCAAGTGCCGCGCGCCATGGCCCGCCGCTTGCAGCGCAGAACACAGGCGGGGCAGCAAACGGTCAATCCCCGCTTCGATATCACCGCGCAGGCCGATGGGATCAGGAAAGCTAAGGCGGGCGGCGAAATGATGCGCCTCGCGCGCAGGCGAAATCGGTTCGGGTTCCAGCCCCATCGCCTGATCCAGCCGCCGCAGCGCCACCGCGCCAAAGCGGCGGGCAAAGGGCGCGCGCGGCAGGGCCACCACATCGCGCACAAGGCGCAGGCCAAGACGCTGCAACCCGTCCACTGTTGCCGCTTCAAACCGCAGCGCGGCCAGCGGCAGCGGCCCCAGCACCGCACCCAAATCCCCCGCAGGGGCGATCACCGCACTATCCAGCGCGCGGGCGCTGCGCACGCGGGCGGCCATGGTTTCCCATGCGCGGCGCTTGGGCGCGCGCGCGCGTGTGGCCCGCGCCTCTTGGGCGATGGCGTCGCCATTGCGGTGGCTACCCGCGCCCTGCCCGCCATAACGCGCCAGCGCCCATGCCGCCCCGCGCGTGCCTGCAATCCCTGCCCGCACTGTCAGCCCCAGCGCGGCGCAATCCTCGGCCACGATGGCAATCAGCGCCGCCTCGCCGCCAAACAGATGCGCGCAGCCTGTGATGTCTAGGGCCAGCGCGTCGGGCGGCTCGATGGCGACCCAAGGGCTAAACTTACCCGCCCAGCGCCGCAAGCTGGCCAGAAATGCCGCCTCATGCGCGGGATGGGTGGGGCGATGCACCAGATCGGGGCAAATCGCCGTAGCATCGCGCAGCCCCATGCCGATATGCAGCCCCGCCGCCTGCGCCTGCGCGCAGACCGACACCATCACCTGCGCGCCGTTCTTATCGCCCACAATCGCAAAGGGCACGGGCAAGGCATCGCGCCGCTGTCGTAACACGCGTTCGACCCCAAGACGGGGAAACCATAGCGAAAGAATGCGGCGGGTGGCGGGCGTTGTGTTCATGCTATGTTCTTGCATAGTTCAGTCTATCCGTCCAGCAAAACCCTGACTTCACAAACGTGTGATCTTGGCAGCCTACCGCAAATACCTTTGGCAAAGCCAAGCAAAGGTTCCTAGGGTGATAAGAAGATATTCAGTACACAGGAGAGCCCCATGAAACTGAAACTTACCGCGCTGGCCCTTGGATTTGCGCTGATTGGCACCGCCGCAAGCGCAGATGTTGCCTCGCGTCAGGCGTTGATGAAAACCTTTGGCGGAGCTGCAAAAACGCTGGGTGGCATGGCGGGCGGGGCGGCTTATGACGCTGCCGCAGCCGAGGTTGCCAAGGCCGCGCTGGTGGACGGCGCTGCAAAAATCGCCTCCGAATACGAAGAGAACATCAACGACGCCACATCCGAAGCCAAACCAGAAGTTTGGACGAATTGGGAGGATTTCTTGGTCAAGGCCAAGGCGCTGGGCGATGCAGCCGCTGCGCTGGACGTAACCTCGGCCGAAACAATCGGTGCGGGCATGGGCGGCATTGGCGGCGCGTGCAAAGATTGCCACATCAGCTACCGCATGAAAAAGTAATTTCGCCGCAAACAAAGGCCGCCCCCGCACATCCATTGCGGGGGCTTTTTCATGCGCGCTTTAGGTCAACAAAAACTTGACCCCCGCCACCAGCAGCACCGCCGATAGCGCCATGGCCACGGCGCGATTGTTGAAATAGCGCACGCCCACGCTCGTGCCAATCAGCCCGCCCAGCACCACCGCCGCGCCCAACAGGGGCAAGTTATCAGGCAGGCGCGACAAGGCCGAGATATTGCCCATCAGGCCAGAGGCCGAGTTGAGCAAGATAAACAGGGCCGCCACGCCGCTGGCCTGTTTGGGCGTGGCCCAGCCCAGCATCAGCACCAAAGGCGACAGAAAAATCCCGCCCCCCGTTCCAGTTAGTCCCGACAAAAGGCCAATCCCTGCGCCTGCCGCAATCTTGGCCAAAGTCGCCCCCCAGCCCGCCGCGCCAACTCGCAGCGCAGGCAGGGGCAGGAAAAACCGCAGCCCCGTAAAGATCAGCACCGCGCCGACGATGGGATTATAGACCGCGCTGGGCAATGTCATATACCCGCCCAAAAACGCTGCGGGAAAAGCAGGGATTGCGACCTGTGCAAACAGGCGCGCGTCGAACTGCCCCGCCTTGACATAGCGATAGCTGGCAATGCTTGCCACAAGGACATTCAACGCCAGCGCCGTGGGTTTGATATCGCCCGCCCCCATGCCAAACAGCGACATGATGGCGATATAAGCGCTGGCCCCGCCGTGCCCAACCGAGGAATACAGCACCGCACCCACCAGCAGCGCCCCTGCGAGCGCAAGATCTGTTCCGCTCATGTCAGGTGATCATCTCCAACCGTTCTTTGGACATATCGCCTGGAACCAAGGTCACAGGCACGGGAAGGCTGCCCGAGGCGCGCGATAGCTGG
This sequence comes from Cypionkella sp., assembly GCA_034519315.1. Taxonomy (GTDB): domain Bacteria; phylum Pseudomonadota; class Alphaproteobacteria; order Rhodobacterales; family Rhodobacteraceae; genus Cypionkella. The sequence continues at coordinate 12,595 of JAXHON010000039.1, read as the reverse complement.
GACACCAGCGGCCCTGGCCCGTTTTTTTCGGTGCCAGCACCCAGCACCAAAACGCCGACATCGGGGTCTGCGCGCACTTGGGCCAAGATTTCGGTGACGGGGTCGCCTTCGCGGATTACCAGTTCTGGATCAACGCCCTGTTTGTCGCGCATCCATTTGGCGAAGACCTCGAAATGCACTTCGATCCTCTCGCGCGCTTCGGCACGCATCAGGTCGGCCACGCCCATCCAATGCTGAAACTCTTCGGGCGGGATCACGGACAAAACCTGCACCCCGCCTCCCGTTTTTGCCGCCCTCATGGCGGCAAAGCGCATGGCATTCAGACACTCGCGGCTTTCGTCCAGAACGACCAGAAACTTACGCATCATGGCTCTCCTTTAGGCCGCGATCATGGCGGGGCGGGGAACCATTGGCAAGGGGAACGAAAAAGAACGGCAAGAAGAGGGGCGGGGCCAAAGCACGGAGGAAAATAAAAATTGAGGGGGGTGACCCCAGATTTAACGCGCACCCTGTGTGCGGGTCTAGGCCAAAGAGGCGGTGAGCACGCACGCGGCGGCGCGCTATACCCACCGCGACCTAATCATCCCCACAATATCATAAACCCCGTCCACAATCGGCCTTGCAATCGCGTCTGCCCTCTCGGCCCCCTGCCCCAAAATACGGTCGATCTCGGCGGGGTCTTGCATCAGGCGGGTCATCTCGCGGGTGATGGGGGATAGCTTTTCAACGGCTAAATCGGCAAGGGCGGGTTTGAAGGTGCCGAATTGTGCGCCTGCAAACTGCGCCATCACCTCTACCGCCGTCATATCGGCGAGGGCGGCGTAGATGTTGACCAAATTGCGGGCCTCGGGGCGGCTGGATAGGCCGTCCAAGCTGTCTGGCAGGGGTTCGCTATCGGTTTTCGCCTTGCGGATTTTCTTGGAAATGGTGTCGGCGTCATCGGTCAGGTTGATGCGCGATTGATCCGACGGGTCGGATTTCGACATTTTCGACGTGCCGTCGCGCAGGGACATCACGCGGGTAGCAGCGCCTTCGATAACAGGCTCTACAACAGGGAAAAAACCCACACCGTAGTCATTGTTGAACTTGATCGCGATGTCGCGGGCCAGTTCTAGGTGCTGTTTTTGATCCTCGCCCACGGGCACATGCGTGGCCTTATAGGCCAGAATATCGGCGGCCATTAGGGCGGGATAGGCGAACAGACCCAGCGAGACGTTTTCGCTGTTTTTGCCCGCCTTATCCTTGAACTGGGTCATGCGCGACATCCAGCCCATACGGGCGACGCAGTTGAAAATCCAGCCCAACTCGGCATGAGCGGTCACTTGGGATTGGTTGAACAGGATGGATCGCGCGGGGTCGATGCCCGATGCGATAAACCCCGCCGCCGCTTCGCGCGTGGCGTGGCGCAGTTTGGCGGGGTCTTGCCAGACGGTGATCGCGTGCATGTCGACAAGGCAATAGATCGTCTCGATCCCCTCATCCTGCTTTTGCACAAAGCGTTGCAGCGCGCCCAGATAATTGCCCAAGGTCAGCCCACCCGATGGCTGGATTCCCGAAAAGATGCGCGGGGCGAAGGATGGCGTGGTCATGGGCGTCTCCTCTGGATTATCTGCGCGGCAAGGCATATCTGGGGGTTGATGTTTCGTCAACAAAGGCACAGCCATGCACCCCGATGATCCGCAAATGGAGCCGCCCTTTAACCCGCTGCCTTGGGTGATCTGGGTGATGGTGCTGCCGATGGTGGCGCTAGAGGCCGTGTTCAGCGCCGCTGAGGCAGGGCTGATTGGCGGGGCGCAAGGGATTGGCTGGCGCGTGTCGGCGCTGGAGCAATACGCAGTTTGGCCCGCATATTGGCGCCAGCAATGGACGGCGGGTGCGCTGGACTTTGAACTTCTGCTGCGGTTTGTGGCCTACCCGTTCTTGCACATCAACGTCACGCATGCGGTGTTTGCAGTGGTGATCTTGCTGGCGATGGGGAAATTTGTGGGCGATGTGTTTCGCCCTATCGCGCTGGCGGCTGTATATTTCATTTCAGCCGCGATCGGGGCGCTGATTTATGCCAGCATCCCTGCCATCGACGTGCCGCTGATGGGCGCATATCCAGGCGATTACGGGCTGATCGGGGCGTTTACGTTTCTGCTATGGGTGAAACTGGCGGGCACGGGGGCGAACCAACTGCGTGCCTTTACGATGATTGGGTTCTTGCTGGGGGTGCAGCTGGTGTTTGGTCTGCTGTTTGGCGGCGGGCCTGAATGGGTGGCGGATGTAACCGCCTTTGTCGCGGGGTTTGCCTTATCTTTTGTCGCGGTTCCAGGCGGGTGGCAGCGGGTGCGCGCGCGACTGCGTCAACGCTGACGCAGGGCGCGAAAATCGGCCAATTTGAACGCGCCAATGGCCGCCCCACTGCCGAAATAGACGATGATGCCCAGCGCGATCAAACCTGCCAATGCGGCATAACGCCAACTGGAATCGTATAGCCACGCGCTGATCAGATGGGCCGCTGCGAATAAAGCTGCCCCCATAATCGCGCTGGCCAGCACAATGCGCGGCAGGCGCGCCTTGGACCGCGCATCCAATGCCACCGAAGCCCCCATCCCGCGCGCGCCCCAGATCAGCTGCGCCAGCATGATCCAAGCGGCAGCAGTCGTGGCCACAGCGGCGGCGGCAAAGCCGATCAGCGGCATCAATCCCGCAGCCAACGCGACATTGACCACCATCGCAAGCAGGGCAAATTGGAATGGGCGGCGCGTATCCTCGCGCGCGTAATATAGCGGCTGCCAGACCTTTTGCAGCACAAAGGCAGGCAAACCCGCGCCGTAAATGGCCAAGGCCAGCGCCGTCGCAGTTGTGTCCGCAGGGCCAAAGGCCCCGCGCTGATACAGCACAAAGGTCAGCGCATGGGCGATAACCACCAGCGCCACAGCGGCAGGCAGGGTCAGGGCCAGCGCAAATTCAAGGGAACGGTTCAGGCTGGATTGCGCGCCCGCCTCGTCACCGCTGCGCAGGCGCCGCGCCAGATCGGGCAGCAGCACCGTGCCTACTGCAATGCCAACCACGCCAAGGGGCAGTTGATACAAACGATCCGCATAGACCAGCCAAGAGACTGCGCCTTCGGTATAGCTGGCCACCTGACGGCCCACCAAAAGGTTGATCTGCACGACGCCGCCCGCCAGAACGGCGGGGCCCGCGATGATCAGCAAATGGCGCAAATCGGGCGTCCAGCGCGGCCAGCTTAGGCCTGCGCGAAAGCCGATACGGTGGGCCGCAATCCATGTAAAGGCCAACTGCGCGGCACCCGTCACTGGCACCGTATAGGCCAGCGTTTGCCCCATATCCCAGCCCCGCCAAACCGCCAGGCCAATCGCCGCGATAAAGATCAGGTTCATCAAAATCGGCACAAACCCCGCCTCGGAAAAACGGCCATGCGCGTTCATTACGCCCGACAGCAGCGCGACAAGCGAAATGAACAGGATATAAACAAAGGCAATCCGCCCATAATCCACCGCCAGATCAAACCGCGCATCCCCCACAAAGCCCGAAGCCATGGCCCAAACCAACCACGGCATCGCCAGCGTGCAGACCGTGACCAACACCAGCAGCACGGCGATTAGCCCCGAAAAGGCATCGCTGGCAAATCCGCGCGCATCCTCGCCAGCGCTGGGGCCCGCCTCTAGCTTTTTGGCATAGATCGGCACAAAGGCCTGATTAAACGCGCCTTCGGCAAAGAAGCGGCGAAACATATTGGGCAGCGAAAACGCCACGTTAAAGGCATCCGCCGCCGCCCCCGTGCCCAAATACCCCGCCATCAAAACATCGCGCACAAGGCCCGACCCGCGCGAGAGCAGCGTCCAGCCGCCCAAGACGATGGTATTGCGAATAAGATTGGATTTTGTCACGCGACCTGCCCCTGCCTGTCCCTTAGCCTTGCCGCTTTTTGCGCGCGCCGTCCAGTCTTTGCAAAACGCGCGCTGCACCGCAGGTCAAAGGGGCATGCGGGCCCCTTAGTCCCCAACCGCCCGCTCGGCCCCGTCAACAATGGCTTGGCGCAGCTTTTTCTCCAGCGCCTCTTGCCGCGATTTGGCGTGCAGTTTTAGCCCGAACATATCCTTGACGTAAAACACATCCACCACCTGCGCGCCGTAGGTCGCAATCACTGCGCTGACAATGGAAATGTTGTTCACGGCCAGTGTGCGGGTCAGATCAAACAAAAGACCGGGGCGATCGCGAGTGTCGACCTCGATGATCGTATAGATTTCCGAACCCTCATTGTCGAAAATGATATGGGTTGGAAAGCGGAACTCGCGCTCGCGCTTTTTCACTTTGTCGCGGTCTGCCAGTGCCTCGCGGGGCAGCACCTCGCCGCGCAGGGTTTTCTCGATCATGCCGCGCAGGCGCGGCAGGCGCGACACCTCGTAGGGGTGGCCTTCGCTGTCTTGCACCCAAAACACCGCCGTCGCATAGCCATCTTTGGTGGTATAGGTGCGCGCATCAACGACATTGGCCCCCACCAGCGCCAGCGCCCCTGAAAAGCGGCTGAAGATGCCCGGATGATCAGACAGCGCAAAGCAGGCGCGGGTGGCATCGCGGGCAGGTTCGGGGTGCAGGTCGATGCGAATTTCGTCATCTTTGATGCCGTGCAAAAGCTGGGCAAAGGCCAGATGCGTTTCAGTGGGAAAGGCCCTGCCAATAGGGCCCGTAGTGGCGGGCCAGTTCGGTGGCAATCTCGACCGATGTCCATTGCACCAGCCGCGATTGCAGCGCCTGTTTGGACACATCTTCGGGCAGATGCCGCCCCGCCGTTTCCAACCCGCCATCCAGCGCCTCGGCGGTTTGGGCGTATAGCTGGCGGATCAGCATGGCCTTCCAGTTGTTCCAAGTGGTCGGCCCAACGCCGCGAATATCGCACACCGTCAGCACCGTCAGCAAATCCAGCCGTGCGCGGGTTTCCACCGCCTTGGCAAAATCGCGCACCGTGCGCGGATCGCCAATATCACGCTTTTGCGCCATGTCAGACATCAGCAGATGATGGCGCACCAACCATTCAACGGTTTCCACCTCGCCCGCGTCCAGCCCAAGGCGCGGGGCAATGCGGCGGGCCAGCTGCGCGCCGATGATCGAGTGATCTTCGGGACGACCCTTGCCAATGTCGTGCAGCAAAAGCGCGACATAGATGATGCGGCGATTGACGCCTGCCTTAAGGATGCCCGAGGCCACGGGCAATTCCTCGACCAACTCGCCCCGCTCGATCTGGGCCAGAACAGAGACGGTTTGGATGATATGCTCGTCCACCGTGTAATGGTGGTAGACGTTGAACTGCATCATCGCGACGATGTTTTCAAATTCGGGGATAAAGGCGGCCAAAACGCCCAGCTCGTTCATCCGCCGCAGGGCGCGTTCGGGGTTGCCGTGTTTCAGCAGCAAATCCAAAAAGATGCCTTGCGCCTGCGTATCATCGCGCAAGTCATCGTCAATCAAGTGAAGATTGGCGGCGATCAGGCGCATGACATTGGGGTGCAGCAAATAGCCCGACCGCAGCGCCTCTTCGAATATTTTCAAAAGATTCAGCGGGTCTTTTAGAAAGGCCTCAGTATTGGCGATATCAATGCGGCCCTGCACCAGCTTGTAGCCAGCCGCCACCTTTTTACGGTTGAAAAAGCCTAAAAGCCGCGCCTCGGGTTTGGCGTGTCGGGCCTCAAGTTCGGCCAAAAAGACGCGGGTCAATTCGCCCACGCGGGTGGCGTGGCGAAAATAGTCTTGCATGAACCGCTCTACACCGCGCCGCCCGCCCGCGTCGATGTAGCCCATGCGCGCGGCCACCTCGACCTGCATATCAAAGGTCAGCTGATCGGCAGCGCGCCCTGCGATGTGGTGCATATGGCAGCGCGCGGCCCATAGGAAATTTTCGGCGCGGTCAAAGGTTTCAAATTCGTCTTGGGTCAGCAGGCCCGCGCCGACCAGCCCGCGCGCATTGGGCACGCGGTGCAGGTATTTGCCAATCCAATACAGGGTTTGCAAATCGCGCAGCCCGCCCTTAGCCTCTTTGACATTAGGCTCTAGCACATAGCGCTGGCCGCCTTGACGTTTATGCCTCTCGGCCCGTTCGGTCAGCTTGGCGTCAATAAAGGCGGGGCCAGTGTTGCGAAACAAATCCGCCCACAGCTTCGCATCTAGCTGCGTGGCAAGGTCGCTATCACCCGCGACAAATCGCATTTCCAACAGGGCGGTGCGGATGGTGATATCCTCGCGCCCCAAGGTCAGGCAATCGGAAATGGTGCGGGAGGAATGGCCAACCTTTAGCTTTAGGTCCCACAGGATATAAAGCATGGATTCGATGACGCATTCCGCCCAAGGCGTGATTTTGGTGGGGGTCAGAAACAGCAGATCCACATCGGAATGCGGGGCCATTTCGGCGCGCCCGCAGCCGCCCACAGCCAGAACGGCCAGCCGTTCGGCCGCTGTTGGGTTGGGCGCGGGGTGTAGGGCCGTGCGGGCGATGTCAAAGGCAGCCGAGACCAAAACATCGGTCAATTGCGATTGCGCCGCCAGCAGGGGGCGGGCCTGCAGGGGGGAGGCGCGAAAATCGGCCTCAAGGCGCGCATTGGTTTGCGATTTCAGCGCCAGCAGCTGGCGCACAGTTTCGCTTTGGATCGTGCGGGCATCGCAGCCTTGGGGAATTGCCGCGAGAATTGCGGCCACAATATGGGCCGCGCTGTCGATGAAATAGGGCTGGGGGGCGCTGTCCATCACAAAACCTGAAACAGCGCCCCCAAGTTCAGATCACAGGCCCGGCAAGCCAAAAGTGTCTGGCGCGGACTCGACAATCACAATCTTGCCGCCTTGCACCTGCGCCACCGCCAAACCGCGCTGGTTTGTGCCATCGCCCAGCAGGCGGAACACGCCGTTCACGCCAACAAAGCCCGCCGCCTGCATCAGCGCATCGCGCGTGACGGGCCCGTTGCCTGCACCAGATGCCAGCGCGCCCAAAGCCGCGATACCATCATACCCCAGCGCCGCGATCGGATGCGGCGCGGCCCCATAGGCCGAGTTGTAGCGAGAGACGAACTGGCTGTAACGACCAGGATCGGGCATGGCAAACAGCCCGCCTTGGACACCAGGCAGGGCCAATGTCGTCTGCGGAATATCCCAGCGCGTTAGCCCGACAAATTGCACATTCGCCCCGCGCAGCCCGTTGTCCAGCAGCATTTGGCTAAGCAGCGGCAGCGCACCCGCCGTATCCGCCGTCAGGAACATCGCCTGCGCACCGCTGGATTTGGCCTGCGCGGCCAGCTGCGGCGCCGCCGATACGATCCCGTTTTGCGAGAACTCGTAATCGGCCTCGGCCACCACTGTGGCCCCTGCAATCAATGCGCCCCGCTTGATGGCATCGCGGCCCAGCTGACCTGCGATATTGCGATCAGAGGCAATCATGAATTTCGATTTACCCGTGCGCACGGCGTAAGAGGCCAAACGCTCGGCCGTGTTTTGGAAGGTGGGGCCAAGGATAAAGACGTTGCCCCCCGCAATGTCGGGGTTGTTGGAAAAGGCCAGAACATTCACCCCGCTGCCCGCCACGGCCACGCCTGCTGCATTCGCCTCTTGGGCGAAAACGGGGCCAAGGATGACCTGCGCGCCATCGGCCACAGCCTTTTTCGCCATGGCGGCTGCTTGGGCGGGCTGCCCCCCCGTGCCGTAAACCATCAGCTGCACCTTGGTATCGCCCAAGTCTTGGATCGCCAAACGCGCGGCGTTTTCCAGCGATTGGCCCAAAACTTCGTCACCCGCCTGACCAGAGCCCGAAGGAACCAAAAGGGCCACCCTGATCGTGCCGCCGCCCCCGATACCGCCCACGGAAATGGGCGCACAGGCCATCGACAAGGTCAGCGCGCCCAATCCCAATATACCGCGCGCTATACGGCCCAGTGACCATGCTTTGGTAACCATTTTCTCGCTCCTTAGTAGGCCATTGATGCCTATGAGTGGATTTCCCCTCCCTCATATGCAATCTAGGGCACAAAGTAAACGGATCAGGGCGGGCAAAAGTAGAATGACACTCACCGTGCCGATACACACAAAACTGGACGCAGGGCTGTATTTTATCGCCACGCCCATTGGCGCAGCGCGCGACATCACCCTGCGCGCACTGGATATTCTGGCGGCGGCCGATGTGCTGGCCGCCGAGGATACCCGCACGCTGCGCCATTTGATGGAAATTCACGCTATCCCGCTGGCGGGGCGGCCCTTGGTGGCCTATCACGAGCACAACAACGATGCTGCAACCCCCCGTATTTTGCGCGCAATAGCCGAAGGGAAATCGGTGGTCTACGCCTCCGAGGCGGGCACGCCGCTGATTTCAGATCCTGGGTTTCAACTGGGCCGCGCGGTGATTGCGGCGGGGCATGTGTTGATTTCCGCACCTGGCCCTTCGGCGGTGCTATGCGCGCTGACTGTGGCAGGCCTGCCGACAGATCGGTTTTATTTCGCGGGGTTTGCGCCAACAACCAAAACCGCAAGGCAGGGATTCTTGCAAGACTTACAATCCGCTCAGGCGACGCTGGTCTTTTACGAATCGCCCAAAAGAGTTCATCGTTTATTAAGTGATTTGTGCGACATTATGGGGAATGATCGCGCGGGCGTGGTATGCCGCGAATTGACAAAACGATTTGAAGAAGTGACGCGCGGCACTTTGGCCGAACTGGCAGCCGCCTTTGATGGGCGCGATGTGAAAGGCGAAATTGTGGTTTTGGTGGATCGCGCAGCGGCGCAATCTGCCGATGCCGAAACATTAGAGGCGGCTTTGGATAAGGCTTTGGCGCAAATGTCGGTTAAGGATGCTGTGGCGGCTGTGGCCAGCGCCTTTGGTGCACCGCGGCGCGACGTTTACCAATTGGCACTGACGCGGGGGGAAACATGAGCGGAGCCACATCATATCATGCGGGCCTAGCCGCAGAGGAACAGGTTTCGCGGCTATATCAGCGCGATGGGAAAACACTTGTTGCCCAGCGCTGGCGCGGCAAAGGCGGGGAAATTGATTTGATCATGCGCGACGGGGCGCAGGTTATCTTCATCGAGGTCAAGCAAAGCCGCACTCATGATTTGGCCGCCCAACACCTAGGCCCGCGCCAAATTGCCCGCATTTATGCTGCGGCGGCTGAATTTGTTGAAGGTGAACCTTTGGGGCAACTGACCGATGTGCGCCTTGATGCAGCTTTGGTCGATGCTATGGGCCAAATCGAAATTCTGCAAAACTTCGCTGCCTGATCAATTGCATTTTGCCCGCTTGTCGGCCATCTAAGACATGGACGCGGCGGAGGCGGGTATGGCGCTAAAAATAGCTTTGCAAATGGACCCAATCGGCGGGGTGAATATCAACGCCGACAGCACCTTTCGCATTGGGCTAGAGGCGCAGGCGCGGGGGCATTCGCTGTTTTTTTACGCGCCCGATAAATTGGCCTTTGTCGAAGGGCGGGTTATGGCGCGGGGGTTTCCCATCACGCTGCGGCGCGAGGCGGGTAATCACGTCAGCTATGGGCCAGAGATGCAAGTTGATCTGGCGGAATTTGACGTGGTCTGGCTGCGGCAAGACCCGCCCTTTGATATGGGTTACATCACAACCACCCATCTGCTGGATATGATCCACCCGAAAACCTTGGTGGTGAATGATCCATTTTGGGTGCGAAATTTCCCTGAAAAACTGCTGGTGCTGCGCTTTCCCGATTTGACACCGCCCACAGCGATTGCCCGCGATCTAGACACGATTCGCGCGTTCAAGGCGCGGCATGGGGACATTATTTTAAAGCCGCTTTATGGCAATGGCGGGGCTGGCGTGTTCAGGCTGGATGAGAATGACCGCAACCTAGCCTCGCTGCACGAGATGTTTTCGGCCATCAATCGCGAGCCGCTGATTGTCCAAAAATTTATCCCCGCCGTGGCCAAGGGTGACAAGCGCATCATTTTGGTCGATGGCCAGCCCGTAGGCGCGATCAACCGCGTGCCGCAGGTCGGCGAGACGCGGTCGAACATGCACGCGGGCGGGCGACCTGAAAAGGTGGGCCTGACCCCGCGCGACTTGGAGATTTGCGCCGCCATCGGGCCAACCTTGCGCGATAATGGGCAGATTTTTGTCGGCATCGACGTGATTGGCGATTATCTGACGGAAATCAACGTGACTTCGCCCACAGGTATTCAGGAATTGGAACGCTTTGACGGCACCAACACCGCCGCGATCATCTGGCAGGCGATTGAGGCCAAGCGCGCCTAGGCTTTGGCCCCGATGGCGATGCGGTAGCTGACCGCCTCGGCCACATGGGGGCCGCGCAGGCTGGCCGATCCGTCCAAGTCGGCAATCGTGCGGGCCACGCGCAAAACTCGGTGATAGCCGCGCGCGGAAAGGCCGAATTTCTGCGCCACGCGGGCCAGCAAATCGCGCCCTTCGCTGTCAGGGGCGGCGGCTTGCTCTAGCATCGGGCCCTCCAGATCGGCATTCACGCGGATGCGGTCATGCCCCGCATAGCGCGCCGCTTGCACATCGCGCGCGGCAGCGACGCGGGCGGCGACCTGCGCCGAGGTATCGCCCGAATTAGGCAAATCCAAATCGGTATAGGCCACGGGCGGCACTTCGATGCGCAGATCAAAACGGTCCATCAGCGGGCCAGAGATGCGGCCCAAGTAATCCTCGCCGCAGATCGGCACTTTGGCGCAGGCGCGGGCGGGGTCGGCCAGATAGCCGCATTTGCAGGGGTTGGCGGCGGCGACCAGTAAAAACTTGCACGGATAGCGCACATGGGCATTGGCGCGGGCAATCACCACATCACCCGTCTCGATGGGTTGGCGCAGGGTTTCCAGCACGGGGCGGGGGAATTCTGGAAATTCATCCATAAACAAAACCCCGTTATGGGCCAGCGAAATTTCCCCCGGTTTTGCGCCCTTGCCGCCGCCCACAATCGCGGCCATCGACGCGGTGTGATGCGGCTCGCGAAAGGGGCGCAGGCGCGAAATGCCCCCTTCAGAGAGGAGCCCCGCCAGCGAATGGATCATCGAGGTTTCCAGCGCCTCGGCAGGGGAGAGTGGCGGCATGATCGAGGGCAGCCGCGCCGCAAGCATGGATTGCTGCGAGGCGGTCGGCGGCGGCGCGCGCGCGCGCGCGCGCGCGCGCGCGCGCGCGTCGCTGCCGCCCCTGCCGGAGCGCTAGGCAGCCTGTGTCGCTCCCTGCGGGGGCTCTGCGCCCCTTCGCCTTTTTCGGTCGTGTACAGTGACGCGGCGGGCGCGGGCGGCCCTCCCATGGGTTCGGGGCCCCGCCCGTGCAGAAGCCGCCCAGCCCATCGAGACGCTGTGATGTCGGTGGGGCGCGCCAATGCCCATGTGCATATCCGTGCAAGTTATTGGTCGCCGCCAGCCCCGGGCTCGGCCTCTGGCCGTGCCGTCTGCGGCGAGGACGCGGAGCCTCTGGCCCGCTGATGGACCGTTTTAGGCATCCGAAGTGCCGCCCGTGAGCTACCGGTTTGGACTTGCCTAATTATGCACCCCTCGACGCAGACCCGCATCGCTACCACGCACGGCGGCGCTATGCAGACATGTTCCCTGATCACTGGTCTGGAAGAGCCACCGCCCGGACGAGGGCTTGCCCGCGTGGCCCTCGGCCGGCGGCTATCACCGGGATCGTGACCCACGCGACCCCAATCGGCCTGCGCGGCCTGGACCTGATCCTTCCCCGTTGGGACCGGGGCTTAGGCGTTTGGCCTCGTCACTGCCCGGATGATCGCGACATTGGTATCAAGGCGTTCAATTCACCTGAATACCCGTGGGCGAGGTCATTGATTTCCGTCAGATAATCGTCAATCCCCGTGCCGGCAAATCTGCCGGTATCGCTACGGGTTAACGATGGCGGCGCAAATCGTCCGCTGCGGGTCAGCACCTTTCAGGTCGCCCCGCCCGCGGCCGGCCTGTTCGGCCGCGTCTCGCCGCCCGCCTGCGGCGCACGTACAGCGGCCATCGACCTTGGCCACGGCGGGGATAAGGATTTTGGTAATCCCGCGGCTCGCGATGATGGCCGGGGTCGTGCAGCCCCGGGCTAGGTTACGGTCATTCATTACGCCACCTGCAAGCGGCTTTAAAATGATGTCCCCCGTGCCGCGCCCACGAACGCGGGTCATGTCGCGTCGCGGAGCGGATGAAGCGGTCCAAGTCGGGGCCGGCTGAGCCGGGGAAATTTCGCACCCAAAGGCGTCACCACCCCTTTCGGTGGATTATCGATTGGTTGGCGCGATGTAACCCGAAGGGCGGAACCCTTAGCCAGACCGCGACCGCCGGATCAACTTGCATCTCTAACCCATAACTATTGATTACCGCCTCGCAGCGTGCCCGCGCTAGCCGCCCTTCGGCGCAAGACCCGGGCGCGCCGACGAATGCCCCGCGCCGCGCCTCTGGCCCAATGCCTTTGTCGGCGCCACCCCGCCGGTGTCCGATTTGCAAAGCTATTTTTGCGCTTGCCGCCGCCTTTCCGCCCACGTGCGCCGTAACGGAGCTGACAGGCGGGCTGCGTCGGGCAGCAGGGTTTGGAAGCCCAAGCTGCATCCGTCGGTCAGTTACTGATTAACCT
>JAXHON010000017.1:0-53772 GCA_034519315.1 Cypionkella sp. | reverse complement strand
CGTATTGCTGCCACGTTCAAAAACGCCTTTAGCCAATTCTACCAAACCAACCCCATCGCCCGCGCGAGCACCGTCATGGGCGAGTTAGCCGCACTGGAATCGGCGCGCGCTGTCGCGAAATTGGCGGCGGAATGATGCAGGGCTTGGCGCGCATCACGGCAATCGGTGCGGCGGCGGCATTGCCCGCCTGCACCCCTTTGCCCGCGCCAAATGGCGAGGCGGCGCAGTATTTGGGCATTCAAACCGCGCTGCTAGAGGGGGATTTGGTGCAATTCACCGTCGCCATGCGCGGCGGCAATGGCGCGGGCGATGTGGCGGACTATGCCGCCTGCGCAGCTGCACAATATGCGCTGATCCGAGGCGCAGGTTTTGCGCGCCAAGTGCGCACGAAAATTGACTTTCAGGGTGGTATTTGGCGCGGGGATGCGGTTTACACCATCTCGGCGGCGCTGCCACGGGGCACCAAAACGCTAGATGCCGAAGTGACGGTGCAGGGCTGCGGCGCGCGCGCGATTCCAACGGTTTAGGGACAGGTAAGGCAAAATGGAACAGTTTCTAAGTACCAACTTAGGCATCGTGGTTCTGGTCGCGGCGCAGTGCCTTTTGGTCATTGTCTGCCTGCTGGTTGCGTTGGCCTTTTTGATGTACGCCGACCGTAAGATTTGGGCCGCCGTGCAAATGCGGCGCGGGCCAAACGTGGTTGGGCCCTTTGGCCTGCTGCAATCCTTTGCCGACTTTTTGAAATATATCGTCAAGGAAATCGTCGTGCCTGCGGGGGCCGACCGCGCAGTGTATTTTCTGGCGCCGCTTTTGTCGTTCATTCTGCCTGTGATCGCATGGGTGGTGATCCCGTGGAACGAGGGCTGGGTCGTGTCGGATATGAACGTGGCGATCCTGTTCATCTTCGCCGTCTCGTCTTTGGAAGTTTACGGCATCATCATGGGCGGCTGGGCCTCTAACTCGAAATACCCTTTCCTTGGCTCGCTGCGCTCTGCCGCGCAGATGATCTCCTACGAGGTGTCGCTGGGCCTGATCATCATTGGCATCATCATTTCCACAGGGTCGATGAATTTCTCATCCATCGTGCGGGCGCAAGATGGGGCGGGGCTGCTGTCTTGGTATATCCTGCCGCATTTTCCGATGTTTTTCCTGTTTTTGATCAGTGCCTTGGCGGAAACCAACCGCCCGCCCTTTGATTTGCCCGAGGCAGAGTCGGAACTGGTCGCGGGCTATCAGGTGGAATATTCATCGACCCCGTTCTTGCTGTTCATGATCGGCGAATTGATGGCCGTGGTTTTGATGACCGCGCTGATGTCCATCTTGTTCTTTGGCGGCTGGCTGTCGCCCATCGAGGGCATCCCTGACGGCACCCATTGGATGGCGGCAAAGATGGCCGCGCTGTTCTTTGTCATCTCGATGGTCAAGGCGATTGTGCCGCGCTACCGCTATGATCAACTGATGCGGATCGGCTGGAAAGTGTTCCTGCCCTTATCGCTTGCGTGGGTGGTGATCGTGGCCTTTTTGGCAAAATTCGAAGTGCTGGGCGGGTTCTGGGCCCGCTGGGCGATTGGGGGCTGATATGACGCAGATCGACTGGACACGCGCTACAAAATATTTCCTGCTGTGGGATTTCATCAAAGGCTTTGGCATTGGCCTTCGCTATTTTGTCGCGCCGAAGGCGACCATCAACTACCCGCACGAAAAGGGGCCGCTCTCTGCGCGTTTTCGCGGCGAGCACGCCCTGCGCCGTTACCCGAACGGCGAAGAACGCTGCATCGCCTGTAAACTATGCGAGGCAGTTTGCCCCGCCCAAGCCATCACCATCGACGCCGAACCGCGCGAGGACGGCTCGCGCCGCACCACCCGCTATGACATCGACATGACCAAATGCATCTACTGCGGGTTCTGCCAAGAGGCGTGCCCCGTAGATGCCATCGTCGAAGGGCCAAATTTCGAATTTGCGACCGAAACCCGCGAAGAGCTGTTTTATGACAAGGCAAAACTTCTGTCGAACGGCGCGCGCTGGGAGGCGGAAATTGCCCGCAACCTAGAACTTGACGCGCCCTACAGGTAGCCCAATGACCGACCCGATCACCCAAATGTTTGCGCAAATGTTAGAGCAGGGCCAGAAAATGGCCGCTGGTTTTGCGCCCGCCATGGGCAAGGTCGATATGGCGGCCATGGCCAAACTGTTTCCCACCCTGCCAAAAGATGTGGCCGAGGCGTGGTTTGGCAAAACCCATAACCCCGAGGGGCTGGACGCCAAAACCCGCACTTTGGTGGTGATCACGGGGCTGGTCGTGCAAGGCGCGGGCGGCGAGGCGCTGCTGCGCCCGACCATCGCGCAGGCGCTGGCGGCAGGGGCAACCAAACGCGAAATTACCGAAGTCATCTTGCAATGCGCGATGTTTGGCAACATGCCCGCGATACAAAAGGCGATGGACGTGGCGCAAGCCGCCTTTGCCGAAACCGAGGAGTCAAAACCATGACTGTGGCCGATTACGTCTTTTACGCCTTTGCCAGCGTCACCATTCTGGCTGGGTTGATGGTCACGCTGGCGCGCAACCCTGTGCACTCGGTGCTGTGGCTGATTTTGGCCTTTCTGTCCGCTTCGGGCCTGTTCGTGCTGCTGGGGGCGGAATTCGTCGCCATGCTGCTGATCATCGTTTACGTGGGCGCGGTGGCGGTGCTGTTTTTGTTTGTGGTGATGATGCTGGACGTGGATTTTGCCCAGCTAAAAGGCGAGATGTCGCAATACGCGCCCCTTGGATTGTTGATCGGTGTTGTCATTGTCATGCAACTGGTGCTGGGCGTGGGGGCGTGGGAAACTGCGGTAGGCGCCGAGGGCGCGCGCGCCGCTGTCACCCCCGATTTGGGATCGGTTGAAAACACGCGCGCGCTGGGGCTGCTGATTTATGATCAGTATTTCCTTCTGTTCCAGCTGTCGGGCTTGATCTTGCTGGTTGCGATGATTGGCGCCATCGTGCTGACCCTGCGCCACCGCCGCGATGTCAAACGCCAAAACGTGCTGCGGCAAATGTGGCGCGATCCTGCAAAAGCAATGGAAATCAAAGACGTAAAACCGGGGCAGGGGCTGTAAGCCGCACCGCAATAATTTGGCCAATGGCCGTGAGGGACCGAGACATGGTTGGACTGGAACATTACCTTATCGCGGCAGCGGCGCTGTTTGTGATTGGCATTTTTGGCATCTTCCTGAACCGCAAGAATATCATCGTCATTTTGATGTCGATCGAGCTGATGCTGCTGGCGGTGAACATCAACCTTGTCGCCTTTTCGGCCCATTTGGGCGATCTGGTCGGGCAGGTGTTCACCATGTTCATCCTGACCGTGGCTGCTGCCGAGGCGGCGATTGGCCTTGCACTGTTGGTCGTGTTCTTCCGCAATCGCGGCACGATTGATGTCGAAGACGTAAACGTGATGAAAGGCTAAACCATGGCACAGATTATTCTTTTCGCGCCGCTGGTTGGGGCCATTCTGGCGGGCTTTGGCTGGCGCATCATGGGCGAGAGGGCGGCGCAGGTGCTGACCACGTCGCTGGTGTTTTTGGCCGCTATCTTATCTTGGGCGATTTTTATTGGGCATGATGGGGTCACGCAGCACATCACCATTTTGCGGTTCTTAGACAGTGGCGAATTGCAGGCCGATTGGGCCATTCGCCTTGACCGTATGACGGCCATCATGCTGGTGGTGGTGAATTCGGTCTCGGCGCTGGTTCACCTGTATTCCTTTGGCTACATGGCGCATGACGATAATTGGGGGCACGGTGAGGCCTATCGCGCCCGCTTTTTCGCCTATTTGTCATTTTTCACGTTTTCCATGCTGTCGCTTGTCACCTCGGACAATCTTGTACAGATGTTCTTTGGCTGGGAAGGGGTGGGCGTCGCCTCCTATCTTTTGATCGGCTTCTACTACAAAAAAGAATCCGCCAATGCCGCCAGTATCAAGGCATTCGTGGTCAACCGCGTGGGGGACTTTGGCTTTGCCTTAGGCATTTTCGGGCTGTTCTACCTGACGGGCAGCGTTAAGTTTGACGATATTTTTGCCGCCGCGCCGCAATTGGCCGAAACGCAGCTGCATTTTCTGTGGCGCGAGTGGAACGCCGCGAACCTGCTGGGCGTTTTGCTGTTCATCGGTGCCATGGGCAAATCGGCGCAGCTATTTCTGCACACATGGCTGCCCGACGCGATGGAGGGGCCAACCCCTGTGTCCGCGCTTATCCATGCCGCAACCATGGTGACGGCGGGGGTGTTTTTGGTCTCGCGCATGTCGCCCCTATATGAAGTCGCCCCCTATGCCAAAGATATGATCGTGGTGGTGGGCGCAACGACGGCGTTTTTCGCAGCCACCGTGGGACTTGTCCAAAATGACATCAAACGCGTGATCGCTTATTCGACCTGCTCGCAACTGGGCTATATGTTTGTGGCGGCTGGCGTTGGCATGTATCCCGTGGCGATGTTCCATCTGTTCACCCACGCGTTTTTCAAGGCGATGCTGTTCCTTGGCGCGGGCAGTGTGATCCACGCGATGCACCACGAACAAGACATGCGCAACTACGGCGGATTGCGCAAAAAGATCCCCTTCACCTTCTGGATGATGATGATCGGCACCTTGGCCATCACAGGCGTGGGTATTCCGCTGACGCATATTGGTTTTGCGGGGTTCTTGTCCAAGGATGCGGTGATCGAGTCTGCCTTTGTCGGGTCGAACTACGCCTTCACCTTGCTGGTCGTGGCCGCGCTGATGACCAGTTTCTATTCGTGGCGGCTGATGTTTATGACCTTTTTCGGCGAGGCGCGCGGCGACAAACACACCCACGATCACGCCCATGAAAGCCCGCGCGTGATGCTGATCCCGCTGGGGGTTTTGTCCCTTGGCGCGGTTCTTGCTGGGATGGTCTGGTTCAACAACTTTTTCGGTGACGAAGGCAAAATGCGCGCTTGGTTCGGCATGTCCCCCGCTGCCGCACATCATGTCGAGGGCGATCTCGCGGGTGATCAAGGGAAGGGTGAACATGGGGGCGAGGCCAAAGCCGAGGATGCCCATGCAGAGGCCGCCCCAGCAGAGGCCGCCCCTGCAGAGGCCGCCCATGCCGCCGAGGAGCCGCATTCTGCCGCGATGGCCGCCAAGGATACTTTCGCCTTTGACAGCAGCGCGCTGCACGCGGCGCATGAGGTGCCAAAATGGGTGAAAGTTTCGCCCTTTGTCGCGATGATCTTGGGCCTTGCCTTGGCTTGGTTGTTCTACATCAAAAACCCATCCCTGCCGGGCGCATTGGCGCGCAACCAAGCGCCGCTTTATCGGTTCTTATTGAACAAGTGGTATTTCGACGAGATTTACGACGCCATTTTCATTCGCCCCGCCATGTGGATTGGCCGCCAGTTGTGGCAAAAGGGTGATGGCGCGGTGATTGACGGTGGCCTGAACGGGCTGGCTTTGGGGGTCATCCCAATGCTAACGCGGCTGGCTGGGCGCGCGCAGTCTGGCTATGTGTTTACCTATGCTTTTGCCATGGTGTTGGGTATTGCGGCCCTGATCACATGGATGACGCTGTTTGGGGGGCGTTAAGGAATGGATAATCTACTCACGCTCATTACCTTTACCCCGCCGGTGGCGGCGCTGATCATGGCGCTGTTCCTGCGGCGGCAATGATGCGGCGGCACAAAAGAACGCCAAAGTTCTGGCACTCGTCGCCACAACCGTTAGTTTTATCATGTCGCTGGCGCTGGTTGCGCAGTTTGATCCTGCCGACACGGGGATGCAATTTGTCGAAACCGCGCCGTGGATCATGGGGCTAACTTACAAAATGGGGGTGGATGGCATCTCGCTGCCCTTCGTTTTGCTGACCACCTTTCTGATGCCGCTGACCATCCTTTCGACTTGGGCTGTCACCGAGCGGGTCAAAGATTACATGATCGCGTTTTTGCTGCTGGAAACCATGATCCTTGGCGTGTTCTGCGCGCTGGATTTGGTGCTGTTCTATCTGTTCTTCGAGGCGGGGCTGATCCCGATGTTCCTGATCATTGGCATCTGGGGCGGGGTCAATCGCATCTACGCGGCGTTCAAGTTTTTCCTGTATACGTTCCTTGGCTCGGTCTTGATGCTGGTGGCTATGGTGGGCATGTTCGTGATGTCGGGCACAACCGATATTCCTACCCTTCTCACCTTTGATTTCCCTGCCGAGCCGATCACAGTTCTGGGCATCACCCTTGCGGGCGGCGTGCAAACGCTGCTGTTTCTTGCGTTTTTTGCGCCAGTTTCGCGGTGAAAATGCCGATGTGGCCCGTGCATACTTGGCTGCCCGATGCCCACGTTCAGGCGCCCACGGCAGGGTCGGTGGTTGCTGGCGGCGGTGCTGCTGAAAATGGGCGGCTATGGCTTTTTGCGGTTCAGCCTGCCGATGTTTCCTGCGGGCGCGGCCGAGATGACGACAATCATCCTGTGGATGTCGGCGATCGCAATTGTCTACACATCCTTGGTGGCGCTGGTTCAATCGGATATGAAAAAGCTGATCGCCTATTCGTCCGTGGCGCATATGGGCTATGTCACGATGGGGATTTTTGCTGCCAACCAACAGGGCATTGACGGCGCGATGTTTCAGATGATCAGCCACGGCTTTATATCTGGCGCGTTATTCTTGTGCGTTGGCGTGATCTACGATCGTATGCACACGCGCGAAATCGGCGCCTATGGCGGTCTGGTTGCCCGCATGCCCGCCTATGCGCTGGTGTTCTTGTTCTTTACCATGGCCAATGTCGGCTTGCCGGGCACTTCGGGTTTTGTCGGTGAATTTCTGACATTGATGGGTATTTTCCAAGTGAACACTTGGGTCGCCGTTGTCGCCACATCGGGTGTCATCCTATCGGCGGCTTATGCGCTGTGGCTGTTCCGCCGTGTAACCCTTGGCGCGCTGGTCAAAGAGGCGCTGAAGACGATCCCTGATATGTCGCGGCGCGAGCGGGCAATTTTTGCCCCCTTGATCATTATGACGCTGGTTTTGGGCGTCTATCCCGCCGCTGTCACCGATATGGTCGGCCCATCCGTGGCCGCCTTAGTTGCCGATTACGCCGCCGCCGTGCCTCGTTATGGCCGAAGTGGCCAGCCATTAAAGGACGCCTGAAATGACCGCGATTGATCTTGCCACCGTCCTGCCCGAGGTGATCTTGGCCGCCTATGCCATGCTGGCGCTGCTGGCAGGGGTGTATTTTGGCAAAGATGCCCTGTCGGGTGTCCTGACTTGGGCCACTGCGGGGATGTTTGCGATATTGGCGCTGCTGATCGCCTTTGGCATGGGGGCAGGCGGCGCAGGATTTGGCGGGTTGATCGTGGATGATGCCTTTGCCCGCTTTGCCAAGGTGGCGATCCTGCTGTCATCGGCTGCCGTGCTGATTATGGCGCAAGATTACATGGCGCGCCGTGATTTGGCGCGGTTTGAATACCCAATTCTGATCAGCTTGGCTGTCATTGGCATGATGGTGATGGTGTCCGCCGCCAACCTGATGACGCTGTATATGGGGCTAGAGCTGCAATCGCTGGCCCTTTACGTCATCACTGCGCTGCGCCGCGATTCTGTTAAATCCACTGAAGCGGGTTTGAAGTATTTTGTGCTGGGCGCCTTGTCGTCGGGCCTGCTGCTATATGGCGCATCGCTGATTTACGGCTTTGCAGGCACCACGGATTTCGCCGCGATCATGGCTGCGGCGGGCCAAGAGCTGTCGATTGGCGTGCTGATTGGCATGGTCTTTGTGCTGGCGGGTATGGCGTTCAAAGTCTCTGCCGCACCGTTTCACATGTGGACGCCCGACGTCTATGAGGGCGCGCCGACCCCGATCACAGCGTTTTTGGCCACCGCGCCCAAACTGGCCGCGATGGCCCTGATTGCGCGTGTTGTGCATGACGCCTTTGGCACCATGACCGATGATTGGTATCAGGTTCTGGCTGCGCTGTCGGTGGTTTCCATGTTCCTTGGCGCGATTGCTGCCATTGGCCAGCGCGATATCAAACGCCTCATGGCCTATTCATCCATCGCGCATATGGGCTTTGCGCTGATGGGGCTGGCTTCGGGCACTTTGATGGGCGTTCAGGCCATGCTGGTTTATATGGCGATTTACATCACTATGAACCTTGGCACCTTTGCCTTTATCCTGTCGCTAGAGCGCGGCGGGCGCGCGGTGACGGACATCGCGGCGCTGCATCAGTTTTCCAAATCCGAACCGATGAAGGCGCTGGCGCTGCTGGTGCTGATGTTCAGCCTTGCAGGCGTGCCGCCGATGCTGGGCTTTTGGGGCAAGTTTAACGTGATGCTGGCGGCCTATGATGCGGGGCTTGCTTGGCTGGCGCTGGCGGGGGGCGTCGCATCGGTGATCGGCGCGTTTTACTATCTGCGCATTGTCTATTTCATCTATTTCGGGGCCGAAGCAGAGCCGGCCACCAGCCGCATGTCGCCCGTGCAATGGACGGTATTTGTGGCGGCGGCGCTGGCGGTGGTGCTGGGCACGGTAAACCTGTTCGGGATCGAGGGGCCAGCGGCAGCCGCCGCTGCGGCGCTGCTTGGCTAACCCTATCACGGCCCTGCCGCTGGGTTGGCCGCAGGGCTATGGCCGCGCGGTGTTTGACAGCTTGCCCTCCACGAATGCCGCCGCTTTGGCGGCTGACGGGCCAGCTTGGATCGCTGCGCAAACGCAAACCGCAGGGCGGGGCAGGCGGGCCCGTGCCTGGGACAGCCCGCGCGGCAATCTTTATGCCAGCCTGATTTTGCACCCTTCAGATCCGCCTACCCGTATGGCGCTGCGCAGTTTTGCCGCCGCGCTGGCACTGCGCGACGCGCTGATCGCCGCGGGTGTGGCGGGCGATCAAATCACCCTTAAGTGGCCTAATGACGTGCTGCTGGCGGGGGGCAAGGTGGCGGGGATATTGTTGGAATCGGCCCCGCGCGGCGCGCTGGCTTGCCTTGCCATTGGCTTTGGCGTGAATTTGGCCGCCCATCCAGATGCCAGCGGCGTCGAGGCGGGGGCCACAACACCAACGTCGGTCTTGGCCGCGACGGGCCGCGCCGTCCAGCCAGTGGATTTTCTCACCCACCTTGCCGCCGCCTATGCGCAGCGCGAGGCGCAGTTTATCGCCCATGGCTTTGCCCCGATCCGCAAGGATTTTCTGGCCCATGCCGCCCGCCTTGGCGACCAAATCACCGCGCGACTTGCCTCTGGCATCCAGCATATGGGCACCTTCTCTAACATCGACCAAGATGGTAACCTGATCTTGCAAACCGCCGCTGGCCCCATGGCCATCCCTGCGGCGGATGTGTTTTTCTAAAGGGGCGCGCCATGCTACTCGCCATTGATTGCGGCAACACAAATACCGTTTTTTCCATTTGGGACGGGGCGCGGTTCATCGCAACTTGGCGCATTGCCACAGATCACAAGCGCACGGCCGATGAATATCACGTCTGGCTGTCATCCCTGATGCTGCTGACCAAGACCGAGGCTGATATAACCGAGGCGATCATCTCCTCCACTGTGCCGCGCGTGGTGTTTAACTTGCGCGTTTTGTGCGATCGCTACTTCGGCTGCCGCCCCTTGGTTGTGGGCAAACCAGATTGCGCCTTGCCTGTGCCGCCGCGCGTCGATGCAGGCACGATTGTGGGGCCAGATCGTTTGGTCAATACTGTGGGCGGCTTTGACCGACATGGCGGCGATTTGATCGTTGTCGATTTTGGCACCGCCACCACCTTTGACGTGGTGGATTTTGACGGCGCCTATGTCGGCGGGGTCATTGCCCCGGGCGTGAACCTGTCGCTGGAGGCGCTGCATATGGCCGCCGCCGCCCTGCCGCATGTCGACGTGGCCAAACCTTTGCGCGCCATTGGCACGAATACCGTTGCCTGTATGCAATCGGGCGTCTATTGGGGCTATATTGGGCTGGTTGAGGGGATCGTGCGGATGGTGCGATGTGAGCGCGCCGCCCCGATGAAAGTGATCGCAACGGGGGGCTGGCCTCCCTTGTTTGCCCAAGGAACCGACCTATTTGACGCAATTGAAGATGATCTGACGATGCACGGCCTTGTCCTGATCAATACATATAACAAGGAAACGGCATGAGCGGTGATCGGCTGATCTATCTACCCCTTGGGGGCGCGGGCGAAATTGGCATGAATGCCTATGTCTATGGCTACGGGCCAAAGGGGCGCGAGAGGTTGATTTTGGTCGATCTTGGCGTTGCCTTCCCCGATATGGACACATCCCCCGGCGTGGATCTGATCCTGCCCGATATTGCCTGGCTTCAGGCCAATGTCAGCCGTCTAGAGGCGATTTTCATCACCCACGCCCATGAAGATCACATCGGCGCGCTGGCCCATCTGTGGGACAAATTGCAAAAGCCCGTCTATATGCGCAAATTCACCGCCACCATTGGGCGGATGAAGTTTGAAGAGGCGGGGCACCCGAAAGACGCCATCACCACGGTGGCCGCGCGCCCCGAAGTGGTCAAGGCTGGCCCGTTCGAAGTGCAGTTTATGCCCGTCAGTCATTCCATCCCCGAAGCATCGGGCCTGATCATCGACACGCCATTGGGCCGCATTGTGCATTCAGGCGATTTCAAGCGCGATCCAAACCCCGGCGTGGGCGAGGCTTGGGATGATGCGATGCTGTCCGCCATTGCAGCCGAGCGTCCCGTCAAAGCGCTGATGTGCGACAGCACAAATGTGTTTTCCACCCATGCAGGGCGCAGCGAATCGTCGCTGAAAGAACCGCTGGCCGAACTGATCAAAGGCGCGGGCGGCATGGTTGTGGCCACGACTTTTGCCAGTAATGTGGCGCGTCTGAAAACCTTGGCCGAGGCGGGCAAGGCCGCCGACCGTTCCATCTGCCTGCTTGGCCGCGCGATGAAGCGGATGGTCTCTGCCGCCGAAATATCGGGCGTTTTGAAGGACTTCCCCCGCACCATCACACCCGAAGAGGCGCTGGATATTCCGCGCCGCAACTTGATGTTGATCGTGACGGGATCACAGGGCGAGCGGCGGGCAGCCTCGGCGCAACTGGCGCGCGGTAAATATCTGGGTCTTGAGATGAAAGAAGGCGATTTGTTCCTGTTCTCGTCCAAGACCATCCCTGGAAATGAGCGCGGCGTGCTGAGCATTATGAACGGTCTGTCGGAAAAAGGTGTGGATGTTCAAGATGATGATAACGGCAAATATCACGTCTCGGGTCACGCCAACCGCCCCGATCTGGAACATGCCCACCGCATTTTCCTGCCTGATATGGTGATCCCAATGCACGGCGAGCATCGCCATTTGCGCGAACATACACGTATCGCCCATGCCTCGGGCATCGCCTCGATTGTGGCAACAAATGGGATGATGATTGATCTGTCAGGCGACGAGCCGAAGGTGGCCGAATATATCGACGCGGGCCGCAGCTATCTGGATGGCTCGGTGATTTACGGCGCGTTGGAGGGGATCGTGCGCGACCGTATCCGCATGGCGCTGAACGGGCGCGTGATGGTGACGGTTCTGATGGACGAAGACGACCGCCCGCTGGGCGATGCTTGGGTAGAGCTGTCGGGCCTGCCTCCGCGCGGCAAATCGGGCCGCGCTTGGGCCGAGGTTTTAGAGGGCGAGCTGACCGATTACCTAGAGGCGGCAGGGCGCAAACTTCTGGCCGATGATGACAAAATGTCCGAAGCCTTGACCAAGCTTACCCGTCAAGTGGCGATGGAAGAAATCGGCAAAAAGCCGGAAGTGACGGTTGTCATCTCACGTTTAGCCGCCGAATAAGGCCGCTATTGCAAACTGGGTAGGGCGCGAAAATCGGCCAATTCGCGCCCTGCCTCGCGGGGATAGGTCTCGCGCAGGGGGGTGACTTCTGCAATGCGGTCAAGGCGCAGCACGCGAAAATCGCGCGCGCTGTGGCAATAGGCGGTGAGCGTCCAAATCTTTGATTTCAAATCCAAAAATAGCGGGCGCATATCGCTGTGAAATAGGATATTGGGCGGCAGGATTGCCGTGATGCTGACCAGATTGCGCCCGCGAATGGCGCGGCGCAGGGCGGGCACAAAGGGCGGCGTTTTGGCGGCGCGCGGCGCGCGGGCGGCGAACAGATCACTGGCATCAGCGCTGGCGGGGGTCACAGCGGCGATTTTGCCCGCAAGACTGCGCGCGCCTTTGGCAAGCTGCGGGTCGCCCCCGTCTGCCACGCGGCGCAAACCCTCGCGCAGGGCCTCAAACTCGGCCCCTGTCAGCATCATCTGCGGCAACGCCAGCGGCATGCGCAAGATATACCCCACGCCCCGCTCTCCCTCGATCGCAAGGCCCGTGTGGCGCAGCGCCTCCGATATCGCGCCAAATCGTGCGCGGGAGTAACCCCCATCGCCTGTGCCAAATCCTGCAGCGCGGTGCAGCCTTCCATCGCGCAAGATTTGGATCACGTCAAACAATCGGTTGGTGCGCGGGGCAGTATTGGGCATGAACACTCCTGACTTACTGACATATAAATGTCAGTTATCAGCGCGTCCAGTGGGGTATTGCGCCTAGGCAAAGCCGCGCGCGGGGTCTAGTCTGCCCCGCAGCACCGCGCTATTGCGGGTTCAACAGGGGTTCGACATGCTAAACAACATTGGTCTTCCAGGTCTGCTACTCATCGCCGTCGTTGTTCTGGTTCTGTTTGGTCGGGGCAAGATTTCCTCGCTGATGGGCGAAGTGGGCAAAGGCATCACCGCCTTTAAGAAAGGCGTGTCCGACAGCACCGCCGAGTTGGAAAAGACCAGCGCCGAGGCCGCCAAAGACGTGACGCCTGCGGAAAAAGACAAGGTCTAAGCGGCGAGTTTCTGCGCAGATAACCTATAAGGATCAATACGATGGGTGGTTTAGGCTGGGCCGAGCTTATGGTGATTGGCATCGTCGCCCTTGTGGTGATTGGGCCAAAAGACCTGCCAGAGATGTTTCGCCAATTGGGGCGGTTTACGGCCAAGGCGCGCTCAATGGCGGGCGAGTTTTCCCGCGCGATGGAACAGGCCGCCAAAGATTCGGGTGCAGCGGATGTGGCGAAAGACTTAAAAACCGTCACCTCGGCCAAGTCGATGGGGCTGGATAAAGTGCGCGCAGCGGTTGATGGTTTTGAAAAATGGTCGCCCCTGCCAAAGGACGGGCCAAAGGACGGGCCAAAGGACGGGCCAAAGGCCGCGCCTTTGACCCCGCCGCCCATGCCGCCCGCTGCCGCACCTGCGGCAGAGCAACCGAAAGCTGCGCCGAAAACCCGTGCGCCGCGCAAGGCCGCCGAAGACGCAGCGCCCACGGCAAAAGCACCTTCCAAACCAAAAGCCAAACCAGCGCCAAAGGCCACAATATGAGCAAATCAGACGAGATCGACGACAGCGCCGCCCCGCTGATCGAACATTTGGCCGAATTGCGCAACCGGATCATGTGGTCGGTTGGGGCGTTTTTGGTGGGGATGACCTTGTGTTTCTTCGTGGCCGAGCCGATTTTGAACTTTTTGCTAAAGCCTATTGAAGACGCTTTGCGCGCCTTTGGCGACCCCAATCCCGTCATGCAATACACCGCGCCGCAAGAGTATTTCTTTACCCTTATTCGGATTTCGGTGGTGGCGGGGCTGATGGTTTCTTTCCCCGTGATCGCCTATCAGATGTGGCGATTTGTAGCCCCTGGCCTGTATCGCAGCGAAAAATCGGCGTTCTTGCCGTTCCTGCTCGCCTCGCCTGCGCTGTTTATCATCGGCGCGCTGTTTTCGCACTATCTTGTCACCCCAATGGCCATGAGATTTTTCCTTGGCTTTGCAGATGCCACTTCGGTGGTTTCGGCCATATTGCCCGCTGTGTCTGATGCGCCAATTGCTGGGGCGGGTGTGGCCACGCCGCTGGAAAAAGCAGTGGAAAGCCAAGGCATTAGCATTGTTTTTCAGGGCAAGGTGAATGAAACGCTGGATATTTCGCTGAAATTGATCATCGCCTTTGGTCTTTGTTTTCAATTGCCTGTCCTGCTGACCTTGATGGGCAAGGCGGGGCTGGTGTCTAGCGCGGGGCTAAAGACCACGCGCAAATACGCGGTCGTTGGTATTTTGCTGGTCGCGGCCCTTGTGACCCCCCCCGATGTGATGAGCCAGCTTATTTTGTTCTTTGCCGTCTATCCTTTGTACGAAATCTCGATCCAACTGATCGCGCGGATCGAGCGCGCGCGCGAGGCGCAGGCGGATGGCACTTGGGTCGACCCCGCAGATGACTGAGGCGCTGCTGACGCGAATTGCCGAGGCGCTGGAACGGCTGGCCCCGCCACCCGCCGCCTCGCCCGATTTCACCGCCCCCGCCTTCATTTGGCAGTCCAGTCCCGAGGCGCTGTTGCCGCTGCACCATATCGCCGCCCAGCCGCTGGATGTTTTGGTGGGCATCACGCGCGCGCGCGATATTTTGCTGGACAACACCCGCGCCTTTGCGCGCGGTTTGCCTGCCAATAACGCCCTTTTGTGGGGCGCGCGGGGGATGGGGAAATCGTCCCTGGTCAAGGCCGTGCATGGCGCATTGCGCGCCGAAGGGTTCGATCTGAAAATCGTCGAACTGGCGCGCGAAGACCTTGCCACGATCCCGCGCCTGCTGGCCCATCTGCGCGCGGCCCCGTACCGTTTTATCCTGTATTGCGATGATCTGTCCTTTGACATTGGCGATCAGCATTACAAATCGCTGAAAGCGGTGCTGGACGGCGGCCTTGCGGGGCGGCCCGATAATGTTGTGCTATACGCCACATCCAATCGCCGCCACCTGATGCCGCGCGATATGATCGAAAACGAAGCGCAGGCGGCCATTCATGCCACCGAGGCGATCGAAGAGAAAGTGTCCCTGTCCGACCGCTTTGGCCTGTGGCTTGGCTTTCATGCCTGTGATCAAGACGAATATTTGGCCATGATCGCAGGCTATTTGCGCAGCTATGGCATGGATATGCCCTTGGCCGATTGGCGGGCCGAGGCATTGGAGTGGCAGATCACGCGCGGATCGCGTTCAGGCCGCGTGGCATGGCAGTTTTTCTGCGCGCTGGCCGCCCAGCATGGGCGCAGGCTATAGCTACTGCAAATAGTCCATTGGATCGGCGGATTCGACGCCCTTGCGCACTTCGAAATGTAAAAAGGACGGATTGCCTTTGCCAACGGCGGCGAAGGTTTGCCCGCGTTTCACCGCATCGCCCTTGGCCACAGTCAGCGCGTCTACCCCGCCGTAGACCGTCAAAATCCCGCCCGCATGGCGCAGCAGAACAATCGGGGTGCCTGCCGTGCTTTTGGTGATGGCGGCCACCGTGCCATCGGCGGCGGCCTTGACGGGGGTTCCCGCTGCGGCCGCAAGGTCGATGCCATCATTTTTGCCCTTGGCATATCCGCGAATAATTTTGCCTGCGACGGGCATAGCCAGCGCGGTGGCCGAGGCGCTGGTGACATTGCCCGACAGATCAGCCGCAGGTTTTTCCGCCGTGGCTTTTGCTTCGGCCGCGGGGATGGTTTTCTCGGCGGGCAAGGGCTTGGTGGCCGACGGTGGCACGGGGGTAAGCGAGCCTTGCCCGGGTGCTGCGGCATCCACAGCGGGCGGGGCAGCACCCGCCACGGGGATGATCAGAAACTGCCCCTCGCGCACGCCCAAATCTGGGCCAAGTCCGTTCCACTGCGCCAGCGATTTGGTCGATACATTATACTGCCGCGCAATGCCAAACGCGGTTTCGCCGCGCTGCACACGGTGGCGGGCAGGCTCGGCGCTGATGGTGGGGGCGATTGGCGCGGCGGGGATTGTTGTGGTGCCAACGCGGTCCAGCGCGGTCGAGGCAATGGCCGTGACATCCAGACCCGTGGCGGCGGGGGCGGTGGTTGCAACTTGGGTCGGCAGCACCAAAACCTCGCCCATGCGGGGGCGATCATTCACCTTTAGCGCATTAAACCGCGCCAATTCATCGCCGTTCAGGCCAAGGCGGGCGGCAATATCGCCCACGGTTTCGCTGCCCGATGCCTGCACCGCCTGATAGCCCGAATAGGAAATCAGCCCATTGGCATCCGCGCGGGGCGGCGCGGCGCTGGCCCCCAACGCCGCATCGCGGGTGTTCAGCGCGCCCGGTCCCCCACGCAGATCCCAATCCAGCCCATTGCCGCAAGCTGTCAGCATCAGCAGCGCCACCAGCCCATAGGGGCGGCGCAAGGCAAAAGTGGGGGACTGGGTCATCTCAACCTCGTTCTGGGTGCAGGACTGCCGATTTGTGCCAATATAGCGACAATCTACTCAGAACCAAGCCCTTCCAGCAGCGGCACGAACCGCACAGGGCGCAATTCTTCGTAATCATAGCCATGGGGCAGGCGGGTGACCTTGATCAGGCTTTGCACCGCGTCGGATTGACCAACAGGCACGATCATAATCCCGCCTTCTTTTAGCTGCGCCAGCAGCGGGGTGGGCGGATCTTCGGCGGCGGCGGTGACGATAATGCGGTCAAAGGGCGCGCAATCTGGCAGGCCAAAGCAGCCATCCGCCGTCATCGCCGTGATGTTGATCAGGCCCATAGCGTCAAACAGGGCCTGCGCCTCGGCGACAAGGCGGCGGTGGCGATCCACCGTATAAACCCGCCGCGCCAGCTGCGACAAAATGGCAGCCTGATAGCCCGATCCTGTCCCCACCTCTAGCACCACATCGCGGGGGCTGATTTCGGCGGCCTGCGTCATCAGCCCCACCACGGATGGCTGGCTGATCGTTTGCCCGCAGGCGATGGGCAGGGGCACGTCTTCATAGGCGCGGGCGGTGAACAGCCCGCGCACGAAATGGCCGCGATCCACCCGCTCCATCGCGGCCAGCACGCGCGGATCATTCACCCCGCGCGAGCGCAGCGCCAAGAAAAATTGCATTTTCGCAACTGCCAGCGCATCGGGCGCACCCTCGCCTCCCTCCCACTCGGGGCCGATCTCGTCCAAGGGGTCGCGGGGCAGGGTCATGTCCTAGGCCAGCGCACGGGCCAGCGCATCTAGGCTGGCATGATCGGTCATATCGGCGCGCAGAGGCGTGATAGAGATATAGCCATCCAGCAGTTCGGCCACATCAGTTCCAGGCAGGGTGGGCGTTTGCTGACCGCCGCCCTTGACCCACAAGAACTTGCGCCCCGAAGGCGAGGTTTGGGCCTGCACGCCAAAGGCGACATCGCGGCGAAATCCCATGGGGCACACGCGGTGGCCTTTCACATCGCCCGCCGCCACGGGCGGGAAATTAACATTATAGAACATGCGGTAATCGGCCCCGTCCCACGTGCCATGGTCCAGCAAACGGCGGACAACCGCAAGGCCATGGCTGGCTGCTGCCGCAAAAGGATCGGCCAGTTTGTCGGTTTTCGGCCCCATATATTGCGACAGAGCTATCGCAGGTATGCCGTGCAGCGCGCCCTCGATTGCCGCGCCCACAGTGCCTGAATACAGCACATTTTCCCCCGCATTATTGCCGCGATTAACGCCTGATAGGATAAGATCGGGCTTTTTGCCGCCCATCACCTCGTAAACGCCGACCAAAACGCAATCGGCGGGGCTGCCCTCGACCGCATAGCGTTTTGGCCCCAGTTTGGTGATCATCATCGGATGGGTGTAGCTGATGCAATGGCCCACGCCCGATTGTTCAAAGGCAGGGGCGACAGTGACCACCTCGCCCGATGGCCCTGCCAGATCGGCGGCAATACGCGCTAGCACCTCTAGCCCCTCGGCGGTGATGCCATCGTCATTTGTGATCAAAATCCGCATATTGCCCCGCCCGCTACCTGACGTCCTTTTACGCGAGGCGGGCCTGCGGGGCAAGCCAGCAGTGGTAGCCAAAGGTATAAGGGATGCTATATACTGCAAATATGGCGGCGCAGGGCAGGATTGGCGAAGATGATAGATCTACAGGCAAACACGGTGGGCGCGCGCGGCGCGGCTGGTCGCGATTGGTGGCCGCACTTGGCAGCTTGCGGTGGCGGTGGCGGGGGGCGCCGCCTCTCCGCGCGCCGCATCTCGCTGGCACGGCCAAGCGAACCCTGCCTTTGACGCATGGGCGCAGGGCTTTGCCGCGCGGGCCCGCGCCAAGGGCCTGCCAGAGACGATTGTCAGCCGCGCGATGGCCAGCGCACAGTTCATCCCCGAAGTGATCGAACGTGACCGCAATCAAACCGAGGTGCAGCGCAGCTTGGAAGATTACCTGAACATTGCCGCCAGTGCCGAGCGGGTAACGCAGGGCCGCGCGGCGCTGGCGCGGATGAGCGGGCCCTTGCGCGCGATTGAATCGCGCTACGGCGTGCCTGCCAATGTCGTCGCCGCCGTTTGGGGGCTAGAGAGTTTTTACGGCACGCGCATGGGCGATGTGCCCGTGATTTCGGCCCTGTCCACGCTGGCCTATGACGGGCGGCGCGGCGCGTTTTTCGAAAGCCAGCTGATCGCGGCGCTGCGAATATTGGCGGCGGGGGATATTACCCAAGACCGCATGCTGGGGTCTTGGGCGGGGGCGATGGGGCATACGCAGTTCATTCCCACCTCTTACCTTGGCTTTGCGGTGGATTTCACGGGCGATGGGCGGCGCGATATTTGGGGGGGCGATCCCACCGATGCGCTGGCCTCGACCGCCGCCTATCTGGCCAAATCGGGCTGGCGCAAGGGCCAACCTTGGGGCGAGGAGGTTGCCACCCCCGCAAGCGCGGCTGCGGGCACGCGCGATACAGGCGCATGGGCCGCGCTGGGGGTGACGGGAATAGGCGGCGGGCGGCTGCGCGGATCTGGCCCGGCGCAGCTTTTGCGGCCTGCGGGGGCTGGTGGGCCTGCGCTGCTGCTCTATGGCAACACCCGCGTGATTTTGCGCTACAACAATGCGCTGTCCTATGCTGTCGGCGTCGGACATTTGTCCGACAGGCTGGCGGGCGCAGGCCCGCTTCGCGCCGCCTTTCCGCCCGACAGCGCAGGTATGACGCAAGATCAACGCGCTGAACTGCAACGACTTTTGGCCGCCCAAGGCTATGATGCTGGCAATCCCGATGGGGTGATCGGAAAGGGCACCGAGGCGGCAATCGCGGCCTATCAATCGGCCAATGGCCTGCCTGTGACGGGGCGGCCCAGTTTGGATTTGCTGGCCCGCCTGCGGTAAAGTTCCTGTGCTATGCCTGCCCCGATAGCAGCGCGGCATTGCCGCCTGCGGCGGTGGTGTCGGTGCAGATGTGCCGCTCGACCACGCAGGCGCTGGCCATCTCGGCGGGCGCGCAGACCAGCGGGATCAGCGCGCCATCTCGCGCCGACAGTGCCCGCCGCGCCGCGCGCAGGGCGGTTGCATCGGCCCATAGCGCCACGGCGGCAAAGCCCTGCAGATGCTGCAAATCGGCCAAATCCAGTTGGCCATCCACGTCGCCACCTGCGCAGACCGTCAGGGCAGGGCAGCCCCGCGCGCGGGCCATCGTGGCCTGCTGCGCGGCGTCTTGCGGCGTCGGCCCAAGGCACAGCACCGCCCCGCGCGGATGGGCGGACAGGCGGTTCTCTTCGCCCGTCGGGCCAGGCATTTGGGCGGAATGCAGGGGCGCGCGGGCAGGGGCGGGCAGGGCGCGCAAGGCTGCTTGCACCTGTTGCGCAGGTGCCGTCATCCCCCCGCCATAACCCGCCCCGAAAGCGCGCGCGGATTGCGTAAATCGCGGCAGATACATAGGCCCGCCCGCCTTTGGCCCCGTGCCAGATAGCCCCTCGCCGCCAAAGGGTTGGCTGCCCACCACCGCGCCGATTTGGTTGCGATTGATATAAATATTGCCAGTATTCATGGCCCCACCGATCTGCTGCGCGCGGGCGGTGATGCGGCTGTGCAGACCAAAAGTCAGCCCATATCCGCGCGCATTTATATCGGCCAAAACCTTGTCTAACGCATCGGCCTGAAAGGTTGCCAGATGCAGAACAGGGCCGAAAACCTCGCGCGGGATGTCGGCAATACTGGACACGCGCAGCAAGGCGGGCGCGATGAAATGCCCATCCGCGGGCGTGTTCCCTTGCACCAGAAGCCGCCCCTCTGATGCGGCGGCATCGATATAGGCGGCGATATCGCCCGCCGCTTGGCCTGTGATCACGGGGCCAATATCGCAGTCCGCCGCCCAAGGATCGCCGATACGCAGCTGCTCCATCGCGCCTTGCAGCATATGGGTCAAAGCGGGGGCAATATCGGCCTGCACGTAAACAATCCGCAAGGCCGAGCAGCGCTGCCCCGCCGAGCGGAAGGCCGAGGCGGCAATATCGCGCACCGCCTGCTCGGGCAGGGCGGTGGCATCAACGATCATCGCGTTCAGCCCGCCCGTTTCGGCAATCAGCGGCGCATCAGGGGCCAAATGGGCCGCCATAGCGCGCGCGATGCGCTGCGCTGTGGCGGTCGATCCCGTAAAGCAAACCCCCGACACGCGCGGATCAGACACCAGCGCGGCCCCCACGCGTGGCCCATCGCCCAAGACCAATTGCAACGCAGATTGCGGAACCCCCGCGCGGTGCAGCAATTGGCAGGCAAAATGCGCCATGATGGGTGTGGTTTCGGCAGGCTTTGCCAAAACGCCATTTCCTGCCGCCAAGGCCGCCGCCACCTGCCCTGTGAAAATCGCCAAGGGGAAATTCCAAGGCGAGATGCAGGTGAACACCCCGCGCGCGGGGTTTTGAAGATGGGAGGTTTGACTTGCGTAATAGCGCAGAAAATCAACAGCTTCGCGCAACTCGGCGATGGCGTCGGGAATAGTCTTGCCCGCCTCGCGCGCCAAAACCCGCAGCGTCGCCCGAGTTTTGCTGATAAAGATCTGCGGCGCGATTTAAGATTTCGGCGCGGGTTTCGGGCGGGGGGCATCCCAAGGAGCGCGGCGCGCGAAAGGGCGGCCGCAATATCGTCCTCGCTCGCCTCGGATAGGGTGCCGATATGGTCATTCGGTCGGGCGGGGTTGTAGAGATCGGCCTGCGCCAGTCCTTGGGTTTTGGCATCAATCAAAGAGACTGCACGCCAGACCGCCCCCGCAAAAGGCGCGCGCGCGGCTTCAATTTTGGCCAAATCTACAGCGTCGCCAGCATCAAAACCCGCCGAATTGGCGCGTTCGGGCGCAAACAGATCCTGCGGTAGGGGAATGGGTAAGGGCGCGCCCATCGCCGCAAACGGGTCAGCGGCGATCATGGCTGCGGGAATATCAGCGCGGGTCATCTGGTTGACAAAGGACGAATTTGCGCCGTTCTCCAGCAGCCTGCGCACCAGATAGGCCAGCAAGTCGCGATGCGCGCCAACGGGGGCATAGATGCGGCAGCGCGTGCCATGCTGCGTGCGCACTTTGTCATGCAACTGCGCGCCCATGCCGTGCAAGCGTTGAAATTCAAAGGCTTGTCCGCCCTGCGCCAGTTCCAAAATCGCCGCCATCGTATGGGCGTTATGGGTGGCAAATTGCGGATAGATGCGTGCGCCCATGCCCAAAAGCTTGGCCGCGCAGCAGATATAGGCGGCATCGGTGGCCGACTTGCGGGTGTACACGGGATAGCCCGCCAGCCCCTCGACCTGCGCGCGTTTGATTTCGCTGTCCCAATAGGCGCCCTTTACCAGCCGCAACATGATCTTGCGATCTAAGGTTTCCGCCAAGGCGTAAAGCCAGTCGATCACTGCGGGCGCGCGTTTGCTATAGGCCTGCACCACCACGCCAAACCCGTCCCAGCCAATCAGTGCGGGGTCGCGCAGGCTGGCCTCGATCACATCCAACGACAGATCCAGCCGCGCGGCCTCTTCGGCATCAATGTTCAGCCCGATATTGGCCGCCTTAGCGCGGCGGGCCAAATCCTGCACGCGCGGGGCCAGTTCGGCCAAAACACGGGCCGATTGCGCGGTTTCATAGCGAGGATGCAGGGCAGAGAGTTTGATCGAGATGCTGGGACGATCGTGCAGATTACTGCCCTGCCTTTGCGCGCCCAGTGCCGCTATCGCATTGCAATAGGCTGCAAAATAGGCATCGGCATCATGGGCGGTCAGGGCCGCTTCGCCAAGCATGTCAAAAGAATGTGTCAGGCCCCGCGCCCAATCTTTGCGCGCGCGCGTCAAAGCGGCCTGCATGGATTGGCCCAGCACGAACTGCCCGCCCAAAACCCGCATCGCCGCCTTTGCGCCATGACGGATGAACGGTGCGGTGACGCTGCGCAAGGGGCTGCAAAGCAGCCCCTTGGTCGCCATCAGTGCCAGCGTCGCGCCATTTACCACCCTTGCGCGTGATTTCCCGCGATGGGCGGCCCAGTCTGCGGGCGCGATTTTGTCTGCAATCAGCGCGTCCTGTGTGGCGGCATCGGGCACGCGCAACAGCGCCTCGGCCAGCGTCATCAGCGCCACCCCTTCGGGCGAGGATAGCGAATATTCGGCCATGAACGCCTCGGCCAGACCCAATTTTGCATCCGCGCGCAGATCTTGCACGATGCTTTGCGCGCGCGCTGTGATGGCGCCGCGCTGGACTGCACTGGCACCATGGGCAGCGATCAAGCGAGAGAGGATTGCCTCTTCATCGGCAAGGTGGTCATCTTTGATCCGCGCGCGCAGTTGGTCTAGGGGGCATCCTCCTCCGTTTATTTTTGCCTAAGATGACATGGCCGCGGCGGGAATGTTGTCTGAATTTTGTAGATTTTCCGCCTATTGGCGGTAATTTTTGCCCCAACTCGGGCGAAATGGAATGCATTTAGCTTTCGTTCAGTCTATGGTGGTGAAAACAAGGCAGCAGAATATGACCGATTCAAACCCCGCCCCGCAGGATTTAGACCGCTTTGACCGCGCGATATTGGACATTTTGGCGCGCGAGGGCCGCCTGCCGATCACCGAGCTTGCGCTGCGCATTGGATTGTCAAAAAGCCCTGCGCAAGTGCGACTGAAACGCTTGCAAGATCAGGGCTATATTCGCGGCTTTCGCGCGATTTTGAATCCCGCCAAACTGGGGCTGGATCATATTGCCTTTACCGAAGTCACCCTGTCTGACACCCGCGAGCGGGCGCTGCGCGATTTCAACACCGCTGTGCAATCCGTGCCAGAAATCGAACAATGCCATATGATTGCAGGGTCTTTTGACTATTTGCTGAAAATCCGCACCACCGACATCAACGCCTATCGCCGCATCTTGGGCGAGGTGATCACCGCCTTGCCGCATGTGTCCAACACCTCGACCTTTGTTTGTATGGAATCGGTCAAGGACTTTGCCTTTTGACGCGCGGGTGATTTGGCCCTATAGCGCGGCCAAAGGGGGCCAGATTTGGGCGCATTTGAACAAAAATTATCCGTCGCCCCGATGATGGATTGGACAGATCGGCATTGCCGCATGTTTCACCGCCAATTTTCGCGGCGGGTCTGGCTGTATACCGAAATGGTCACCGCGCAGGCGGTGATCCATGGGCCGCGCGATCGGCTGCTGGGCTATAGCGACGGCGAGCAGCCCGTTGTGTTGCAACTGGGCGGCAGCGATCCGGCGGATTTGGCGGCCGCCGTGCGCCATGCCGCGCCCTTTGGCTATAGGGAAATCAACCTGAACGTCGGCTTGCCCATCTGACCGCGTGCAATCGGGCGCGTTTGGGGCAGTTCTGATGCTGCGGCCCGCTTTGGTGGCCGCCTGCGTGGCCGCGATGCAAGAGGCCAGCGCCGTGCCCGTCACTGTGAAATGCCGTATTGGGGTGGACGATCAGACCCCCGCCGATACCTTGCCCGAATTTTTGCGCGCCATGGTGGGGGCAGGGGTGGGCCATGTCATCATCCACGCCCGCAAGGCGTGGCTGTCGGGGCTGTCGCCCAAGGAAAACCGCGAAATCCCGCCCTTGGATTACGATTTGGTTCTGGCGATGAAGCGCGAGTTCCCGCAGATGAACATCAGCATAAACGGCGGGATAACCTCGCTAGAGCAAGCAAAATCTTTCCTGGATCAAGGGCTTGACGGGGTCATGGTGGGCCGCGCTGCCTATCACGAAACGGCGCAGGTTTTGCAAGGCGCAGATGCGCTGTGGGGGCAAGATTTCGCCCCCGATACCCAAGCCGCGATTGCCGCAATGCGCCCCTATATCGCGGCGCATTTGGCCGCGGGCGGGCGGCTGCACCAGATCACGCGGCATATGCTGGGGGCCTTTGCGGGGGCGGCTGGCGCGCGCGGCTGGCGGCGGGTTTTATCCACGCAGGGCATGGCGGCAGGCGCAGGGCTGGACGTGCTGGACGCCGCCTTGGCCGAGGTCACCCGCGCCCAAACCGCCGTTTGACTGCCGTTTGACTGCCGTCTGGTCGCCGTCTGGTCATTGCACATGGCCCCTGCTAGCCTATTTGCAGTGAAAACGGCAGCGCAGGGGTGGGCATGATGGAAATTGGATTATTGCTGGTCCTGCTGATCGGCATTGGCGCAGGGGCTGGGGTGATTGCGGGCCTTTTGGGCGTGGGCGGCGGGATCATTCTGGTGCCTGCCTTTTTCTATGTTTTTGGCCATTTGGGCTATGGCGGCGATCAGCTGATGCAGGTGTGCGTGGCCACATCGCTTGCGACGATCATAGCCACCTCGATGCGATCTTTGCAGGCGCATCACGCAAAAGGCGCTGTGGATTGGACGCTTTTGCGCGCTTGGGGGCTGTTTGTGGTGCTGGGGGCGGCGCTTGGGACGGGTCTGGCGGCGCGCGTCAGCTCGCAGGCGCTGCAAGTGATTTTTGGTATTTTGGCAGGGATTGCGGGGCTGTATCTGGCCTTTGGGCGCGAGAGCTGGCGGTTGGGAGGCACAGTGCCGCGCGGCGCTTTGGGGGCGACTTGGCCCGTGGGTCTTGGATTTTTCAGTGCCATGATGGGGATTGGTGGTGGCACCTTTGGGGTGCCGATCCAAACGCTATACGCCGTGCCCATCCACCGCGCCGTGGCAACATCGTCGGGGCTTGGGGTGCTGATCGCCATGCCTGCGGTGGCGGGTTTTATGACCTTGGATGTAGCAGCTGCCCCGCCCTACAGCATTGGCGCTGTCAATCTGCCTGCCTTTGCCACTGTCATCGCGGCCACGCTGATCACCGCGCCTTATGGCGCGCGTTTGGCGCATCGGATGGATGCACAACCGCTCAAGCGGGCCTTTGCGATTTTCATCACCCTTGTGGCGCTGAATATGCTGCGAAAAGTGATTTTTGTTTAATCGGCAAGCCGCGCGGCGCGGCCACCGCGCCGCTGGGTCAGTTGCCCTGCGCGGGCGGGCAGCTGTTTCATCAGATCGCGGCGCGCCTTTGCATCCATCGCGCCCCAAGCGGCAATTTCCGCCCCCGTGCGGTAGCAACCGATGCAAAGCTGGGACGCGCGGTGGATCACGCATATTTTCACGCAGGGGCTTTCCACCTCTTCGCGCTTCCAAACTTCGTCCATTCACGCCCCCTGCGCCAAATTCTGCAACCTGTCCAGAACTCCTTGCAAGATATAGCTGGCGGCGACGTTGTCCACCCTCTCGGCGCGGCGCTTGCGCGACAAATCCGCCTCTAGCATGGCGCGCTGCGCGGCCTCGGTGGACAGACGCTCGTCCCAAAAGCCAATCGGCAGCGGGGTGAGTTTTTCCAGATTGCGGGCAAAGGCGCGGGTGGATTGCACGCGCGGCCCTTCGCTGCCATCCATATTCAACGGCAGGCCAATTATGATCCCGCCCGCGCCGCGCGCCGATAGCAGCGCAAGCAGCTTTGCCGCATCAAGGGTGAATTTCTCGCGCCGAATGGTTTCAATCGGGCTGGCCACCATGCGGCGCAAATCAGACATTGCCACGCCAATTGTCTTGTCCCCAAGGTCAAGCCCCGCGATACCGCCACTTGCGGGCATCATTGCAGAAAAGGCGTGAATATCTTGGCAGATCATGGTGTTACGCCTGCCGCATTTTGCAGCAATTGTAGCCCCGCAGGATCGCTGGCCAGCGCCGCCGCCCCAGCCGCAAACGCCACTTTGGCGCGCGCCGCCTCGCCCAAGGTGGCAAGGCTGCTGACCAGGCGCACCCATTCCTCGGCGCTACCCCCTTGCGACAATAGCCGTTCTTCTAGACCTGTCACCATCGTGTTGATCATCACGCGCCGTTCGTCCTCGGTCATTTCGGCGGCGTTTTGCATATCTTGGGCGCTGGGGCCTGCCAATGCGTCGGCCACGCCGCGCGCCACATCGGGCAGCGTGTAATTGATCCCCGCCGCAGCCGCGACTTCGGGCAGCAAGGCGCGGATCGCCCCCTCCCAAGGCGCGCCTTCGGGGCTGTCGCGCAAAAGCGGCTCCCACAGGGAAAAGGCGCGGTCGGGGCGGCCTATCTGGGCGAACAACAGCCCCGAAAAATAGCGGGCAAGGCCGCTCGCGGGGTCGATTTGCAGGGCTTGCATCAGCGCCGCTTCCGCCTCTGGCGTCACAATCCCGCCCGCCGCCGCAATCATCGCCTGCGCCGCGCCTAAATGATCATCCGCCCCCGCCAAATCGCCCTTGGCCGCTATCAAGGCATCATAGGCGCGGGCCGCCGCTGCAAAATTACCCAGCTGCGCCTCGTTTCGCGCCAGCAAGGTTAACCCTTGTATATCGTTTGGGCGCTGCGCCACCGCCGCCCGCAGCTTTTCAATCAAGGCTGTGAATTCGGGGTCAACCTCCAGCGCGGGGGCGGCGGGGGCTGCTGCCTCGGCCTCGGCCTGCGTGGGGCGGTTTTGATACGCCGCTTCGGCCACAGCCAGCCGTTTGGACAAAGGCAGATCGCCGTAATCGGGCGCGCCCAGCCATATGTATGTGGCCAAGGCCCCAAAAAGGGCTGCGAGCACCGCCGCCAAACCCAAATTCTGCCCCCAGCGGGTTGAGATTGTTTGGGCGTTGCTCTGCATACGGCCCGCCTCTAAGATGCGGCGCTGCACTTCGGTGCGCAGGCGATCTGCCTCGGCCGCATCCAATGTGCCTTTTGCAACATCGCGGTCGATCTCGCCCAATTGGCTGCGGTAAAGCGCCAGCGCTTTATCAGCGGGGCCTGCCACTTCGCCCATTTGCGCGCGTGCCATCGCGCGCAGCAAATAGACCGCGACGGCAAAGGCAAGCAGCCCTGCAACACCCCAAAAGCCATAGCTTGCCATAACGCCCCCCCCAAACCACGCGGCTCACAGATAGGCGTTTTTGGGCAGGGCTAAAAGGGGGGGGGCGAAAAGAGAGGGGCGCGGCCGATTGCCCTAGGGCCTTGCAAGGCGCAAAGGCCCCAATGTCGCATTTATCGCCAAACCGCCGCTGGCGGGTTGAACCCAATGCCCCATCTGTGGGAAAAGGCGACAGCTGCGCAGGAGGCCCCATGTCACGCTATTCGGTTTTCGCCATTGCCAAACAGGCATTGACCTACCACCAAGGGTGGGCGCGGGCGTGGAAATCCCCCGATCCCAAACCCGCCTATGATGCGATCATCATTGGGGCGGGCGGGCACGGGCTGGCCTCGGCCTATTATTTGGGCAAAAACTTTGGCATCACCAATGTGGCCATCATCGAAAAGGGCTGGCTTGGCGGTGGCAATACGGGGCGCAACACCACGATCATTCGCAGCAACTACCTGCAAGACCCATCGGCCGCGATCTATGAAAAGGCGCGCAGCCTGTATGAAACCATGTCGCAGGACTTGAACTATAACGTCATGTTTT
The DNA here is from genome assembly GCA_034519315.1 of Cypionkella sp. Classification (GTDB taxonomy): domain Bacteria; phylum Pseudomonadota; class Alphaproteobacteria; order Rhodobacterales; family Rhodobacteraceae; genus Cypionkella. The sequence continues at coordinate 26,149 of JAXHON010000017.1, read as the reverse complement.
CCCCGCGCGGCGTGATGATGCTGGCCCAAACCCATCACGAGGTGCGGGGATATTTGCGCACGGCCCATGCCAATGCGCTGCAAGGGGTGCAAACCGAATTCATCACCCCGCAGCGCGTAAAAGAGCTGTGCCCGATTTTGAACATCGACGGGCCGCGCTATCCCGTCTTGGGCGCGCTGTGGCAAGCGCGCGGCGGCACGGGGCGGCATGATGCGGTCGCTTGGGGCTATGCCCGCGCTTGCAGCGATATGGGAATGGACATCATCCAGCAATGCGAAGTGACGGGCGTGCGCAGCGAGGGCGGCAATGTCACGGGGGTCGAGACATCGCGCGGCTTTATCGGCTGTAAAAAGCTAGGAATTGTCGTTGCGGGCCACTCGGGCCAAGTCGCCGATATGGCGGGGTTCCGTCTGCCCGTCGAGGCGGTCGCCCTGCAAGCGCTGGTATCCGAACCCATTAAGCCGTGCATGGATGTGGTCGTTATGGCCAACACCGTTCACGGCTATATGTCGCAATCGGACAAAGGCGAGATGGTCATCGGCGGCGGCACCGATGGGTTTAACAATTTCACCCAGCGCGGCAGCTTCCACCATATCGAGGAAACCCTGCGCGCGCTGATCGAAACCTTCCCCATGCTGTCGCGCCTGAAAATGCTGCGCCAATGGGGCGGGATTGTGGATATGACGGGCGATCGCAGCCCGATCATTTCCAAAACCCCGCTGGGCAATTGCTTTATCAACTGCGGCTGGGGCACGGGCGGGTTCAAGGCAATCCCTGGCAGCGGCTGGGCCATGGCCGAGCTGATGGCCAAGGGCGAGCCAGGGCCATTGGCGCAGGCGTTCAATATGTGGCGGTTCCGCGAGGGGCAGTTTATTGATGAGAGTGTGGCGGCGGGGGTGGCGCACTAATGAAAATCTTCTGGATATTCGAAGTATTCATTCTCAATTTCCGCTTGGTAACTCCGAGCCATAGAGTGTTTTTGGTGAGCAGTTCTAAACTGTTCTCGCGCATCAAAAACAACAGCGTTTCCAAGCGATTCGTTGCTTACATTCAGATTTCCTTCATCTGGCGGAAGAGTGCGTATGAACGCTTGTTCCTTGAAAGAGGAAACTTCACCCAGACTTTCTGTTACACTGCGGGCATTGGCCAACTCATGGCTCAATTACTTTCGATAATTGTGGCCGTTTCTCATCGATCTAATCTCCAAATCTTGGCTGACAGTTTGTTGCTGAAATGTTCTCGTGTCAAGGCATCGTGTGTGACTAATCCCGCCCTATCCGCTCGCCCGATTTGGCCCGCGACAAATCGGGCTGCCGCCTACCCCCACGGGCAGGGCGCGTTTCCGCCCGCCGGGGCAGCCGCGCCCCGATTGATGGGATTGGATTGCACCACCTCCCTTGGCCTACGGCTTGCGCCTTTGGCCAAGGCTTGCGCGGGTGCGTCCACTGGACGCCCCCTTTTGCGCAAGCCGTTTCTGCGGCATCGACGTTTCAACACAATCCACAGGTGGCTATATGCTAACCCTAACCTGCCCCTATTGCGGCCTGCGCGCCGAGGAAACCGAACTTTCCCCCGGCTACGAGGCGCATCTCAAACGCTTTGGGCCAGAGTCTTCGGACGAAGAGTTCGAAGCCTATATGTTCGCGCGCAAAAACCCCAAGGGGGTGCATTTTGAGCGCTGGCGGCACACTTATGGCTGCGGCAAATGGTTCCTTGCCGCCCGCTGCACCGCCACGCTGGAAGTGTTCGGCACATACCCCGCGCAATCGGGCGCGCCGCCTGACGATCTGATCGCCAAAATCAAAAAGAAACGTCCAGATTGGAAGGGTTACGCATGAGCGCGCGTCTAAAGACACATGGCCGCCTGATCGACCGCAACGCGCCGCAGCGCTTTACCTTTAACGGGCGCGCGATGATCGGCTATGCAGGCGATACGCTGGCCTCTGCCTTGCTCGCCAATGACCAAATGCTGATGGGGCGCAGTTTCAAATACCACCGCCCGCGCGGGGTGGTGGGGTCTGGCGCAGAAGAGCCGAACGCGCTGGTGAACTTGGGCACAGGCGCAACCGCCGAGCCGAACCAGCGCGCCACGCAGACCGAGTTGTTTGACGGGTTGCAGGCCCGCAGTCAAAACCACTGGCCAAGCCTGAATTTTGACATCGGCATTTTGAACAACTACGCCGCGCGGTTTTTGCCTGCGGGGTTTTATTACAAAACCTTTATCCACCCGCGCGCGGCGTGGAAACATGTGTTTGAACCGATCATTCGCCAATCGGCTGGCCTTGGCCCCGCGCCAACCGCGCGCGATGCAGATCGCTATGAACAGGCTTACGGCTTTTGCGATGTGCTGGTGGTGGGCGGCGGGATTGCGGGGCTGCAATCGGCGCTGGTGGCCGCGCAGTCGGGGGCCAAGGTCATCCTTTTGGAACAATCGCCCCACTTTGGCGGGCGCGCGCCCGTGGACGGCGATGTAATCGATGGCAAACCTGCCGAGGAATGGGTGAACACTGCGCTGGAAACCCTGCTATCCCTGCCCAATGTCACCCTGCGCAACCGCTGCACCGCCGTGGGGGTTTATGATCACGGCTATGTCCTTGCGGGCGAGCGGTTGACGGATCACGCGCCCAACGCAGAGCTGCCGCGCCAGCGCCTGTGGCGCATCCGCGCGGCGCGCACCATCACCGCCACAGGCGCGATTGAGCGCGGATTATCCTTTGCTGGTAATGACATACCGGGCGTGATGCTGGCATCGGCGCTGCGCGATTATGTCGTGAATTACGGCGTCTCGGCTGGGGATCGCACGGTGTTGGTCACCAATAACGATGATGCCTACCTAACCGCCATTGCCTTGCACGAGGCGGGCCTGTCCGTGCCTGTGATCTTGGACGCGCGTCCAAGCGCAGATGGCCCCTTGCCCAGCCGCGCGCGCAGCTTGGGCCTGCGCATTGAAACAGGGCGCGGCATTGCCCGCGTTTTGGGGGGCAAAGCTGTGACGGGCGTTGAAACCTGCCTTGTCGCGGGCGAGGGCGCGGTTTTGGAAAAGATCGACTGCGACGCCGTGGCCATGTCGGGCGGGTTTTCGCCCGTGGTGCATCTTTACTCGCACTGCGGTGGCAAGGTGGTTTGGGACGAGGGCGCGGCGATGTTCCGCCCCGATCCAGACCGCCCGCCCTGGGGCGCGGATGGCGCGGGTATGGTGATTGCGGCGGGGGCCGCAAATGGCCACCTTGACGCCGCCGCCGCGCTGGAGGACGCAGCAAAAGCTGGCGCGCGCGCAGCGACTGAAACAGGGCACAAGGTCAAAGCGACCAAAGCTGCCAAGGCCGAGGCGCGCGGCGATAGCCCGCTGACCCCCGTTTGGATCATGCCCCAAGGCGCGCCGCCGAAACTGCGCGCCAAGATGTGGCTGGATTATCAGAACGACGTGAAAGTGTCCGATGTGCAGCTTGCCGCGCGCGAGGGCTATGAAAGCGTGGAGCACACCAAACGCTACACCACGCTGGGCATGGCCACAGATCAGGGTAAGCTAAGCAATATCAACGGCTTGGCCGTTCTTGCTGAGAGTTTGCATAAAGACATTCCTGCCGTTGGAACCACCACATTCCGCCCTCCCTATACCCCGATCACCCTTGGCACGCTGGCAGGCGAGGCGCGCGGCGAGATTTTTCAACCCCTGCGCCGCACCCCCATCCACGCCGCGCATGAGGCGGCAAGCGCCTATTTCGAACCCGTCGGCCTGTGGCGGCGGCCCTATACATTCCCGCACATGGGCGAGAACCACGCGCAAGCAGTCTCGCGCGAGGTGAAGAATACCCGCGCCAATGTCGGCCTGCTGGACGCCAGCACTTTGGGCAAAATCATGGTCAAAGGGCCAGATGCGGGGCGGTTTTTGGACATGCTTTATACGGGCGTTATGTCTAGCCTGCCTGTCGGCAAATGCCGCTATGGGCTGATGTGCAACGAGCAGGGTTTCCTGTCCGATGACGGCGTTGTTGCACGTCTGTCCGAGGATACCTTCCTGTGCCACACCACCTCGGGCGGGGCGGATCGCATCCATGCGTGGATGGAGGATTGGCTGCAATGCGAATGGTGGGATTGGCAGGTCTACACCGCCAATGTGACCGAAGCCTATGCGCAGATCGCGGTCGTCGGCCCCAAGGCGCGCGATGTGTTGAACGCGCTTGGCGGGATGGATGTATCGCGCGAGGCGCTGCCCTTTATGGGCTGGGTTGAAGGCACTTTGGGCGGCTTCCCCGTGCGCATCTATCGCATCAGTTTCTCGGGCGAATTGTCCTATGAAATTGCTACCCCTGCGGGCCATGGTATGGGCCTGTGGCAGGCGCTGTCGCAGGCGGGCGAGGATTTTGGCATGATGCCCTACGGCACCGAGGCGCTGCATGTCATGCGTGCCGAAAAAGGGTTCATTATGATTGGCGATGAAACCGATGGCACGATCATTCCGCAGGATTTGAACCTGTCTTGGGCGATTTCCAAGAAAAAGGCGGATTATTTGGGCAAGCGCGGCCAGATGCGCAATCATCTTGCCAGCGAGGACCGCTGGAAATTGGCAGGGTTTGAAACGCTGGATGGCAGTGTGATCCCCGATGGCGCCTATATTTTGGCCGAAGGGCTGAACGCCAATGGCCAAGGCAATACTCAGGGGCGGGTGACATCAACCTACCACAGCCCGACTTTGGGGCGCGGCATTGCGATGGGGCTGATCCGTGGCGGGCTAGATCGGCTGGGGGATGTGGTCGCATTCACCAATCTTGCAGGCGCGCCGATCAAGGCGCGGGTGGTCGATCCTGTGTTCTATGACAAAGAAGGGACGCGCCAAGATGTCTAATATGATGCCAGTTTCCTCGCTGAACGGGGCCAGTTTTTCAGGCTATACCCGCATTCGCGACATTGGCCCTTTGGGGATGATATCTGTGCGGGCAAAGGCAGATGTGGCGGGGCTGGACGGGGCGATCAAGGCGGCGACGGGCTGCGCCGTGCCGCCCCAGCGTCAAATCCTGCGCAACGGCGACTGCCTTGCGGGCTGGATGTCGCCCGACGAATATCTGCTGATCATGCCAATCGGTCAGGTAGATGCCGCCCTAGATGCCATCGCAAAAGCAATGGCGGGCCAGCATCATCTGGCGGTGGATGTATCTGGCGCGCGCGCGGTATTTTCCATCGACAGCCACGCGCGGTCGGTTCTGGCCAAGCTATCCCCCACCGATTTTGACGCGATGAAAAAGGGAGAGCTGCGCCGCACCCGTCTGGCCCAAGTGGCCGCCGCCTTTTGGCTGGACGGGGACGCGGCCACGGTTGTCTGCTTTGCATCCGTGGCGCAATATGTGTTCGATCTTTTGTCCCACGCGGCGGCGGCTGGCACGGAAATCTAATCTGGACAGCGCGCATTTTTTCCCTAAACTAACCTTGGGTTGAAAACTGGTTAGGTTAGGGACGTGAAGATGAATATTGTTAAGCGTGCAACGATGGTGGCCACAGCGCTGTTTACTGTATCCGCCTTGCCTGTGGCGGCGCAAAATTTTACCTGCGATTTGGTTGAAACAGGCCCGGCGACGGGCTGGATTGCCCCAAATATGGCCTTTGCTATGGGCGGCGATGGCACAGTGCAGGTCAATGATGGTATCATTCAGCACTTCAAAGGTGGCCAAGTCGCGGCAAAGGTAATTGAAAATACGGATAAACGTCTTGTCTTCACATGGAGCATAGACATGACCAACACCGCCGTGCAATCCACGCGCATGGCGTACCGCGCAACATTGACGCGCGCCACAAACAAGATTCGCGTCCACGCTGTGCCAAGTGGCTACTCGAACGATTTTGAAGGGCGCGGCGCCTGTAAAGTAGTGCAAGGTATTTTTGCTGCTTTGCAATGGGCTGGCGCGAAATCGCGGGCCGCCCCCTTGACCTAGCGGCGCTGCGCGCTTCTATGTATGGCAACCATAACCTAGGAGCCTGAAATGTCCTTTACCCTTCCCGATCTGCCCTATTCGCATGATGCGCTGGCCCCTTTAGGCATGTCGCGCGAGACGCTGGAATTTCACCACGACATCCACCACAAGGCCTATGTTGATAACGGAAACAAGCTGGTGGCGGGCACGGAATGGGACGGCAAATCGCTGGACGACATCGTGCGCGGCACCTATGCGGCGGGCGCTGTGGCGCAATCGGGTATCTTCAACAATGCCAGCCAGCACTGGAACCACAACCTGTTTTGGGAGGTGATGGGTCCAGGCGAAGATAAGAAAATGCCGGGCGATCTGGAAAAGGCGCTGAATGAGGCCTTTGGCTCGGTGGCCAAGTTCAAGGAAGATTTCGCCGCTGCTGGCGCAGGCCAATTCGGGTCGGGCTGGGCGTGGCTGGTCAAGGACGCAGGCGGCGCGCTGAAGATCACCAAAACCGAAAACGGCGTTAATCCTTTGTGCTTTGGCCAAACCGCGCTGCTGGGCTGTGATGTTTGGGAACATTCCTACTACATCGATTTCCGCAATAAGCGCCCAGCCTATCTGTCCAATTTCCTTGACAAGCTGGTGAATTGGGAAGCGGTCGCGGCCAAGCTGTAAGCGGTTGGAAATACCCAAAAAGGCCCGCACGATGCGGGCCTTTTTTTGGTGCGGCCCGAAGGTAAGGGTGAAAAACTCTCCCTACCCCTTTCCTCTCCTCTTCTCGGGGTTAATTGGCTCCCTCCCCCCTCCCGAGAGGCCCTCCCCTCCGGTCTCCGGGGGCCAATTCCCCTCCCCTGGATTAATGTCTACCCCTCCCCCCCCTTTTTTCCCCCCCCCTCATTCCCCCTTCTCGGCGAATCCTTCGGCCCCCTCTGGCTTTCCTCCTCTCCTCCTTGATCTCTCAATTCCCCCTTAATCCCTCTCTCGGGTCCCTCCCCCTCCCTGCCCTCCTTCCCCCCCCCCTACCCCCTTCCCCCCCTTCTCCCCGTTTCTCTTTTTCTTGCTCCCCTTATGACATGGCCGCCGCAAATGCGTCCACATCCCCCACCACGCGGATCAAATCGCGCAGCGACGGCGCTGCAAAACCCTGATCAATAATATGTTGCAATAGGGCAAGTAGTGGCTGCCAATATCCCGCAATATCAATCAGATATATCGGTTTTTGGTGCAGGCCGATTTGCGCCCAAGTCAGCACTTCGAAAAATTCATCCAGACTGCCAGCGCCGCCCGGCAGCACGGCGATGACATCGCTGTTCATAAACATCACCTTCTTGCGCTCGTGCATATCTTGCGTGATCACGAACTGGGTCAGATCGCGCTTGCCCACCTCCATATCCAGCAAATGCACGGGGATGACGCCAAGGCAGGGCGCGCCTGCGGCCATCGCGCTGCGGGCAACCTCGCCCATCAGGCCAACATCGCCCGCGCCGTAGACCAGCCGCGCGCCCAAATCAGCAATGGCGCGGCCCAAATCGGCGGCGGCAATCGCATGGGCAGGATCGCGCCCCATCCTTGCGCCGCAAAAGACACAGATCGACAAGGGCGTTGGCTGCATTTCGAAAATCCTACCTATTGGCGGCGCAGGCATGCTATAAACCGCGTCAGCGTCCTATAGCAACGACGGGCGGCAAAGACGAGATCAAGGATAGGGGCGGCACTATGGGCGGACTATTGGGGCAAGCAGCGCGTTTGGCACTGGGGGCAGGGGTTGCCGTTGCGGCGGCGGTTGGCGTGTGGCTTTATACCAATGAGCCGCCCGCGACGGGCGCTGCGCCTGCGCCCCCCCCCGCACCCGAAGTGGCCTTGCCACCGCCTGCGGCCACCCCTGCACCTGCCGCCGAACCCGCACCCGTCGCTGCCGAACCCGCGCCGCAGCCCGCCATCACCCGCCTTGCCCCGAGCTTGGACGTGGTGCGTGTGCAAAGCGACGGCAATGCCACAGTTGCAGGTCTTGCCGAGGCAGGCGCGCGGGTATCGCTGCGCGTTGACGGGGCCGAAGCCGCCTTTGCCACAGCCGATGGCGCGGGCAATTTCGCCGCGCTTTTCACGCTGCCGCCATCAGACGCGCCGCGGGTGTTAACGGTTTTGTCCAAGGCGCTTGACGGGCACGAGATGGCGGGCACCGATAGCGTGATCTTGGCCCCCACCACAGGCGCGCTGGCCGCCCCTACAATCAAAATCGACGAAGGCACAGCGGCGGCCGTGTTGATGGATGCGCCTGATATTGAAAATATCACAATAGATACAATTATCTACGAGGGCGAGATCATTCGCGTGGCTGGGCGCGGCGCGGCGGGCGCGGCTGTGCGCCTGTATCTGGACAATGCCGATGTTGCCACTGCCACCATCGGCGCGGGCGGCGAATATAGTGCTGATTTGACGGGAATTGCGGCGGGCACCTATACTTTGCGCGCCGATCAGTTGGACAGCGAGGGCAACGTCACCTCGCGTTACGAAGTGCCAATCACCAAAGCCGCCCCTCAGGCGCTGGCGGAAGCCGCCCCCGCGCCAACCGTGGTGCAAGTGGCCGCTGGCACGACCCTTTGGGCCATTGCCAAGGCGCAGTTTGGCGATGGGCTGATGTATATTCAGGTTTATGAGGCAAATAAGGATAAAATCCGCGACCCTAACCTGATTTATCCGGGCCAAGTGTTCGAAATTCCAAAGCAGCCTTAGCACCTCTGGCAATTGCGCAGCCTGCGCATTATGTGACACCTAGCCAAAGGTGATCCATGCGCAATAATACTGCAACCTCAGCCGATATTCCCGAAAAATCCGCCAGCGCGGGCGCAACTTTGCGCCGTGTGCTGCCCTATTTGTGGCCCGACGGGCAAAATTGGGTCAAGCGCCGTGTCGTGGCGGCGATGTTGCTGCTGGTTGGCGCAAAAATTATCGGATTTTCAACGCCTTACATGTACAAATTGGCCGTTGACCGTTTGGGCGGCGCTGATCCTGATGGCGCGCAGATGCTGGCCCTTGGCGCCATTGGGTTGACCATCGCCTACGGTCTGGCTCGCCTTGGCGCGGTGCTGGGTAATGAGCTGCGCGATGCGGTCTTTGTGCGTGTGGGGCAGCGGGCCTTGCGGGCGCTGGCCTTGGAAACCTTTACCCATATTCATCGCCTATCCTTGCGCTATCACATCACGCGCAAAACGGGCGGGCTGTCGCGCATTATCGAGCGCGGGGTCAAGGGCGTTGATTTCCTTTTGCGCTTTTTGCTGTTTTCAATCGGGCCGCTCACGCTGGAATTGGCGCTGGTATCGCTGTTCTTTGCGCTGTATTTCGGCTGGGCCTATGCGGTTGTCGTCGTGGCGACGATCTACCTTTACGTCACCTACACGTTCAAAGTCACCGAATGGCGGGTGAAAATTCGCCGCCAGATGAATGATCAAGACAGTGACGCCAATCAAAAGGCGATCGACAGCCTGCTGAATTTTGAAACCGTGAAATACTTCAACGCCGAGGCACGCGAGGCGCAGCGCTATGACGGGGCCATGGCCGCCTATGAGGGGCTGGCGGTCAAGACGGGCTATTCGCTGTCGCTGCTGAATGCGGGTCAATCGTTCATCATCACCTCGGGCCTTGTGGCCGTGATGGTGATGGCGGCGATGGGGGTGCAATCGGGCGCGCTGACCGTGGGCGATTTTGTGATGGTCAATGCCTATATGATCCAAATCACCATGCCGCTGGGATTTTTGGGCACGGTTTACCGCGAAATCCGTCAGGCTTTGGTCGATATGGGCGAGATGTTTGGCCTTTTGGGCCAGCCGCCCGAAGTTATTGATGCCCCCCATGCCACGCCGCTGGCCGTAAGCGGCGGCGAAGTGCAGTTTGACGATGTGCATTTCGCCTATGACGCGGAACGCCAAATCCTAAAAGGGCTGTCGTTCACCCTAAAACCTGGTCAGCGGGTGGCCTTTGTTGGCCCGTCGGGCGCGGGAAAATCCACCATCGCGCGGCTACTTTTCCGCTTTTACGATGTCTCGGGCGGCGCTGTGCGCATTGACGGGCAGGATTTGCGCGATGTAACGCAAACCAGCCTGCACCAAGCCATTGGGATCGTGCCGCAAGATACCGTGCTGTTCAACGATACGATTTTCTACAACATCGCCTATGGCAACCCCGATGCCAGCGTAGCCCAGGTCGAGGCGGCGGCAAAAGCCGCGCGCATCCATGATTTCATCGCGTCCCTGCCGCAGGGCTATCAAACCACCGTGGGCGAGCGCGGGTTGAAACTGTCGGGCGGCGAGAAACAGCGCGTGGGGATTGCCCGCACTTTGCTGAAAAACCCGCCTATTCTGGTGCTGGACGAGGCGACATCGGCGCTGGATACGCAAACCGAGCAGGATATTCAGGTATCCTTGCGCGAGATGGGGCAGGGGCGGTCGGTTCTGGTGATTGCGCACCGTTTGTCCACCATCGCTGATAGCGATGTGATCTTTGTGCTAGAGGGTGGGCGCATCACCGAATCGGGCAGGCATGAGGATTTGCTGGCACGCGGGGGCAAATATGCCGCCATGTGGGCGCGCCAATCGGCGGGTGAGGACGAGCATTCCGAACCCAAAGCTGTGGCCTAAAGACTTGCGGCGCGGCCCTAAGCCGCGCCCACGTCCGCCGCCAATGCCAAATCAGGGATCAGCCTGATCGCAGATGCCCGCAATGGGCCCATGCCCATGCGCATACGCACCATCGCCACGCAAACCCCGTCCAGCCGCACTTCGGTTGCGAACTCCATCGTGTTGAAAAACAACGATAGTTCAGGCTCTGGCTCGCCGCAGGCATAGTCGATTTCCAAAACGTCGCTTTGTGTGAAATCATCCATCAATGGCGGCGCCCAATCGTTTGGCGCATTCAAATCCAGCGCAATGGGCGCGGTATTTGCGAAACTTGGGGCCGCATCCCCCAGCAAAAAGCCCGCAGACGGGCCATGCAGATCGGCAGGGAATACGGGCGTTGCGCTGTCAAATCCGTTCAGCGCAGATCGGATAGAAGATAGGTCCATGGCAGACTCGCATCAATTAAGGGTGGCAGTTCATTTTCAAACCATAGCCTTAACTTGTGGTGAAAAATGGGCCCAATTGGGGCAGGGCTTGGCAAAGGTGATGGCCAACTATAGAAGGGGGTCAAAGGCGCAATCGCCCCCCAAATGCAGGATAAAACGATGAGCAATCCCGACAGTTTTATTGACGAAGTCACCGAAGAGTTGCGCCGTGACCGCCTGTTTGCCACCTTTCGCAAATATGGCTGGATCGGGGGGCTGACCGTGGCGCTGATCGTCGGCGGGGCGGCTTGGAACGAATACAGCAAAGCGCAGCAATCCGCGCGTGCGCAGGCATTTGGCGACGGGCTGATCGACGCGCTGGATCTGGGCGAGGCGGGCGCCCGGGCGGCCGCTTTGGCCGAGTTGGATGCAACGGGCAGCCAAAGCGCGCTAAAAGCGCTGATCGAAACATCGGACAACACCGCCGATAAACCCGCCGCTTTGGCCGCGCTTGCAACGCTAGAAGCCGATAGCGCGCAGCCGCAAATTTACCGCGATTTGGCAAGTTTGCGCCGCGTGATGCTGGGCGGGGCCGATCTGCCGCTGCAAGAAAGGCGCGCTGCATTAAATGGTATCGCGCCCCGCGCCTTTGGTGCATTGGCGCGCGAACAGTTGGCCTACCTGTTGATTGAAGAAGGCAAGAAAGACGAAGCAATTGCGGCGCTGAGCGCCCTTTTGGACGAGCAGAACGCGCCAGCAGGCTTGATCGCGCGGGCATCACAGGCCATTGTGGCCTTGGGCGGCGCGCTGCCCGAAAAATCTGCGGGTTAGACGCAGTATAAAACGGGGCGCAGCGGCAAAGGGAGTGGGCGATGATCAAGAAATCCATCACGCGGGCGAAAATTGGGCACATCGGTATCGGTTTGACGCTGCTGGCCACACTGGCTGCCTGCGAGCGTGAGGTTGTTCTGGACGGGCCGCGCTTTTCTGTGCGCACGCCGCTGGCGCAAACCCTAACTGCAAATGGCGCGCCTGCCGCGCCTTTGGCCGATGGGCTGTCCAACCAAGTGGCGGGCATATCGCTGCCCTCGGCGGTCAATATTGGCGAGTGGAGCCACCGCGCAGGATCGGCGCGCCACAGCCTGCCACATGGCGCGCTGTCGGCGGCCCCTGTTTTGGCGTTCAGCGCGAAAATCGGCGCGGGCAATTCGCGCGGCGCGCGCATTGCGGCCACTCCTGTGGCCTCGGGCGGGCGGATTTTTGCGATGGATGCAGGGCGCAGCGTTTCGGCGCTGACAGGCGGCGGCGCGGTCATTTGGACGGCAGATGTCGCTGCCCCATTCGATCCCAATGGGGATCTGTCTGGTGGCGGCTTGGCCACATCGGGCGGGGCGGTCTATGTGACGACGGGCGCAGGCGAGGTGATCGCCTTGGCGGCCAATTCGGGCGCGGTGCAATGGCGTCAGCGGCTGGACGGGGCGCTGTCTGGCCCGCCCACGGTGGATGGCGGGCGCGTTTACGTGATGGGGCGCAACGGCTCTGCCGCCGCGCTGGACACCAACACGGGCCGTATTTTGTGGCAGCTAGAGGGCGCACCGCGCAAGGGCGGGATGCTGGGCGCGGGCGCGATTGCTGCCGATGGCAGCAGCGTCTATCTGCCCTATTCGGCGGGACAGCTGGATGCGGTGTCGCGCGATGGTGACGTGATTTGGTCTGCGGGGATTGCGGGCCAGCGGCTTGGACGCGCCTCTGCGGGCTTTGGCGATGTGACGGGTGATCCTGTTATCGCAAACGGGGTGATCTATGTCGGATCGGCTGCGGGCAGGACTGCGGCGATTTCGGCGGCCACGGGCCAGCGGATTTGGACAGCGGGCGAAGGCGCGCTGAACGCGCCGCTTGTGGTGGGTGGATCGGTCTTTGTCGTCAATGATCAGGCGCGATTGGTGCGGATGAATGCGCAAACGGGCGCGGTGATCTGGGCGCAAACCATGCCCTATTTCAAGAATGAAAAACCCAAACGGTTCAAAGGGATAACTGCCCATTACGGCCCTGTTCTGGCGGGCGGGCGCATTGTTGTTGCCTCGGGCGATGGCACGCTGCGGCTGTTTGACCCTGCCTCGGGCAATATCGTGGGGCAGGCAGAAATTCCATCTGGCGCGGCCTCTGCCCCTGCATTGGTGGGCGGGATGCTGCTGGTGATGGGGCAAAACGGGCAACTTCACGCTTTCCGTTAGCGCGCGCATAGTATAGGGCGGGCGCTTGCAGTGAGAATACGCCATGAGTTTCACCCTTGCTATCGTCGGCCGCCCCAATGTGGGCAAATCGACCCTGTTCAACCGCCTTGTCGGGCGCAAACTGGCGCTGGTTGATGATCAACCGGGCGTGACGCGCGATCTGCGCGAGGGGGATGCCAAGCTGATCGACCTGCGCTTTACCGTGATTGATACGGCAGGTCTGGAAGATGTGACTGACGACAGCCTGCAGGGCCGTATGCGCCGCCTGACCGAACGCGCCGTGGATATGGCCGATATTTGCCTGTTTTTGGTGGATGGGCGCACGGGCATCACCGCCACCGACGAGGTTTTTGCCGATATTCTGCGCAAAAAGGGCGCGCGGGTGATTTTGGGCGTGAACAAAGCCGAAGGCAAGGCAGGGGATGCGGGCGCGATCGAAGCGTGGAGCCTTGGCCTCGGCGAGCCGATCCGCCTATCGGCCGAACATGGCGAGGGGATGGACGATCTTTACGCCGCCTTGCTGCCTTTAGAGGGCGAGTTTGCCGAGCGCGAAGAAGAAAACGCGCCGCTGGTCGATTTGGATATCTCGGATGAGGATTCAGATCGCGAAGAAGATATCGAGGCCTTTCGCCCTACGGCCAAGAAACCCCTACAAATCGCGGTGATTGGGCGGCCAAATGCGGGAAAATCGACGCTGATCAACAAAATTCTGGGCTATGATCGCCTGCTGACGGGGCCAGAGGCGGGGATCACACGCGATGCGATCTCGGTCAAGGCCGATTGGATGGGCACGCCTATTAAAATTTTCGACACCGCAGGCATGCGCAAAAAGGCGCGGATCAACGAGAAATTGGAAAAGCTATCGGTGGCCGATGGGATCCGCGCGGTGCGCTTTGCCGAAGTTGTGGTTGTGTTGCTGGATGTTGAAATCCCCTTCGAAGTGCAAGATTTGCGCATCGCCGATTTTGCGGAAACTGAGGGGCGTGCGGTGGTTGTCGCCGTGAACAAATGGGATCTTGAGGGCGAAAAGCAGGAAAAACTGGCCGAGCTGAAGGAAATGTTCGACCGTCTGCTGCCCCAGCTGCGCGGCGCGCCGCTGATCACGGTATCGGGCAAAACGGGGCGGGGCCTCGACCGTTTGCACGATGCAATCGTCAAGGCGCACGAGGTCTGGAACCGCCGCGTGCCAACCAACCGTTTGAATACATGGCTGGGCGCCATGGTGGAAAGCCACCCGCCACCAGCCCCGCAAGGGCGCCGCATCAAACTGCGCTATATGACCCAAGTGAAACAGCGCCCGCCGGGGTTCATCGTGATGTGTTCTCACCCTGACGAGATGGCCGACAGCTATAAGCGTTACTTGGTCAACGGGCTGCGCCAGCATTTCGATTTGCCAGGCACGCCCATTCGCCTAACCTTTCGTGGCCAAGGCGATAAAAACCCGTTCAAAAACCCGAAATTCCACACGCCTTCGCGCCTGCGCAAGCATATGGATGGCGGTTGGTCTAAGGACTGAGAAAGGGGGCTTTCAGCCCCCTCGCTGCGCTCACCCCCTGAGGATATTTCAGAGCAACGAAGCGCGCAGGCGTGCCCGTGTGGTGGCCGCTGCCATGATGAGGGCGGCGGCAGTTGCCACTACGGCAACCATTGGCTGATCGGCGCGGTTGACGACTGCAACTGCGATGATGGCCCAGACCACAGTTGCGCCGTAGACGGGCATCAATGGCCGCCGCGATTGGATATAAATGGCGCCAGCAAGCAGCACGGCCACCATCACAAGGGCGGCTGTGGGGTGGGGCAGCAGGCCATAGCCGCCCAGCATAATCCCAACTGATACCATCGAGGCCGCGCTGACCCAGCCTGCGAATATGGCCAGCGGCGCTGACAACAGCCAGCGGTCGATGCCGCTATCTGCCCGCAAAAAGGCGGCAATGGCGCAGACGGCCATGACAAGGATGACCGCCGTGGCCAGCAGCGGCTGCGTTGACGCCAAAAACAGCCAAACCGTTCCCAAAACCATCGCGCCCATCAGCGCGGGCCGCGTGCGCGCCCAAACGGGATGATCTGCGCGCCGCAAAAGGCCAAAGGCGGCGCTGGCCAGCAGCCACGCGAAAATCAGCCCCCAAATCGCAAAGGCATAGCCAGCGGGCTGCACCGCGTGGCGTTCAATGGCGACAGGCAGCTGCCCCGCCGCATAGCCGCGAAATTCGGGGGCTATGGTGGGGGCGGCGGCAAAGGTCAGGCCGATGGCCAGCGTCAGGCCGGGGAGGAGATATTTTTTCATCATGCTTTTCTACGCAGCGCGCGCGGGTTTAGATCAGCGCACCATCGGCCGACAGCGCTGTTTTGCCGCCCAGATACGGGTGCAAGGCCAGGGGCAAGGTGACAGAGCCATCTGCTTGCTGGCCGTTTTCCAAAACTGCGATCAGGCAGCGGCCCACGGCAAGGCCCGATCCGTTCAACGTGGCGACGAATTCAGGCTTGCCAGCGGTTTTGACACGCGCGCCCATCCGCCGTGCTTGGAACGTGCCGCAGGTGGAAACGCTGCTGATTTCGCGATATTTATTTTGGCCAGGCAGCCATGCCTCTAAATCATGGGTCTTTTGTGCGCCAAAGCCCATATCGCCCGTGCACAGAACAATTGTCCTATAGGGGATTTCCAGCGCCTCTAATACGTTTTGCGCGCAAGTTGTCATGCGTGCATGCTCTGCCAGCGCGTGATCGCTTTGGCAAATCGTCACCATTTCCACCTTTTCAAATTGGTGTTGGCGCAGCATCCCAGATGTGTCGCGCCCAGCCGAGCCCGCCTCGGAGCGGAAGCATTGCGACAGCGCGGTCAGGCGCAGGGGCAAGGCGGCGGGGTCCAAAACTTCGCCCGCCACAGTATTGGTCAGGGTCACTTCGGAGGTGGGGATCAGCCACCAGCCGTTGGTGGTTTGATAGCTGTCCTCGGCGAATTTTGGCAGCTGGTTGGTGCCATACATTGCCTCTTCTTTGACCAAAACTGGCGTCCAAGTTTCCGACAGCCCGTGATTGTTCACGTGCAAATCCAGCATGAATTGCCCCAGCGCGCGGTGCAGGCGGGCGATGGCCCCGCGCAGCACGACAAAGCGCGTGCCCGACAGTTTGGCGGCGCTTTCAAAATCAAGCCCCGCTTTGGCGGCGGGGATGTCGTAATGTTCCAGCGGGGTGAAATCGAAATTGCGCGGGGTGCCCCAGCGGCGAATTTCGACGTTGTCATCCTCATCGCGCCCGTCGGGAACATCGTCCAGCGGCAGGTTGTCGATGCGCATCAGCATATCAGTCAGCGCGGCGTCTTTGGCGGCGGCTTCGTCGTTCAGGCGCGCGATTTGGGCCTTTTGGGCGGCGATCTCGCCGCGCAGACGCTCGAACGCGGCGTCATCGCCGCGTGCTAGACCGGCCGACGTCTTTGGCGGCGCGGTTCGCCTCGGCCGTGGCGGTTTCGGATGCCAAAATCGCCGCGCGGCGCGCATTGTCCAGCGCCAGAATTGCGCCTGACTGCGCAGGCAATCCCCGTCGCGCCAAGGCCGCGTCAAAGGCTGCGGGATTGTCGCGGATCAGTTTGATATCATGCATGGGCCACCTATGTGTTTCCCCCCCCTTTAGTGCAGATTGCCGCGCAAGAAAAGGGGCGCGGGGCTTGCCCCTAAACACCGCGCCCCCCATATCACGCCTGCGGCCTTGTCTTGCCTATCGCGGCGCGCGCCTGTAGGGTGCGGGCAAATTCATGTTGGGCCATATGGCCCCTGCAACCAAAGGTTTACACGATGTTGATCACCCCCGCTTTTGCACAAACGGCCAATGTTGGCGCAGGCAGCGCTTTTGCCTCGTTCATGCCGCTGATCTTGATATTCTTGATCATGTATTTCTTGCTGATCCGTCCGCAGCAGAAAAAGATGAAGGAATTGAAGGCGATGGTCGATGCCCTGCGGCGCGGTGACCAAGTTGTCACCCAAGGCGGTATTGTGGGCAAAGTGGCCAGAGTGGGTGACGACAACATGCTAGAAGTGGAAATTGCCAGCGGCGTGACGGTCAAGGTTATCAAAAGCACCATCGTGTCGGTTTTGAACAAAACCGAACCCGCCGCCAAGGCCTAAACCATGCTGGACATGCCGCTGTGGAAGCGCGCCTTGATCGCGCTTGTCTGCCTTTGGGGTGTCGCTGCGGCCATGCCCAATTTGTTTTACGGTCGGGTCGAGGCCTATAATGACGCGGCGGCTGCTGCTGAATTGGGGCAAGAGGATGCGGCGGCGCTGGCCACTTGGCCCAGCTTTTTGCCATCCAGTCTGGTGAACCTTGGCCTTGATCTGCGCGGCGGCGCGTTTGCTGGCCGAGGTGCAGGTGTCCGATGCCTATAGCGCACGGATGGACGCGCTGTGGCCCGAATTGCGCGATGCTTTGCGCGAGCTGCGCGATCAAACGGGCGCGATCAAGCGCGAAGCATCCAGCCCCGATGTGCTGCGCGTGGCGCTTTCCAATGCGGCAGGCATGCCCGCCGCGATCGAGGCGGCGCGCGGGCTGGCCACGGGTGTCGCCACGCTGACGGGTGCGGGGCAATCGGATTTGGACATCTCGAGCGAGGGCGCGACACTGGTGATCCAGCTGTCCGACGCCGAAAAAAGCGCGACCGACGCGCGCACTTTGCAGCAAAGTCTGGAAATCATCCGCCGCCGCGTGGACGAGGTCGGCACGCGCGAGCCGACGATCCAGCGTCAAGGCAATGACCGCGTTTTGATCCAGGTTCCGGGGATCGGATCGGCGGCCGAGTTGAAAGAGATCATCGGCACCACCGCCAAGCTGACCTTTAACCCTGTGGTGCAGATCACTTCGAACCCGAAGGCTGACGCAGGGCCGCGCAACAAATTGGTGCCTGACCTGAATGATGCAGGCACGTTCTATATCATCGAAGAAACCCCCGTTGTTTCGGGCGAAGATCTGACCGATGCCCAGCCAGCCTTTGATCAAAACGGCCAGCCTGCAGTGAATTTCCGCTTTAACCCCAGCGGAGGGCGCGCCTTTGGCGATTATACGGGGCAAAACATTGGCCGCCCCTTTGCCATTGTGCTGGATGATCAGGTCATCTCGGCCCCTACGATCCAAGCCCATATCACGGGTGGATCGGGCATTATTACGGGCAATTTCACGCTAGAGGAAAGCACGCAATTGGCCGTTTTGCTGCGCGCAGGCGCGCTGCCCGCCAAGATGACATTTCTAGAAGAACGCACCGTTGGCCCCGAACTGGGCGCAGATAGCATTGCGGCGGGCAAAGTGGCCGCCCTGATTGCGGGCGCGGCGGTGGCGATTTACATGATCGTCTCTTACGGGCTGTTTGGCCTGTTCGCCAATATCGCGCTGGCGGTCAATATGGCGCTGATCTTTGGCATCCTGTCCAGCATTGGCGGCACGCTGACCCTGCCCGGGATTGCGGGTATTGTGCTGACCATCGGTATGGCGGTGGACGCCAATGTGCTGGTGTTTGAACGCATACGCGAGGAAATGCGCACCCAAAAATCGCCCGCCCGCGCGATTGAACTGGGCTATTCGCGCGCGCTTTCGGCCATTATTGATGCCAATATCACCACGATGATCACGGCGCTTGTGCTGTTTGCCGTGGGCGCGGGCCCCGTGCGCGGCTTTGCGGTGACTTTGGGGGTGGGCATCATCACTTCGGTGTTCACGGCGCTATATGTCACACGGCTGATCGTGACGATCTGGTTCAACTGGCGCAAGCCCAGCACAGTGCAGGTATAGGAGAGCGGTCATGGCATGGCGTTTCAAACTGGCCCCCGAAAAGACCAACATCGACTTTTTCCGCTGGCAGTGGCTAACTTTTGGCGGATCCATGCTGCTGATGGCGCTGGCCTTTGTGTTCTGGGGTGTGATTGGGCTGAACTTTGGTATTGATTTCAAAGGCGGCACCACCATCCGCACCGAATCTACCTCGGCGGTTGATGTGGGGGCGATGCGCGGCGCGCTGGCCAGCCTTGATCTGGGCGATGTGGTGATCACCGAAGTGTTCGACCCAAGTTTTGCCGCCAATCAGCATGTGGCCATGATCCGTCTTGCTGCGCAGTCGGGGCCGAAGCCATCACGCCGCAGCAAATCACTGCCGCCGAGGCCGCCCTTGTCGCGGCCGATCCTGCCCTGAAAATCGCAGCGGTCGAATCGGTGGGGCCAAAGGTCTCGGGCGAGTTGATCTGGTCATCCGTGTTCTGGCGGTGAGCATCACTTCGCTTTTGGTGATGGTTTATATTTGGCTGCGGTTTGAATGGCAGTTCGCATTGGGCGGCGTTTTGGCGCTGCTGCATGATGTGTTTATCGTGGTTGGCGTTTTTGCGTTGTTCCAGATCAAGTTTGACTTGCCCATCATCGCCGCCTTGCTGACGATTTTGGGCTATTCCATCAATGACACCGTGGTCGTCTTTGACCGTTTGCGCGAAAATCTGATGAAATACAAAACGATGCCGCTGCGCGATGTGATGAACCTGTCGGTGAATGAAACCCTGTCGCGCACGCTGATGACATCGGTGACCACGCTGGTGGCGCTGGCGGCGATGCTGATTTTCGGCGGTGATGTCATTCGTGGATTTACCTTTGCCATCTTTTTGGGCGTGATCCTTGGCACCTATTCTTCGGTGTTTGTGGCCAAGAACATCGTGCTGATGATCGGCCTTGATCGCAGCGACAAACCCAAATCGGGCGGCAATCACGAATTCGCCAATGTGGATGCCTAGATGCGACTGACCGAAATCACCTATGGCAACGCCCTTGCGATCGAAGGTTATGGGCCAGGGTTTTTTCGGGTGGGCACGCATATTTTGCGCGGCGCGGTGCTGGTGACGCCATGGGATGCGGGCGCATGGGCTGGGCTGGGTGATACGGCCGCGCCGTTATCCCTTGCAGGGCGGATTGATGTTTTGCTGCTGGGTCTTGGCGGCGATATAACTGCGGTGCCGCCCAGTTTTGCGGCGGCACTGGAGGCCGCTGGCATTGGCGTTGAACCGATGAGCAGCCCCGCCGCCGCCCGCACCTATAACGTCTTGCTGGGCGAGGGCAGGCGCGTTGCCGCCTGCCTGCTGCCTGTGCTGTAACATGTTGACCGCGCATGATATCTCGGTTGCGCGCGGCGGGATTATGGTGCTGCAAGGCGTGACCTTTGTGCTGAACGCGGGGCAGGCGTTGATTTTGCGCGGGCCAAACGGGTCGGGCAAAACCACGCTATTGCGCGCCATTGCGGGCCTGCAACCCATTGCCAGTGGCACCCTGACGGGGGCCGAGGATACAATTGCCTACGGCGCGCATAATGATGGGGTCAAACCGACGCTTACGGTTGCCGAAAACCTAGCGTTTTGGGCGCAGGTTTATGGCAGCGATCTGGCTCATTACGCCATGACGGCGATGCAGCTGACGCCGCTGCAAGACCGCCGCGCGGGCAATCTTTCGGCAGGGCAAAAGCGCCGTCTTGGCCTTGCCCGTATTTTGGTCACCGCGCGCCCAATATGGGTGCTGGACGAGCCGACTGTCTCGCTGGATGCGGCTGCTGTGGCCCTATTCGCGGGGGCTGTGCGCGCGCATCTGGCGGCGGGCGGCGCGGCGCTGATTGCAACTCATATCGACATGGGCATTCAAGCGGCGGTGCTGGACGTCACCCCCCACCGCGCGCAGCATTCAGCCCCCATCATCGCGGGTCAATTTGATGAGGCCTTTCTATGAGGGCGCTTTTGATCCGAGACATTCGCTTGGCCTTTCGGGCGGGGGGCGGGTTTGGCCTGTCCCTTGCATTTTTTCTGATGGTGGCTGTCATCGTGCCTTTGGGCGTGGGCCCTGCGCCTGCGACTTTGGCGCTGATTTCAGCGGGCGTTTTGTGGGTGGGCGCCCTTTTGGCCAGCCTTTTGTCGTTGGACCGCATTTTTGCACTGGATTTTGAGGACGGCAGTCTGGATTTGCTGGCGACCTCGCCGCTGCCCCTGTCGGGAGTGGTTGCGATGAAGGCGCTGGCGCATTGGCTTACCACGGGGCTGCCCTTGGTCGCGGCAAGTCCCGTGCTGGCGCTGCTGCTCAATCTGCCAAAGGCTGGCTATCTTTGGCTGGTTCTGTCGCTGGCGATTGGCACGCCAGCGCTTTCGATCATCGGTGCCTTCGGGGCCAGTCTGACGGTGGGGCTGAAACGCGGCGGTCTTTTGCTTGGACTTTTGGTGTTGCCACTTTATATTCCAAGCCTGATTTTTGGGACTGAACTGGTTAAAACGGGCGCGCAAGGGGGCGATTTTCGCGTGGCAATCGCAGCGCTTGGGGCGATCACGGCGGGCGCTTGGGCGGGATTGCCGATGGCAGCCGCCGCAGCAATTCGCGCCAATCTGCGGTGAGAAAATTCGCGCTAAACAGGCGCAATGGATGGGAATAGGTTATGTCGATCTGGGAATATGCCAATCCGAAAAAGTTCATGCAAACTTCGGGTTTTGCGCTGCCGTATATCACGATAGCGGCGGGTCTTGCGCTGCTGGGCGGGCTGGTTTGGGGGTATTTCTTCACGCCTGATGCCGCCAATTTCGGATCGACCGTCAAGATCATTTACCTGCATGTGCCTGCCGCGATGATGGCAATTTCGGCGTGGATGATGATGTTGGTGGCCAGTTTGATCTGGGCTGATCCGCCGCCACCATGTTTCCGCCCTTTCGGCCAAAGCGGCGGCCCCTGTCGGGCTGACCTTTACCCTCATCGGCCTTGTGACGGGGGCAATCTGGGGCCAACCGATGTGGGGGACGTGGTGGGCGTGGGATCCGCGCCTGACCTCGTTTTTGATCCTTGCGCTGTTCTATTTCGGCTATATTGCCCTGTGGGAGGCCATCGAAGACCCTGACACCGCCGCCGACCTGACGTCGGTTTTGTGCATCGTCGGCAGCGTTTTCGCATTCCTTTCGCGCTATGCCGTGCTGTTTTGGAACCAAGGCCTGCACCAAGGCGCCAGCCTGTCGCTGGACAAAGAGGAAAACGTGGCCGACGTCTATTGGTTTCCGCTGCTGGTCTGTATAGCGGGATTTGTTTTACTGTTCGTCAGCCTTGTTTTGCTGCGTACGCGCAGCGAAATTCGCGCTCGAAGGTTGGCGGCTTTGATCGCACGCGAGCGGCTGGGGGGAAACTAACATGTTGCCAGAATTAGGAAAATACGCTGCGGCGGTGATGTGGTCCTATGCGGCATCCACCGCGATGATTGTCGCACTTATCGCTTGGTCGCTGTGGCGCGGCGCGCAGATCAAACGTGCCTTGGCCGAGGTCGAGGCGCGGGCAGCCAACGCCAAAGATGGGGCCGCGCTATGAACCGTTTGCTGGTGGCCCTGCCGATTTTGATTTTTACCGTGCTGGGTTTGGCGATGTATCTTCAGCTGACCACAGGCAATGCGCGCGATATGCCGTCACAATTTATCGGCCAGCCTGCACCCGCGATGGGCAACCTTGCCTTGGGTGATAACCCTGTCTTCACCGCATCCGATTTGGCCAGCGGCGAAGTGGTTTTAGTGAATTTTTGGGCCAGCTGGTGCCCGCCGTGCCGCGCCGAACATCCCACTTTGACCGATTTGTCGCAAAGCGGGATCAAAGTATATGGCGTGAATATGATGGACAAGGTGGCCGATGCGCTGGCGTTTCTGGCCGCCGACGGCAATCCCTTTGCGGGCATCATTGCAGACCCTCGCGGCGCTATGCGGCTGGATTGGGGGGTTACCGCCCCGCCTGAAACCTTTATCATTCGCGGCGATGGCACCGTGGCCTACCGCTTTATCGGCCCGCTGGTTGGCGATGATTATACCCAGCGTTTTCTGCCCGAACTGGAAAAGGCGCGGGCCAAGTGAGGGCGCTTTTGCCTTTGGTGGTGGCCGCGCTGCTGGCCGCACCGCTTTGGGCAAAACCTGGCACACCTGGGCCAGAATATTTTGTTGGCAGCTATGAACTTGTCGGGCGCAGCGGTGGTGCCCTGACACTGACCAGCCAGGCCGCGCGGATCACCGTGGATGGTCAGGGCGTGGTGATCCGCAGCTGCGGCGCGCCTGATTTGCCTATGGGTTTTGGCCCTGCATTTGAAATTGTAAACCTCATGACAGGCGGGGTTGAGCGGGGATAAGGTGGAATGCCTGTTTCACAACAATGGCTATAACCGCCCGATTTTGACCTGCCGCAGCGATGCGGGCGCGGCCTTTACCCTGTGGCCCGTGGCCAAAACAGCGCTGGCGTGTTGACGCAAAAAGGCCCAAGCAAGGCTTGGGCCAATTGCATGTTATTGCGCCATTAACGTGCGGCCAGATCGCGCAGAACGTAGTGCAAAACGCCGCCGTGTTCGACGTATTCGATTTCAATTTCGGTATCGATGCGGCATTTGATCTGGATGGTTTTCACCGTGCCATCCTTATAGGTGATGTGGCAGGGCAGGGTGGACAGCGGTTTCAGATCGCCTGCCAGCCCTTCGATAGATACGGTTTCATCGCCCGTCAGGCCCAGCGTTTTGCGAGTGTCGCCGCCCGTGAATTCGAACGGCACCACGCCCATGCCGACCAGATTGCTGCGGTGGATACGCTCGAACGATTCAGCAATGACCGCCTTTACGCCCAAAAGTGCCGTGCCCTTTGCGGCCCAGTCGCGCGACGATCCCGCACCATATTCAATGCCGCCAAAGATCACCAAAGGCGTGCCTGCGGCTTGATAGGCCATCGAGGCGTCATAGATGCTGGTCTGCGCGCCGTCTGGCCCTTTGGTATAGCCCCCCTCGACCCCGTCCAGCATTTCATTCTTGATACGGATATTGGCAAAGGTGCCGCGCATCATCACTTGGTGGTTGCCGCGCCGCGCGCCGTAGCTGTTGAATTCCGATACTGGCACGCTTGCCTCGGCCAAGAATTTACCCGCTGGCGTCGTTGCCTTAAAGCTGCCTGCGGGGCTGATGTGATCAGTGGTGATCATATCGCCCAGCACGGCCAAGACGCGGGCGTTTTCGATGTTCTTGATCGTGCCAGCCGATTTCGCCATGCCTTGGAAATAGGGCGGATTCTGGATGTAGGTCGATTCTGCGGGCCAATCATAGGTTTCGCTATCTGTCACCTGAACGGCCTGCCACTTGGCATCGCCTTTGAACACATCGGCGTATTTCTTCATAAACGCCTCGCGCGTTACGCAAGAATGCACAAGATCGGCAACTTCCTTATTGGTGGGCCAGATGTCTTTCAGATAAACGGGGCCATGGGTTCCCATGCCCAAGCGGTTCGCGGCTGAGGTCGATGTTCATATCGCCTGCCAGCGCATAGGCCACCACCAAGGGCGGGCTGGCCAGATAGTTCGCGCGCACATCGGGCGAAATGCGCCCTTCAAAGTTGCGATTGCCCGACAGAACGGCAGTGGCCACCAGATCGCCCTCGGCAATCGCAGCGGAAATTTCGGGCTGCCAGCGGCCCCGAATTGCCGATGCAGGTGGTGCAGCCATAGCCGACAAGGTTAAAGCCGACAGCGTCCAAATCTTCTTGTAGGTTCGCCGCGTTCAGATATTCGGACACGACCTGCGATCCCGGTGCCAGCGAGGTTTTCACCCAAGGTTTGGCTTTCAACCCCAAAGCGCGGGCCTTGCGCGCCACGAGACCTGCGCCAATCATCACATAGGGGTTCGAGGTGTTGGTGCAGCTGGTGATCGAGGCAATCACCACCTTGCCCGACGACATTGTGTAATCTGCGCCTTTCCACGGCAACGCTGCTATGCCCATGCGGCGCGCTTGAATGCGCGGTGTCCATCTCGTTGGCGAAAGCTCGGCCTTGGCATCGGTCAGCGGCAGGTAATCTTGTGGGCGCTTTGGCCCCGAAATCGCGGGCACAATGGTGCCCATGTCCAGATCCAGCGTGCTGGTGTAGATCGGATCATAGTTCGCATCGCGCCACATACCGTTGGCCTTGGCATAGGCTTCGACCAGCGCGATGCGCGCCTCGTCGCGGCCCGTGCCGTGCAGATAGCGGATGGTTTCCTCATCAATCGGGAAGAAGCCGCAAGTCGCGCCATATTCGGGGGCCATATTGGCAATGGTGGCGCGGTCTGCCAGCGGCAGATGGTCCAGCCCCTCGCCGTAGAATTCGACAAATTTGTTCACAACGCCATGCTTGCGCAGCATTTGCACGACCTTTAGCACCAGATCGGTGGCGGTCGTGCCCTCGATCATCGTGCCTGTCAGCTTAAAGCCGACAACTTCGGGGATCAGCATCGAAACCGGCTGGCCCAGCATCGCGGCCTCGGCCTCGATCCCGCCCACGCCCCAGCCCAGAACAGCCATGCCGTTGACCATGGTGGTGTGGCTGTCTGTGCCCACCAACGTATCGGGATAGGCCACGGGCTTGCCGTTTTGGTCGTTGTCCATCCAGACCGTTTGGGCCAGATATTCAAGGTTGACCTGATGGCAAATCCCCGTGCCGGGCGGCACCACGCGAAAGTTGTTAAACGCGTTTTGGCCCCATTTCAGGAAGACATAGCGCTCCATATTCCGCTCATACTCGCGGTCAACATTGGCTTGGAATGCGCGCGGCGTGCCAAATTCGTCGATCATCACCGAATGGTCGATCACCAGATCGACAGGGGCCAGCGGGTTGATGGCCTGCGCATTGCCGCCCAGCCCCTTGATCCCGTCGCGCATCGCGGCCAAATCGACCACCGCAGGCACGCCCGTGAAATCCTGCATCAAAACGCGGGCAGGGCGATAGGCAATCTCGCGCGGGTTTTTGCCCGCCATTTTACCCCAATCGGAAAAGGCGCGGATGTCATCAAGAGTGACCGTCTTGCCATCTTCATAGCGCAGCATGTTCTCCAGCACGACCTTCAGCGCGGCGGGTAGCTTGGCAAAATCGCCAAGGCCAGCGGCCTGCGCAGCGGGGATCGAGTAGTAATCAACGCTGCTGCCGCCCGCCGAAAGGGTTTGGAGCAATACGTAACC
>JAXHON010000047.1:0-14560 GCA_034519315.1 Cypionkella sp. | reverse complement strand
GTGCTTCGTTCCGGTTACGTATTGCTAACCCGCCTGCAATTGGCATGCGTAAAGCTTTGGGGAATAGCGCGTCAATCTGATCACAAAGCGCCATGGCTGCGGTGGCAAATGACCCTTCGGCAATGACTACAGTCACAGCCATAAACCCCCGAGACTTTACGTCACCCCCGGCAATGGCGGTATCAATCCGTTCGCTGGGAACGTGCTGCACATACAAGAAAGGCCGCGCTGGCGTTGCGTTCTGGTTCTCGAAAACCACGGGCGCAAGGTTTGCCGTGACAAGGCGCTGTTGCAGCGCATGGGCTATTATGGTTTCATTCATCTAACCGCCTCCGAGAAGTTAATGTTTGCAAACGCACCGTGCAAAGCTATAGCCGCGCAATCATACGCCTTTGCCGCATCAACTTGACTTGTAAAAGTGCCAAGATATTTTCTATTGCCATTCATGTTAATGTAAGCCTGCCATTTATTGATTTCTTTGCGAAACGAAACGCCCTTGTATCCGCTTACATTATAAACCATCGCAAGCAAACTGTTTTGCGCGTTTTGTGACAAAGTAGCGTCTCGCAAATTGGCGCGTCGATTATTAAGACCGTTTCCGTCCTTGTGATCCGTAACCATATCATCAGGAGTATTTGCAATAACTCGGTGCATTAGTAATGTCTTTTGCATCCACCCATTTCGGGGGCTGTTGGTCGTAGGCATATACTAGGCGGTTTCTCCCGTTATCCCTTCGTCAAACACAGCAGACCAGATTGCACCCAGAAACCAGATGCATGTCTGCGGCGTCGATTACTGCCTCATAACCCATCGTTAACGGAACATACGCAACATTGCCTTCAACGCGGATTGGCCGTATATTTCTGATCATCTGGACGCTCCTACGTCTGGTTTGGGCGCGTCAAGTGTTGCAAGCACTTCGCGCCCTTCTTTATACCGCGCTCAGGCGGCGGTATCAATAAGCCTACCGCGCGTTCACCTCTGCTACTCTTGCCGCCACAAATGACGGAAACCTTTCAGCATTGCGCGACACAAAGAAACGCCCCGGCACTTGCCTGCCATTGCGCGCGGTAAAGCCCAACTCCATTGGCAAGGCGTGTGGCGCTGTCCAAGTGAATACCATATTCATCCCGATTTCGTAATCCGCCAATGCAACAGCATAGCTTTCTGGGCCAAAAGCGACAACCCCGCCTATCAATTCAGACTTAAGCGAACCACGCAATTCGCCTTCCGCAACTGGGATAAGGCCTTCAACAAAACTGGTTGCCCCTTTGGTTATCCCAAGCTGCGGCTGCTGCGCGGCTTCCGCAACGTCTTGAATTGCGTCTGTTGCGACCCGCCTAATTTCATCCTTTGTCAAATTGTTTCCGTTGCCAACCTGTGCGGAAAACTTAGCCATTTGGCCTGTCCCTAATTGCCGTTTTGACGCGATAAATGCCCACACACCTGCAATGCAGCGTATGCGCCGCCCCGCCCGCCGGATCATGCGGATATAGCATAGAAACCCCCGGCAAGTCACCATCTGCAGGAATATCAAACCGCGTCCCAAGCGTGACCTTGGCCCCGTTCATTCCGACATGCGAAAGGCGCGGTTCCAACGAAAGCCCGTGTGACCATGTGATTTCAACCCGCTCAATGCGCGGATCATCGGCCATCTGCTGATAGGCCTCATATTGGCCTTGTGCTATCGCAGAACGCGCCTCATTCTTGGCGATTAGGTTGCCGCGATATTTCAGCGCCTTGGACGTATGCGCCGCGATAATCCGGTCAATGTCGCCCGCCGTCAGCCGATTGCCGTCCTTGATCGCCTTGCGGATCATTCTGTCAAATCGCCGATCCGATAGCTTGTAACGCGGGGAACCATCTGGCTTGAAATAGTCAGCCATCCTGTCAGGGTTGGACAGTATAGCCCTCGCGTTGATCACCGCATCCGCCTGTTGCGTTGTCAGGCCAAGGATGCCGCCGCGCCTTACGCCCGTTTCATCCCGCCGCCCGACAATCTGCAAAGCCGTGGCGCGAAAGCCTGTGTTGCTTTCCAAGCCCGCCGCAATGACCGCCCGTGACGCCGCAAGCGTGTCCGCCTGTATGCCTTGGATCAAAGTAGCACCCAACTGCCTGACAAGCTGTTCCGCCCGTGGATGCCTGCCATTGAATGCAAAGACACCCTGCACGGCGCGGGGCAATTCTGCCGCCGCCGCCCCAGCCATAAACCCGGCGCGCAATTCTTCTTCTAGCGGGAATAGCAAGGCTTGCGGAAACTGTAGCAGGCGTATGGCCGTGAACGTGTCTTGCCGCTCCAATGCCTGCACCAGCGCCTTGAAGTCAATGCTGTTCGCATGCGCCTGAATAGCCGCCTCAAACGCCTTGCGAATACGCGGTGACATGGCCGCTATAGCCTGATCAATCCGCGCGCGTTGTGAACGTGTAGGGCCTGCCATTACGCAGGAGTCACTTCAACGCGGCCAATACCAAAGCGCCACCGCGTGACATAGCCTTGCTGTGATATGATATCCTGCCCATACTCATCAGGCATATACACCCGAACCGCAACGAATGGGCCAATCTGATACGCTTCAACAGGGCGAGGCACTTCATTGCCCCAAAGCGTAACTTTGGCAGTCATGCCGTTCCAGCAAGTTGTTTCCGGCGTGTAGTGTCGCATCATGGCTTACCTATGCAAAAGGGCGACCGAAGCCGCCCTGTTACGTTATCACATTGTCAGGCGCGGGGCAATTAGCCCACAATCAAGTCAATCTCATACATCACCGACCCACCTCCGGGCGCGGTTTCCCTGACCTCTGCAATCTCAAACGTCTCGCCCCGAACAATCACCCGATCTGCCTTGGCCGGGGCGGGGCCGGACACACCCACCGTGAGCGTCCGCATTGATTTCTGCAACAGGTTCCCTGTCGCATCCCTGACCCTGTAGAGATTATCCACCGCCCTTATTGTGTAATCGGTAAACGTATCCGCCCCGGCTTCCCATGGCGTTGCAGGAACCTGCACCCGCTTTTGCAGCGTCACTTCAAAGCCAACCTCGGCAATACCTGCCAGCACATCAGCGGCAACCGCGTCCCAGTTTTCCATTATCGCCCCCTTAGGTTGCCGCGACCCGGCAAGCATGCCCTGCCAGATGGCGCCGCGCGACCTGCCAATGCGGATCGCACCGGGATTGTAGCACGTTCCGGCAAGGACCGCGATACCGCAAGATCAGCGCGCCCGTCCAGACATTCACGCGCCGCCAAATCCGCCCGCTTAGCCAAGCCCGCCCGATTGGGCAAAGGTGGCCTAGACCAGCCAAACGCGATATCCGCAACGGGGCGAAAATATTCCCCGAAGTATGCGGCCCCAAAATAGGCCCCGTGCATCATGGCGACACGGTTACGCTGGTGCGGTTGCCGTCAGAAGTCGTAACCGCAGAAACCCGATCCGCCGTATCCCCTACCGACCGGAACACGGGCGCGTTAGCATCCATGCCGGACACTTTGCCCGCCAAGACCGACGCCATGATCCGCATAAGTTCCGCTGCCGTATATGTGCCTTCGAGAACCGTCTCCCATGTATCGCCGCCGCCCGAACCCGACACGGTAGCAAACGCCGCTGATTTAGTCCGGTCCACAAAAACCCCGGCGACCGGAATAACATCGGCCTCAATGTTGCCCAGAATTGTGTAGTTCCCCGCATTCGGGAATATAAGCTGATACCCGTTGATGTATGCCAGCCCGATAAACGACGCGCCGCCGCCAAGGTCCAGAACCTTGTAGGTGATGATCGGCGGATACATCATACCCTCAGCGCTTTCCTCAAAGGCCCGCAAGTCGTCGTGATGATCTACAATATCCGTGATGCTGGACGTTGCAATCACCTGTCTTGCTGCCCAATCTACCGTTATCGCCATGGCCCCGCCTTACTGATCGGCTGTTGCAATTGCGTTTGTCCCGTTTTCGGTGCTTTCGCCCGCTGAAAACGTGGTTTCAAACGGTTGCAATGCAGACCCGACAGTGCCCTTGCGGACTTTCAGCCGCGCCGTGAATGTCGAAACATAGTTATAGGGCGCAGATGTTTCGGTTGTCGCCGTGGCCACCTTGTCGATATAGGGGCACCATGCGGGCGAGGAAGCGGCATGAATTTGCCCCCATGTTCCGCTGATGGTGAAAGTCTTTGTCCCCCGGTCAATCGCGGTATAAGCATAAGGGACGCTGTTCACGCGAATGTATCCCGTGTCGGGGGTGTCGGCCTTGATCGCTTCAACCATCACGCAGGTATTGCCGCCCGATGTGGTTGCCGCGTTAAGGGTGTATTCGGTGTCGTCAAAGCCCGATGTGGTCGCCGCGTCCCGGCCCACCAGAACCCGCGCGCCAACCGTCAACCCGCCAATGCTGATCCCGGCAACAACCGGGTTTGTAACGGTGGTGCCGTCATGGCTTACCATCTGGTAGCGTTGCAGGTCAGCCGCCAGCGCGCCGCTGATATACCAGCCCTGCGCAACGAACCACTTGCCGCCCGCAACCACCCCGAAAGGCGCGGCCCCGTTTGGCGTGTAGCTGTAAGCCCCATTTCCAAGAACTCGGTATTGCCAGCCCAGCACACCATCAACCGTAACCGTGGACGCCTCATCGCAGATTGCCTGACAATATTGCGCGGCCTCGGCAATCGTGCGCCCGCCCGAAAGGATAATTTCGCCCTTGTATTCCTTGGACCCGCTGCCGTCGCCCGTGTCCCGGAACACCGAACCCGGCGTGATCGCAATACCTGTTAACGCCAATGCAGCGGCAAGGCTCAGGGGCGTCCAGTCGGTAACAGCGGTTGAAATAGCGGCGGGCTGTTCACCCCCGGCAATAAGGTTTGCGGCAAAATCGCCATAGGTTTGGCCATATTTCCGCGAGTAAACCCGAACATCGCCGCTATCAATCAGCGTCCCGCCATCACGGCACTTGACCATGATCTGAATGTGACCGTTCGGCCAGTAGGTCGTCAGCTTTGCCCCGTTCTGCACCACATAGACCGGCGACCCCGCGACAAGCGGCGAGCCGATGGACTTCAGGCCCGTGTAGAGCGTATTTGTGCCGTCCTGCTGCACCGATCCGAAGTTGATAAACCGCGCGGCGGTGTCGTCGATATTGTAGCCATTTAGCAGGTTCAGAAGCATCGGCTTGATGCCGGATCGCGGGCCGTCCAGCTTTGACGGGTTAGCCGACAGGATTGAAACGTTGTCACCCGAAACGGCAATAGCCGCGTCATCGGCCAAGTCCTGCAACCATTCGTGCAAGTCCAGCACGGAATAAACCGTTGTGCCGGAAACGTGGCGAATGTCGCCATTCAGGGCCACTGTGAAATCGTCAGCAATCGCCATTGGTATCTCCTCTATTCGTCTGACACTTGCAGCGCCGTTGCCGTTGCCGTTTCGCCCGCCGCCGTAACAACCTGCGTCACCCATGGTTGATAGAAGGGCGTTGCGCTTGCCTTGCGCGCTTCAATCCGAACATTGCCGATAAAATCGGTGTCGAATGATACCACGCCTGCCGTCTCTGTGCCATTAAACAACACACCGCCGTCTGATAACCTTGGTTGCCTTGACCCGTGACCCCGCACAAGGCCGCTAACCTGCACTTGTGCCGTGTCCAGCGGATAGAGGTTATCGGTTTGCGCCGCCAGCGTAGAGGTCAGGTTGAGTGCGAACGTAACTAAGCGCGTTTGTCGTCGCCGCACACCGCAGACCGCACGAAACTTGATCTTGAAGCCGACCGATCAGGGTTAAAGCCCGTTTCCCCGGCAAGGTTAGTCTGATTGTAGTCTTTCCATGCGCTGTAGCCCGCGCCCGTGTTGATCTGGTAGGAAAGGTTATGGTTGCCCCATGCCGCGCCCGCCGAAAAGGTCACGTTGGTTCCGGTCACGACAGGCGCGCTGTTGGTGAATTGCGTGACGCCAAGGCACCAGTAGTCCATTTCCCATTGCACCTCGTCCCCGACCGTCGCCAGCACAAGGCTGCCCGCCGATGTGAACTTGGGGCTGCCCGAAACGATGGTCACATATGGCGCGGTTTCGGTCGTCGGCTCGTTCATGGCCAGCACCAGACGGCCCGCCGTGTTGCTGGTGAAAGCATCAATGAAATGCGTCCCGTAGACCGATGCCTGCCCCGACACGGTATTTGTCCCGCCGCAATTTTTGACCTTTGAATTGAGGTCTGCAATGGTCATTGTATCCGCAAAATCACCGTAGACATGCTCGTAGGTCATGCCCTTGTCGGAGTTTGTCGTAGATACCGCTCCCGTCCGCGTCGGGGTCATGTAGCACCGCTGAAACTTAACGTTCCGGTTGTTGCCGGATGACGCGGCGATATACGCCGGGTTGTTTACAGTCCCGCCCGACAGGAACGCCGCCCGCGTCCCGATATTGCGCAGCCTGATCTTTGACGATTGGCCGTGGTTCCAGAACGCCCAAATAGGGGTGCACATTGGCGATTGCCCCGCCAAGGCCAAAAGTTACGCCGTCGATCAGGATATTGTTAGAACTGGCAAGAACGTAAATCGCATAGATGCCCGCCGTGGTTGTGGCTCCGACATATCTATCGCAGTGGTCGTGATCGTTCACAACACAGTCAGCGCTAGTGGTAAACTGCACAAATGAATTGAACGAACGGCAACTGTTGAACGTGACGCCCGACGATTGCGTGGTCTGATATGCTCCGCCACTTGACCGGGCAAATGTGATGATACCGCTATCGCAGTCGGTGATCGTCTGCCCGGCGCAATAGATCGAACTTCAAAGGCGTGGTCGGCAGACCCCGTGGAAAACCGCTGCGCTTTCCACTTTTGGACAGTCCCGCCCGCAAAACACGAGGTCAGGTTAAACGCCCGCGCGTCAAGTGACTGCGAAACGCTGGACCCGCCGTCATAGATATCCAGCGCCCCGGCAACCTCTGAGCAATAGAAATAGTCAAACGTCGCCACATGCCGCGCCCGAACCGAAAACGGTTGCGCGAAGTTCATATACCAATCGGCGGCGAAGTTCTCCATGTCGATAGCGCCCGCCGAGGTCGTAACAAAGTCAGGCCGGGTTGCCGCCGTAGCGTTGGGAATAGCATTGGCCGCTCTCTGCCGCCGTGGTGCATTGCCGCCCCAAGACGTTAGGGATGCGGATCGCCCGACCCGCCGGGGGGACATATCCAACCGCCGCCGTTCCATTGTGGCCAATCGTAATTGCTGCCATTTGTACCCATAAGCACAAATTTTGACCGCGCGTCCGTGCCAAGGTTTGCCGCAATCATTCCCGCCGCGTAGATCGAAGGGTAATACTCCCAATCCTCGTCTGTCGCGGGGCTGGCGACCTTGGCTATCCACACGCCCGGCACATAGCCCGTTGCGCTGCCATTGGTCGGAACCTGCACAACCTGGTTAGCCGTGCCTGTCGTCGTTCCTAGCGCAAACCAATCACCACGCACGGTGAAATCACCAAGCCGGGGGAACCGTGATTGCCGCCGCCTGATCGTGGACAACCTCGATCCACCCCACAACGTCCGGGCCGGAAGCAGTCGCCCCAATGCCCGTCAAAGCACCAGCCGCATACGGCCCGCCCGTCACCTCACGGAATTTCAGAAACCCCGAACCCGGAACCGCCGCCCCGACCGCAGTCGGTGCGCTTGTCAGGCTTGCCCATACGCCCAGCAGGTAGCCCGACACGCCCCCTTGCGTGATAGTCGTTCCAATAGCGGGAACCGAACCGCTGCCCCCGCTATAAGCCATCCAGCGCACGTTGCGCCCGTCTATGGTGTAGCCCCCGCCAAGCGTGGCGGATATCGCCACAGACCCCAGCGAACCCGTCATGGACGCAGGCGCATTGGCGTGCCATCGGCTGTCAGTGCGGATGGTCAACCGACCCCCGTTGCATATCCACGCTTCGCCCGCCGTGCGCGCTACGCCGCCGTCCAGAAAGGTGTTTGTGGTGATTGTGGCCAACGGTCAGCCCCTTATGCCAGCATTACAGCCGGAAAACCGGACATGCTCCCAACCGATGCAATCCCCGTCAAAAGATATTCGATTGCGGATATAGTCGGCAACATTGCGCCCGGCGCGCTTGCGTCACCAATGACTTCCCACTTGATGCCCTTAACCTCGGTTAGCACCTTCGACTGCCCCGCCGTGTAATCTGGCGTCAAGCTAAACGGCACTTTGATTTCGCGGCAAGCGGCCTCAGTGATTGCATATTTGACCTGATCCGGCGCGGCGTCATTGTCAAACGACACAAGCCAAAGCTGGTTATACTTTCCCGCGATGTAATCCTGTCCCCGACGAAGTGCAGCCGTCTTTGTGGCAGTATCACCCGTCCAATCCGATAACCCACGCGCTACAGCATAGGCATCCGCCTCAGCAACGGTCAGGGCCAATGTGGTAAAACTAAGCATGGCGCGGCCCTCTAGGTAGAAGCGGGGCCATTACAGCCCCGTCTTGTTATTCGTTTGCCTTTGCAGGGCGTCCGGGCTTGGCCTTAACTTGCACAAGCATTCCGTTTGCTAGCCATTCCGCGACACCTGCATTTTGCACCATATCGTCGGGCATTTCAGCCTCACCACCGGGCGGAATTTCAACCCCACCCGGCAAGATCAACAGGCCACTGTATGAGCTTGGCAACTTTCATTAGATGCCTGTTACATATCGCATAGAGCCGGGGCGGCGAATGTTGATAGCGTGCAGCGGAACATCGCCATACACGTCAACATAAACCGACCGCTGTTGGGGCGGAAGGAACTCCAACGGCATTGGCATATACATCTTCACCACTTCGGGCTTGTTTGCATACATCACCATCCGGTTCGTCAGGTAATGCGACGCCTGCACCGCCACGGGCTGGCCTGTTTCAGCCGTGTAAACGTTCTTGGCCTTGATGCAGTCCAGAACGGTCATAGACCCGTCGCCAGAACCCATGCGCCGTGTCGCAAGGTCGCCCCACTGCGCAATTGGCAACAGGATCGTGTCGGGCATATCAATGCCCTTGGACGCGTCCCATATTGCGGTCATGTTGCCGTTGACGGTTGTAAGGATTTGATCCACCGTGGCGGTCGTGAAGGTTTGCGCAGCGGCAACAGTCGTGATGCCCGTGGTATTGGTCAAACCTTCAACCCCTGGCGGCAGTGTCCGCCAACATGGGCAACAGTATCGGCAAGAAACTCGAAAAGCCTCTCGCGCAACCAATAGCGCCTTCCGATGAAAGGTTAGTCCCCATTATCGCGGCTTGCCCAATCTCGGTGAAGCTGTAGGAATACCCCACACCGCCATCCAGAATGCCCTGCTCGAACTTGCTTTTCAGGATATCCACCATCGGGATATCATCACCCTTGCCGCTCAGAAACTTTGCCTTGCCCACCTGATCTTGGACAAAGAAAGTCACGCTTGCGGCATAAGCATTAGGCGACGTGTCCACGAATACCCGCTCACGATATTTAAACTGCGGGTATTTGCGCTTAAGTGCAACAGCCTCAATATGCGACTGCTGCGAAATGACGTGCCCAAGCGCGATGGGCGCGTCCATGATTTGCATTTGCTTAGACATGGTTACAGGC
This sequence comes from Cypionkella sp., assembly GCA_034519315.1. Taxonomy (GTDB): domain Bacteria; phylum Pseudomonadota; class Alphaproteobacteria; order Rhodobacterales; family Rhodobacteraceae; genus Cypionkella. The sequence goes on along the minus strand of JAXHON010000047.1, from coordinate 5,004 downwards.
CCCCTTAGCCCAGATACACGCGGACAAGTTGCCCGATGGTTGCTGTGGTTTCAAACTTGGCCCTATCTACGGTAGCGGCAAGACCTGCGCCAATTACGCCCGTTGCGGCGGTGAACGTCACCGGATCGGCGGGCGTTACGGCCGTAGATGCCGTGACCCAAACCGTGCCCTTGCGAATGACGCCTGCCATCTCGCCAACCGCGTACAGGTCTGCGGTGCGGGTTTTGTCAGCAATCGTGATGCCTTCAAACCCAGCGCCGCCAAGCTGTGCCGTGCCATCCGTTGCGCCGCGCCCGACCGCAAGGCCAAACGCTACGGAAGCCGTGGTGATTTGGCGCGAAGCGATATCACGGGAGGCTGGCCCTCGGCCACAGAGGCCTGCATGGCCAATTACGGAGTCAATTGATGTAAGCCCCTTGAGTGTCAGTGATCGGCATGGCTTACGCCTCCTCTTTCATGGACGGATGCGCGGCGGCAAAGCCGTCTGCAAAGTCAGTGTAAATCTGTTGACGATCCCCTGCCTTGACCGGGGCGGCGTCTTTCATTTTGGCAATCGGATCGGCGTCCTTGATGCCTTCCACAAGGATATCAAAGCGCGCATCAATGTATGCATCCGCTTTGCCTGCAACTGCACGCATCGCGGCTTGGCTGTAACGACAGCCTTGCGGATTGCGGCGTCCGACAGCGCCAACCGTGGCGACATCCTTGGCAATCGCAGTCGCCTTGCTGATAAGATCAGCGCGGGCGGCAACGCGAGCGTCAAGCGCGGCGTCGGTCAGGGCATTGGCCTTCAGGGTTGCAATCTCTGCATCCTTGGCCGCCATCTCCTTTTCTTTTTCGTCCATGTCGGCTTTGGCTTTGGCCTTGGCTTCCATGTCCATGTCCTTCAGGGCGGCAATCTGCCCCGTCAGCTTTTCGATAGCAACGGCGGCGGCGTCGGTCACTTCGAGCCTGCAGCGCCATCCACCATGATTTTGCGCAGTGCATCGGGCATATTCGCCCCTTTCATGTCTGCAATGGTGACTGGGGCTTGCGCCCCATTGATCCGCGGCGTCTCCGATGCGGGTATTTCCTGCGCGAGGGTTATTGTTCGGCGGTATGCAACGTGGTTAAACCGCAACGGGCCACCTTGTTTGTATTGATATGGCGTTCCGTCTGGCGAAACGCCGCTATCACTTGTGATTTGAGAGGTGTAGCCAGCAGACAAAGACCTTGCGCCGCCCTCCACCTCATCAGCAGCCTTGGCGTCCATAATTGCCATGCTGGCGACGACATGCTCACCATCCCTGACAACCTTACCGCCCATAACACCAACGGCCAGATCGCGCCAGTTTTCAGCCCCGACCATAACGCTGCGGGATGGTCACGCGTGACTGGTCGCGCCGTCAAGGACACGCCATGCTCGCTTCCGTCAAAAACCACATCAGTGGTCACGGTAAACACCAAAAACCTTGTGAGCGTCGTCACCAGTCGATCAGGCTCTGCCCCGCGATACTGCTGCACGTTGCTGGCCTACAGAAACCTTTCGCCATGCCGATCAGATACCCATCGGCAGCACCGGACGAAAGGCCGGGAGGCGTCAGCGTAATGCACTCGTAACTTGCACTTCTGCCACCCGTTGTCCTGCAAGTCAAACGCCTAGTTGCGACCTCCGCCGTGGCACCGCCATGCGAGATACGGCGGTTAAAATTCTGACGCCCCACACTATACTTGGCAGATGATTTCTTTTGTCGTCAGGCTTTCGCCCAAAGAACAAAATGCGTCGGCTTTTTTACCAATTGAGGCTCGGAAAGGTAGCCCGGATCAACAGTCCACCCCATTGCAGATAGCGCGCTGCCACAACACCCTTGGTGAAACCCCATTTCGGCTTCTATTTTTGAGCAAGGCAACCATTTCGCCTTTGACATTCACATAAAGGGTGTTTGTGCGGTTTTGCGATTGCTCGGAAGCGGTTGCCCACCTGCAATTGCCCGGCTCATAATTACCGTCAACGTCAATTCGGTTCCAGCGAACATCCTTCTGGTCTTAGACCCATGTTTGCGAGAAACGCATCAAAACTTTTCGCCCACTCATCGCACACAGATATGCCGCGACCACCATATCTCCGGGTAGTTATCCAGCTTAGGGTTTGAGCATCTTGCCTTCCCCATGCTTGCCCAAGCTTGATACTCAGGGGCGTTTGACATGCCGTGCTTTAGGTTGGTCTGTCGGGCGTCACTGACACTTGCACATGATCTGCACCTAGTCGAACGCCCGGACTTCAAGCTTTTCAGCGCCACGTCCTTGACGGTTCCGCAATCGCATCGGCACTTTACAAGTTTTTCTTGGGGTTCTTTGCCCCTTCACCAACTGACCACATACAGACCAAAAGCGATCCCCCACAAGATAGCCGTCAGCCGTCTTGCGCGGTTGCCCAATTGCCGCCCGATCCGTGAATTTGAACATGATCGCCCCTTGCCTAGGCGTTATGTTATCACATTACAAAGCGGGGGGCAATGTTTCATCATCGTCTTCATCATCATCGTCAATCATCGACGCCATATCGTCCATTTACAGCCGCTTCCAATCCCGGAAACGCACCGCTTTCGGTCAGGCCATTAACAGCCGCTTCCCCAATAGCCTCCATCGGAACAACGCCCATATTGTTAAGCCGTTCAAGCGCCGTCATCAGCTTATCCCCGACTTCGGCCTTGTCCTTATCGGTCGGCTGCCACAAGCTGCGCCAAGTGTAATGCAATTCTGCCGGATAGTCGCCAAGCGCAGACCGCACCAAGCATTGATCCAGAATTTCCATTGCAGGCGACATATGCAGCGATTGAACCACTTTCACCCGGTCATAATACCCCCGAATATCGGCGTCCCCGCTGGCATTAAGCCCCCCCGGCGACATGCCGAAAAGCAAAGTCATCGGAATGCCGCTTGCAGCGCTGGCAAGTTGGCAGAACCTGTCCATAATATCCGGCAATCCGCCGAAGCTGGCCGATTTCTGTTCATATTCCTCTTCAGCGTCCATGATTAGCGCGCCGCTGATACCCTTGCCCGTTGCCGCCAAGGTCAGGCGTTTGACAATCTCGTTGCTGTAGGCATTGCCACCGGTGCGCAGGTTCTGCATCAAGCCGGGGATTTTGAAAACGTCAACCTTTGGCCTCATACGTCAGGCTATTGACGTTGTTTGCGGCCTCATCAACGCGGGTCAATGCATCCATCATGCCAATTAACACGCTATCGCCAAACCCCGTATTCTGGTCTGTGCCATACTCGGGCATGGGTTCCGTGCCGGTGAAAACAGCAATCCGCGACGGATGCACCTGCAACCCGCCGCGCAATGACCACATTTTCGGACGCTGATAGTTCGGCAAGGTCGGGTCTTGCTCCAACTCCATTGCCGACAGGTCGCGCGGTGAAAGCAATGTCAAATAGCGCAATCCGCCCGCTTTGACTGACTTCGGGTCCAGTGGCTTCGCCGTATCAACATCGCCCGTGCCGATAAGGATTGCGGACCCGCCAAACAAACGCGCCCGCTTCATTGCGGTCATCACCTTGGCCTGCAACCCAAGCCGATTCTCCTCGGCCTCAATCGCGCTGATCTGGTCAGCTTCGCCCTGCCATTCCCGCCATTCGCGGGCGGCGTCCTCGGCGGGCAAGTCAATTGCGCGGCGAATAAGGCTGGATGCCTTGTAAGCGTTTAACGCCTGGTATTCATCCATGACGGGCATAGCGTAAGACGCCCGCCCGCCCTTGTCGCGGCCCGTTCCCATGCCGGAAACCAAATTCACCAGCCCGTCATATAGTTTCATTAGAAAACCCCTGTCAGGCTGTAGTTGTTGCCCTGTAGAATATCTGTCACCGCGTCCATCATCGGGTCTATTTGGTCATCATGCGCGCCGTTTGGAAACGCGGATGCCTCGGCCAGAAAGTCAGACAATGACGGGTCGTTTTGTAATAGTATCACATTGCCGCTTTCGATCAAAGGGGCGGCGTCATAGGCGCGGGTTATCTTGTCCGGATCACGCTGAATTGGCAAAACTGGAACGCCTTCGCGCTTTAGTGTCTGAATCAAGACCCGTCCCGCTAACCTTGTCCTCGATCTTCATTGCCCGCAAATGCCCGTTGTCTATTGCGTTGTGCTTTGCCCAAAATGCCCGCGCCTGCACTAGCAATTCTGGGGCTTCCCATTTGCCGCGTATCTGATCCAGCTTAACCGCCTGCCCGGTTGGCGTTTTGCCCCAGCATTGCAAAACGCTGTAATCGTTTTGTTGCCCGGTCTTTTGCGCCGTATCGGCATAGATTGCGCGCCATTCGCAACGCGGCGTCATGGCAGCATATTGCCACCAGTCATCACGGAATATGCCACCACCAAGCGGAGAAGGCCGCTGTTGAAGCTGCCCTGCCGTTGCATAGCTTCCAAGAGAAGCCTCTAGTTCCCGCACTTGGCTTTCGGGAAAACGGGCTGGAAACATTAGATCGCCCACGCATCTTTGCGCGGATCAACCCATCCGATTGATGTAGGGTTGCGGGGGGCTTCAAACCGCATGGGAATGCACAGATGGTCATAGCCTAACGCAATAGCTTCCGCCGATACGTCCTTTTCATGCAACCGCTGCATGATGATGACAATAGCGGATTGATCGTTGTTCACGCGGCTAGGCAGGGCTTCGCGGAAAGTCTTGACCCCCGCGTCAAGCATGGCCTTGGAATTGGCGTCATCAACGCTGTGCGGATCATCAAGGATTACCCTATCACCCCGCGCGCCTGTCATGCTCGTGAACGCCATGGCCTCACGAAACCCGGTTGCACTGTTTTCAAACTTTGTCTTAGCGTTCTGATCGCCTGTCAGCACGATAGGCCAGCGCGATTGATACCATTCGGATTGAATGAGGCGGCGGCATTTCATGCTGTCCCTTACAGCAAGGTCTTGCTTGTGAGCCGTGCCAATAAACCGTTTGGCAGGCATACCGCGCGTCCCCATTCCCATGCAGGAGCAATACGTGAAAAGAAAACCCA
>JAXHON010000046.1:0-13530 GCA_034519315.1 Cypionkella sp. | reverse complement strand
TGTACTTCGTTCCGGTTACGTATTGCTCGAGGTGCTGGGCCTGTCGGGCACGCCATCGGCTGGCGACACGCTGGACGTTGTCGCCTCTGAAGCGCAGGCGCGCGAGATTGCCGCCTACCGCGAGAAAACCGCCAAAGACAAACGCGCCGCCGCTGGCGCTGCCACCACGCTGGAGCAGCTGATGGCCAAGGCCAAGGCCGACCAATCGGTGGCCGAACTGCCCGTGCTGGTCAAGGCCGACGTGCAAGGCAGCGCCGAGGCTATCGTGCAAGCCCTTGAAAAGGTTGGCAACGAAGAGGTGCGCGTGCGCGTTCTGTCCTACGGTGTGGGCGCGATCACCGATACCGATGTGGGTCTTGCCGAGGCATCGAACTGCCCGATCATCGGCTTTAACGTGCGCGCCAACGCATCGGCCCGCAATTCGGCGCATCAAAAAGGCGTCGAAATTCGCTACTATTCGATCATCTATGATCTGGTGGACGATATCAAAGCCGCTGCCTCTGGCCTGCTGAAGGCCGAAGTGCGCGAGACCTTTATCGGTTACGCCCAAATCAAAGAGGTCTTCAAGGTCACGGGCGTGGGCAATGTGGCGGGCTGTATCGTCACCGAAGGCATCGCCCGCCGCTGTGCTGGTGTGCGCCTGCTGCGCGACGAGGTGGTGATCCACGAAGGCACGCTGAAAACGCTGAAGCGCTACAAAGACGAGGTCAAAGAGGTTCAATCGGGCCAAGAATGCGGCATGGCATTCGAACGCTATGAGGACATTCGCCAAGGCGATGTGATCGAAATCTTTGAACGCGAAGAGGTCAAACGCACCTTGGCCTAAGGCCATCGCAAATAGAAAAGGGCCAGCAAAACGCTGGCCCTTTTTGCATTGATCGGCGCGCTATGCTGCGCGAATTGTCGGGCTTACGGGTTTGCCGACATAGGTTTTGTCATCCACCACAACCTTGATCTTGCCATCCGCAAGCTGGCCCACCATCAGCCCTTGGATCGACACGCAGCTGCCAATAGAAATTGTTCTTAGCATTTCGCATCTCCTGTTCTTGCACGCTTAAGATAGAGGATAGATGCTAATAGGGCCTTGCCGCTAGGTGCGAAATAGCGGGTATTTTTGGGGCAATTGCGCCAAATTATAGCCAATCGCGCAAGATGGGGATCAGCGGAATATCAGCGGGCGGCATGGGGTAATTGCGCAGATGATTGGCCCGCACCCATGCCAAGGTTTGCCCCTCGCGCGGGGTAGGGATACCCTGCCAGCGGCGGCAGGCGAACAGCGGCATCAGCAGATGAAAATCGTCGTAAGAATGGCTGGCAAAGGTCAGCGGGGCAAGGCAGCTTTCTTTGGTCTCTATCCCCAATTCTTCGCGCAGCTCGCGGATCAGCGCGGCCTCGGGCGTCTCGCCCGCCTCGACCTATGCCACCTACCAGACTCCCACAGACCCGCGCATGCCTCTTACCCGCAGGGCCGCTGGGCCAGCAGCACGCGGCCATCTGCATCGATCAGCGCAACAGCTGTGACCAGCAGCAGCTTCAAGACCGATAATCCGCGTTGATCTCGATATAGCGGGCGGTCAGATCGCATGTCCATACGGTGCGTTTGGCGCGGCCCATGCCAAGATCAACGCCAATCACCAGTTCGGCCTGTTTCATGTATTCCGCGCCCTGCTGCTCAAGGTATTTGGGGTTACGCCAGCCCTTTTCGGCCACCAAAATATCGCCAAATTTAATGGTCAAACGGTCGCGCTCGGCCATGGCGCCCGATTTGCCTATCGCGGCCACGATGCGGCCCCAGTTTGGATCCTCGCCCGCAATTGCGGTTTTCACCAAGGGGGAATTGGCAATCGCAAAGGCGGCGAGTTTGGCGTCATGGTCATTGGCCGCGCCCGTCACGCGAATTTCCACGAATTTGCGCGCGCCTTCGCCATCGCGCACCACCTGATGGGCAAGGTTTTGCATCACGCCATGCAGCGCGGTTTCAAACGCCTTCAACGCGGTGCCCGACAGTTCCTCGGCGGCAGATTGGCCCGTGGCGGCCAGCAGCAGCGTGTCGGATGTCGACGTGTCGCTGTCCACCGTGATCGAATTGAACGTTGCATCCACATTGCGCGATAGGATTTTTTGCAAAGTGGCGGCTTTGATTTTCGCATCGGTAAAGATGTAAACCAGCATCGTGGCCATATCGGGGGCAATCATGCCCGACCCTTTGGCGATGCCCGCAATCTTAATCTCGCCGCCCTTGCCCTGCACGACTGCCGCCGCGCCCTTGGGAAAGGTGTCGGTCGTCATCATCGCCTGTGCGGCCATATCAATCGCATCGCCGCGCAGGTTGGCGGCCAAATCGGCCACCACAGCGGTGATTTTCTGGTGCGGCAGCGGCTCGCCAATCACGCCCGTGGACGAGGTGAAGACGCGCGCGGCGGGCAGGCCCAGCTCTTTCGCCACAGCCTCTGTGATCGCGGTCACCGATGCCGCGCCCGCCGCGCCTGTAAAAGCGTTGGAATTGCCCGAATTCACCAGAATCGCAGCGCCAGCGCCTGCGGGCACCTTTGCCGCCAAACTGGCCTCGCAGGCGCGCACGCAGGCAGACCGCGTGGTTGACCGCGTAAACACACCCGCCATTTGCGTGCCCGCCGCCAGCCGCACCAGCATCACATCCTTGCGGTTTTGATATTTGATCCCCGCCTCAATGGCGGCAAATTCCACCCCTGCGATATGAGGCAGCACAGGAAAGGCGGCAGGGGCCAAGGGCGAGATGGGCTTGGCGGCTTTGGCGGGTTTCTGCCCGCGGGGCTGCGCAGAAAGCAGCGCTTTTAGCTGGCGTTTCAGATCCTTAGCCTTGGATTTCCAATCCTTCTTGCCCATCGCCTTAGCCCCCTATTTATCCAACAGCGCGCTGTTTGACAAAACGCTTGGGTCAATCCCATCGCCCAAACGTTCCACCGTTGCCGCTTCGGTCACGGATTTGATATGCGCCCCAATCGCGCGGTTTTGCAGATCGGAGGACAGCTCTTCGCGCATTTGATCAAGGCTTGGCTTTTCGGCAATGCGGGTTTCTTTGACCAAAATCAAATGATAGCCGAAATCTGATTTAACAGGCCCCGCCACTTTGCCAATTTGCGCCGCCACAACGGCATCTTCAAAGGGCTTGACCATTTGGCCCAAACCAAACCAGCCCAATTCCCCGCCATTCGCGCCAGAACCTGTATCGGTAGAATTGGCCTTGGCCAGTGTGGCAAAATCTGCGCCGCCCTCTAACTCTGCCAGCAGCTCCTTGGCGCGGGCCTCTTCGGCGACCAAGATATGGGCGGCGGAATATTCGGTTTGCGGGGCAAATTCCTTGAATTTCTCGTCATAGGCGGTTTGCAGCGCCTCTTCGGTGACGACGTTCATCACAACTTCGGTCAGCGCCACATTGGCCATGTAATCGCGGCGCATATTGTCCAGCGCCAACTGATCGCGCGTCTTCAGCTTGCCCTCAACCGATTGTTGCAGCGCCGATTGTTGGATCAGCTGATCCATCACACCCTTGAACAGGGTTTCATCGGGCAGGGCTTTGTATTGTTCGGGCAGGGCATCGCGGGCGGCGATCAGGTGGCCCACGGTTATTTCGGTGCCGTTCACGCGGGCAACCACGGTGGCGGCGGTAACATCTTGGGCCAAGGCGGGCGCGCTTAGCGCCACGGCTGCGGCCATTGCGGCCAAAAATAGATGCGATTTCGCCATGATCTCTCTCCTGTGATGCGTGCGCGGTTGGCGCGGCGTTGACTAACCCCTGCCCACCCCTTACATCGCGGCAGATGCTGTGTGCAGGCAGGCCTTAGTCGCCCTTTTAGGTAAGGGTGGCCTTGCGGGCAAGGGCTGGTTGCGGCGAATAGATAGAAACGATCTGGCGAGGAAAATATGCTGGGGTTCGGGGCGCTGATGCGCAAGGTTTTCGGCACGCCGAATGATCGCAAGGTCAAATCGGTGCGCCCATTGGTGGATAAGATCAACGCGCTAGAGGCGGAACATGCAGCCCTCAGCGATGATGAGATCAAGGCGAAAACAGCCGCTTTGCAGGCCCGCGTGCAGACGGGCGGCGAGACCTTGGATGCCATATTGCCCGAAGCCTTTGCCAATTGCCGCGAAGCCGCGCGCCGCGCACTGGGCCTGCGCGCCTTTGACGTGCAGCTGATGGGCGGGATATTCCTGCACCAAGGCAACATTTCCGAAATGCGCACGGGCGAGGGGAAAACCCTGGTCGCCACTTTTCCAGCCTATCTGAACGCGCTGACAGGGCGCGGCGTGCATGTGGTGACGGTGAACGATTATCTGGCCCGCCGCGATGCTGAATGGATGGGCAAGGTTTACACCGCCCTTGGCCTGACATGGGGCGTGGTTGTGCCTTATCAGCAAGAGGCGGAAAAACGCGCCGCCTACCGCGCCGACATCACCTATGCCACCAACAACGAGCTGGGCTTTGATTACCTGCGCGACAATATGAAATCGTCCTTGGACGAGATGTCCCAGCGCGGCCACGCCTTTGCCATTGTGGACGAGGTGGACAGTATTTTGGTGGACGAGGCGCGCACGCCCCTTATCATTTCTGGCCCATCGGATGACCGCAGCGCGCTGTATAAACTGGTTGATGTGCTGATCCCGCAGATCAGCGAAGATCACTACAAACTGGATGAAAAGGCGCGATCCGCCACCTATACCGACGAGGGTAACGAGGTGATGGAGGGGCTTTTGCACCAGTCGGGCGTGCTGCCTGCGGGGCAATCCTTGTATGATCCCGAAAGCACGACCATCGTGCATCACATCAACCAAGCCCTGCGCGCCCATAAACTCTTCACCCGCGACAAAGATTACATCGTCCGCGAGGGCGAGATCATGCTGATCGACGAATTCACGGGCCGCATGATGAAGGGCCGCCGCCTGTCCGAAGGGCTGCACCAAGCGATCGAGGCGAAAGAGGGCGTGCAAATTCAGCCCGAAAACGTGACTTTGGCGCAGGTGACATTCCAAAACTATTTCCGCCTGTATGATAAACTGGCAGGCATGACAGGCACGGCAGAAACCGAGGCTGACGAGTTCATGGAAATCTACAAACTGGGCGTTGTGGTGGTGCCCACCAACCGCGCTGTTGCACGCAAAGACCAGCACGACCAAGTTTACCGCACTGCGCGCGAGAAATATATCGGCGTGGTCGAGGCGATCAAAGAGGCCCATGCCAAGGGCCAGCCGACGCTTGTTGGCACAACCTCGATTGAAAAATCGGAAATGCTCTCAAACCTTTTGACCGCCGCTGGCATCACCCACAATGTTCTAAACGCCCGCCAGCACGAACAAGAGGCGCAGATTGTCGCCGATGCGGGCAAGTTTGGCGCAGTGACCATCGCCACCAATATGGCAGGGCGCGGCACCGATATTCAGCTGGGCGGCAATGTAGAGCTGAAGGTGCTACAGGCCATCGCCGCCGACCCTGCCCTGCACCCTGATGAGGTTCGGACAAAGATCGAAGCAGAGCATGCCGCAGAAAAGGCCCGCGTTTTGGATGCGGGGGGCCTGTTTGTTCTGGGCACCGAACGCCACGAATCGCGCCGTATTGACAACCAGCTGCGTGGCCGCTCGGGCCGCCAAGGCGACCCTGGCGCCTCGGCATTCTTCCTGTCGCTGGAAGATGACCTGATGCGGATTTTTGGCAGCGAACGGCTGGATTCGATGCTAACCAAACTGGGCATGAAAGAGGGCGAGGCGATTGTGCATCCATGGGTGAACAAATCGCTGGAACGCGCGCAAGCCAAGGTTGAGGGCCGCAATTTCGACATCCGCAAGCAACTGCTCAAATTTGACGATGTGATGAACGATCAGCGCAAGGCGATCTTTGGCCAGCGTTTGGAAGTGATGCAGTCCGATGATCTGGGCGATGTGGTGCAGGACATGCGCCACCAAGCGGTGGAAGATTTGGTCGATGCGCATATGCCGCCCAAATCCTACCCCGACACGTGGGACGCGGCGGGCCTTCAAGTCGAGTTGCGCGACAAGTTGAATATGGACTTGCCCATCCCCGCTTGGGCCGCCGAAGAGGGCGTGGATCAGGCCAGCATTCAGGAACGCGTGATTGACGCCTCCGATACGATGATGGCGCAAAAGCTGGAAACCTTTGGCCCCGAGGTGATGCGCAACATCGAAAAGCAGGTCTTGCTGCAAACCATCGACGGCAAATGGCGCGAGCATTTGCTGCGGCTGGAACATCTGCGGTCGATCATCGGGTTTCGCGGCTATGCCCAGCGCGATCCGCTGAACGAATATAAGACCGAAGCCTTTGGTATGTTCGAATCCCTTTTGAACAGCCTGCGCGTTGAGGTCACGCAAAAGCTGTCTTTGGTGCGGATGATTTCGGCGGACGAGCAGCAAATGATGGCGCGCCAGCTACTGGCCCAGCAGGCCGAGGCGGCAAAATCATCCGCCACGGGGGTGGCAGCCGTGCCTGCGGGCGTGGCCGCGCTGGCTGGCTTTAACGAGTCCGACCCCAGCACATGGGGCAACCCCGGCCGAATGGATGCTTGCCCTTGCGGGTCGGGCAAAAAGTTCAAACATTGCCACGGCGCTTTGTGATCATATAAAAAAGGGCGGCCCAAGTGGTCGCCCTTTTTCGCCGCAATCTGCACGTAATTGCCCATAATCTTGCCTAAGCCCCGCCATAGCAGGGCCGCGTTTTGTTGTTTCTGATGGGGCAACAAAATGCGGAGATTATGATGAGCGATCCAATTCGTGCGAACAAAGGTGATTTGATTATCGGCGCTGTTGCTGCGGCGGCGGTGATAGGCTCTGGCCTCATGATGGGGCAGCTGCGCAGTATCGCCCCCGATTTTGCCAGCATTGCGGCCCCAATTTACGGCGCAGCCGAGATCGTCTCGCAAAACGCCGTGACACCCGATGCGCGCAATGATCTGCCCGCCATCGCCTCTTGTCCGATTTCGCTGGAATTGATGGACGAGGGCCGCGCCACCATCGGCGGAACGCTGCTGTCGCCCTGCAATCCCAGCCAAGATTTGGTCATCGCCCATGCGGGCATGGTGATTTCGGCCAAAACGCTGGCCTCTGGCGCACTGTTCTTTAGTCTGCCCGCGCTAGAACACCCCGCGCAAGTGGACATCCGATTTTCCAGCGGCGAGGTCGCCAGCGCCGAAGTTGCGATCCCTGATGTGCGCTCGGTGCAGCGCGTGGCCGTGCAATGGCCCGATGCCGATGGGTTCACCTTGCACGCCTTTGAAAACGGCGCAGAATTTGGCGCGGCGGGGCATATCTGGGCGCAAAACCCCGCCTTGCCCGACTTGGGAGCAGCTTTGCGCAGCGGCTATCTTACAGCTTTGGGCGATGCCAGCACCGCGATGCCGCTGATGGCGCAGGTCTTTACCTATGGCCCCGCCGCGCAGACGGATGTGCAGCTAGAGGCCGCCGTGACCGACAACACCTGCGATAGCGAGGTGATGGGCGATATTATTGCCGCCAATTTCGGCCAAGTTTCTGCCACCGAGGTTTCTGTGGCCATGCCAGATTGCAGCGCTGTGGGGGAATTTGTGCAACTTGGCGCGATCCGCCGCGATCAAGATTTGGCGCTGCTGAACTGATCGGCGCGCGCGTGCCATCTGGCCATGGGCCGAAAGATATGGTTGATAGCGGGCAGGCGGCAATCTGTGCGGGATAACGGTTTTGGCGATAGCTAGGTTTTCGCAAATTTGGGCAACATCGGGGCAGATCTTGCGGGCCGTAACCTTGCTCGTGGGCGCGGCTTTGCCCAGTTTTGCCCAAGACATCACGCTGACCTCGCGCGATGGGGCGCTGGCGCTGGCTGGAACATTGACCAGCTATGACGGCGAATTCTATCGCCTTGCGTCCGATTACGGCCCGCTGACCATCGCGGCAGACTCGGTGCTGTGCGACGGCCCTGCCTGCCCAGACCTGCTGGCACCAAAGGCGTTGATCCGTCTGATTGGCGATGGCGAGGCGGGCGCGGCCCTGCTTCCGCCCCTTGTTGCGGCCTTTGCGCAGGCGCGCGGGCTGGATCTACGCGTGCCCACGGGCGTAGTAGATGGCCCCACATTGTTGCTGCAAAAGGGCAGCGAGACGGTTTTGGCCGAGTTTACCTTTACCCCCGCCCCGCCAGAAACGGCCCGTTCGGCCGTGGCGGACTCGCGCGCCGATTTGGTGGTGGCGCGCTTTGCCCCGCTGGACAGCAGCGCGCAGGTTCTGGCGCTGGATGCGCTGATCCCCATTGTGGCCCCCGAAAACCCTGTGCGCGGCATCTCTACCGCCAATCTGGCCGCCGCGCTGGCGGGCGAAATCGACAATTGGAAGGATTTGGGCGGCCCCGATATGCCCTTGGTCGTGCACGGGTTGGACAAGGGCAGCGATTTGGCCAGTGCGCTGGCCGCCCGCCTTGGTCAAGACCCTGCACCCAGCCAGACCCATGCCGACTTGACGGCGCTGGCGGGCGCAGTGGCGCGCGATCCTTGGGCTTTGGCCGTGACGGGGCGGGCCAGTGCGGGCGCGGCGCGGCCATTGGATTTGGTCGACAGTTGCGGCTTTGTGCTGGACCCGTCCCCGCTGGCGGTTATGGCCCAAGATTATCCGCTAACCCTGCCGATATACTTGCTAACCCCGCAGCGCCGCCTGCCCCTGATGGCGCGTGAATTCTTGGAATTTCTGTCTCTGCCCCCCGCGCAAGAGGCGATTGCCGCGCAGGGATTTGTGGCGCGCAGCCTGCAAACGCGCCCCTTGGCGGGCGATGGTGCGCGGCTGATCAACGCGATCAAAGCGGCGGACGGCGGTGATGCCTTGGCGCAATTGCAGCGCCTTGCCCAGCTGATGGAAGTGGCAAACCGCGCCTCGATCAGTTTCCGATTTGAGGCGGGCAGTGATGACATCGACCTGACCTCGCAAACCCTTTTGGCCGAGCTGGCCCAGCGTATCGCCGCGGGGCAATTGGCAGGGCAGCGCGCGGTTTTGGTGGGGTTTTCCGCCGAAACAGGCAATGGCGAGGGCGATTACGCTGCATCCATCGCCTTGGCGGACAATGTGCTGTCCGCGCTTTCGCAACTGGCCCCTGACATCGAGGCCAGCCTTTGGCCCAGTATCGACGGATTTGGCGCAGCGCTGCCCATGGCCTGCGATACGACACCCGCAGGGGAAAGACTGAACCGCCGAGTGGAATTGTGGCTGCTGCCCCCGCTGGCGGGTCAGGGCGACGATCTATAGCGGCTATAGATACCCATGGGCGCGAAAGCTAAGCTCGCGCGATTTGCCGATGATCAGATGATCATGCAGCGTCAGGCCCAAAACCTGCGCCGCCTCGTTTATGGATTGGGTCATCGACAAATCCGCCTCGGATGGGGTGGGATCGCCCGAGGGGTGGTTATGCACCAAAATCAACGCGCTGGCGTTCAGTTCCAGCGCGCGTTTGACCACCTCGCGCGGGTAGACGGGCACATGATCGACCGTGCCCTTGGCCTGTTCTTCATCCGCGATCAGCACATTTTTGCGGTCAAGGTACAGCACGCGGAAACATTCGGTTTCGCGGTGGGCCATGGCGGTGTGGCAATAATCCACCAGCGCCGCCCATGATGTCAGCACGGGGCGGTGCATCACGCGCGCCCGCATCAGCCGCTGCGCCGCCGCCTCGACGATTTTTAGTTCCAGCACCACGGCATCCCCGACGCCTTTGACCAGCATCAGGCGCGCGGGGCTGGCCGATATGACGCGGTTAAAATCCCCAAACGTGTCCAGCAGCAGGCGGGCCAGCGGTTTGACATCTTGGCGCGGGATGGCGCGAAACAGCACCAGTTCCAGCATTTCATAATCGGGCAGGGCAGCCGCGCCGCCGTCCATGAACCGCGCGCGCAGGCGTTTGCGGTGATCGCTGATATAAGACGGCAGGCGCGCGCCCGTGGCCAGCGCCGCCGCGCCCTCCGCCTCGTCCGAAGCGAAGAACCCTAGCGCAGAATCATGAAAGCCAAGCTGTGTCATAAACACGAGCTTGGCCCCATTTTGGTTGAGAAAAGGTTAACGCAGTTAACGCAAAAGGTCAATGCAGGGCGACGTTTAGGGTTTCATCCCGTCCCAAAACCCTTTGACCTTGGCAAAGAAACTGCTGCCTTCGGGGTTGTTATCGGCGGCCAGCTTTTCAAATTCGCGCAGAAGTTCCTTTTGCCGCGCGGTCAGGTTGACGGGGGTTTCCACCGCCAGTTCGATCACCATATCGCCCAGATCCGCCGCCGCGCAGGGCGGGCATGCCTTTGGCGCGCAGGCGCATCTGGCGGCCGGTCTGGCTGCCCGCGGGCACTTTCACGCGGCTTTTGCCGCCGTCGATGGTGGGCACCTCAACCTCGCCGCCCAGCGCCGCGGTGGCGATGCTAACGGGCACGCGGCAGAACAGATGCACGCCATCGCGCTGAAAAATCGCGTGGTCCTTGACCTCGATGAAGATATACAAATCCCCCGCAGGCCCGCCGCGCATACCCGCCTCGCCTTCGCCGGCCAGCCGGATGCGGGTGCCGGTTTCCACCCCCGCAGGGATGTTGACCGACAAGGAGCGTTCCTTTTCGACGCGGCCTTGACCCGGCGCAGGCCTTGCAGGGGTTCTTGACGATCTGGCCCGCGCCCGCGCAGGTGGGGCAGGTGCGTTCGACGGTGAAGAAGCCCTGCTGCGCGCGCACTTTGCCCATGCCCGAACAGGTCGGGCAGGTGACCGGTTCAGCGCCGCCTTCGGCCCCCGTGCCACGGCAGGTGTCGCAGGCGACCGCTGTGGGCACCGATATGGTTTTGTGCAGGCCCGAATAGGCCTCTTCCAAGGATACACGCAGGTTATAGCGCAAATCAGACCCGCGCTGTGCGCGCGACTGCGCCACCGCCCCCGCCGCCGCGCCGCCGCCCATGAAATCGCCAAACAGGTCTTCGAACACGTCCGAAAAGGCCGATGCGAAATCGCCCTTGCCGCCGCCCGCGCCGCCGCGCCCTCCGCCCATGCCACCCTCGAATGCGGCATGACCATAGCGGTCATAGGCGGCCTTCTTGTCGTCGTCTTTCAGCACGTCATAGGCCTCGTTCATTTCTTTGAACTGGGCTTCGGCATTGGGGTTGTCGGAGTTGCGGTCGGGGTGCAGTTCTTTGGCCTTGGTGCGATAGGCCTTTTTCAATTCTTCCGCCGACGCGCCTTTGGATGCGCCCAAAACGTCGTAATAATCGCGCTTTGCCATGGGAAAACTCCTTTTCCTAGAACGGGATAGGGCGACCCGTGGATGGGCCGCCCAGTTGCCGTTCTGCGCGGGTTACTTCCGCTTGTTGTCCCCAAGATCTTCGAAATCGGCGTCGATGATGTCATCGTCCACATCGCGCGCGGTTCATCCTCGTCATCGTCGCCGCTTTCGGCGCTGAGGCCTTGTAGATCGCTTCGCCCAGCTTCATCGCCGCTTCGGTCAGGTTCTGGATGCCGCCCTTGATCTTGCCCGCATCATCGGTTTTCAGCGTGTCTTCCAGCGCCGACATGGCCAGTTCGATCACTTCGACCGTGGAAGGATCAACCTTGTCGGCATGTTCTGACAGCGACTTCTTGGTCGAATGCAGCAGGCTTTCGGCCTGATTCTTGGCCTCGACCAGTTCGCGGCGCTCCTTGTCGGCTTCGGCGTTGGCTTCGGCGTCGCGGACCATCTTTTCGATGTCCTCGTCCGACAAGCCGCCCGAGGCCTGGATGGTGATCTGCTGTTCCTTGCCGGTGCCCTTGTCCTTGGCGCCGACCGACACGATGCCGTTGGCGTCGATGTCAAAGGTCACTTCGATCTGCGGCATGCCGCGCGGGGCGGGCGGGATGTTTTCCAGATTGAACTGGCCCAGCATCTTGTTGTCGGCGGCCATTTCGCGTTCGCCTTGGAACACGCGGATGGTCACGGCGTTCTGGTTGTCTTCGGCGGTCGAGAAGATCTGCGATTTCTTGGTCGGGATCGTGGTGTTGCGGTCGATCAGGCGGGTAAAGACCCCGCCCAGCGTTTCGATGCCCAAGGAAAGCGGTGTCACGTCCAGCAGCACCACGTCTTTAACGTCGCCCTGCAAAACGCCTGCCTGAATGGCAGCGCCTGCGGCCACTACTTCGTCAGGGTTCACGCCTTTGTGGGGTTCCTTGCCGAAGAATTTGGTCACTTCTTCCATGACGCGCGGCATACGGGTCATGCCGCCGACCAGCACCACCTCGTCGATGTCCGACATCGACAGGCCTGCATCTTTCAGCGCGTCTTTGCAGGGTTTGATCGACTTTTTGATCAGATCGTCAACCAAAGCTTTCCAGCTTGGCGCGGGTCAGTTTGACCACCAGGTGCAAGGGCTGGCCGGTGTTGCGGTCCATCCAGATGAACGGCTGGTTGATTTCGGTCTGGTTGGCCGAGGACAGTTCGATCTTGGCCTTTTCAGCCGCTTCTTTCAGGCGTTGCAGCGCCATCTTGTCCAAGGACAGATCAACGCCGTGTTCTTTTTTGAACTCATCCGCCAGGTAGTTCACGATGCGCATGTCGAAATCTTCACCGCCAAGGAAGGTGTCCCCGTTGGTGGATTTCACTTCGAACAGGCCGTCGTCGATTTCCAGAATGGTGATGTCGAACGTGCCGCCGCCAAGGTCATAGACCGCGATGGTTTTGGTTTCTTTCTTGTCCAGGCCATAGGCCAGCGCGGCGGCGGTCGGTTCGTTGATGATGCGCAGCACTTCAAGTCCGGCGATCTTGCCTGCGTCCTTGGTGGCTTGACGCTGGGCGTCGTTGAAATAGGCGGGAACGGTGATGACGGCCTGGGTGACGGTCTCGCCCAGATAGGCCTCGGCGGTTTCTTTCATCTTTTGCAGGATGACGGCGGACACCTGTGCAGGCGAGAATTTTTCGCCGCGCGCTTCGACCCAAGCATCGCCATTGCCGCCGTTGACGATCGTTGTAGGGCACAGTTCTTTTTGTCTTTGGCGATATGGGCATCATCCATGCGGCGGCCGATCAGGCGCTTGACCGCAAAGACGGTGTTGGTCGGGTTGGTGACGGCCTGGCGCTTGGCGGCTTGGCCGACCAGACGTTCGTTTTCCGTGAAGCCGACGATCGACGGCGTGGTGCGCGCGCCTTCCGAATTCTCGATGATGCGGGGCTGCGAGCCGTCCATGATGGCGACGCAAGAGTTGGTGGTTCCGAGGTCAATACCGATGACTTTAGCCATGATATATCCTTTCGTGTGGCGATGATTTGGGCCTAAACCCCGAAGGCATTTCGGCCCGATCCCAAGTTCAGATGGCACGCATGCCAGCTAGGGGCGTATATAGGCAGGCGCTGGCGGCGCTGCAAGCGGGCGCTGGAATAGATTTTCACGCTGAAGCGCAGAAAAAATGATAAATTGTGATTTGTTCAGGGGCGGGAACGGGCCAGCATTGGGCATGGCTGACATCAGGGCAAAATCAGGGTCTAAACCTTAGCGCTTTGCCCCCCAAGACAGCGAAATGTGGCGGTTTGAATAATGCTCGCC
>JAXHON010000066.1:0-30513 GCA_034519315.1 Cypionkella sp. | reverse complement strand
AGTTACGTATTGCTTAGGCTGTGGCTGGAAAAGGCATCATAGCCCGTGATCTCGCAAAGTTTTTCCGTCAAATCCGCAATCGCGGCGCTATAGCCCTGCGCCTGATCTGCGGGGGCAAAGGGGTGGATCGACGAAAACTCAGGCCAAGTGATTGGCATCATCTCTGCCGCCGCGTTCAGCTTCATCGTGCAAGACCCCAGCGGGATCATCGCGCGATCAAGCGCAAGGTCGCGATCCGACAGGCGCCGCATATAGCGCATCATTTCCGATTCCGCGCGGTTCATGTGAAAGACAGGATGGGTCAGATAAGGCGTGTTCCTTAGCATATGTTCAGGAAATCCAAGACCACCCCGATGGGGGGCGACGCCCTCAATGCCAAAGGCGCGCAGCACGCGGGCCAAAACCTCTTCGGTCGTGGTTTCATCCACAGAAATCCCCACGCGATCCGTGCCCACTTTGCGAAAGTTCAAACCCTCGGCGCGGGCAGCGGCCAAAATCCCAGCTTGGCCCACGCCCACCTCGACCGTGATCGTGTCGAAAAACGCATCTGGGCTCACTTTCGCCCCTGCCGCCTTGAGTGCACGGGCAAGACGCTGGGCGGCAAAATGTACCCGCTCGGCAATCGCGCGCAGCCCCTTAGGCCCATGAAATACCGCGTAAAATCCCGCCATCACCGCCAGCAGCGCTTGGGCTGTGCAAACATTCGATGTGGCCTTTTCGCGGCGGATATGCTGCTCGCGCGTTTGCAGGGCAAGGCGCAGCGCGCGGCCCCCCCGCGCATCCACCGACACGCCGACAATCCGCCCCGGCATCGACCGCTTGTAGGCATCGCGGCAGGCAAAAAACGCAGCATGCGGGCCGCCATAGCCCAAAGGCACGCCGAACCTCTGGCTAGAGCCAATGGCAATGTCCGCCCCCATCGACCCCGCGTCTTTCAGCATCACCAGCGCGAGCAAGTCTGTCGCCACTATTCCCAGCGCCCCAGCCCCGTGCAGCGCGCTGATTTCATTGGTAAAATCGCGCACATGGCCGTAAGAGCCTGGGTATTGAAAAATTGCTCCGAACACTTGTTCAGGAACAAGTGTTTCAGGCGCGCCCACTGTCACAGGAATTCCCAAAGCCTGCGCGCGCGTTTTGATGACCGCAATCGTCTGCGGATGGCAGCCGTGATCCACAAAGAACCCCGCCGCTTTAGACTTGGCCACCCGCTGCGCCATGGTCATCGCCTCCGCCGCCGCTGTTGCCTCGTCCAGCAAGCTGGCATTGGCTACGGGCAGGCCCGTCAGGTCGGCCACCATGGTTTGATAATTCAGCAGCGCCTCTAGCCGCCCTTGGGCGATTTCAGGTTGGTAAGGGGTATAGGCCGTATACCACGCAGGATTTTCCAATATATTCCGCTGGATAGCAGGCGGCGTCACCGTGCCATAATAGCCCTGACCGATCAGACTGGTCATCACTTTGTTCTGCGCCGCCACCCCGCGCATCTTGGCCAGCAGGTCGCTTTCAGACAGCGCAAGCCACGACAAAGGCGCGCTTTGACGGATGCTGGCGGGGACAGTTTCATCGATCAGCGCGGCCAAATCAGGCGCGCCCACCACGCGCAGCATCTCGTCCATCTCGTCCAGCGAGGGGCCAATATGGCGGCGATTGGCAAAATCATCGGGATTATAGTCCAGCGGCGAAAAACCCATGGTGGCACCTTTTGTGAATATGTGGTCAGATACGGGGATTAACCGATGAAATCGGCATATTCGTCTTCGTCCATCAGATCATCCAAGACCGATAGATCGTCGACGCGCATTTTGAAAAACCACGCCGCCGCTGTTGGATCCTCGTTTACCAATGCAGGGTTATCAATAAGCTTTTGATTTACTGCGACAATCTCACCATCCAGCGGCGCAAGGATGTCGGATGCCGCCTTGACGCTTTCGATCACCACCACTTCGTCGCCCGATGTAACCATCGTTTCCACTTCGGGCAGTTCGACAAACACCACATCGCCCAGCTGCGTCGCCGCATGTTCGGTGATGCCGACAACGACCAAATCGCCCTCGACGCGCAACCATTCGTGTTCTTTGGTGTATTTCATGTTCAGATACTCCTATCGTTTGAAATTTGTGGGGTGAAATGGCATGGACGCCACGCGCAGTGGGGTCGGTTTTCCACGCAAATCGCCGTGCAACAGCGTGCCGATTTCGGCCAAATGAGGGGGCACATAGCCCATTGCAATCGGCGCGCCGATACTGGGGCCAAACCCGCCAGAGGTGATTGCGCCCACAGGCGTGCTGCCCTGCAGCAGGGCCACCCCCTCGCGCATCGGCGCGCGCCCTTCAGGCCGCAGCCCTACGCGCAAGCGACTGACTCCATTCGACAATTCATCCAAAATCCGCGCAGCACCCGCAAATCCGCCCGCCCGCGCGCCCCCCGCGCGGCGCGCTTTTTGAATGGCCCAAGACAGCCCCGCCTCGACAGGCGAGGTGGTCTCGTCAATGTCATGCCCATACAGCGGCATCCCCGCCTCTAGGCGCAAACTGTCCCGCGCGCCAAGACCAATCGGCGCGACGTCAGGCAGCGCCAGAAGACGGCGCACAAGTTCCTGAACAATCGTTTCAGGAACCGAGATTTCGAACCCGTCCTCCCCCGTATAGCCCGACCGCGATACCCAAACATCACCAAAAATCGCACTATCCATGAACCGCATTTCGGCCACTTGCGGGATAACTTGCACCAGTGCGCCCTCGGCCAGCGGCCCTTGCAGCGCCAGCAGTGCCCTATCTGAACACATGGTCAGATTTGCGCAGGTCAAGTGCGCCTGCAAATGGGCAAAGTCGGCGTCTTTGCAGGCGGCATTGACCACAATCAGGTAATGATCACCGCGATTAGCAAACATCAGATCGTCCAATATCCCGCCCGCGCCATTGGTCAGCAGGCCATAGCGCTGCCGCCCCGCTGCCAGCCCCAGCACATCCATGGGCATCAACGTCTCTAGCGCAAGCGCCAATTCTTCCATGGAACCAGTTGGATAGGCCAGTATCTGCCCCATATGGCTGACATCAAACAGCCCCGCCTTCGCGCGGGTGTGCAGATGCTCGCCCATCACGCCCATAGGATACTGAACGGGCATTTCGTAACCCGCAAAGCCCACCATTTTACCGCCCAATTCCACATGCAAATCATGCAAAACCAGCCGTTTTAGCCCCATATCGCCCATAAAAATCGCCCCCAGCATCGTTTTAGGCGCGCAGCGCCCGTTTCAATGCCCCCTCTGTCCCTGCCTTTCGGCGCCTGAGATCGTTATCCCTTCGGCGGGCCTTGCAGCCACTCTCCAGATTTCAAAATCAGAACGGTCCTGCTGCCTGAGAGTTTACCGGGGCGGTTGCTCCTTCGGCATTCGACTGAACGAATTCTCCCGAACTGATGCGCCAGTCGTAGCCAGCCCTTGCGCGCGGCGCAAGGGTCAAAATCGACGCTTTGGCAAAATTTTGCGGCGTTACAGCTGCGGGCGCTTTTGCAGCAGCGGCAGCAACTCGGCCATTTCTGGCCCCGCGTCCAGCCCTGTGACGGCGCGCCGCAGCGGGCGAAACAGCGCCCCGCCCTTGCGGCCCGTGGCCTCTTTGACTGCCGCCGTCCACGCGGCCCAAGTGCCCTTGTCCCACGGCCCTTTGGGCAGCATATCAAACGCCGCCGCGACAAACTCGCGGTCTTCATCGGCCACCAAGGGCTGCGCCCCATCGCGGCACAGCGCCCACCACTGGGCCAGATCGTCCATCACGGTGATATTGCCGCGTGCCATATCCCAAAACGCACCCGCCAATTCATCTGGCACGCCCAAGCCCTTGATTTTGCTGGCCACGCTGGGCAGCGGCAGGGATTGCACATGCGCCCGCGTCAGGGGGAACAAATCCTCGGCATCGAATTTCGTCGGGGCCGCGCCAAAGCTGCCCACGTCGAACCCGTCGATCAAATCCTGCATCGACCCCGCCAGTTCGACGGGCTTGCTTGACCCAAGCCGCGCCATCAAGGATAGCAGCGCCATCGGCTCTACCCCGCGCGCCCGTAGATCGCGCAAGGACAATGTGCCAAGGCGTTTGGACAGCTCCTCGCCGCCCGCGCCCGTCAGCAGCGAGTGATGCGCGAAACTGGGCGGCGTGCCCCCCATCGCCTGCATGATCTGGATTTGCGTCGCGGTATTGGTCACATGATCGGCCCCGCGCACGATGAACGATACCCCCATATCAATGTCATCGACGCTACTGGCAAAGGTATACAAAACCTGCCCATCGGCGCGGATCAGCACGGGGTCAGAGACCGAGGCCGCATCAATCGAAATATCGCCCACAATCTTGTCCGCCCATTCGATACGGCTTTGATCCAACTGAAAGCGCCAATATCCCGCCCGCCCTTCGGCGCGCATCGCTTCGCGCGCGGTATCATCAAGCCGCAAGGACGCGCGGTCATAAACGGGCGGCTTGCCCATATTCAGCTGCTTTTTTCGCTTTAAGTCCAGCTCGGTAGGCGTTTCAAAACACTCATAAAACCGCCCCCTAGCGCGCAGATCATCCGCCGCTTGCGCATAGCGATCCATTCGCAAGGATTGCTTTTCCACCCTGTCCCAATGCAGGCCCAGCCAATCCAAATCGGCCATGATCCCATCGGCATATTCCTGTTTTGACCGCTCGCGGTCGGTATCATCCAGCCGCAGAATAAACGTGCCGCCCGTCTTGCGCGCGATCAGGTAATTCATCAGCGCGGTGCGCAGATTGCCCACATGGATATAGCCCGTTGGGGAGGGTGCAAAGCGGGTGACGGTGGGGCGGGTGGTCATGGGAAGGCTCCTATATCTTGGCCCTTCCCTGTCATATCGGGGCGGAATTGTAAAATGGGAAAGGGCAGCTTGGGGCGGGCGGGATCAGGAAATGCACTGCATTTCCCCGCCCGAAGCGATCCACCCGCCGCTGGACTCTCGCCGCACTCCCACCAGAGGCCAGCGCCTGCCCCGGCGGAAGCGAAGCGCCCGCCATGGGCGGGGCGGGCGCTGGCCGATGGCTTTGGGCCACCGGCTGGTATCGTGGCGTGGGCAGCACGAGGCAAAGGCGATGGCCTTTGCCAAGGCAAATTCACGCATCCTTGTAATTCACGCCCTTTACATCCGCATCGGGCGCGGTTTTTTGCCGCCGCACGATCAGGCGGTTCAGCGCGTTCACATAGGCCTTCACGCTTGCCACAATCGTATCGGTATCCGCCGACTGGCCCGTGGCAATGCGCCCGTCCTCTTCCAAACGAATAGACACCGTCGCCTGCGCGTCCGTCCCTTCGGTCACCGCATGCACCTGATACAGTTGCAACACCGCATTATGCGGATAAATCGCCTTCACCGCATTGAACGCCGCATCCACAGGCCCGTCGCCAGTGGCATCGGTGGCATGTTCCACCCCGTCCACCGCCAGCGTCAATTCCGCCTCTTGCGGGCCATCGGTGCCGCAAATCACCCGCAGGCGGCGCACTTGCAGATGGTCATGCGCGTCTTGCGTTGCCTCATCGGCGACCAGCGCGATCAAGTCGTCGTCGTAGACCTCTTTCTTGCGATCAGCCAGCGCCTTGAACCGCACGAACAGATCGTTCAGCTGATTATCCGCCAAATCAAAGCCCAGCTCGCCCATCTTGGCCCGCAGCGCCGCGCGGCCCGAATGTTTGCCCATCGTCAGGTTTTTCTGCGTCAGGCCAATATCTTCGGGGCGCATAATCTCGAAGGTTTCGACGTTTTTCAAAACCCCATCCTGATGAATCCCGCTTTCGTGCAAAAACGCATTCTTGCCCACAATCGCCTTGTTGAACTGCACGGCAAAGCCCGAAACCGCCGAAACCCGCCGCGACAGGTTCATGATTTTGGTCGTATCAATGCCCGTCTGGTAGGGCATGATGTCGTTGCGCACTTTCATCGCCATCACAACTTCTTCCAGCGCGGTATTGCCCGCCCTTTCGCCCAACCCATTGATCGTGCATTCGATTTGCCGCGCGCCCGCGTCAACGGCGGCCAGCGCATTCGCCGTCGCCATGCCCAGATCGTTGTGGCAATGGGTGGCAAAAATAATGCTTTCTGCGCCTGGCACACGCTCCAGCAGCATACGGATCAAATCGGCAGATTCGCGCGGGGCGGTATAGCCCACGGTGTCGGGAATGTTGATCGTGGTGGCCCCTGCCTTGATCGCAATTTCGACCACGCGGCACAGGTAATCATGTTCGGTGCGCGTCGCGTCCATCGGCGACCACTGCACATTGTCGCACAGATTGCGCGCATGGCTTACGGTATCATGGATGCGCTGCGCCATCTCGTCCATCGTCAGGTTCGGAATGGCGCGGTGCAGCGGCGAGGTGCCGATGAATGTGTGAATACGCGGCGATTTGGCGTGTTTCACCGCCTCCCAGCAGCGGTCAATATCCTTGTAATTGGCCCGCGCCAGCCCGCAAATCGTGCTGGTTTTCGCCTGCTTGGCAATTTCCGAAACGGCGGCAAAATCCCCTTCGGACGCAATGGGAAACCCCGCCTCAATCACATCTACGCCCATTTCATCCAGCAGGCTGGCAATTTCCAGCTTTTCCGCATGGGTCATCGTCGCGCCTGGGGACTGTTCGCCATCGCGCAAAGTGGTGTCAAAAATCATCACGCGCGCCTGCGCAGATTTATCGGTCATTTTGGGAAATCCTATCTGGTTTGCTGCATCATTCGGGCGCTTTACCTAGCCGAGCGGTCGCGCCCAAAGGCACGCTCAGCGGCGGCTAAGAAGTAGCAGCGCAGGACGCAGGCTTGGCTGGGCGGCCAAGGCAAACGTCATCACAAAAAGGGCGGCAAACATCATCATGGGTGCGACTATACCCAAGCTGTTTGGAATGAAAAGGGGGGCGGGGGAAAAAGTTTTTGGGACAAAACGACACCAACCCTGCATGTTCGGAATTCTTGTTAAATCCGCCCAAAGCGGATTTAACCGCGCCCGAACCGCCCCCACGGGGCGGGCGCGCCAGTGGCGCACCCCAAATGCCCCGTCGGTTCGGTCGCGGTTAAATCCTTGCTCTACAAGCCGCCAAATCAAGATCGCGCTTGCACTACAACCCGCCCTCCTGCACCTTACCCCCACGCAGCGGGCGTGGGGCAATACATGGCACACAACGAATTTCTTCACGCCGCCAATGCTTTAGTGGGCGTGGTGGCTGTTGCCACGGCAGATACCGTGACAGGCGGCGCAGGATCGACGTTAACCGCCCTGCTATCGGGCACCGAACTGCTGAAATCATGGCGCGCGCCTCCCGACCTGCAAACCCAAATCGCGGATGATATCGCCGCGCGCTGCGATACATTTCATTTCACCCCAGACCAGCGCAAGTTGTTCCTGCAAATGGTGCAGGCCGCGCCCCTATCGGCCCATGAAATAGCGGCGCAGGCCCGCGACCCCGTCCTTATTACGCAGGCCATGCTGGCGCGTCTAACCGACCCCGCGCACCAAACCCCGCAGGCGCGGCAGTACTTTACCGATATCACCCAGCCCCTGCTGAAACATTGGCTGGCCGATACCAATTTCTGCAACACCCTGCGCCCCGCGTTCGAGGCGGATTTGGCGCAGCGAGTCCAGTCCATCAAAACGATGGTGTCAGACCTTTATTCGGCAATCCTAGCCGATGCCGCGCAATACAAAGTCAACGAAGGTATGCTGCGCGAGCTGGCCTTGCGCCATGCCACTGGCCCCGTC
Source organism: Cypionkella sp. (assembly GCA_034519315.1). Taxonomy (GTDB): domain Bacteria; phylum Pseudomonadota; class Alphaproteobacteria; order Rhodobacterales; family Rhodobacteraceae; genus Cypionkella. The sequence continues at coordinate 22,771 of JAXHON010000066.1, read as the reverse complement.
ACCGACTTCCAATCAGCGATGGACAACATTCGCAACGCGCTCAACGAATTTGATGAAACGCGCCGCAAAAACGCCCAGCCCCACAACACGGCCACCCAAGTTGATGGAATTCTGGCACGGGTGCAGGCGTTTAACGAGGTGGGGAAATTCGACCTTGCACGCGCCGAATTGGTGCTGGCACAGGCGGCGGCGCACGACAGAATTGCCGAAGAGAAATCTGGCAGATCGCGCATTTTGCACCAAATGGTCGGCCAAGCCGCCCTGCAAAACGCGCCCGCAGATGCCGTGGATGCTCTGCTGGAACAACTGGCACTCGACTTCCCGCCAAACCCCTTCGACGCCCTCAACGCGGTGCGGCGCGAATGGTATAACCGTTACCTTACCAAAGGTGTGCCCTTTGATGGGCAGGTCGCCCTTGGGCTGGCCCGCGCAACCTTGGCCCGCGCAGGCGATGATACCCAGCGCGGCGGGGCGCAAAACAATCTGGGCATTATCCTAGAACTAATCGGCCAGCGCGCGGGCGATGATGCACTGCTGGGGCAGGCGCGGGATGCCTACACCGCCGCCTTGCGGGTTTACAGCGAAACAGCCACCCCGCAAGACTGGGCGATGACGCAAAACAATCTGGGCGGTGTGCTGCAAATTATGGGCCAGCGCGCGGGGGATGATGCGCTGCTGGGGCGCGCGCGGGATGCCTACACCGCCGCCTTGAGGGTTTACAGCGAAACAGACACCCCGCAAGACTGGGCGATGACGCAAAACAATCTGGGCGTTGTGCTGCGTATCGGGCCAGCGCGCGGGCGATGATGCACTGCTGGGGCAGGCGCGGGACGCCTACACCGCCGCCTTGCGGGTTTACAGCGAAACAGCCACCCCGCAATACTGGCCGGCACACAAACAATCGGCGGTGCTGCAAATTACCAGCGCGCGGGGATGAACGCTGTTGAGCAGCGCGCGATCCTCCCCTTGCGGGTGCGCAGCGAAACAGACACCCCGCAAGACTGGGCGCATGACGCAAACAAATCTGGGCAACGTGCTGCAAATTATGGGCCAGCGCGCGGGGGATGATGCGCTGCTGGGCCGCGCGCGGGATGCCTACACCGCCGCCTTGCGGGTTTACAGCGAAACAGACACCCCGCAAGCCTGGGCCATAACGCAAAACAATCTGGGCGTTGTGCTGCAACCATGGGCCGCCCAGGGGATGATACTGCTAGGGCAAGCGCGGGACGCCCACCGCCGCCATTACGAAACAGCGCGAAGACTGGACACGCAAGACTTAAACCTTCCTCTTTCACTATGGGCAACAACCACGCGGAAAACTTGCGCCATAAGCTAGATGCTTGCCTATTTCGACCTAACCCAAAACCCCGCGCATCTCACCTCTGCGCAAACCCATGCGCTGGCGGCGCGGGCGGTGTATGATCGGCTGGGCGCAGCGGGGTATTTGCAAAATATCGACAAACTTCTTGCCGAAATCGCCCGCCGCCTTACCTAAACCCCACGCTGCGCCCCATCATACGCGTGTCGGGACGGATGCCATACGCGTGCCATACGCAAACCATACGCAAACCATACGGGGGGAACGGGCCAAATGCGCACGCTTATCATAGGATCATCGGGCGGGATTGGCGGGGCCTTGCTGGCCGCCTCTGGGCCGCAAGCAGTGGGGGTGTCGCGCAGCCAGCACGGGCTAGACATCACGGACGAGGCCAGCATTATCAATGCGTTAGCGGGCGTTGAAGGCCCGTTTGAGCGCATCATCATCGCCACAGGCGCGTTGGAACTCAACGGGGCCAAGCCCGAAAAATCCCTCCGCGCGCTAGACCCTGCCGCCATGCAGGCCCAATTCGCCCTAAACGCCATTGGGCCAATTATCGTTTTAAAACATACACTTAAACTGATTCCCTCGCGACCGCCCCGCCCAAATCGCCGCCCTTTCCGCCCGTGTAGGCTCCATCGGCGATAACGCCCTTGGCGGATGGCACAGCTACCGCGCCGCCAAGTCCGCGCTGAACCAATTTTTCCACACCGCCGCCGTCGAAATCGCCCGCAGCCACCCTCATGCCTGCGTGGCCCTGATCCACCCTGGAACTGTGGCCACCCCCCTTGGCGCGAATTATTCGGGCAACCACCCCACGACCCCGCCCGCGCAGGCGGCATCCAATATTATCAATGTGTTAGACGGCCTGACCGCCGCCCAAACAGGCCAATTTTTCGACTGGCAGGGTAAGGTCATCCCGTGGTGAAGCCTCGCCTTATCTTGATCCTAGGCGATCAGCTGACCCCCAGCCTAACCGCCCTAACCGCCGCCCGCGCAGGCGATGTGGTGATTATGGCCGAGGTGATGGGCGAGGCCACCTATACCCCCCATCACCCCCAAAAGCTGGTGCTGTTCTTTGCCGCGATGCGCAAGTTTTCATCGGAATTACAGCGGCTTGGCCTCACCGTCGCCTACACAAAATTGGACGATCCCGACAACACCCAGTCCATCACAGGCGAGATTATCCGCCGCGCCGCCGAATATGGCGCGGGCGAGGTGATCGCAACGCAGTCGGGTGACTGGCGTTTGCGCGCAGCTTTAGATGACTGCCCCATTCCCGTAACCACCCTGCCCGACACGCGGTTTATCTGCCCTGAGGGCGAGTTTACCGCCTGGGCTGCGGGCAAAAAACAGCTGCGGATGGAATATTTCTACCGCGAGATGAGGCGCAAAACGGGCCTGCTTATGGACGGCGATCAACCCATCTTGGGCCGCTGGAATTTCGATGCCGAAAATCGCAAACCCGCCAGCACCGACTTGCTGCGGCCAAAGCCGCCGCGCTTTGCACCCGATGCAGAAACCTTGCAAGTCATTGATATTGTTAGAAATCGCTTCAATCATTTTGGCAGTTTGGACAATTTCGGCTGGGCCACCACGCGCGCAGATGCCTTGGTCGCGCTGGATCATTTCATCGCCCATGCCCTGCCCCGCTTTGGGGCCGAGCAGGATGCGATGCTGGGCGGTGATCCCTTCCTCTCACATTCCTTGATCTCGCCCTACATCAATCTTGGCCTGCTAGACCCGATCGAAGTCTGCCAGCGCGCCGAAGCCGAATATCACGCCCACCGCGCCCCCATCGAGGCGGTTGAAGGGTTCATCCGCCAAATCATCGGCTGGCGCGAATATATGCGGGGGATTTATCTGCTGCAGGGGCCTGAATACCTGACCCGTAACGCGCTGGAGGCAAACGCAAAACTGCCCTCCGCCTATTGGGGCGGGCCGACGAAAATGGCCTGTATCAAGGCGGCTGTTGGCCAGACCGAAGCCCACGCCTACGCCCACCATATCCAGCGCCTGATGGTCACGGGCAACTTTGCCTTGCTGGCGGGCATCTCGCCCCAAGCGGTGCATGAGTGGTATTTATCGGTCTATATCGACGCCGTCGAATGGGTCTGCGCGCCCAATACTTTGGGCATGTCGCAGTTTGCCGATGGCGGGGTCATTGCGTCAAAACCCTACATGTCTTCAGGGGCTTATATCAATCGCATGTCTGATTATTGCAGAGGCTGTGCCTATGATGTGGCACAAAAAACGGGCGAAAGCGCCTGCCCTTTTAACAGCCTGTATTGGCACTTTTTACACCGCCACCGCGCGCGGTTTTCCCGCAATGCCCGCATGGGGCAGATGTATCGGGTTTGGGATAATATGGCGGCGGGGCACCGCGAAACCGTGCTGCGCGATGGCGAGGCTATTTTGGAAAAACTGGCAGCGGGATCAGTTGTTTAGCTTTGGGGTTTAGGGCTGAACTTGGTCGGGCGCGGCCAAAACGTCGCCGCGCCAAATGCCCGATTGCGCCGCCCCGCGACGCGGGCGCAAAACCCCGCGCCCATCGCGCTGGCCCGCCTTGAACCCGCCTTCGTAGATATCCCGATTGGCATAGCGCAGGCGGCCCTTGCCCCACATCAGCCCGTCCAACCAGCCACCTTGATAATCAAACCCATCGGCCAGCGTCATACGACCCTGACCGTGGTATAGACCGCCGCGAAATCCGCCGCGATAGGTCAGCCCATCGCTGCCGCCTTTAATCTCGCCAAAGCCGTGGCGCTTGCCGCCCGACCATAAACCAACATATGTTGCGCCGTTCGGATAGCTCATCACGCCAATCCCATCAGGCTGGCCCGCCACAAAGGTGCCGCGATAGGACGCGCCATCGGCGTAGACCGCTGTGCCCTGCCCCGACTGCACCGCGTTTTGCCATTCGCCATCATAACTTGCCCCGTCCAAATAGACGATGGCCCCGCGACCATGAGGCAGAGTGGCGCGCAAATCACCTTGATATTTTTCGCCGCCGCGAAACAGCACTTCACCCGTCCCATTGATCACGCCGCCAGCCCAGTTTCCCGTTTGCCGCGTGCCGTCTTTGGCGGTGAATGTGCCCATCCCGCTGCGCTGATCGTCGCTGAAGCGCCCGTAAAAGCTGTCGCCATTGGCATAGGTTTGCAGACCCTGCCCCGCGCGTTTGCCCGCCGCAAAACCACCCACATAGGTATCGCCGCTGGGCTCGCTTAGGCGGCCGATGCCGTGGATTTCACCCGCGCGCCAGTCTCCCGTGTAAACGGTGCCACCCGCGGCCACCAACTGCCCCCTGCCCTCGGGCAAATCGTTTTGCATTTGCCCATCATAAACTGCGCCGTCTGGGTAGGTAATTTGCCCCGCCCCCTGTTTGCGCCCTTGTTCCCATGCACCTTGATAGCGAAAGCCTGTGGCATCGCTCCATTCGCCCACACCGTGGCGCAGACCGTTCAGAAAGTCGCCCTGATAAACCGCGCCGCCCGCATAGTTTGCGCGGCCTTGGCCTGTGATGGCGCCCGCGCGCCACGCGCCGTCATACCATGTGCCATCGGCATAGGTGATCTTGCCTTGCCCATCCGCGCGGCCATCTTTGAACTGGCCCACATAGACCGCGCCGCTTGGATAGCGGGCAGTGCCCGCCCCATGCATTTGGCCTGCCTGCCATTCGCCGCTGTATTCAAACCCGTCTGGGCGTAGAAACATACCCTCGCCGTGCTGCAAGCCAGCCTCGAAGTTTCCCTTGTAAATCGAGCCGTCGGCATAGGTCTTGGAGATCACTTGCGCCAAGGCGGGCTGGGCTGCCGCAATGGCCAGCCACAAGGCCAACCACAGGGCCAACCACAGGGCCAGCGCCACCTGTGCCAGCGCCGCCTGTTGAACCTTGCTCTGCGCCATCTGCTGCCCTTAACGCCCTTGCCGATCTCTACCTTGCACGGCCATTTAACCAAGCTGCGCCCCCAAAACAAGGCGCGCGGCCTTTCCTTGGCGCGCCGTTCTGCTAAAACATCCCAAACAGCCGGAGCAGCAAATGACCGCCACCTTTCGCCTGACCCTTGCGCAGTTGAATCCAAGCTTGGGCGCAATTGCCGCCAATGCAGACCTTGCGCGGCAGGCTTGGAGCCAGGCGCGCGAGGCTGGCGCGGATATGCTCGCGCTGACGGAAATGTTCATCACGGGCTATCAAACCCAAGATTTGGTGATGAAACCCGCCTTTGCGCGCGCCGCGATGCAGGCCGTCGAAACCTTGGCGGCCGATTGCGCGGATGGCCCCGCGATCGGTATCGGCGCGCCGCATTTGGCCGCCGATGGCCAGCTGTATAACGCCTATTACATCCTGCAAGCTGGGCGGATTTCGGCAACAATCCTAAAGCACGAATTGCCCAATTCAGGGGTTTTTGACGAAAAGCGCATCTTTGCCAGCGCCCCCTTGCAAGGCCCCTATGCCGTCGGGCCTTTGCGCATCGGCACCCCGATCTGCGAGGATGCTTGGCATTCGGATGTGTCCGAAACACTGGCCGAAACGGGGGCGCAGATCTTGCTTGTGCCCAATGGCTCGCCCTATCACCGCCACAAACAGGACGTGCGCACCCGCCTGATGGTGGCGCGGGTGGTGGAAACGGGTCTGCCGCTGGTCTATCTGAACATGGTTGGCGGGCAGGACGATCAAGTGTTCGATGGCGCGTCTTTTGTGCTGAACCCCAGCGGCGCGCTGATGGCACAGTTGCCGCAGTTCGAATGCTCGCTTGCGCATATCGACTTTGACGAAACCCCGCAGGGCTGGCGCGCGCGGGATAGCGAAAAGGCCCGCCTGCCCGATGAGTATGAGGCCGATTACACCGCCATGGTGCTATCTTTGCGCGATTATATGCGCAAAACGGGCTTCAAAAAGGCGCTCCTCGGCCTATCGGGCGGGGTGGATTCGGCGCTGGTTGCCGCGATAGCCGCAGATGCACTTGGCCCCGAAAACCTGCGCTGCGTGATGCTGCCGTCGCGGTTCACCTCGCCCTCCAGCCTTGATGATGCCAAGGCAGTCGCCCGCGCGATTGGCTGCCGTCTGGACAATATCCCGATCACTGGCCCGCAAGAGGCCAGCTTGGACGCGCTGGCCCCGCTGTTTGCTGGCACGCCCGAAGGGCTGACCGAGGAAAACCTGCAATCGCGCCTGCGCGGCCTTTTGCTGATGGCTTTGTCCAATAAATTTGGCGAAATGCTGCTGACCACGGGCAATAAATCGGAAATGGCCGTGGGCTATTGCACGATTTACGGCGATATGAACGGCGGCTATAACCCGCTGAAAGATATGTATAAAACCCGCGTTTTTGAAACTTGCCGTTGGCGCAATACGCATCACCGCGCAGATTTTCTGGCCCCCGCTGGTGTGCTGATCCCGCCCGCCGTGATCGACAAACCCCCCAGCGCCGAGCTGCGCGAAAACCAGCGCGATGATGACAGCCTGCCCCCTTATCCCGTGCTGGACGCGATATTGGACGGCCTTGTTGACCGCGAAGCGTCGGTGGCCGATTTGGTGGCCGAAGGGTTTGATGCGGCCACCGTCAAGCGCATTGAAAACTTGCTTTATATCGCCGAATATAAACGCTACCAATCCCCGCCTGGCACACGCCTGACCCCCCGCGCCTTTGGCACGGATCGCCGCTATCCGATTGTGAACCGCTACCGCGATCCAGCCTAATCAAACGGCGCAACACAGCACAAGCGGATCGCCGCCCAGCATTTATTCCCCCCCGCTTGGCCCTTTCCCTAGGGCAAAAGGACAAGTATAGGGGGAAGGCCCGCACTCTTTCCGAGTCGCGGGCACATGCATATCGCGCAAGTTTAGGATTCCGCCCGCAATGTCGCTACTTTCCAGTATCTTCTCGTCCGACATGGCCATCGACCTTGGGACAGCCAACACTTTGGTCTATGTGCGCGGGCGCGGCATTGTGCTGAACGAACCTTCCGTGGTGGCCTATCAGGTCAAAGACGGGCGCAAACATGTGCTGGCGGTGGGTGATGACGCAAAATTGATGCTGGGCCGCACCCCCGGCAGTATCGAGGCTATTCGCCCCATGCGTGACGGCGTGATTGCCGATTTTGACAGCGCCGAGGAAATGATCAAACATTTCATCCGCAAGGTGCATCGCCGCACCACGCTGTCAAAACCCAAGATCATCGTTTGCGTGCCTTACGGCGCAACGCCCGTCGAAAAACGCGCCATCCGCCAATCAGTTCTGTCCGCTGGTGCGCGCCGCGCGGGGTTGATCCCTGAACCCATCGCTGCGGCGATTGGCGCGGGCATGCCGATCACCGATCCCACGGGCAACATGGTTGTCGATATTGGCGGCGGCACGACCGAAGTGGCCGTTCTATCGCTGGGCGATATCGTTTATGCCCGCAGCGCCCGCGTGGGCGGCGACCGCATGGACGAGGCGATTATCAGCTATTTGCGCCGCCAAACCAACCTTTTGGTCGGTGAAACCACGGCCGAGCGGATCAAAACCACCATCGGCACGGCGCGTATGCCAGACGATGGGCGCGGCCAAGTCATGCTGATCCGTGGCCGCGACATTCTAAATGGCGTGCCCAAAGAAATCGAAATCTCGCAGGCACAAATTGCCGAGGCACTGGCCGAACCTGTGCAGCAAATTTGCGATGCTGTGATGCAGGCGCTGGAAACCACCCCGCCCGATCTTTCCGCCGACATTGTGGATCGCGGCGTGATGCTGACGGGCGGCGGCGCGCTCTTGGGCGAATTGGATTTGTCCTTGCGCGAGCAGACGGGCCTGTCGATTTCCATAGCCAATGAGCCGCTGAACTGCGTGGCCATCGGCACAGGCAAGGCGCTGGATTTCGAAAAAGAACTGCGCCACGTTATTGATTACGACAGCTAAAAAGCCCAAATTGCGCCTAAGGTGATATTGGGGCCAAACTTGGGGCTGATTTAACCAATAAAGGTGCGCATGGCACGCAAGCCCAACGACGAGATTGAACTGACGGGCCCGTTTCGACTGATGGTCGTCGGGCTGACGGTTTTTGCCATGCTGGCGCTGTTTGTTTTTTGGCGAATCGACGGGCCCCGCGCCGAAGCTGTGCGCGCGCGTGTCACCGACGCATTCGCCCCCGCGCTGCAATGGGGCGCAGCCCCGATCACTTGGGTGGGCGCGATTGCGCGCGATTTCCAATCCTATGCGCGTCTCTACGAGCAAAACGAGCAGTTGCGCGAAGAACTGCGCCAGATGAAGGCGTGGAAAGAGGCGGCCCTGCAACTGGAACAGAAAAACGCGCGCCTTTTGGATTTGAACAAGGTGCGGCTAGACCCGAAACTGACCCATTTGACGGGCGTTGTTCTGGCCGACAGCGGCAGCCCGTTTCGCCAATCGGTGCTGATCAACGCGGGCGCACGCGATGGTGTCCGCGAGGGATGGGCCGCAATGGATGGTATCGGCCTTGTGGGCCGTATCGCGGGCGTTGGCGAAAAAACGGCCCGCGTTTTGCTGCTGACCGATAACAACAGCCGCGTCCCCGTGACGCTGCAACCATCGGGGCAAAAGGCGATTTTGTCGGGCGATAACTCTGCCCTGCCGCCGCTGGATTTTGTCGAAGACCCCAGCGCCATTGCGGCGGGCGATCTTGTGGTGTCGTCTGGCGATGGCGGTATATTTCCAGCGGGCATTGTGGTGGGCAAGGTGGTTTTGGCCGAAGGCAAGCGCCTGCGCGTGCGCCTAGAGGCGGATATGGCGCGGCTGGAATTTTTGCGCATCTTGCGCAGCCACGAATTAGACCCGATCACCAGCGCGGGCGCTTTGTTGGCCATGCCGCCCATGCAAGGGCCAGCCGCACCGACCGCTGCTGATTTGCGCGCATCAGGCGCGAGCGATCAGCCGGGGGCTGGCCAATGATTGATCCCGTCACCCTTACCCTATGGCGCGGGCGGATAGGCTTTGTGCTGATTGCGGCCCTGCTGGTTTTCTTGGCGCTATTGCCCATCGGCGGCGATGCGGGCCGATGGCCTGGCCCTGATGTCTTGCTGTGCATTGTTTTTGCTTGGATGATGCGCCGCCCCGATTACTTGCCGCTGTGGCTGCTGGCAGGGGTCATGCTTTTGGCTGACACGTTGCTGATGCGGCCTGTTGGGCTGTGGGCTGCCCTGACGGTGATCGCCGCCGAAGTGCTGCGCACGCGCAGCGTTTTGATGCGCGAGCTGAGTTTTCCGATGGAATGGGCGGTGGTCGCGGGGCTGATGCTGCTGATGCTGCTGATCTACCGTTTTGTTTTTGCACTGACGTTACTGCCGCAAGTCGGCTTTGGCGCGGGCATGGTGCAATGGCTGTGGTCAGTGATGGCCTATCCTGCCGTGGTGCTGTTCACCAGCTATGCACTGGCGCTGCGCAAACCCAGCCTTGGCGAGATTGACGCCTATGGGCGCAGGTTTTAGAGGCGCGGATGGCACGCAAACCCAAAACTCCCGCAGAAATGGGCGCAGGCGTCACCCGCCGTGCGCTGTTGATCAGCGCTGGTATGGGCGCGATGGTCGCCGCCTTGGGCACAAGAATGCATCAATTGGGCGTCTCGCAGGGCGATAAATACCGCCTCCTCGCCGAAGAAAACCGCATTAACATTCGCCTGATCCCGCCCGCGCGTGGCCAGATATTTGATCGCAATGGGGTGCCCATTGCCAGCAATGAACAAAATTATCGCGTGGTTATCACCAAAGAAGACGCCAGCAAAGCCAATGGCGGGGTAGAGGCGGTTATCGATCGGCTGTGCCAAATCATACCGATGACAAAAGAAGACACGGCGAACGCGCTAAAGGCGCTGGATCGCAACAGCCCCTTCGTGCCCATTCCCGTGGCCGAGCGCCTTAGCTGGCAAGATCTGTCCGAAGTTGCGGTCAACAGCCCCGCCCTGCCTGGCGTCTCGCCCGAAGTGGGCCTGTCGCGCACCTATCCATTGCAGGGCGATTTTGCCCATGTGGTGGGCTATGTTGGGCCCGTCAGCGAAAAGGATTTGGACGGCGTTGAAAACCCCGACCCATTGCTGCGCATCCCCCGCTTTGCGATTGGCAAAATCGGAACCGAACGCTGGATGGAAGGCATGCTGCGCGGATCAGCCGGCACGCGCGAGATCGAAGTGAACGCCGTAGGCCGCGTCATGCGCGAGTTGTCGCGCCAAGAAGGTATCGCTGGGGCTGATTTGCACCTGACAATCGACGCCAAATTGCAAAATTTCATCCAAGCGCGGCTTGGCGACGAAAGCGCGGCCTGCGTTGTGATGGATGTGCAAAACGGTGACTTGGTGGCGGCAGTCTCGTCCCCGTCGTTTGATCCAAACTTGTTTGTTCATGGCATTGGACATGCCGATTATAACGCGCTTTTGGAAAACGATCATCGTCCTTTGGCGAACAAAGTGGTGCAAGGCACCTATCCACCTGGGTCCACGTTCAAGATGGTCACAGCACTGGCGGCGCTGACGGCAGGGGTGATTGACACCGAAACCCGCGTCCGCTGTCCTGGATATTACGAATCTGGCGGGCGGCGCTTTCACTGTTGGCGCGGCGGCGGGCATGGCACGGTTAATCTGGAACGCAGCCTGATGGAAAGCTGCGATGTCTTTTATTACGACATCGCCCAGCGCGTTGGCATCGACAAAATCGCCGAAATGGGGCGCAACCTTGGCCTTGGGGTGCGGCATGATCTGCCAATGTCCGCGATTGCCGAAGGTAACATGCCCGATAAGGCGTGGAAATCGCGGGTGCATAACGCCGAATGGCGCATTGGTGATACGATCAATGCCTCAATCGGGCAGGGCTATGTGCTGACCTCGCCCTTGCAACTGGCGGTGATGACGGCACGGATCGCCTCGGGCAAAGCGGTGGCCCCGCGCCTCGTCAAGGCCATCGCGGGCCGCGATGTGCCCGCCGCCGTTGCCCCCAGTTTGGGGATCGAGGCGGGCATCCTTGCCTCGGTGCAGCGCGGTATGTTCGCGGTGATGAACGGGCGTGCGGGCACAGCTGCGGCCTCGCGCATTGCGGATGAAACCATGGTGATGTGCGGCAAAACAGGCACGGCGCAGGTGCGCAATATTTCCACCTCGGAACGCAGCACAGGTGTGGTGCGCAACGAAAATCTGCCTTGGGAACAGCGCGATCACGCGCTGTTTGTGGGTTATGCCCCCGCAGATGCGCCGCGCTATGCGGTGGCTGTTGTGGTGGAACATGGCGGGGGCGGATCGGCGGTAGCGGCGCCCATCGCGCGCGATGCGCTGCTGGCCACGCTGACAGGCGGGGTGCCGCCCCTTTCGGCCTATCCCGCCGCCCAGCGCCCCACAATAGAGGCGCGGTTCAAAAAGCTGTCTTTGCGCTTTGGCAGCGACACTGACCCACTTTCAACAAAGATCTAGGGGGCGGGCACGATGAGCTATTTAGAATATCGCCAAAACATCCATCCCACGGGGCTGGCCAAACTGCTGCACTTTCATTGGCCGCTGATTTTGGTGGTCACGGCGATTGCGACCTTGGGCTGGCTGATGCTGTATTCCATCGCGGGCGGCGAATTTTCGCGCTGGGCAGAGCCGCAGATGAATCGCTACATCTTGGGTCTTGTGGCGTTGATGATTGTGGGCATGTTGCCAACTTGGTTCTGGAACCTGACGGCTTGGCCCGCCTATGTTGTGGGCATGCTGCTGCTGATCTATGTCGAATTTTTTGGCGCGGTGGGTATGGGCGCGCAGCGCTGGATTGATTTGGGCTTTATGCGCCTGCAGCCGTCCGAACTGATGAAAGTGGCGCTGATCATGGCGCTTGCGTCCTATTACGCATGGCTGGACGAACGGCGCATCTCGCATCCGCTTTGGGTTGTTTTGCCGGCCCTTGCCACCATTGCGCCCACGATTTTGGTGCTGATGCAGCCCAACCTTGGCACCGCAGTGATGACCATTGCCGTGGGCGGGGCGATGATGTTCGCGGCGGGGGTTTCGCTGTGGTATTTCGCGGGTGTTGTTGGGGTGGCGGGGGGCATGATTGGCGCAGTAATGTTGTCGCGCGGCACGCCGTGGCAATTGCTGCACGATTACCAATACCGCCGCATCGACACCTTTCTGGACCCCGCCGCAGACCCATTGGGCGCGGGATATAACATCATTCAGGCCCAGATCGCGCTGGGGTCGGGCGGCTGGTCTGGCAAAGGCTTCATGCAAGGCACGCAAAGCCGTTTGAACTTTCTGCCCGAAAAACATACCGACTTTATCTTTACCACTTTGGGCGAAGAGTTTGGCTATCTGGGGGCGATCTCGCTGCTGATCCTTTACGCGCTGGTGCTGGCGTTTTTGATCTGGGCCGCCATCGCCAACCGCGACCGATTTAGCCAGCTGCTGATCATCGGGGTGGCGGTGAATTTTTTCCTTTATATCGCGGTTAATCTGTCGATGGTGATGGGCATGGCCCCCGTCGTGGGCGTGCCGCTGCCGCTTTTGTCTTATGGCGGATCGGCGACCTTGGTGGTGATGATCGCCTTTGGCCTTGTCCAAAGCGCGATCGTCCACAGGCCGCGCTAACCCATGCTGACGCTTTATTTCGCCGCACCCAAAGATTGGCCCGAATACCAAACCGCCCTGCCCTTGGCGCTGTCGCAAGCGGGGATTGCTGCACATATCGTCACAGATGCCCCCGAAAATCCTGCCGAGGTGGATTACATCATCTACGCCCCATATGCACCCCTGCAAGATTTCGCGCCCTACACGGGGTGCAAAGCGGTGCTATCGCTGTGGGCGGGGGTAGAGAGGGTCGTGGGCAATGCCACCCTGACCCAGCCGCTTTGCCGTATGGTCGAAGATGGTCTGACCGAAGGCATGGTGGAATATGTCACAGGCCATGTGCTGCGCTACCACCTTGGAATGGATCAGCATATCCAAAACCCTGCGCGGGCATGGAACCCCGCGCCGCCGCCCTTAGCGCGCGAGCGGCGCGTGGCGATGCTGGGCATGGGCGCGCTGGGATCGGCCTGCGCGCGGGCCTTGCGAGCCCTGAATTTCAACGTCGCAGGCTGGTCGCGCAGCGGCGGCGCGCTGGGGGATACACCCATATTCAGTGGACGCGAAGGCCTGCGCCGCGCGCTAGAGCAGGCCGATGTTATCGTCACCCTTTTGCCCAAAACGCCGCAGACCGAAAACCTGCTAAACGCCGAAACCCTGTCTTGGGCGCCGCATGGCGCCCGCCTGATCAACCCAGGGCGCGGCGCGTTGATCGACGATGCTGCCCTGCTGGCGGCCCTAGGCAGCGGCCAAATCGCCCATGCCACGTTGGACGTCTTTCGCACCGAACCTCTGCCGCCAGATCACGCGTTTTGGGGCCATCCGAACATCACTATCACCCCCCATATCGCCGCCGACACCCGCGCCGATGGGGCCGCCCGCGCTTTGGCAGAGAACATTCGCAGGGGCGAGGCGGGCCAGCCGCTGCTCTACCTCGTCCAGCGCACGCGCGGCTACTAAAAAAGGGGGCGCTCGCGCCCCCTCGCTGCGCTCACCCCTGAGGCAAGTGTGTTGTTCACGTAGGTTGGAATGCCCTGTTTGCTTCACATTGCGTTCAGAATGGTTAGGGATTTGCGCGCGCAGGCGATGACGCATTGTTTTCCTGATTTGCCATTGGCCTTTAACCGTGCGGCGAGTCGCGGTTGCCGGAACGTGGCGCATGGCCAGAGCGCCGCAAGGTAAAAGTGCATCGCGCAGGGTTTGCGCCCGCCGCCGATGCGTCGCGGCCCGATCGCAGGCCGCTGTCGCGCGCCATCGGCGCAAGGCCCGCCAGCGCCGCCGCTGCACTCCCCATCGATTTGGCCAATCTCAGGCAGCTCGGTCAGCAGCGCGGTGGCCACCACAGGCCCCACACCGGGCGCTACGCAGCAGACAACCCGCGCGCGCCCCAAGGGCTGGCCTTGATCTTGGCCGCGATTTCCGCCTCAACGGCGGTGATTTCCGCGTCGAGCAGCGCCAGCACCCGCGCGATCCAGGCCCTTGCATAGGCCCCCTCGGCCTGCCCCGCCGCACCCCTCGCGCTGCGATCTTGCACCAACTGACGGCGGCGCACCCGCAACTGCCTGATTTCGCACCAGTCTTCGGGCTCGGGCGCGCAGATCGACGGATCCAGCCGCGCCCCATCCGCGCAGAACAGCGGCATCGACACGGTCCGTCGCGGCCAGCCCGCCCCCGTACTGCGCGCAAAGGCCCGTGCCCGCGCGGGGTTAACCCGATAGGCCGTCACCCCCGCCTCGGCCAACGCGCGGCGAAGCGGGGCCTCTAGCCCCCCTGTCGCCTCGAACACAACACAGCCACCCTCCCCTTCCCGGCACCGCGCCCCCCCACCCGGGCCAACCCACCTCCACACACACCAAACACAACCCAACCCCCCCCCCGGCGCCCCCCCCACAACAGCAAACCAACGGCGGGGCACCAGCCGCACCGGGACCACCCCCCGCACAACACGCAGTTGACACTGGATATTTGTAAAGAAAAGAAACGATTTGACTAAAATTTGCGCTTCTTTTCTTCAAAAATATCCTGGGGTGAATGGGCGTAGCCCAGAGGGGCAAAGCCCCTTTTTCTTTTCGCACTTGGGGCAAAGCCCCTTTTTCTTTCGCACTTGGGGCAAAGCCCTTAACTCAGGCGCGGATCAAACGGATAGCGGGTTAGGTTTTCGCAGCCTGTTTCGGTGATCAAAATCTGATCTTCCAACTTGATCGAAAAATCCCCGCCCTCGGGCGAAATCAGCGCCTCGGCGCAGATCACCATGCCAGGTTCCAGCACCGCGTCAAAGGCCCCCTCAACCCACCCGTCAGGGTAATTCACATAGGGCCATTCATCGCACAGCCCAACCCCGTGCATTTTGCACGAATATTTTTGCGCCCAGTATTGCGCCTCTAACTGGTGCCCCTGCATCACCAATTCGCGGATGGATACCCCCGGTTTCAGCCGCGCTTGGTGGTCGCGGATATGGTCTAGCCCGTGGGCAAAGGCGCTGCGCATGGCGTTGCTGGGGGCACGATCGCCCACCCACCATGTGCGCGATATATCAATACAAAATCCGTAGGCCCCGATCAAATCGGTATCAAAGGCGACGATTTCATTGTTTTGCACAAGGCGCGGGCCGCATTCCTGAAACCAAGGGTTGGTGCGCGGGCCAGAGGCGAGCAGGCGCGTTTCGATCCACTCGCCCCCGCGTTTGATATTGCCTTTGTGCAACTCGGCCCAGATGTCATCCTCTGACACCCCGCCAAGGGGCACGTTTTCGCGGGTAAATGCCTCCATTTCCGCTACCGCCGCCTCGCAGGCATGGTGTGCGCAGCGCATCGCCAGAATTTCGTCATGGGTCTTGATGGCGCGGGTGCGTTCGGTGACCTCCTCGCCCTCCATCACGTCAAATCCGATGGCCTCCAGCGCGCGCAGGCCTTGCACCATGATCTTATCCACGGCAAGGCGGCGCTTGCTGCCCGCATGTGCGCGCATCACCTCGTCCACTTGGGCGGCAAAATTCTGTGCCGCCGCCTGCCCGCGATCCTGGAGTTGTAAAAGAACGTCGCCCCCGAGCGCAGTTCTTTGACCAACGGGTTGAAGGTGACTAAAAACGGCGAATTTTTGTATTCCCACATCACCATATGCCCATCGGCGCATAACAGGCAGGCGCGAAACGGGTTGTGGGTGTTCCATAGCTGCATATTGGTGGTGTCAGTGGCATAGCGAATGTTCAGCGGGTCAAACATCAGCAGCGCGCCGCAAACTCCGCGCTTGCAAAGCTGCGACCAATTTGGCCCAGCGGTCATGGCGCATCCGCGCCAAATTGGGCAAGATCAGCCCTGCCGCCTGCCATTCGCCAAAGGCCAGCTGCGTGGGGCCGATCTCGACACGGTCATTGTCATTGGGCGTGCCATCGCCAAGGCGATCTGCGCGGGTTGGGTCAATCTTGCGGCGGGTCTGGGCGACGAAATCAGTCATTCGGCCCTCCTTTCACCGATGCTCGCGCGCATTGATCCGCCGTGCAGGCCAAATGGCGACGGTGCCAGGTCGTAAATCGGCAGTTTTGCCGCCCCAGCTGGCGCAATATGCCTGCCAGATAGAAACGCAACGAACGCATATCACAGGGGCAGACATGCAATATCGCAGGGGGGCAGGGCTGATCTTAGCGGCGGGCGTGATTTGGTCGGCGCAAGGTCTGGGTATCCGCATGATCGAGCAAGCCGAAAGCTGGGCCGTGCTGACATGGCGCTCGTTGGGGCTGATCGTCGCGCTGACCGCCTATATCAGCTTTGTCACGCGCGGCCAGCTTTGGGCGGCCGTTGCTTCGGTAGGGCGAGGGGGCGTGCTGGGGGCGCTGTCGCTGGCGGTGGCCTTTGGCGGGGCGATTTATGCCTTTCAGGCCACCACCATTGCCAATGCTGTGGTTCTGTTTGCCGCTGCGCCCTTTTTTGCTGCCCTGATCGGCTGGGCCGCGCTGGGAGAGAGGGTCGGCGCGGTGACTTGGGCGGCGATTGCGCTGGCAAGCTTTGGTATTTTGGTCATGACTTGGGGCGAATTTGGGGCCAATGCGCAAACCGAGGCGCTGCGCGGCAATATCGCCGCCATCATCACGGCGCTGGGGTTTGGTGCGTTTGGGGTCTCATTGCGGCGCATGCCGCCGACAATGCGCGCCGATGTGGGCCAATTTCCCGTTGTTCTTTTGGCTGGCATCTTTGCAGGCGTCGCGGGCGCGGGTGCTGCGGTGATCAGCGGGCAGGATCTGACGCCGCCTGTGGCCGATATTGGCATCGCGATGGGCCTTGGCATCTTTGTTTTGGCGGGGGGGATGGTGATGTTTACCCTTGGCACCCGCACTGTTCCCGCCGCCGCTGCAACTTTGCTGGCCCAATCAGAGGTGATTCTTGGCCCGTTTTGGGTTTGGCTGCTTTTGGGCGAAACCATCAGCCGCCAAACCGCCCTAGGAGGCATGATCGTTCTGTCTGCCTTGGCGCTGAATATCTCTTTGCGGCACGGCGCTAAACACCCGAAAACTGGGGCATCAGAAATCTCACGCGCTGCGCTGCGATTTTGGCAAATTTTTTCTGTCTATCCCCAGAATGGGTGATGCCGAACGCATCGAAATGCGCGCATTGATGACCGACTGTAGCAATGGGCGGGTTCATGCGTTTAATGACCAAATTGTTTTCCTTTCGCAAGAAAGGTGTTCGGCCTAGCCCCAGTGCAACAGGCGAAAGCGGGCGGGCCGAAAACCCGCCCCTTTCTGCGCCCTATCCCGAATATTCGGTGTTCGAACTTCAAATCAAAATGGCGCTAGAACGCGGCGAGCCGCTACCGCACAGCGTGCTGGCACGGTTGCAAGCGGGCGCTACTGCCCGATCATTGGGGCGACCTGATGCCAGCCTTCCCACATCATTTTCAGCGCCACGTAAACGATGATTGCCAAACCCACATAGGCAATCCAGCGATATTTGTTCAGCAGTTGCGCGATGAAGGTGGCCGCCAGCCCCATCAGCGCGATCGACAGAACCAGACCGACAATCAGCACAGTGGGGTGGCCATAGTGCTGCGCCTGCAACGGCCAGCACGTTATCAAGGCTCATCGACACATCGGCGATGACGATTTGCCATGCCGCTTGGGCCAGTGTTTTCTTTGGCCCGCCGCCTGCGATCGTGCCGTCGGCGTTCAGGTCTTGGCCTGTCAACGCCTCTTCCGCACGGTTGTCATCGCCGTGGCCTTCGCGCAGCTCGCGCCACATTTTCCAGCAGACCCACAGCAGCAAAATACCGCCCGCCAGCAAAAGGCCCGAAACGGCCAATAGCTGCGTTGTCAGCAGGGCAAAACCAATGCGCATCACGGTGGCGGCGATGATCCCGATCAAAATCGCGCGGGCGCGTTTTTCTTTGGGCAGGCCAGCGGCGGCAAGGCCGATCACAATGGCATTATCGCCCGCCAGCACCAAATCGATGCCGATCACCTGCAATAATGCGATAAATCCTGCCGATGTGAAAATTTCCATTGCCCGCTCCCTGCGTTGGAATTGTGCCGCTTATGTGCCACCCAGTTGGGTCATAGCGCGTCAGTCTGACATTTGCCTGACGGCGATTAAACCGCAATGGCGCGGCGATCACCAGAGCAGGGTTAATGATCTGGGCGGCGCTCATCATCCATCTGGGCAGATCAATACGCCCGCGCGGCGCACGCAGGGCGCGCTGGCCGTGGCTGCGCCGCTTTCGGGCGGGGCGATGAAGACGGCGGTTTCTGCAGGGGCTATTTTGCGGGCTGGCGTGGCGGCGGGCTGGGATGTTGGTGCCTGCGCATCTGCGACGGCGGCTGGGTTTTCCCGTGCTGCGCTGGCGGCAGAGACGGGCATTTCCACCATGGCAATGGCTGCGCCCGCATCGGCGCGCAGATCGGTTTTGCGCCCGTCTTCCACGCCCACCACGGGGCTATTCAGCAGCTTGTTCAGCATAACAAAATCAATGGCTTGCAGCGCCTCTTTGATGGCTTCGTCGTCATCGCTTTGGGTGATGACATTCACGGCCAAAGCCCCGCCCAATGTCGCGCGCATCATGCGCATATCGGCATCGCCCGATAGGGCCGCCACGGGCAATTCGTCAAAGGCCACGCCATCAACAACGTCGAATGCGGCCTTGGCAGCGGGCTGATCGGCATAGTCCAGCAATTGGCCAAGCGCCGCGCCGCCGCCGCTGCTTGCGCTTAGGTCGATGCCCGCAGGCGGGGCAGCTTCTTCCAACAGCACGGCCAAAACGCGCAGGCGGGTGCCGTCTTTGGTCATTGTCATGCCCACCATTTGCCCCGCCGATGGCCCTGCCTTGGTCAGCTTTTCGATGGCTTTGACAAGGGCAATCTCACTGGCCTGATCGGCGCGGGCGGCGCTATCGCCTGCCAGCATTTGATCTGCGCCGTGGCGCGTCACGCTCCACCCGTCCAACTCGGACGGCAGCGCGGCAGGCAGGCTGGGCGGGTTCAGCAGATCATTGAAATCATCTTGCCGCAGCGCGATGTAATCGGCAAAGGCAAAATCCTGCGCCGCGCTGTCGCGTTTTTGGATATAGAAATCCAAGGCCATACAGCCCAAGGCAACGGCCAAAATAAACCCAATATCCATAAGACGCCGCATGTGCAGACTCCTGATTGAACTTTATCAGGGGTAGAAAACACGGAAAATTTGTCTTGAATTGGGCACGATTGTGGGCGGGATGGGGCGCGCTGCCCCGCCGAAAAGCAAAGCCCCGCTTGTGGCGGGGCCTTATCCCAGCACAAGTCGTATAGTTTGGTAAATCGCCAGGTTGCCCTGTGGCCCCTGATGGGGTCTTAATGAGGATGCAAAGCAGGGCCTCGAACACCGCAAATGTGGAGAAAAATTCCACAAATGTCAAGTCCCGAGTCCTAACCCCGCAAGAACGCAAAGTTGAACTTGCCTTAACAGCGCCGCCGGCAACGGGCTGGTTTGATACAGCCGCTTGCCATGATGGTCTTTTCCAAAGACAGCAAATTGGCCTGATCAAAACTGACGGCATTGATCATATCACCCTTGACCCATCGCGGAACATTTCCCCATGGCGCAGGCAGGTGAAAAGGAATGTCGATTTGGCAATGATACGGCATAAGGATCGTAGGCGCAGTTGTGCTAAGCGGAACGACGGTCAGCAGTTTACCGCGTGCTTTGATTGGGGGCGAAACAACAATGGCCAAACGCGGCTTGACCATTTCAGGCGGCATGAAGCCTTTGTCGAAATTGACCAAAACGACAGTCCCCAGCTTTGGCGCAAACTGCAACGCCATTCTAAAGCGAGCCCGCCACCACCTGATCTGGGGGACGGTGGCCGTCGGCAAAGGTTTTGATGTTGATGATCACCTTCTCGCCCATCTCGATGCGGCCTTCGATCGTGGCCGAGCCCATATGCGGCAGCAAAACCACATTGGGCAAATCACGCAAGTCGGGGGTAATCTCGCGCCCATGTTCATACACATCCAGCCCCGCCCCCGCGATGTCGCCATTGCGCAAAGCGCGGGTTAGGGCCGCCTCGTCCACCACCTCCCCGCGCGAGGTGTTGACCACCACCGCGCTGGGTTTCATCAGTTTGATGCGGCGCGCGTTCAGCAGATGAAAGGTGGCGGGGGTGTGGGGACAGTTGATGGACAAAATATCCATCCGCGCCAGCATCTGATCGAAACTCTCCCAATAGGTCGCGTCAAATTCGGCCTCAATCTCGGGGCGCAGGCGTTTGCGGTTGTGGTAATGCACTTGGCAACCAAAGGCGCGGGCGCGCCGAGCGACGGCCTGCCCAATGCGCCCCATGCCCAAAATACCCAAACGCCGCCCGCCCAGCCGCCCGCCAAGGTTGGCCATGGGCGACCACCCCTCCCAAGCGCCCGATTGCATCGCGGCCAGCCCTTGCGGAATACGGCGGGTCACGCCCAGCATCAGGGCAAGGGCGATATCGGCGGTATCTTCGGTCACAGCGCCGGGGGTGTTGGATACCAAAATCCCGCGTTGGCGGGCTGTGGCGACGTCGATATGATCCACCCCCGCACCATAATTGGCAATCAGGCGCAAGCGCGGGCCAGCGGCGGCAATCAGCCCTGCATCAATAGTGTCGGTGATGGTGGGCACCAAAACATCGCAGCTCGCCATAGCGGCGGCAAGCTCGGCGCGCGACATCGCTGTGTCAGGATCGCGCAGCGTGACATCGAACAATTCCTTCAGCCGCGTCTCTACGGGTTCGGGCAAACGCCGCGTGACAATGACCGATAGGCGCGATGATGGCATCTTAGCACTCCCTGCACTTCCATATCTAGCATTAGAATGGCAAACTGTGCATAGGTGCAAGGGCGCGCGTGCCATTCGCCACGAAATTCAACGGGTGCAATGCCGCAGCCAATTTGGGATTAGGGATGACGTACAAGCATCGCCATGGCAGCGCAGTCCATCGGGCGGCATTGCGTCTTGTGCTGGCGGCGCTGCTATGCGCGTTCTCGATCCCCCATGCAGATGCGCAAACCCGCCCGCGACCGCGCCCCGACCGCGCGGCGATCGAATTCAAAACAGCGCCCAAACCCCGCCCCAGCGCCGCGCGCGCGCCCGCCGCCGATCTTGCGCCTGTTGTGCTTGGCCCTGTATCAAAACAACCCCTGCCCCGCTTTGCCAGTCTAAAGGCATCCGAAGGCAACGCGCGGCGCGGGCCTGGGCTAAACCACCGCATTGACTGGGTCTTTACCACCAAAGGCACGCCTTTGCGCGTGGTCGCCGAATATGAAAATTGGCGCAAGGTTGAGGATTTCGAGGGCTTTGGCGGCTGGGTGCATTTCACCCTTTTGTCGGTGTCGCGCACGGTGATGGTGACGCAAGATATGGCGCCGTTCTACAAATTGCCCGATCCCAATTCGCCCGTGTCCTTTCAGGCCGAACGCGGAGTTTTGGCGCGGGTGATGGAATGCCATATCGACTGGTGCCGCATCAATGCAGACGGCCAGCGTGGATGGGGGCCGAAATCGGCGCTTTGGGGTGTGGACGCGCAGGAAGTGATTGATTGATATGGCACAGACGCGGCCAAGACTGGCGCTGAACCTATCGGCGGGCGCCACCTCGGCGCTGGTCGCGTTTGCGCTGGTTTCGCTGAAACTTTGGGGCCTTGGGCAGACGGGGGCGCTGTCGGTGGCCGCCAGTCTGGCCGATAGTGCGATGGATCTGATGGTCTCGTTGGGCGCGCTCGCGGCCTTGATTTACGCCGCCCGCCCTGCGGACGATGATCACGCTTTTGGCCATTCCTCGGCCGAAGATTTGGCCGCCCTTGGGCAGGCACTGTTCGTGCTGATCTCGGCGGGGGTGATTGCAACTGCCGCCGTGCTGCGCCTAACATATCCAAACCCCGCCCCGCTGCAAGCCCAAGGTGCGGGGCTGATTGTGATGCTGATTTCAGTCGCGCTGACGGCGTTGTGGCACTGGCGGCGGCGCAGATGCTGGCTAGCCTTGGGCGCGCTGCGCATCGGGCGCGGGCCTGCGCTGTGCAATACTGGATCGCTACTGGCGGTGTGATGTGATCATTCACAAAGATGTCTATCATCCCACAATGTGACGCAAGCAGGCAGCGCCGCGCCGCTCAATGACTTGAGGCTGGGACAAATCCTGATACGTTGCCACGATTATATCCCTTTGCTTGCAGGTATCCCATGCGCTTTGCCCCTATTGTTGACCGTCTTTCTGGCCTTGGCAGCGCCAAATGGGCCGTGCATGTGCGTGCCAAACAGATGCTGGCGCAGGGGCGCGATCTGATCATGCTGTCCATTGGCGAGCCTGACGTGCCCCCTGCCGCCGAATTGCTGGATGCGGCCAAGGCAGGCATTGATGCGGGGCGTTTGGGCTATTCCAACGGTCGCGGCGAGCCTGCGCGAAGGCCGCCCCTGCCGCGCGCTAC
>JAXHON010000023.1:0-57453 GCA_034519315.1 Cypionkella sp. | reverse complement strand
TAACCCATTGTTTGCGCAAACATTCGGTCGATTAGCGCAACCATGCTTGCGCGCACGCAAGTGCCCCTATGGCGGATTTAACCATAGGGGGCATCATGCGCACGACGAAAATCGTTCAAAAAATCCTGTCAAATTACCAGGCGACACCCAGGGAGTGAGCCAACCTTGCCCGTATGCTGATGCAGGGAAAATTGGGCGGCACCGGCAAGATGATCATCCTGCCCGTCGATCAGGGGTTCGAACATGGCCCCGCGCGCAGCTTTGCCCCGAATCCGGCCGGCTATGATCCGCATTACCACTACCAGTTGGCGATCGACGCGGGCCTAAGAACGCCTATGCCGCGCCCCTTAAGAGCCCGATCGGAGGCGGGGGCCGACACCTTCGCCGGGCAGATCCCCACCATCCTGAAGGTTAACATGCGCCAATTCGCTGATGGCCGACGCCGCGGGCAAGAATCAGGGCGATCACGGCCTCGGTCGATGACGCGCTGCGATCCGGGCTGCGCGCGCCATCGGGTTCACCATCTATCCGCAGCAGACCAGCGCGCTGGATATGTATCGAGGAAACCGCCGAAATGCGCCGCGAGGCTGCGGCCAAAGGCCGTTGGCCACCGGTCATCTGGTCCCCATCACGCGCGGCGCAGCCAGTCACCAAAGACGGCGAGACCGCCATCGATGTCGCAGGCCTACGCCGCCCAAATCGCGGCCCTGCTGGGCGCGCATATCATCAAGATCAGCTGGCGCACCGACCACCTGATGCTGCCCGAAGCCAAAAAGGTCTATGGCAACGAGGCGATCGCCATCGATACGCAGGCCCAGGGGGGGGGGGGCGGCGCGCGTGCAACGCGGCGGCGCGCGCGCGTCGCGCGATACTGACGCTGGCGGACGGCTTGCATCGTGATTTTCTCCAGGTGCGGGCGGCCAAAGGCGCGGATGCGGTCTATGACGACGCCCGCGCCATCCGCGACGGCGGCGGCAACGGGTCGATCATCGGGCGCCAGCTCGTTCCAGCGGTCCGCGCGGAGATGCGCTGGCTATGCTGAACAATTTGGTCGAAATTTATCGCGGCCGTGCTTGAATTTGCTTTGATTGCCTTGGGTTTGTGGCAAACTTAACGCATGCCCCCGTCAGAGGGGTGATGAGGCACAGGTCAATATGCAGAAAAATTCCTTAGAGTCTTCGATCTTGGGCGGCGTGGTGCTGGTCATTGCTTTGGTGATGGGCGGCTCTTTTGTGGTGTCGGCGGTGCAAGGCGAATTTGGCGTGATGCGCCGCGTGCAATTGAATGCCGAGGCCGAGGTTTTGCGCGCCGAGCGCGACGCATTGCGCGCCGAACCCCGGCCAGTTGCAAAACCTGAACCTGCGCCTGTCGGACAGCTATCTTGACATTGACCTGCTAGACGAACGCGCCCGCATCGTGCTAGGATGTTGCGTGCCGACGAGGTTGTGATCCGCTAACCTACGCTGCACTGCGGTATGCCCACCTGCCTTGACAGATAAGATTTGCCCTTTTTTCCCGTTATGCTATTAATAGTTTAACGCTAAACTATATTTTGCTGACTTGCGGGAGGACTCACTTTTGGCTGCCAAACCTACCAGCCCAGATTCGGGCAAGAAATCCAACGTGCTCAAGAAGACGAGCTGCTGGAATACTACCGCCAGATGCTGCTGATCCGCCGCTTTAGGGGGAAAGAGGCGGGGCAGCTCTACGGCCTCGGTCTGATCGGCGGGTTTCTGCCACCTTTGTACATCGGGCAGAAGCGGTTGCCGTCGGGCTGCAAGCCTGCGCTCGACAATGAACGCGACAAGCGTCATCACCTGCTACCGCGATCACGGCCACATGCTGGCCTGCGGGCATGGATGCCAAGGGCGTCATGGCCGAGCTGACGGGCCGCGCGGGCGGCTATTCGCGCGGCAAGGGCGGCTCGATGCACATGTTCAGCCGCGAAAAGCAGTTCTACGGCGGCCACGGCATTGTCGGCGCGCAGGTGCCGCTGGGCGCGGGGCTCGCGCTTGCGAACAAGTATCAACGGCAATGGCAACGTGACCTTCGCCTATTTCGGCGACGGCGCGGCCAATCAGGGTCAGGTTTATGAAACCTTCAACATGGCGGCCTTGTGGAAGCTGCCGGTGATTTTCGTGATTGAAAACAACCGGTTATGCGATGGGCACGGCGGTCACAGCGCGTCGGCCGAAATCCGCATCTCTATCGGCTGCGCGGTCGTGCTTACGGCATTCCGGGCGATGAAGGTCGACGGCATGGACGTGCTGGCGGTGCAAGGCCGCTGCCGAACGTCGCCGTCGCCCACTGCCGCGCGGGCAAAGGCCCCTATATCCTCGAGGTCAAGACCTACCGCTATCGCGGCCATTCGATGTCGGACCCTGCCAAATACCGCACCCGCGAAGAGGTGCAGAAGATGCGCGACGAACACGATCCGATCGAACGGGTGCGCAAGATGCCGCTGATCGCGGCCAGCCGAGACCGAGGATGAATTGAAGGCCATTGACAAGGACATCAAGGACATCGTCAACAGGCAGCGCCGAATTTTGCCAAAGACGCTCGCCGAGCCGGCGCTGCCGAGCTTTGCACCGATATTCTGCGCATGAGGGATATGAACCATGGCGATCGATACTCTCGATGCCCGCCCTGTCGCCCACGATGGAAGAGGGCACGCTCGCCAAGTGGCTTAAATCAGAAGGCGACACCATCCAGCCGGGCGACATCATCGCCGAGATCGAAACCGACAAGGCGACGATGGAATTCGAAGCGATTGATGAAGGCGTGCTGGACGAAAATCCTGGTCGCCGCCGGGACTGAAGGCGTCGAGGTGAACACGCCGATCGCGGCTGATTGCGGGGAAGGCGAGGAGTGCCATGCGCCGCTGCCACGCTGCAGCTAGGCAGGCACCGGCTGCCGCGCCCCGCACCGGTTGCCGCCACGATGCCGGCTGCCCCCGCGGCGCTGTCCATGGCCCGATCCCTGAATGGCCCGAGCACGGCGATGGAAGCCGATGACCGTGCGCGAGGCGTTGCGCGAGGCGATGGCCGAAGAGATGCGCGCTCAACCCTAATGTTATGCTGATGGGCGAAGAAGTGGGCGAATACCAAGGCGCCTATAAGACTTCCCAAGGCCTGCTGGACAGAATTTGGCCCCAAAAAAATGGTCGATACGCCGATCACTGAAATCGGTTTTACGGGCATTGCTTGTGGGCGGCGGTATGGGGCGGTCTGAACCCGATAGTCGAATTCATGACTTTTAACTTCTCACCTCCAAGCTATTGATCATATTCTTAATTCGGCAGCGAAAACCAACTATATGTCGGCCAAAAAAACCCCCTTCCCATCGTGTTTCGCGGCGCAAATGGCGCGGCCGCCCGTGTTGGCGCGCAGCATTCCCAAGATTTCGCGGCATGGTATGCCAGCGTGCCTGGCCTAAAAGTCGTGATGCCCTATTCAGCCGCCGATGCCAAAGGGCTGTTGAAACAGGCCATACGCGATCCGAACCCTGTGGTGTTCTTGGAAAACGAGATCATGTATGGGCAATCCTTTGAGGTGCCCGATCTGCCTGATTTCACCATCCCCTTCGGCAAAGCCCGCATTTGGCGCGAGGGGACGGATGCCACAATCGTCTCTTTCGGCATCGGCATGAAATACGCGCTAGAAGCTGCCGATATGCTGGCAAAAGACGGCATCAGCGTCGAGGTGATCGACCTGCGCACCCTGCGCCCCTTGGACTACGACACTGTGCTGGCAAGCGTGCAAAAAACCAACCGCTGCGTCTTGGTCGAAGAAGGCTATCCCGTGGCCTCGATGTCAGACCATATCGCCAGTAATGAGCATGCGGCGCGCCTTTGATTATCTGGACGCGCCCATTGTTACCTGCACGGGCAAGGACGTGCCCATGCCCTACGCCGCCAATTTGGAAAAACTGGCACTTATCACAACCGCCGAAGTGGTTGCTGCCGTTAAATCTGTCTGCTACCGCTAAGGGGAAATCATATGGCAATCAATATCTTAATGCCCGCTCTGTCCCCCACGATGGAGGAAGGCACATTGGCCAAATGGTTGGTGGCCGAAGGCGATAGCGTCAAATCTGGCCAGATCATCGCCGAGATTGAAACCGACAAAGCCACGATGGAATTCGAAGCCGTAGACGAAGGCCGCATCGGCAAAGCTGCTGGTTGCTGCGAAAGCCCGCAGGGGTCAAACCGAACATCCCCACCGCCGTTTTGGTCGAGGACGGCGAAGCGCTGGATGCAGCTCCCGCCACAAAATCCGCATCCCCCGCGACCACAGCCGCGCCACCTTAGCGCGCCACCTGGCAGGCGCCACCGAGCAGCCCCCCCCCGTCCCCTTGGCCCCTGTCAAGGGCGGTGCGCGCGTGTTTGCTTCGCCCTTGGCGCGGCGTATCGCGGCGGAAAAGGGGATTGATTTGGGCGCGGTTGCAGGCTCTGGCCCGCATGGGCGCATCGTGCGCGCCGATGTGGAAAATCTTGTGGCAAGTGCTGCGCCGAAAGCCGCCGCTACAGCGGCGGCAATCGCGCCACCAACCGCCCCCGCGCAAGGCATGTCTGCTGAAACCGTTTTGAAAATGTATCAGGGCCGCGAATTTACCGAAATGCCATTGGACGGTATGCGCCGCACCATCGCCGCGCGGCTGACCGAAGCCAAGCAAACCATCCCGCATTTCTACCTGCGCCGTTCGGTGCGACTTGACGCGCTGATGTCCTTTCGCGAACAGTTGAACAAAGGGCTAGAGGCGCGCGGTGTGAAACTCTCGGTCAATGATTTCATCATCAAAGCCTGCGCGCAGGCGCTGCAATCCGTGCCTGATGCCAACGCGGTTTGGGCAGGCGACCGCGTTCTAAAACTGAAACCATCCGATGTGGCGGTGGCGGTGGCGATTGAAGGCGGGCTGTTCACGCCAGTTCTGAAAGATGCTGATCAAAAATCGCTATCTGCGCTGTCCATCGAGATGAAAGATCTTGCCGCCAGGGCAAAGTCCAAGAAACTTGCGCCCCACGAATACCAAGGCGGCAGCTTTGCCATTTCCAACTTGGGCATGATGGGGATCGAGAATTTCGATGCCGTCATCAACCCGCCGCAAGCGGCCATTCTGGCGGTGGGCGCGGGGATCAAACAGCCTGTCGTTTTGGCCGATGGCAGCCTTGGCGTGGCCAATGTGATGTCGATGACGCTATCGGTTGATCACCGTGTGATCGATGGGGCTTTGGGTGCTACTCTCTTGGCCGCCATTTGCGCCAATCTGGAAAACCCAATGACGATGTTGGCCTGATAAAAAAGGGGGGGCTGACATCCCCTCGCTTCGCTCACCCCCCGTGGATATTTGGGAAAAAGAGAAGCGAAAATTTGATTAAAATTGTCTTCCTTGCTCGAAAAATATCCTCAGGGGGTGAACAGGCGGCACGCCAAGAGGGGGCGCGAGCGCCCCCTAAATGTCGTTGCTAAGAACCTGATCCATCATCACAGATGGCTGATCACAGCCCGCTTCGCCCACGATGCGCGCAGGAACCCCCGCCACTGTCTTACAGCAGGGCACGTCTGCAAGAACCACCGATCCTGCCGCAATGCGTGAATTATCCCCAACGCGGATATTGCCCAAAACCTTGGCGCCAGCCCCGATCATAACACCATTGCCAATTTTCGGATGGCGGTCGCCGTCTTCTTTTCCCGTGCCGCCCAAGGTGACGGAATGCAACATCGACACATTATCGCCCACAACTGCCGTCTCGCCGACCACGATGGAATGGGCATGGTCGATCATAATCCCGCGCCCGATATGGGCGGCTGGGTGGATATCCACTCCAAACACTTCGGACACGCGCATTTG
Source organism: Cypionkella sp. (assembly GCA_034519315.1). Taxonomy (GTDB): domain Bacteria; phylum Pseudomonadota; class Alphaproteobacteria; order Rhodobacterales; family Rhodobacteraceae; genus Cypionkella. Next base: position 51,603 of record JAXHON010000023.1, on the reverse strand, counting down.
CACGAAATAGGCCATATCGCGCCGCCCCTGCCCCCATAGCCAATGGCCGATACGATAGGCTTGCACGGCCTGATAGCCCTTAAAGAACAGCATCGGCTGGATATAGCGCGTGCAGGCGGGGTCGCGGTCATAAACGGCCGTGAGGTCGGCGCGTGCGGCCGCCCCAAGGCTGGGATCGGTGTCAAAGGCCTCGTCGGCGATTTCCCGCAGGATTTGCTCGCTCATCTCGCCGCTGGCCAATTTCAGCGAAAAGCGATAGGCCAGCGCGCGCTCCATCGTGGCGTGGTGCAGCAGCGAGGAATGCACCAACCCGCCCATCAGCGGCTCGGATAGAACAATTGCCGCCGCTTCGCTGCGGACGCCGGCCCAAACGGGATCAAAGCTGGCAAGTTTTGTGTTGGAATTGGCCATACGTGCCCCCGTGGTTTTGTATAGCTTATCACAAGGGGGGCTTTGGCGGCAAGGCAAGGCTTTTGGTGCGCTTTGGGCATTCGCGGCGCGGCGCGCACCAAGGTGATGAACCAACAGCTCGAGCGCTGCCAACATATCGGCATCACCCAAATCAAAGGCTGGCGGCGCCGCATTTGCGCGGGCCACCCGCCCCTCCAGTGTGCCGATACCCCACGTTGGATGCGGGCGGGCAAAGTGTTTCATAAAGGCATGTGCGGCATGGGCCTGCGTCAGCCATGTATCGATCGCCCCTTCCCGCCGCGCTGGCGGGATGGCGGCCAAGGCGCGGGCAGTGGCCACCAAATCACCCAAAAGCACGCGCCGCATAGGCTAGAGCTGCACGTTGATACTGCGGTAAGGCCCAAACCCATAGGCATCGCTTTGTTGCGCAACGCTTAGGGTGATCTGCCCCGTGGCCCCGTCCAATGCACGCATCGCCGCCGTATAGGTAAAGCTGGGCATACCCAAGACCACCTCACGCAGCAGATTGCCGCCTTGCACAATGCGCAAAACGTAAACCTCGTGCGTCTCGCCCAAGGGCACTTCGACCGCTTGCCATGTGTCGCCGTCGATCCGCGTGCGTCTGATCCAACTGATGCCCAAATCGCCGCTTTGCAGGGACGCGCGCAGGTGCGCCACGCGGTAGGGGCGCAGTCCCGCCCCGTCAAATGCATGGATTTGCAGCGTTACATCCTCGCTTTCATAACCCGCGCTAAGCAGGCCAACGCGGTAATGCCGCTCTAGCCCCCGCGTCGTGGCGGGCAGTGGAACTTGCCGTAAGGCCGTGTTCAACATCACGAAGCGCGACCCAACTGGCCATTGCTGCGCCATAATGCCATCGCTGCCCGCCTGGCCGCGCAGGCGCATAGACAGATCATAGATGCCAGGCGCGACCAAAACGGCATTTGCAAATTGGAACACTTCCCAACCGCTGGGCGTGCCATCGCCGATCAGTGCAATATTTTGTCCCGCCAGCACCTCGGCTATGGTGCGCGAAGATAATGCCCCCCGCGCCAGTTCCACCCGCAAGGCAGGGCCGCGATCCCAGACCCCAGGTTGTGCGGCGGCCATGGAGGTCAGGGTTGCGCCCATAATTGCGGGCTCTGCTAAAGTGGCGGTGAGTGCATATCCGTCATCAGCGGGGGCAGACCAAACCCCAGCCGCCCCAACCCAAGGCGCCGCCAGCGCCGCGACATAGGGCGCGTGGGGCGTCTCGGCACCAGAAATCAGCGGCAAATCAAAAAACTGCACGGCAAGGGGCGCCTCGATCACGGGCGCCGTGTATTTGCGCGGCTTGGCTGCTACGCGCATGGGCAAGAACAAAGCAGGCTCGCTGCGCACCGCTTCGATCAGTTGAAAGGCGGCATTTTCGCTGCGATCAATGCGGTACTGCATGTTGTCCAAACGCAAGATGTCCCCTGCCCCCAAATGGGCCATAGATTTTGGCAATCCAAGTCGGGCCGTATCGCGCGACAGGCGCGTTTCGGCCATGAATCGCAGCGCGATGGCGCTGGCCTCTTCGCCCGTCAGCACGATAGGCAACTCGCTTTGCCCTAGGTTCAGCGGGCCGTCATCGGGGAAAATTGCCTCGGCAACGCGGGCCGAAAAATTGCCCACGGCCTCGACATAGCTAAGACGCAATCGGCCTGTTTCTTCGGTGACCGCGCCGCGCGTCACTTCGATGGTGCCATCAATCTCATTGCTGCGCACGGTGGTTTGGGGATCAATATCCGTCACCTGCGCCAGCGCGCGCAAGCGAAACTGCAAGGTGCCCTCGCGCTCGATCACTTCGCAAGCGGCGGCTTGCAGCAAGGGTTGCAACATAGCGCGCGCTGTTGTCGGGTCAGGCGCGATGTAGCCGCGCACAATGCCGTAGGCCTTATCCGTTTGGGCATCTTGCACGCCGCTACTGGCGGCAATTTCGTCAATCACAGCGGCAAGGGGCTGAATACCCGCCCGCCCGTTCAACCAATGTCCAGCCTCATAGTTCTCGCCGTCCGACCAAAGGGCGGTGTTTTGCGGAAAATCGGGAAAGGGCCGCGCATCCCAAGCCCAAGCATGGCTGGCGTTGAAATCCAACATTTTGCCGCCATAAATGCCAGAAACGGGATTATGGGCTGCCTTTTTCCAATATAGCGCCTGCGCTGTGAAATAGGCCAATTGCATCGCGTCGTCGCGCATCCCGTTGGAATACTTAGGCAATCCGCTTTCAGATGATTTGGGGTCAAGAAAACGGTTTGGCTGGTTTGCCCCTTTATCTATCGCCGCACAGCCATATTCGGTAAAGCGGAAGGGTTTGGAATGGGGCAGCCATGCGGTGGGGGACGCACTGCGCACCCCGCCGATGCGATTGTGATGCAAATTGTCCCACCAACCGCGCAAATCTTTGTAGCGAAACACCCAAGGCTCGCTGTGCGCGCCGTCAGTGATCGGCGTTCGCGTTTGCGCCGCCTCATCCGCGAGGCTGGCATAGTACCAATCAAACCCCTCGCCGCCCGCGATATTGGCGGCCAGATAATCGGGGTTGTAAATACTGCCCCAATCGGTATCGGCATGGCTGGCCCCATCGCGCCAATCGGCCAGCGGCATGTAATTATCGATGCCGATATAGTCTATATTCGCATCGGCCCACAACGGATCTAGATGGAAGTAGACGTTGTCATCGACATGAGTTCCGAAATACTCTGACCAATCAGCGGCATAGCTGATTTTGCAATTTGGCCCCAAAATCGCGCGCACTTCGGCTGCCAGCGTTCGCAGGCGCGTGACAGCGGGAAAGCTGTGAGCGCCCCCCCGCAAGGATGTCAGACCGCGCATTTCTGAGCCGATCAAAAAACTATCTACCCCGCCCGCTGCGGCGCATAGATGGGCATAATGCAAGATGAACCGGCGATACCGCCACTGATGATCAGGGCCAGTATATGTCACCCCCGCAGGGCTGTGCGAAAACTGCGAGGGGGCGGCATTGCCGAAAAAATCGTCGATTTGCGCCGTCGCGGCAGAGGTGCCGTCGGGGCTGCCCGCCTGCCCTGGGGCTGCCGAGCCTGTGATGCGCCCCCGCCAAGGCAGCACGGGTTGATCACCCGCGTCCGAATAGGGATCAGGCAGACCGTTGCCCGCCATTTGATCCATCAAAACAAAGGGGTAAAACGTGACTTTTTGCCCGCCCGCCTTCAGCGCAGTGATGGCTTCGATCACTGACCGATCATCGGGGGTTCCGCCATAGACAGCGCGCCCCGCAAGTTTTGGAATTTCCATCGCATTTGCACGGGTCAGGCCGCTGACTTGCCGCGCATTTCTTCGCCATCAAACTGCTTTTGTTCAACTTTCGGGCGAATGCGTGCAGGTGCCGCAGCGCAAATCATCCCCAAACCACGACACTACCAAGGCCACATGTTCCGCCTTTGGCAATTCATCGCGCAAATCGGTCAGCGCGGTCGAAAAATCGGTCTTTCCCGATAGGCTGTTGCGATTGGCGGGAATTTTCTTGCCCAGCCCGCGATCATAGCGCACGGTCGTGGTGGCCAGCGCATATTCGCCAGTGCCGGGGATCATTGCAACGCCGCTGATCAGGCGGGCAAGGTCGGGATGCGCCGCCGCGTTGCCTCCTGCGGCTGAACGCACCACCTCGAACGAGAATTGCGGAACGCGGTTGCCATATGCCGCCAATTGCAAATCTTCAATCACCACATAAGCAAGCCCGCGATAGGCGGGCACATTGCCCGCTCCTTCCACAGCCTCCATCTTTGGATCAGCGGATTGTGTTTGCGTGCCGCGATACAGCCGCAAGGTTAGGCTACGCGGGGCAATTTCATTACCGTCCGCCCAAATACGGCCAATACGGGTGATGACCCCCTCGCACAGCGCGACAGCCAAAGATACCGAATAGCTGTAGGTTTGCGTGGTTTGCGTGGTGCTTTGGCCCGACCCGCCCCCGCCCTTACCGCCGCCGCCAGAGATGGTTTCGGTGCTGTCAGTGATGGTTTCTTTGAACCTTGTGGCCCAGATGACTTGCCCTCCAAATACGCTGGCGGCCCCAAAGGCGCGCGATTCCCGCGCCTTCCGATGCCCCCATCAGGCGCAATCGGTCAATCTTGCCCACTTCCACCGCGTCTGATCCTGCACCCATCACGCGCTGATTGAACAATCGCTGGTCGATCGCTTGGCCAATCGTCGCCCCAACTGCGCGGCCAATCACTGCGCCCGAAAGACCCAGAACTGTGCCCCCAAAGCCTGCGCCGATCGCTGCCCCCGCTGCGGATAAAAGTAGTGTGGCCATTGATATGAACTCCTAGGCGAAATTTGGGTGAGCGAAGCGATAGCGCGCCACAATTTTGCGCGCCCATGGGGCAGGTAGTGGGCTTTCGACCACGCCGTGGCCGCTGTAGGCATGAATGAAACTGGGATTTTCGCCCACGGCACCTTGGATGCCGATATGTTTGGCCACGGCGCCCTCACGCATACGAAACAGCAAGACATCGCCCTCAGATGCGGCACCCAAATCTTTGCGTATCAGCCACCTATCCGCCGCCGCCATCAAATCTTCGCGGCGCGCGGCCTCGCTCCAGTCGAAACTATAGGGTGGAATTGGGCAGGGCTCGGCCCCATATAGCGCGCGCCAGACCCCTCGCAGCAGGCCCAAACAATCGCATCCCGCCCCCTGAACCGAGGCTTGATGCACATAGGGCGTGCCAATCCACGCCCGCGCAAGTGTGGCGGGATCGCTCATTTGAACAGGCTCCCTCCATCTTTGGGCTGGCCTTGATTTGGATAACTGATCTGCCAATCCTCGCCTGGGATATGGGGAAATCCCTGAAAATTCGCAAAATTGTTGAATTTTGCCTTGCATGTCGCGGCACTGCGATCGCAGCCCGCCTCTAGCTGCACCGCATCGCCAATCGCAAGATCGGCCCCAAGGCTTTGCCACAGCACAATTTTCCGCCCGCCACCTGTTGATGATGACGACAGGCGGGTGTCCACCTTGATCATGCCCGACAGCCCCGCCGCGGCCCCCGTTGCCACGCTAAGGCGACCTTGCGCAAACCAGCCGCTTGACTGCACAGAATTGCCAGCCAGAACGATTTGGCCATCCGCGCCAAAGGATTGCACAGTCATGTCTTCGCGAAAACCTGACTGGCCCAGATCAAACTTGCACGCCGCCCCGCCCAAAACGGCGTCGCAGCCACTTTGATAAACGCGCCCTTGCGGGGCGTTCAGCGCTTCGGTTTGGCCGCGCAAATCGACCTTGAATGCGCCGCCCGCGCGGGTCACTTCGCCAAAAGTGCCCCGAAATTGCACCATGTTTTGCGCAGGGTCCGCCCAATTGAGCAGCCAAATCGTGACTTCGGCCCCGTCATAGCGCCCCGCCACCAAATCTGTCTCAAGGATACCCGCATCTGACAGCGCGCCCACCGCTTCGGTGTTGTCCACGGCAAGGCCCGTGGTCGATTGCAGCGCTTTCGCGGCAAGGCCCGTGCTGGCCTTGAACAGCTCGCCGCCCAGCACAATATCACCATCATGGTCCGTAAATCCAAAACGCACGCCATCACGGCGCACAACGCGCCACGCCCGCGCCAGCGTGGTCACGCCGCTGGCCATATGCGCCAGCAAGTCGCTGCGCGCGCTCATACCCGCACCTCGATCACAGGAACGTTGGGCAACTCGCCCGCGTTATAGGCGGCGATCGACGTTTGCAAACTGTCGGTATCAAACCGCACAGGCACGTCAAATTCAAATCCCGCCGTCACTTCGGCGCCAATATCGGGCGGTTGGAAAAAGGTGACGCTGCCGGCTGCGTGATCCACAACAAAATCCACGTCCTGCAAGGCAGGATCGCCGCCCACTGCAACTTTTACTGTGTTTTCAACGGGTTTTTTGATGAAACGCAAGTAGGTCTGATCACCCGATGTATAGGCTTTGGTCAGCGGATAGCGCGTTTGCACCCCGTCACCCAGCCCAAGACGCTGATCATATGGCCCAATTTCTGCGCCCAGTAGGGCCGAGCTGTAGTCAGTCCAGTCCTTCCAACGAAAGGCGTGCAACTGCCCGCTGCGCGCCTCGAAAAAGGCGATCAACGCCTCTAGATCGGCCAGACTGCGCAGGCCAAAGCCCGCATCATACCGGCGCCGCGCATGGGCCCAAGGGGTGGATCTCTCCTCAAACCCATTGGCCAGCGTGACAATCTCGGTCAAGCGTTGCGGCCCGCCTAAGCTGCCATAGGATAAATTTGTGGGAAAACGCGTGTCGTGAAATGCCATTTTTTTCAGTCCCTTCAGCGGTTCTTTTGGCCACGCGCCAACATACGTTGTGCGGTGGCGGCGATTTGGCTTTGACTGCGTTGAAAGCCTGCGACATCAGGGGTTTGGATGTTCATCACCACTGTGACGGGGCGTGCGCTTGCGCCTTGCGCCTGCACGCCAAGCCGTCCATCGGACCCGCGCGCGAGTGGCATCACCGCCTCTGGCCCCGCCTCGCCCATCAATCCCATCCCGCCGCGCATGGCAAAGCTGGTTGGGGCAGAGACGACCCCCCCTTTGGCAAAGGCCGTCACCCGTCCGCTGGCCAAAGCGCCGCCTTTTTCGAATGGCATCAGCCCGCCAAGTAACCCATTGATCCCATTTGCAATCGCACCGCCCACGGCGTTCTGGACAGGGCGCATCGCAATGTCATAGGCCGTGCGCGCGATAGACTGCGCCACGCCGCGCAGCGCGTCTTGCAATTTCACCCCGTCAAAGACCACATCATCAAAGGCGCGGCGCAGGCCCGATGAAATGCCGCTGGCAAGTTGGTTCACTTCGCGCCCAGTATACACAAGACTGTTGCGCATTTTTGACAACTCGCCGTCAAAGGCGGCCACCACGCCCGCCGTTTGGCCCACCGAAGATTCCAGCGCGGCGATTTGGTCTTGTAGGTCTTGCACTTGGGTCATTGTTCATTCCTTTTCGCATCAGGATATCGGGCGGCGAGTTCGGTCAGCCGCGCACGGCTCATCAGCGCGCCGCCTCCCTCGCGCCCCAGCATCACGCGCAGCTCGATCGGGGTCAGCGCCCAAAACTGCACAGGCATCAGGCCAAGCCCGCCAAGGGCCGTTGGGGCAAGAGCCGCGCGTAAAAGCCCAGTAAAATCAAGCCCGCGCTGCGCCATGCCTAGCCCTCAGGTAGGGCAAAGGCCCGCGCCAACAGCTGCGCCGCAATCCGCGCCGCCGCCAGTGGCCCCGCGCCCTGTGCGTCGGTGATGGTGACTGCGGTTAAATCAACCGCCGCCCCGCGCCAGCCGCCGCCGCGCAGACCCGCCACCACCAGCGCCAACACATCGCGGCTGGAAAATCGCCCTGCCTCGAACCTCTCGACCAATGCCAGAAGGCTATCCTCGCCCAAAGCCGCCTCTAGCTCTGCCAACGCGCCAAGGGTCAGTTTTGCGGGGTGATCCACCCCGTCCAGCCGAACGGAAACTTCGCCCGCAAAAGGGTTGCCCATTTCGCGCCCCTTACAGCGCAATAAATGTCAGCGCGCCCGCAGAGGCCAGCGACACCTCATAGGTTGCCTCGCCGTTATGGCTGCCCGAATAATCCAATGCCGTGATTTGGAACGGCCCCTCGATCACGCCAAAATCGGGCACGATCACTTGGAAATTCGGCATTTCGGCATCAAAGAAAATCTGCCGCGCGCGCAGGTCTGTATTGGCATCGCGAAACACACCGCTGCCTGAAATAGCGGCGGTTTTCATCCCTGCCCCCGCCAGCAATTCGCGCCAACCGCCCGTCGATTCCAAACTGGTGACATCCACCGTTTCGGTATTCAACGATAGTCTCGTCGCCCGCAGCCCCGCAAGGGTTTCAAACGTGCCATCGCCAATCATATCCACCTTGATCAGCAGGTCTTTTCCATTTTGAACAGCCATGATATTCTCCTTTTTGGGCAAGTAATGGGTGCAAACCTGCCCCACATCTTGCCAAAATGTTGCAAAAGTGAAATCGCGCTAAATCTCGATCCGCGCGCGAAATGTCATGTCGATCCGCCGAATTGTACCATCGTCCAAACGGCGGGCGGCAGCGCGGATAAAGGTGAGTGAGACCAATCGCCCCAAACTCAGCGTCAACTGCGCATCCACCAGCGCATCAGACACGGCGGCGGCGATGGTTTTTGCGGGCAAAAACCCCGCCGCATCAGAGATCACCGCAACCTCTATGCGGTGCTCGGCGCCTGCACCCGTTTTGTCCGATTGGTCCAGCGCCACCTCTGGCCCCAGCAGCACGAAGCTGCCCGCAGGCACGCCCGGGGGCATGGCATCGACCACCGAAACGCCCGCCAGCGCGGTTGCGGTCGTCAGCTTCGCATAAATGGCAGATTGCAGCGCGGCACTTGCGGCGTAACTCATGCGGGAACCTCCTCGCGGCAAAAGCAGACCAGGTATTTTCCAGCCGCGTCACGCTCGGCCACGGCCAAAATGGTGAAAATCCGCGGCCCAAGGCGCAGGCGCTGATCGGGGCGCGGGCGCGCCGCGCTGCCCGTGGGGGCGGCCCGCAAGGTGATGCGGTAGGGCACTTGGGACAGAAAAACTTCTTCGCCCGCTGTTTGCCGCCCTGCACCCGAGGTGATTTGCGCCCAATGCGTGCAGACCTCGACCCAAGTCGGGGTAAAACCGCCCGCGCCATCCGGGGCCAAGGTCGCCTCCTCCAGCGCCAGCAGTTGGCTGAGATGCGGGGCGCTCATCGTTGCGCCCCCCCGCCCAGCACGCGCACATTGCGCCAGCTTGCGATCAGGCTTTGCACCGTGGCTGGCAGGCCCATCATTTGCGCCCCCGCATCGTGGCGCGTTTCGTAAAATTGCGCGGCCAGCAACATCACGGATTGGGCCAGATCTGTGGGCACATTGGCCCAACTCGTGCCAAAACCTGCGTCAAAAAGAATCTCAATGCGCCCATCATTGGGCACCGCGGGAAACAGCAGCCCCGCGGACACCAGTTTCGGGCGGTGCGTGTCGGCCTGAACGCGATAGCGCGCGGCGTCCAGCACCACCTCGCCGCCCGCCAGATCGAAAACCGATACTTTCGTCACGCTCACAACAGGCGCTAGGGGCAGTGTTTGCTGGGATAAATCGCGCCAGTCGGGCAGGATCAGCCGATAGCTGCGGGTTTGCAGCACCTTGCCAATGCGCGCTTCAATCGCGGCGATGGCGGCGCGCAGATGCGCCTCGATCAACCCATCTTGCATCCCATCAAGGCCAAAGGCCGTTCCAAGGCGCAGATGGTCTTTCAGGGCCGCAATCGGCAGATCACCTGTTGGCGTTTGGGAAAGTTCGGTCAAAAGCATCGTCTTGCCTTTCATAGACTGCGGGCCAAATGGGCGCGCGCGGCCCGCTTGCGCGGGGGTTGTGGGTGCAGCCAAGCGTTGGGCGCGCGCCCAAACCGCCCCCGCCAAACTGCGGCGGGGGCGCGGATCACTGCCCGTTACGAGACAGCGATTTTCAGCAGCTTGATCGCTGCAAAGTCGGTCACATCGCCGCCCACGCGCTTGTTCGCGTAGAACAAAACATTGGGCTTGGCGCTGAACGGGTCGCGCAGAATGCGCAGGTCTGGACGCTCGGCAATCGTGTAGCCTGCGCTGAAATCACCAAAGGCGATGGCATAGGCATTCGCTGCGATGTCGGGCATGTCCTCGCACACCAGCACAGGATAGCCCATCAGGCGCGCAGGCTCGCCCGCAGCCAGTCCGTCCGACCACATAAACCGCCCGTCGGCGTCCTTCATCTTGCGCACTGCGCCGGCGGTTTTGCTGTTCATCACAAAGGTGGCATTGGCGCGGTAATCGGCGCCCAAGGCGTAAACCAGATTGATGATGCAATCGGCCGCATTGGTGGCGGCGAAATCTGCCGCAGCGCCCGTTGGCACATAGCCCAGATTGCCCCACGTCCAGACATCATTATCCACCGTTGGCGCGTTCAAAATGCCCTTTGGCTTGTCGATACCGTCACCGCTGATGAATGCCGATGCCTCGGCGCGGATGAACCGCGTGGCAATTTTGCCCGCCAGCCAGCCTTCGACGTCAAAGGCGCTGTCATCCAGCAGGCGTTGGCTGGCCTTTGGCATCGCCGACAGCTCGTGCAATTTGATCGAAATGCGGTCGATCTGCGGGCTGGTGGTTTCCGCCGTTGCCGCAGCTTCGGTGGCCCAGCCGCTGCCCACTTCGCTGCGATCCACCAGCACATCAAACGAGGTGGCCTCGACCTGCACCACATTGGCAATGGCGCGCAAGCTTGAGGTCGATACCAGCATCGAGCGGATACTGTCCGCCGTGGCAGGGTCTACCAAATAGCCGCCATCGGCCGCCACGGCGGTGGACATGGCTTTGCCCTCCAGCACCAGCCCGCGCAGGCCGTCATCATCGCCGCTGCGCAGATAGGCGCCAAAGGCTTTCTTGTGGGGCACGTCCGCCTCTGCCGAATGGCTAAGTGCAGGGCGGCCATAGGTCATGGTTTTACGATCCAGCATGGTCAGTCGCTCTTCCTGTTGTTGCAGTGATTTGGAAACATCGTCCTGAAAGCCTTTAAAAGCGTTCAGAAATTCACCAATCGCAGCCTTTGCTTCGGCGGCGGGGGATAGGGTGGTTTGGGCAGACGGCAAAGCGCCGCTGGCCCGAGCCTTGGTCTCGGTCATATCTGATCCTTGGGTTAGGGTTGCGTCTTGCGCGTCTATCGCGCGGCCAAGTTTTGGCGCGCGCGGGTCAGCATCGCGGCCAAGTCCGCCCAGATTTCATCAGCGCCCTGCGTCTCGGCTTTGGATGAAACCCGTGCTTCGGAAAGCATGGGGAAGGTGACAAGCGAGACTTCCCACAGCTCTAGTTCGGTCAAAATCCGCCCGCCTTCGGGGGTTTTGGTGGATTTCAGCGTGCGATAGCCAATCGACAGCCCGTCCATCGCGCCCGCAGCCAGCAGCGCCGCCGCCTCGCGGCCCTTGTCCACTGCGGTCAGGACACGCCCCTTAACCCACAGCCCGCTGGCATCCTCGCGCACCTCGTCCCAGACGCCGATGGGTTGGGCAGGGTCGTGCTGCCACAGCATCTTCACCGCGCGTCCCGATTTGGACAGGCGTGCAAGGCTGGCGGCATAGGCGCCCTTTTGCACCACATCGCCGCCCTGATCGCGCGCGCCAAATAGGCTGGCATAGCCCGAGATGACATGGCCATCCGAAACCGTCAGGCCTGTTTGCCCGCCCGTTTCAAAGCCTTGGTATTTGCGCTCGGGCGCGCCTTCCATCGTCCATTGCATCTTGCACCTCATATCTTGCCCGCCGCCAGCAGTGTTTCGGCCATTTGCGCCAAAAGGAATGCGGCGACCCCGTAAACCCCTATCCAAATGCGTTTTTCCATCCGCTCTAGTGCGGTGTCGATTTGCCCCAGTCTGTAGTCCAGCGCGGCCCAGCGTTCCTCGGCCACCCGTTCATTCGCCTCGATACGGGCGTGCGCTGCATCAAAACTGTCGTATAAAAACCGTGATCCGCCTTCGCCTGTGTCATTTGGTTTGCGCATGGGAGGCATCTACGCCTCGCCGTTTTCAAGCGGGGTTTCTGTCAATGGCGACTCTGGCAAGGCAGGCAAGCCCAAAAGTATTCGCTTTTCCTGCGGCGTCAGAAAATCGGCCAGCCCAACGCGCGCCCATTGGGCATCCCTTTCGCCCGCGAGGGCGGGGATCTGATCCAAATCGGGGCGCAGCTCGACCATCTCGCCCGTAAACCCCGACAGCCACGCCGACAATCCCGCCGTCACCTTAGCCGCCAAGGGCAGCACCGTCAGGCGGTAAAAGGCGCGGTTGGCCTCTTGGTAATTGGCATAGGTCGCGTCCCCCGATATCCCCATCAACATGGGCGGGATGCCAAAGGCGGTGGCAATTTCGCGCCCTGCTGCCTCTTTGGTCTTTTGGAATTCCATATCGGATGGCGAAAATCCCATCGGTTTCCAATCCAAACCGCCCTCTAGCAACATCGGGCGGCCTGCATTGCGCGCGCCTTGGTGGTGCATTTCCATTTCCGAAACCAGACGGTCATATTGGTCATTGGAAAGCTGTGCCTGCCCATCCGTGCCGCGATACACAATCGCCCCCGAAGGCCGAGCGGCATTGTCCAGCAGGGCCTTTGACCATGCGGATGCCGCGTTATGCACATCCACCGCCACCGCCGCCGCCTGCATGGGTGACAGACCATAGTGATCATCTTGAGGATGGAATGTTCGCAAATGGCAAATAGGCGCGGCCTCTGGCGTCATGGCAAAGCGGTGCGTGCGCCCACCGACCGTGTAATCATAGGCCATTGGCCACCCATCAGGGCCAGGAAGCACCGATATGCGGTCAGATCGCAGCACATGCAGCTCGGACGGCAAACCGCCTGCGCCCACCGCCTCGATATAGGCATTGCCCGATAGCAGCAGATTGCCATAAATTGCCTCAAGCAGCTCCGCCCGCCCCTGTGCGCCATTGGGCCGCGCGATCAGCGCCAGCAGCGGGTGCTGATCATAGCGGCGATCGGCGTCTTGCAAAATCAGCGGCAAGGCGGCAGCCGCCTCGGAAATCAACTTAATCGCCCGAAACCCCATAGGATTGCCCTGAAATCCCGTCTTTGTCAGGCTAACTGTATCGCGCGCCGACCAAGCCACACGCCCCGAGGTGCCAAACGCCACCACGCGCCCGCCGTGCACACGCCCTGTGGCCGAGGCTTTCGCCTCTGGCACGCTGGCGCCGCGTTTTAGAAAGTCAAACATCGCTGGCTCCTCGTTTTTGTGCTCGTCAGTTTCGATTGCGGGCATGGCCGCCTTTGTTGAAACCAAACATATTGATGAAAAGTTTAAGGGTTTCTAACCCAGCGTGCGCAGCTGTGGGCGCGTGTAGGTGCTGGCAGGCGCGATGATCAGATCGGTCAGCGCCCAAACCAGCGCATCGACGCGGTCAGGACTGCCGCGCCCGCCAAAGCCTTGCGCGCTCATCAGCAGCATCTGATCCTCCAGCGCGCCAAGGTCCCGCAGATGGGCAACCCGCCCCTGTTCATACAAAGCGGCGACGGGTTCGGCCCGCGCGCCTTTGCTGGCGCGGGCATGCACGGCGCGAAACGGCACCAGCGCGTCAATCTGGCGAATTACCGATTCCACCAAATTGCCGCCTTGGTTCACCTCGGCCACCAGCCTTTCGGCCCCGTGCCGCGCCATCGCATCCAGCGCCGCGCGCGCCCAACCCTCGGGCGAGGCCCCTTGCACGCTGGCGTCCTCCAACACCACGGCGCGCCAATTTTGCGGCGGCCCATCGGTGATGGCCCCCACCACGACAATCCCGCAAGTGTCGGATGTTTTGTTGGCCGACACAGGCGGATCAACTGCCACCACAATGCGCGACAATGAAGGCGCAGCGTCGATCTGCGCGGACGCAAGCATCGCCGCCGTCCACAGCGCGCCCTCGACCCCCTCGATCAACAGCCCCTCCAGCTCTTGCCGCCCCAGCCGCGTGCCACCATAGCGCGCGGTGACTTCGGCCAAGAAACTTTCGGCCAAATTTGCACGGTTTGCCTGCGTGGGGGCATGGGTGCTGACTGTGGATGGATTGGCCAGCACAGTTTTCAAAACGGGCACATTTTGCGGCGTTGTGGTCACCACTTGGCGCGGGTTATCCCCCAAACGCAGCGCGAATTGCAGCTGATCCCACGCGTCCTCGCCGCGTTTCCATTTGGCCAGCTCGTCCACCCAGGCCGCATCAAACTGCGGGCCGCGCAGGCTGTCAGGCTCATGGGCGGAAAAGGCCTGTGCGATGGCCCCATTGGGCCAAACCAACCGCTTGCGCGTGGCCTGCCACTCGGGGCGGCGATCGGGCGGGCTACAGGCGATGATCCCGCTATCGCCAAAAATCATCACATCGCGCACTTGGTCAAAGGTTTCGCCCACCAGCGCCACGCGCTGTGACAGGCCCGCATCCTTTGGCCCCGCGCCTTCCACTTGCGCGCGTACCCATTCCGCGCCTGCACGGGTTTTTCCCGCCCCGCGCCCGCCTAAGATAACCCATGTTTTCCAATTCCCCTCTGGGGCCACTTGGTGCGGCAGCGCCCAAAACTCGAACAAATAGGGCAGCGATAACAGCGCGTTATCGCTAAGGCTATTCAGAAACTCCGCCGTCACTTCGGGCGGCGCGCAGCTTAGATAATCTGCGCCCAATTTCGTCTCGTGCGCTGTCAAGGTCGTATCCGTCGCCCGCTGCGGCTGCAGCAAGGGTTTTACTGATTTTTTCAACATTCAACCTTTCATCCATGTTGATTTGCAATACGCTGCGCAGCTCGCGGATGGACTGCTCTGCCGCTTTGGCATCTGCGCTTTCATCATTGATCAGCGCTTCAATTCGTCGGTGCAGCTGGAAGGCAGCCCACCGAAACAGTTGTTGCGTGTATACCAGCATATCCGCTGGCGCTTCCTCGAATGGGGGACCAAAATTCATCCTGTTGTGCCTGCCTTTGCTGCCGCCTACCCCCGCCGACAAAATGAAAAAACGGCGACGGGTTTCCCCGCGCCGTTTGCCCAATTCTGCCAGCATGGCAAATCTCTACCCAAGAGCGCCCGCAATGTCAAGTTTATTGTTTTATATCAGATATTTACGCGCGCATGTGTAGGTTTTTATTAACCAAAAATCCTTATTCGGTCTTGGCCTTTTCTTTGGCCATATCAGCCTCGATCTTGCGCCATGCTTCGACGTTTTTGTTATGCTCTTTCAAAGTCTTGGCAAAGGCGTGGCCGCCTGTGCCATCGGCAACAAAGAACAAATAGTCGGTTGTATCGGGGTTTAGCGCCGCCTCGATGCTAGCGCGGCCAGGGTTGGCGATGGGGGTGGGTGGCAGCCCATCAATCACATAGGTGTTATAGGGGGTTTCGCGCTGCAACTCGCTGCGCCGCAGCCCGCGCCCCAAAACGCCCTGCCCGTTTGTCACGCCATAAATCACCGTCGGATCGGTTTGCAGCTTCATCCCTTGGGCGATGCGGTTGATGAAAACCGAGGCGACCTGCCGCCGCTCGGCAGCCACGCCAGTTTCCTTTTCCACAATCGAGGCCATCGTCAGTGCCTCTTCTGGGGTCTCATAGGGCAGGCCTTGCACGCGGCTGGCCCATGCTTCGGCCAGCACCTTTTGTTGACGCGCCGTCATATCGGCCAATATGTCGGCCCTTTTTGTGCCCGCCCTCACCTCATAACTGTCGGGGGAAAGGCTGCCCTCTGGTGGGATATCTGTCGCCTCTCCGTCCAGAAAATCTGCCGCGTTCAGGCCTTGCACCACTTGCCAGCTGGTCACACCTTCCGCCAAAGTCAATCGCAGACGCAGATCGACCGACCAAGCGGGATCATTCAGCAAATCGGGCTTTGCCTCTGTGGTCGGATCGTATTTGGCAACCTCTTTGAACTCGTTTGAAATCGGGTCCAACTCGCGCAAGATCACGTCTACGCTGTTGACGCCAATACGAAAATTCATCTCGCGCCCGCAAGTCGATGGCCCACCCTCTGTGATCGCCTCTAGCGTTTGGGCCATGGTTGCGCCAGCAGGCAGCAGATAGCTGCCAAATTTCACATCACCCGCCTTGTCCGCATAGCCTGCGCCAATGCGAAAGATTTGCGGATGCGAGATCGCCCCCCGCGCCGCCAAATCCTGCGTCACGCGGGTCAGGTTCGCGCCCTTCTTCACCTCAAAGCAAATCGGCTGCGTCAAAGGGCCTGCACCCGTAAATTGTCCCTGCGCCCAGCCCAAAAAGCTGGCAAAGCCAATCATAATCACAACCAACAGCGTCAGCGCGCCCGAGGCGATAGATTTGGCCATTAGGACACGCGTCCCATAACCAAGCTGGCATTGGTGCCGCCAAATCCAAATGAATTTGACAAGGCTATATCAATTTTGCGTTTTACCGCCCTGTTGGGTGCCAAATCCAGCTTTGGCGTCACTGCGGGGGTGTCTAGGTTGATCGTGGGCGGTGCCACTTGGTCGCGGATCGCAAGGACGCAGAAAATCGCCTCAACTGCGCCAGCGGCCCCCAACAGATGCCCGATGCTGGATTTGGTCGATGACATCGTGGCCTTAGCCGCGGCATCGCCCAAAAGACGCTCCACCGCGCCCAGTTCGATCGTGTCGGCCATGGTGGATGTGCCATGCGCGTTGATGTAATCCACCGCATCAGGCGTGATCCCCGCCCGTTTCAGCGCCATTTCCATGCTGCGATAACCGCCTTCGCCATCTTCCGACGGCGCGGTGATGTGATGCGCATCGCCCGACAGACCATAGCCCAGCACTTCGGCGTAAATCTTGGCCCCGCGCGCGCGGGCATGTTCATATTCTTCCAGCACAACGACGCCTGCGCCTTCGCCCATCACAAACCCATCGCGGTCGGCGTCATAGGGGCGGGAGGCCTTGGTTGGGTCGTCCTCGCGCTTGGTCGACAGGGCCTTGCAGGCGTTAAACCCCGCAATGCCAATTTCCGAAATCGGGCTTTCCGCGCCGCCTGCAATCATCACATCCGCGTCGCCCCATTGGATCAGCCGCGCCGCATCGCCAATCGCATGCGCGCCCGTCGAGCAGGCCGTCACCACGGCGTGATTTGGCCCCTTAAAGCCGAACCGAATGGACACTTGCCCAGAAATCAAATTGATCAGCGCGCCCGGGATGAAAAAGGGCGAGACGCGCTTGGCCCCCTTTTCTTGGATTAAGATTGCGGTCTCTGCAATCGAGGTCAGACCGCCAATGCCCGACCCAATCATAACGCCTGTGCGGCATTGTTCTTCGTGGGTTTTCGGTGCCCACCCCGAATCTTGCACGGCCTGCACAGCGGCCGCCATGCCGTAAAGGATAAAGTCATCCACCTTGCGGCGATCTTTCGGCTCCATCCAATCATCAGGGTTAAACGTGCCATCAGTGCCGTCGCCAAGCGGCACTTCGCAGGCGTATTGCGTGATCACGCCCGACGGGTCGAACCGCGTGATTTTGCCCGCACCCGATTGCCCCGCCAAAAGGCGCGACCATGTTTCCTCAACTCCGCAGGCCAACGGCGTAACCATTCCCAAACCCGTGACAACAACGCGGCGCATGGCAAATCTCCTTTGAGTGGGCGGCAAAGCCTGCCGCGCTTTGCGCCGTGATACACGCCAAAAATGCCCCGCGCAACTCGCGCGCGTGGCCAAGTCTGCCAAATAGATGCCTAAATAATGCGCGGTCTTTCGGCAAACTTAGCCATATCCACAAAATCCCCGCCTTGTACTGCGCAACCCCCCTTGACCTTTTCGCCCAAAGGCCTAAGTGAATGAACATTCATTCTTGCGCAAAGATGACGTCCTCCATGCAAATCCATCTCACCCCCCTTCCGCCAGCCGCAACTGCGCCCAAAACAGAAGAGATTCTGCGCGCGGTGCGTATTGCATTCGTGGACAAGGGGTTTGATGGCGCCTCAATGCAGGACTTGGCCCGCGCCGCTGGCATGTCTGTTGGCAATTTTTATCGCTATTTTCCATCAAAAGACGCAATTATCTCGCAAATGATCGCGTTGGATATGGCCGAGATAGAGGCTGTTTTTGCCCAAGTTCTCAATTCGCCCCGACCGATGGACAGCCTACGCGCCGTTATTGCGCAGCGCTTGGCGCAAGATAAATCTGAAAAAACGGGCCAGCTTTGGGCCGAAATCGCTGCCGCCGCGCAACGAAAACCCGAAATTGCCGCCAATGCCGCCGATATGGAAATCACCGTTGCGGGCTATTTAACCCAGGTTTTCGCGGCCGAAACGGGTCTGCCGCCTGACGCCGCAAACGCGCGGTTTGCCGCCGAGGCGGGGTTTATCATCCTGTTGATCCGATCTGCGGCGACAATGACCCCGTGTCATCCCTATGCGCCAGATTGCGCAGCTATTCCTGATCTAACCCCTCTGATAATGCGTACAATTAACCAAGTGCTGGACAGCGTCTCTGGTGCAGGTTCGAAAGGCTAAATATGCGTTCTTCTTCCCTTTTCCTAATTTTGGCAACGGCCCTAACCCCTGCCTTAACTGGCCCTGCATTTGCACAAGAAACGGCGGCAGCGGTGTTGCCCAGCATCACCGTATCTGCCACCGCGCAGCGCGAGATGCGCGACACTGTCATTGCCTCGGGCCTTATTGTGCCCGCAGAAGAGGTGCAAATCTTCCCCATGGTTCAAGGCCAGCAGATTGCCGAACTCTTGGTCGATGTGGGCGACCGCGTGACGGCGGGGCAGGTTTTGGCGCGCTTGTCCTCCTCGGCGTATTCGTTGCAGCAAAGCCAGCTCAAGGCCGCTGTTGATGCCGCGAAATCAGCGGGCCAAGACAGCGCTGCGCTAGAGGCGGAATTGGCAACAGTTACCAAAGATTTGGCCCGCGCGCAGCTCACTTTGCGTCAGACCGATATCAAATCCCCCGTTGCGGGCGAGGTATCGGCCCGCAGCGCCGAACTGGGGGCGATGGCGGGGGCAAGTGCCTTGCCAATGTTCACCATCATTCGCGATGGCATTTTGGAATTGCAAGCGGATGTGTCGGAAAGTGACCTGCTGCGCCTTGCCGCGGGGCAAAAGGCCGAAATGACAGTGGTCGGCGCGGACGCTCCCCTTTCGGGCGCTGTGCGGCTGGTTGAACCTACCGTGAACGCCGCCACCCGCCTTGGCCGTCTGCGTATTTCTGTTGATGATGCAACGCGGGTTCGCGCGGGTATGTTTGTCGAGGCGGGGATTTTGGTCGCTCAGCGCAGCAGTATTGCCGTGCCTGTCACCGCGATTGGTCGCTTTGACGGATCGGCCACCGTTATGGTCATTTCGCAAGGCGAGGCAAAACGTCGCCCCGTGAAAACAGGCATTCGCGAGGGTGGCTGGATTGAAATCCTTGACGGTTTGACTGCGGGCGAAACCATTGTGACAAAAGCGGGATCCTTTGTGCGCGATGGCGACAAAATAAACCCAATTCTTGAAACCAGCGAAACCAAATAGGGGCGAAAGATGAACTTTTCTGCATGGTCGATCCGCAACCCCATCGCGCCAATACTGGCGTTCTTTATTTTGATGGTGTTGGGCTGGCAGTCGTTTAACGCGCTGCCCATAACGCGCTTTCCCAATATCGACTTTCCGCTTGTGGTGGTCAATGTTGGCCAGCAGGGCGCGGCCCCTGCCGAATTGGAAACGCAAGTCACCAAAATTGTTGAAGATGCGGTGGTGGGCATCACAGGTGTGAAAAATATAACCTCTACGGTGAATGATGGCTCCTCTGTCACGGCCATCGAATTTCGCATAGAGGTGCCAACCGACAAAGCCGTCCAAGATGTCAAGGACGCCATGGACCGCATTCGCGGCGATTTGCCGGGCGGCATCGATGAGCCGACAGTCGCCAAGCTGGACATCGAAGGTCAGGCGATTATGACCTTCTCCGTTGTCGCCCCCGACAAGTCGTTAGAAGAGATTTCATGGTTCGTTGATGACAAGGTGAAACGCGCGCTGCAAGGGCGTGCGGGCGTGGGCCGCGTGGACCGCTTTGGCGGGGCCAACCGCGAAATTCGCATCGAACTTGATCCCGTAAAGCTGGACAGCTACGGCATCACGGCGGGGGCTGTAAATGGTCAGCTGCGCCAGACCAATGTCAACCTTGGCGCGGGCCGCAGCGAGATTGGCGCGGGCGAGCAGTCGATTCGCACGCTGGGCGATGCCAAATCAGTCGAAAATTTGGGTAACACAATCATATCACTTCCCTCGGGTCGATTTGTGCGCCTGTCCGAGCTTGGCCAGATTGTTGATACCTACGAAGAGCTGCGATCCACAACCAAACTGAACGGCAACCAAGTGGTGACTTTTGCCGTCTACCGCGCCAAAGGCGCATCAGAAGTGTCGGTTGCCGAAACCGTCCATGCCGCGCTGGCCGATGTGCGCACGGCCAATCCAAGCGTCGCCATCGACATGATCGACGATACCGTGTTCTACACCTATGGCAATTACGAGGCGGCGATCAACACCCTGCTGGAAGGCTCGCTTTTTGGCCGTGATTGTCGTGTTCGCGTTTCTGCGCAATTGGCGCGCGACGCTGATCACGGCGGTGGCGCTGCCCCTGTCGGCAGTTCCGACATTTTGGATCATGGATTTGCTGGGTTTTTCGCTAAATCTTGTGTCCTTTTTGGCCATTACGCTGGCGACGGGTATCTTGGTTGATGACGCCATTGTGGAAATTGAAAATATCGCGCGCCACATACGCATGGGCAAAACCCCCTACCGCGCCGCGATCGAGGCGGCCGATGAGATCGGGCTGGCAGTTATCGCAACCACATTCACCATCATCGCGGTCTTTGTGCCCGTGTCGTTTATGGGCGGGATTCCTGGCCAATATTTCATGCAATTTGGCCTGACCGTGGCGATTGCTGTGGCGTTTTCGCTGCTGGTGGCGCGGCTGATCACGCCTATGATGGCGGCCTACTTCATGTCCAGCGCCGATGCCAATGCCGGCCATTCCGAGGGCGAGCAGGACGGGTTCATCATGCGCGGTTATTTGCGCTTGGTCTCGGCCACGACCAAAGGGCGGCTGTTTGGTTATCTGCGCAGCTACTATCTGACGCTGGTCGGGGCCTTTGCCGTGTTGGCTATTTCGATGTATTTCATGCTGCAAGTGCCCGGCGCGTTTTTGCCACCCGAAGATATCAGCCGCGTGTCTGTTTCTGTCGAGTTGCCCCCTGGCACCACGCTAGAACAAACCGACAAAACCACCGAAGCCATGCGTCAGAAAATTGCCGATATCGAAGGTATCCGCAATGTTTTGGTGATCAACGGCGCATCTCCCACGGGTGAGTTGGACCTGCGCAACGCAACCCTCACGCTGATTTTGGACAGTTTGGACCACAACTTGGCTTTGAAATTGTCCCAGTTTTTCAACATGATCCCAGTGGTCAATTTGATCGTTCCAGACATTGAAGACAAAGGCCGCACCGTTTCCCAAGACGAGATCGAGGCCGAAGTTTTCGCCCGTCTTGCAACCGTTCCCGATGCCCGCGTGCTGAAGGTGGATGAACGCGGCCAGCGCGAATTGACCTACTCTATTTTGGCCGACAACGAAGAAGACCTGAACCGCGCAGTCTTCCTGCTGGAAGAGGCGCTGTCGGGCGATCCCTTGCTGGCGAATGTTTCAACCAAAGGTGCGGTTCCGCGCCCTGAAATCCAAATCACCCCGCGCGCCGATGAGGCCGCCCGTTTGGGTGTGACGACCGCTGCCATTGCCGAAACGCTGCGCGTCTCTACGATTGGTGATGTCGATGCCGCTCTGGCAAAAGTGTCGCTGGGCGGTCGCCAGATACCTGTGCGGGTGCGCGTGCGCGATGATCTGCGGGAAAACCTCTCGCGCATTGCGGCGATGCGGGTGTCCACAAACACGGGCGTTTCTGTGCCTTTGTCCACTGTGGCCGATATTGTTGTGGGCGAAGGTCCTGCCACGGTGAACCGCTTTAATCGCGACAGAACCGCCACCATCGGGGCCGATTTGCCCCTTGGCGTGGCCCTAGGCACGGCGCGCACGCGGTTTGAAGAGTTGGTGAATTCGGTCACTCTGCCCGGCACCGCCCGCGTCCAAGCCTCGGGCGATGCCGAAGTGCAGACCGAACTGTTTACCTCGTTTGGCAATGCAATGATCTTGGGCCTTATGCTGATGCTGACGGTGCTGATCTTGCTGTTCAAATCGGTGATCCAGCCCTTTACCATTCTATTTTCGCTGCCGCTTGCCATTGGCGGCGTGGCGGCGGCACTGATCATCACCAATGCCTCGCTGTCCATGCCCGTTTTGATCGGTATCTTGATGCTGATGGGGATCGTGACCAAGAACGCCATTCTGCTGGTGGATTTCGTGATCGAAATGCGGGTGCGCGGGATGGATCGCTTTGCTGCCGTCATCGAAGCGGGGCACAAACGCGCAAGGCCAATTGTGATGACCTCGATCGCAATGTCGGCGGGGATGCTGCCTTCGGCCCTTGGGGTAGGAGAGGGCGGCGCCTTCCGCGCGCCAATGGCGACAGCGGTGATTGGGGGGATTATCGTCTCAACTGTCCTGTCCTTGGTGGTGGTGCCATCGTTTTATCTGATCATGGACGATCTATCGAATTTGATCACCAAACTTGTCGCGCCCTTTGTCGGCAAAAAGGAAGTGGAAGCCGCCATTTTGCCGCCCGAAGAATTGTCGGCAGGTTTGGCCGAAGTGACGCGGACACAAAATCAACTGTCGCAAAAGCTGGGCGCCATGGCCGCCGATCTGGGGGCAAAGGTCGATGATCTTGCTGCGCAATTGACAATGGCCGAAACGTCAATCGGCACGGGCGGCAAGAAGGAAAAGAAAACTGTCAAAGGCGATAAGCTGGGTTTGGCTGCCGAATAGCCCCCTTTTTTGCCATCACAAAAGGCCGCGCGATCTGCGCGGCCTTTTTCAATGCGCAAACAAAAAAAAGGGCCTTCTTGCGAAGGCCCTTTTGCTTATCCAAACGGCGCGAAAATTATGCAGCCGACGAGATGAACTTGATTGCGTCACCAAAGGTTTGGATGGTTTCAGCAGCGTCATCAGGGATTTCAATCCCGAATTCTTCTTCGAACGCCATAACCAATTCAACGGTATCAAGGCTGTCAGCGCCCAGATCGTCGATAAACGATGCGGATTCCGTCACTTTATCGGCCTCTACGCCAAGATGTTCGACGACGATCTTCTTCACACGATCAGCGATGTCGCTCATGTCATTTCCTCAGTTGCAAGCGGGCTTTGCCGCGTTCTGTCCGTGCTTTGTTGCCAAAGCGTCTAATGCCCGCAGGCCGCAGCCTGCTTGGCCAAGATATACGCGGGCAAAGCCTGCACATCTCTTGGCCGCGCCTATACCAAGCTGCAACGCCTATGGCAACAGGGCAATTCACCCAACCACACAAAGGCCGTTGCGCCCTAGGCCATATAGCTGCCGCCATTGACATGCAGCGTGGTTCCCGTCACATAGCCCGCCTCATGCGAGGCAAGGTATACAACGCCCGAGGCAATCTCTTCGCCCTGCCCCATGCGCGCCATCGGAACCATCGTCAGAATGCGCGCCTGTTGGTCTGCATTCAGCTTGTCGGTCATTGCGGTTTCGATAAATCCTGGCGCCACGCAATTCACCGTAATCCCGCGGCTGGCCACTTCCATCGCAAGCGATTTTGACATCGCCGTAACGGCCGCTTTGGCGGCGGTGTAATTGCCCTGCCCTGGGTTGCCTGAATGCCCCACGACCGAAGTGATGTTGATGATGCGCCCCCAACGTGCCTTCATCATGCCGCGCAGACTGGCGCGGCACAGGCGGAAAGTCGCGGTCAAGTTCACATCCAGCACGGATTGAAACTCACCGTCTGACATGCGCATGAACAAATTGTCTTTGGTGATCCCCGCATTGTTCACCAAAACATCCAAAGACCCCATTGCCTCGGCTGCCAGTTTCGGCAGCGCATCTACTGCCGCGCTATCGGCCAAATTGCACGGCAGCACGTGGGCGCGCGCGCCAAGGCTGGCCGCCAATTCGTCCAGCGGCCCTTGCCGCGTGCCAGACAGCGCCACAGTTGCACCTTGGGCGTGCAATGCGCGGGCAATCGCCCCGCCGATCCCGCCACTCGCGCCCGTCACCAGCGCGCATTTTCCTGTTAAATCAAACATAGCCAGCCCCTATCCTTTTGCCGCCAAAACATCTGCCGCGCTGCCAATCGCCCGTGTCTCGGACCCAGCCGCAATGCGCTTGATCATGCCCGACAAGGCTTTTCCAGCGCCAACTTCCCAATATTCGCTTACGCCTTGAGCAGCCATCCATTGCACAGATTCGCGCCAGCGCACGCGGCCCGTCACCTGCGCCACCAAAAGCGCGCGGATTTGATCAGGGCTGCTGACCGCGCTGGCCTCGACATTTGCGACCACGGGGACATTTGGGGCCAGAATGGTCACTTCGGCCAAGGCCTGCGCCATCACCTCGGCTGCGGGCTGCATCAGGGCGCAGTGGAACGGAGCGGATACAGGCAGCAGCAGGGCGCGTTTTGCGCCTTTGGCCTTGGCAAGTTCCAGCGCACGTTCAACGGCCGCCTTGTGGCCCGACACAACCACTTGCGCGGGATCATTATCATTTGCCGCCTCGCAAACCTCGCCTTGGGCGGCCTCGCGCGCGACCTCGCTGGCTGCGTCAAAGTCCAGCCCCAGCAGCGCCGCCATCGCCCCAATGCCAACGGGAACGGCCTCTTGCATCGCGCGGCCCCGAATACGCAACAGCCGCGCAGTATCGGCCAACCCAATCGCGCCCGCCGCACATAACGCGCTGTATTCGCCCAGTGAATGGCCCGCCACATAGGATGCGCGCGCAATGTCAATGCCTTCGGATTTCAGCGCCGCGATGGCCGCAAGCGAGGTGGCCATCAGCGCAGGCTGGGCATTTTGCGTCAGCGTCAGCTGCGCAATGTCGCCGTCCCAGATCAGCGCCGACAGCTTTTCCCCCAGCGCCTCATCCACCGCTGAAAAAACCTCCCTCGCACTGGGATAGCTGTCCGCCAAATCCCGCCCCATACCAATGGTTTGCGCCCCTTGGCCCGGAAATACAAATGCAACGCTCATGCGCGCTCTCCCCTTATCTTAATTGCCCTGCCATACCCCGCCCTGCGCGCGCATGCAACTTGGCTGCGCCGCGCGCGGCAGGGTTTGCGCGCAAGTGGCACATCAAACGCATCACCTGCGCCCCAAAAATGCGGCGAAGTTTTCCTGTTTGGCCACTTTACCCTTGCCTCGCCCCGCAATTGCCGCTAACCAGCCGCATCTTTCCGCAATTCACGCAACGGCGCAGGCTCTCGTGAACGGGCCGCGGAAAGGTTTGCCCGTTCGTTGAAATGCGCCCCAAAGTCTGGAGTTTACATGCCGCTATACGAGCATGTCATGATCGCGCGTCAGGATCTATCCTCTGCGCAAGCCGAAGGCCTTATCGAACATTTCTCAACCGTTCTTGCAGATAACGGCGGCAAAGTCGTCGAGCATGAATATTGGGGCGTCAAAACGATGGCCTATAAGATCAACAAAAACCGCAAAGGCCACTATGCCCTGCTGAAATCGGATGCCCCATCGGCCGCCGTGCAGGAAATGGAACGCCTGATGCGCCTGCATGATGACGTGATGCGCGTTTTGACCATCAAGGTCGATACCCATAGCGAAGGCCCATCGGTTCAAATGCAAAAACGTGACGACCGCGAGCGCGGTGATCGTGGCGAAGGTGGTTTTGGTGGCGAACGCGCCCCACGCCCGTCCTTCGGTGATCGCCCAGATCGCGGCGAGCGTCGTTGATCCCATTTAGAAAGGCATAAATCATGGCGACCAAACCATTTTTCCGCCGCCGCAAAGTTTGCCCCTTCTCGGGTGAAAACGCGCCAGCGATTGACTACAAAGACACCCGTCTTTTGCAGCGTTACGTGTCCGAGCGGGGCAAAATTGTTCCCTCGCGCATCACCGCTGTCTCCGCGAAAAAGCAACGCGAGCTGGCCCAAGCCATCAAACGCGCCCGCTTTTTGGCCCTGCTGCCCTATGCTGTGAAGTAAGGAGAGAGAAATGCAAGTTATCCTACTTCAACGCGTGCCCAAGCTGGGCCAAATGGGCGAAGTCGTCACCGTCAAAGACGGTTACGGGCGCAACTTCCTGCTGCCACAGGGCAAGGCTTTGCGTGCCAATTCCGCCAATATCGCCGCTTTCGAGGGCAAAAAGGCGCAGCTAGAGGCTGTGAACCTTGAAACCCGCAAGGACGCCGAGGCGATTGCCGCACAGCTGGATGGTCAGGTCTATATCATCATCCGTTCTGCATCCGATGCGGGCGCGCTTTACGGCTCGGTCACCACGCGCGATGCAGCTGAAGCTGCGACCGCTGGCGGCATCACTGTGAACCGCAACCAAGTTGTGCTGGATCGTCCGATCAAGGAACTTGGTCTGCATTCGGTGTCGGTCGTTTTGCACCCCGAAGTGACGGCCAAGTTTTCGGTCAACGTCGCGCGCTCGCCTGAAGAGGCAGAGTTGCAGGCATCGGGCAAGTCGATTGCCGAACTCGCCGCCGAAGCAGAGGCAGAGGCTGCCTTTGACATCGCGAACCTGTTCGACGAAATGGGCGCGGCCCAAGACGGCGAAGACCTAACGCGCGACTGATCATCGCCGCAAGAAATGGGCCGCGCAGGGGAAACCCTGCGCGGCCTTTTTTATGGGCGATCCTTCTTGGCCCCGCCAAATAAAAAAGGCCGCAGTCAAACCTGCGGCCTTTTAAAACTGGAATTTGCAAGAAATTACATCTCGTCCAAGGCTTCAACCAGCTTTTGCAGCTCTTCTTTCGAGACTTCTTTATCGGTCACTTTCGCGCCAGCGACGATGTGATCTACGACCTTATCTTCAAAGATCGGCGCGCGCAGCTGTTGCTGGATCTGTTGGTTTTTCTGCACAAATTCAAAATATTGGCGCTCTTGCCCCGGATATTGACGCGCCTGCGTCAGAACTGCTTGGGTCATTTCGGCATCCGAAACCGTCACTTCTGCCTTACGGCCCACTTCGGCCAAAATCAGCCCCAAACGAACGCGGCGTTCGGCCAATGTCTTATGCTCGCCCGTGGTTTCAACATGGCCATGATCATGACCCTGAACATGCGGATTTTCTTCGTGCCACAGCTGATGGGCAATCTGACCAGCTTCGGCCTCAACCAAAGCAGGGGGCAAATCGAATTTGATCATTGCGTCCAACTGATCAAGCAGCGCGCGTTTCATCACCGCGCGGGCCGCCCCTTTATATTCGCCTTCCAGCGATGTCGCAATCTGCCCCTTCAGCGCGGCCAAATCCTCGGCCCCGTATTTTTTGGCCAGATCGTCGTTGATTTCGGCAGCCTCTGGCGCTTTTACAGCCTTGATCTTACAGGCAAAAACTGCAGCTTTGCCCGCCAAATGTTCGGCGCCATAGCTTTCAGGGAAGGTCACGTTCACCGAAACATCATCACCCTCTTTTGTGCCGATCAGTTGATCTTCAAAGCCGGGAATGAACGAATTGCTGCCCAAAACCAGCGGGTAATCTGTGCCCGCGCCGCCTTCAAATTCGACGCCGTCCACCGAACCTGTGAAATCAATCACCACTTGGTCGCCGCTGGCGGCCTTGCTGCCTTTTTTCTTATCGGCAAAATTCTGCGCCGATTTCGCCAGATTTTCCAGCGCCTCGGTCACAGATGCCTCGTCCGCTTTGACCGACAAACGATCAAGGGTGATCTTTGCCGCGTCCAGCTCTGGGATCGGTGGCAGGCATTCGTAGGTCATGTCAACCACGACATCCATGCCCTCTTTCCACGTCTCACCATTTTGCATTTTGACGTCGGGTTGCAGCGCAGGACGGTCGCCCGACGCCTCGAAATGCGACTTCATCGCGCCGTCGATTGCGTCTTGCATGGCATCGCCCAGCAGGCGTTGACCGAATTGCTTTTTCAAAATGGCCATCGGCACCTTGCCTTTGCGAAAGCCCTTAATTTCCACTTCGGGCTGCGCTTCCAGCAATTTTTCCTGAACTTTTGCATCCAACTCGGCAGCCGTCACCGTGATGGTGTAGGCGCGCTTTAGCCCGTCGTTCAGGGTTTCGGTGACCTGCATTCTATCGTCCTTTTCAATATCTGGTGCGGGTGGAGGGACTTGAACCCCCACGCCTTGCGGCGCCAGAACCTAAATCTGGTGCGTCTGCCAATTTCGCCACACCCGCATAACAACAACGCCCAGCCCCGCCAAGTTGTGGCGAGCCGCGCGTTGAATTCCGCGACCTTCTAGCAAAGCCTTTGCGCGGATGCGAGAGGTAAAACGCATGAATTTCAGCTTAGTCTGAATGATTTTTCACCCACCGACTTTAGCCAAGTTTCCATACCGCCTAATTTTTGGGCTATACGCTGTAATTTTAATCGCATCCGATGCATTCTACGCCAAAGATTTCAGCAAAACCGCTTTGGCAAATTGTCTTTTCCCGCCGTCCCGTTCATCTAATCCCTATACCGAGGGGGGCTTGCGATGAAGAAAATTGAAGCGATCATCAAACCGTTCAAGCTGGACGAAGTGAAAGAGGCGCTGCAAGAGGCAGGCGTGCAAGGTCTGTCCGTCACCGAGGTCAAGGGTTTTGGCCGCCAGAAAGGCCATACCGAGCTGTATCGCGGGGCCGAATATGTCGTCGACTTTTTGCCCAAGGTGAAAATCGAGGTGATCTTGACCGACGACATGGTGGATGCTGCCATCGCCGCCATCATCAGCGCCGCGCGCACCGACAAAATTGGTGATGGCAAAATTTTCGTCTACCCCGTCGAGCAAGCGATCCGCATCCGCACTGGCGAAACTGGTGATGATGCCGTCTAATCCAACACTATGAAAGATAACATCTTTCCAACCATAACCCCAACTTGAAAGGCAGCATGATGAGCGCGATTGCAAAAGCTCTGAAACTGATTAAGGACGAAGAAGTTGAATATGTCGATGTTCGCTTCACCGACCCCAAAGGCAAACTTCAACACGTGACCTTGATCGTCGACATCATTGACGAAGACTTCTTTGAAGAAGGCTTTATGTTTGATGGCAGCTCGATTGCGGGTTGGAAATCCATCGATCAGTCGGACATGAAGCTGATCCCTGATGCAAATTCGGTCTATCTCGACCCCTTCTATGCCGAAAAAACCCTGTGCGTGCATTGCAACGTGGTCGAGCCCGACACGGGCGAGGCCTATGACCGTTGCCCCCGCCAAACCGCCATCAAGGCCGAAGCGTATTTGAAATCTTCGGGCATTGGCGACGCGGCCTATTTCGGGCCAGAAGCTGAGTTTTTCATCTTTGACGACGTGCGCTATTCGGTCACGCCTGCCAAAGTGTCCTACCAGATCGACGCAGAAGCAGCCGCTTGGAACACCGATTCTGCGACCGAAGGCGGCAACTACGGCCACCGCGCAGGCCACAAGGGCGGCTATTTCCCTGTGAACCCCGTGGACGAAGCGCAGGATCTGCGCGGCGAGATGCTGTCCACCATGAAGCGCATGGGCATCAAAGTGGACAAGCACCACCACGAAGTGGCCACCTGCCAGCACGAACTGGGCATGATTTTTGGCGGTTTGGTCGAACAGGCCGACAATATCCAAAAATACAAATACGTGATCCACAACGTCGCCCACGCCTATGGCAAGACTGTGACATTTATGCCAAAGCCGATGAAGGGCGATAACGGCTCGGGCATGCATGTCAATATGTCGATCTGGAAAGAAGGCAAGCCTTTGTTTGCAGGCGATAAATACGCCGATCTGTCCCAAGAGGCGCTGTATTTCATCGGCGGTGTTTTGAAACACGCCAAGGCGCTGAACGCGCTGACCAACCCTTCGACCAACAGCTATAAACGCCTGATCCCTGGCTTCGAGGCCCCCGTGCTGCGCGCCTATTCCGCCCGCAACCGCTCGGGCTGCGTGCGTATTCCATGGACCGAATCGCCAAAAGCCAAGCGCGTCGAGGCCCGTTTCCCCGACCCAGCCGCCAACCCCTATCTGGCCTTTGCGGCCCTGATGATGGCGGGTCTGGACGGGATCAAAAACAAAATTGATCCAGGCCCAGCATCGGACAAAGATCTTTATGATCTGCCGCCCGAAGAATTGGCAGCTATCCCAACGGTTTGCGGCAGCTTGCGCGAGGCTTTGGAAGAATTGTCCAAGGATATGGACTTCCTCTTGGCGGGCGATGTTTTCACCCGCGATCAGCTAGAGGCCTATATGGCGCTGAAATGGGAAGAGGTTTACGCCTACGAGCATACCCCCCACCCGATCGAATACCAAATGTACTATTCCTGCTAAGGCAGTTGGAGTCTTCAAAATCATAAAAGGGCGCAGCAATGCGCCCTTTTTCTTGGCCCATCGCCTGCCGCCTGCTACAGATTACAAAACGGAGGAAACCATGCCCTTTGGCCTAACCTACGCCGAGTTTGTGATCGGGATCGGTCTTGCGATGTTTTTTGGCCCCAATGATTCGGCCCCGCAACAGCGCCAAAATGCGCTGACCCTTGGCACAGCCGTGCAGCCTTGGGTGGGTCCGGGGGATGAGAATTTCATCACCTATACCCATCGCCGCGAGGGCTTGGTTTGGGGAAAATTCACCCCGATTTACAGCTTTGGCCTGTCGGACGATGGTACAGCTTTTGTATCGGCAGGCCTTGGCCGCCCCTTGAATATTTGGGGGGTAAAAGTTCTACCCTTCACGGGGCCTGCTTTATATTATGATAATAATAACAACGACTTATTACAATTTCGCACAGGCTTTGACATCACCCAGAACTTGGGCGAAAACCTAAGTTTGTCGGGTGGATATTACCATATTTCCAACGGCCAAGCGAACGCGCCTTCGGCCGATATCGATGTGGCGCATCTAGGCATTAAATTACGGTTCTAGGCGCGGTCGAGCCGTTGCGTGACCTGCTCCAGCCCCGCGCGCACCTCGGGGGGTAAATAAACAATCGGCATCAGATAGGTGTGGATGGTGAACACCACAGCCCCCGTTTGCGGCAGCTTGATAAAACACTGCCGCTCGCATCTGGCATAGGGCTTGGGGATATTTACGCTGCGATCCCGCGGCGTAGCCTCGCGCAATGGGTGATGCAAATCAGGCACAGCGTAGGTCAGGTAATTCATCCGCCACAGACCTTGCGTCGGGCGCATCACGTCCAGCATCCGCTGCACACGGGTTGCAATATCAACGCTATAGCTTTCGACAGGGTGATGAATGGCCAGCATCGCGCGGCCCAATTTTTCCGCCAGCGTCCAGGACGCAGGAAAGCACAAGATCGCCCCCGTCAAATGATGCTCGCCGTCTTGCGGTTGCAAAATGCAAAGATCCTCTTGAACCAATCGCCCTAAGGTGATCAGGGGTTTGGAACGATCCAATTTCACAACCACCCCATCGGGCCGCGTGATCTGCGCGGGGCCGATTTCATAGGATTCATCTTGGCTAAGCCTTTGTAAAACAATGTCATATAATTCCTGCGCGGCCAGTAATGCTTGCGGCAGGACTGCATGAACGTCCTCCAGTTGGTGGGCAATCAGATCGTCGCGCAGGGCCATTTGACCCGCAAAAGCCTCATCCCTGCGCAGAAAATCACCTATCTCGACCATCGGCTGCACACCCGGCAGGCGCGCCAATTTTGGGTCAGCCCATGGAAAATGGGGCAAGGTTTTTTGATAAACAGGCATCACAGCCTCCATTGCAAACTGGCCGCCAATTTGCGCAAGGCCATCGCGCGCGGCGCGGGAATTTTATCAACCTCTAGCGCCGTAAAGACGTGATAGGTTCCAAGATCGTCGTCGCGCACAGCCGCCCCGCCGACCCAGCCGCCCAAAGAAAGGTAGCTGCGCAGCAACGGCGGCACCCCGCGCAGTGCCGCCACCTCCTCGTCTTTGGTATGGGATAGCGATTTCAAATCAATGTGATGCGCGGCCAAGCATGTAATCGGCCAGTCTGCGCTGATATGGGATTTTAGCAGGCTTAGCGCGGGGCGGTGATGGTCAAAATTTTCACCATGAAAGGACGCGCAGCCAAACAACACCCCTGCCCCAAGGTTATCCACCTGCGCGGCCATCGCGGCAAACGACAGACGCAAGGCATCAATCTGATGCGCCCCATCGACCACACAAAATCGGCCAAGTTCCAGCGCAGGGCGCGACATCGCAGCCAATGCGCGCACATCATAAAACTGCGCCGAATACCCCTGCCCTAGCTCTGCCCCGCTCGCATAGGGGCGCAAGCGAAAGGTGGCGCACAGATCGCCCTGAAATTGAATTAGAATTTGCATGCAGCCCGCGTCAAAATCATCTTCGCCCGCACCAAAACGGGCACGGCGCAGGGCCATGGCCAAGGTCATATCATCGCGGCTATGCGCGACGCGCACCGTGTATCCACCCAAACCCGACCCTTGCCCCCCAACATCCTGCTTTAACATGGACAAATGCTTTCGTTGCGCTAGCTTAGACGTGCAATATCACGCTTTTTGAGGCAATCCTATGACCCAGACATCGCAACCAAAAGTCACAAAAACCGATGCCGAATGGCGGGCGCAGCTGTCTGATCTGTCCTACAAGGTCACCCGTGGCCATGGCACCGAGCGGGCCTTTTCGAACGATAATTTTCCAAAAACTGCGGGTATCTTTCACTGTATCTGCTGCGATGCCCCGCTGTTTTCGGCACAGACAAAATTCGAATCTGGCACAGGTTGGCCCAGTTTTTACGCGCCCCATGTCAGCGAAAATATCGGCGAGCACCAAGATAACAGCTGGTTTATGCGCCGCACCGAGGTGCATTGCACCGCCTGCGCCGCGCATTTGGGCCATGTGTTCCCCGACGGGCCTGCCCCAACGGGACTGCGCTATTGCATCAACGGCGTGGCACTGCGATTCGCACCTGCCGATTAAATCACTGCGATAGCAGCTGATCTGTGCTAACCCGCCCGATATTGCCGAAGACTTGGCGCAAAAAGCCCGCGCTTTTCACATTCGGCTCGGTCACGCGGCGCGAAAGGGCCACAACTTGGCCCTTTTCCAGCCCAAAGCGTTCGACATTGCTCACCTTGCCGTTCTCGGCAAAGGAAATCGCCACGACTTGTCGATCAATTTCCGCGTTCGGCAGCGCGCCGACTTGCTTCCAGCGGCTTTGCACATAGAACCAGCCCACATCATTCAGCAGCCCCGCAGTCGAGGGGCGGCCCACAATGGCCGCCACAGTGTCGCGCGTGTCCACGCCCACTTCGATGCGGTTTAGATCAATATCATCAGGCACATAACCGTGCTTTTGGTAAATGGGCGAGCAAGCTGCCAAAATCAGCAGCATCGCCCCTATGCGCCACATGGATTTGCCCATCTGTTCCCCCAGTCGGTTGCCTTTGCCTTGCCCAAAGCAATCAAAGCCTTTATCGCCATGATAGCGCGCGCCCGCAAGCCCTGCAAACCATGCGCGCCGATTTATAGGATAGCAAAGCCGTGACTCAAACCGATTTGCCCAGCCAAACCTACCGCTCTGCCGCCGTTGTGGGGCGCAAACCGCTGCATTTCACCTATGCACCCGATGCGCAGGCGCGCGGTGTGATTGCGGCACATTTGGGCCTGTTATCGCTGCAAGACTTTGTTCTAAAGGGCGTATTTACCCCGCAAGGGCGCGGCGATGTGGTGCTGCGCGCTGATCTTGTGGCACAGATCACCCAAGCCTGCATTGTGACGCTGGCCCCTGTTGCGGCCAAAATAACGTCGCATATCGCCCGCGATTATCTGCGCGATTATGTCGAGCTGGAGGCGAGCGAAGCTGAACTTGGCCCCGAAGATCAAGAACCAATTCCCGAAGAATTTGATGTGGCCGCCATCGCGATTGAAGAGCTGTCGCTGTCCTTGCCCTTGTATCCGCGCAAGGATGGGGTTGACCTTGGGACCGTCATCGCTGCGCCCAAAGGGGTCGCCCCACTTACAGATGCGGCACTGCGCCCCTTTGCTGGCCTTGCCACTTTGGCCCGCGCCATGCAGCAGGGTGCACAAGATGGCAGCGCCAGCGCCGCAGATCACAAAGATGCGCAAAACAAAGGCAAAACCCCAAAATAGGGCTTGCACCGCGCCGAAATCTGACTATGTTCCGCGCCTCATTCAGGGTCATTTTTCGGGCATTCGCCTTTTGGGAAATAGCGCTGAAAATCACTGGAATATCGTTGTAAATCAGGGGCATGTCCCCCAACTAAAAAGGTCGTGACATGGCTGTCCCTCAGAATCGCGTCACCAGCTCTAAACGCAATATGCGCCGCGCGCATGATGCATTGGTTGCTGGCAACCCCCAAGAATGCAACAACTGCGGCGAGTTGAAGCGCCCTCACCACGTCTGCCCGTCTTGCGGGCATTATGACGCGCGCGAAGTGGTTGCGACCAAAGCCGTCGATCTGGACGAGGATGCGGCGTAAGCCGCGCCGCGCGCAGTCGCCTCATGGCGCAAACGCCCCATAATGCAACGACGACAGATGCGGCATCCTCAGCCCGCGTTGTGATTTCTGTCGATGCTATGGGCGGCGATAAAGGGCCCGCAGCGGTTGTTGCGGGCCTTGTGCTGTCCGCCCGCGCCCATCTTGATGCCGATTTCATTTTGCACGGCGATACGGCACAGTTGACGCCCATACTGGCAAAAACACCCGAATTGGCTGGCCGCATCATCCTGCGCCACGCGCCGCGCGCTGTCACCATGCATGACAAACCCAGCGCAATCATGCGAACGGGTCAAGACACCTCGATGTGGGGGGCCGTCTCATCGGTGCGCGACGGCGAGGCGGCTGTGGCGGTATCTTGTGGCAACACGGGCGCTTTGATGGCGATCTCGATGCTGCGCCTGCGCAAATTGGCGGGGGTGAACCGCCCCGCGATTGCCTGCCTGTGGCCGTCGCGCGCGAAGGGCGGGTTTAACATTATGCTGGATGTTGGGGCCGATATTCGCGCCGATGCCGACGATCTGCGCCAATATGCGTCCATGGGGGCCGCCTATGCGGCCGTTGGCCTTGGCCTTGAAAATCCGCGCGTGGGCCTTTTGAACGTCGGCACCGAAGAACACAAAGGCCGCGCCGAATTGCACGATGCCTATCAGAAAATTATGGCTCAATCCGCAAGGTCAGTTTGAATTTAAGGGTTTTGTCGAAGGCAGCGATATTCCCGGTGATACGGTTGATGTGATCGTCACCGATGGGTTTACAGGCAATATCGCCCTGAAAACGGGCGAAGGCACGGCCAAGCTGATTTCCGATTTCATGCGGGAAAGTTTCTCGCGCAATCTGCTATCCAAACTGGCAGCCCTGATTTCAATGAACGCGCTGCGCCATTTGCAGCGCCGCATAGACCCGCGCCGCGCCAATGGCGGGGTGTTTTTGGGGCTGAATGGCACAGTTGTCAAATCTCATGGCGGATCCGATGGGGTTGCCGTCGCCTCTGCGATCAGCCTCGCCTACCGCCTCACGCGCGAGCAGTTCTTGCAGCGCCTCGCAATGCGTGTTGCGCTTGGGGACGTGGCGGGGCAATCTGCGCCGCCAGACACCTCGATTCCAAAGGCCAGCACATGACAATTCGCGCGGTTGTAAAAGGCGTTGGCCATTATTTGCCTGCGCGCGTGGTGCCAAATTCGGAATTGGAATCGCTGGTGGATACCAGCGATGAGTGGATCAAGACCCGTTCGGGGATCGAGCGGCGGCATTATGCAGCAGAGGGGCAAACCACATCTGATTTGGCCGCCGAGGCGGCCCGCGCGGCATTGGCGCATGCGGGCATGACCCCCGACGATTTGGATGCGATCATTTTGGCCACATCGACCGCCGATTTGACATTTCCCTCTGCCGCCTCGATGGTGCAGGCCAAAATTGGCATGTCGCGCGGCTTTGCCTTTGATGTGCAGGCGGTCTGCGCGGGATTTGTCTATGCGCTGTCGACCGCGCAGGGCATGATTCTGTCAGGCCAAGCGCGCCGCGTGATGGTGATCGGCGCGGAGACCTTTTCCAAATTGATGGATTGGGAAGATCGTGGCACCTGCGTTTTGTTCGGGGATGGCGCGGGCGCGCTGATCTTGCAGGCCGAGGAAGGCACGGGCAGCAACGCAGATCGCGGCATTCTGGCCACCGATTTGCATTCGGATGGCCAATTCAAAGACCTGCTTTACGTGGATGGTGGCGTCTCTACAGGCGAAACAGGCAAATTGCGCATGCAGGGGCGCGAAGTGTTCCGCCATGCCGTTGAAAAACTGGCCGAAACCGCCCATGCCGCCTTGGATAAGGCGGGGCTTTCAGGCGAAGATGTGACGTGGATCGTGCCGCATCAGGCCAATATCCGCATCATCGAAGGCACAGCCAAACGAATGCAGGTTCCGATGGAGCGCGTTGTTGTGACCGTGCAAGACCATGGCAACACCTCTGCGGCCTCTATTCCGCTGGCGCTGTCGGTTGGCGTTGGGCGCGGCCAAATCAAACAAGGCGATTTGATCGTGACCGAGGCGATCGGCGGCGGTCTTGCCTGGGGCGCGGTTGTTCTGCGCTGGTGAAATTCACCCAAAATCTGCAAATAAGCCCTGATTATAGGGCACTAGCTTGCATGCTTGTGTTGACACAGGCGCAAACCTTGCCCAAACTTGGCCAAAATCCGGGGGGATGTGATGAGCGAGAAGACTCTGACGCGCATGGATCTTAGCGAAGCAGTGTTTCGCGAAGTGGGACTTAGCCGCAACGAATCTGCCGATCTGGTCGAGGCGGTTCTAAAACATATGTCCGATGCTTTGGCGGCGGGCGATACGGTGAAAATTTCGTCCTTTGGCACGTTTTCGGTGCGCGCCAAATCGGCCCGCGTGGGGCGCAACCCCAAAACGGGCGACGAGGTTCCCATCAGCCCGCGCCGCGTGCTGTCCTTTCGCCCATCGCATTTGATGAAAGACCGCGTTGCCGCTGGCCGCAAGAAATAACATTAGCTGCGACGCAAATCACAAGGAAATTAGGCGGTGATGGATAAATCCCCCGAAGCGTTTCGCACGATCAGCGAAGTTGCCACGCTTTTGGAAACGCCCGCCCATGTTTTGCGGTTTTGGGAAACCCGTTTTCCGCAAATCCGCCCCGTCAAACGCGCGGGCGGGCGGCGCTATTACCGCCCCAATGATGTGGCGTTGCTGACAGGTATAAAATACTTGCTGCATGCCGAGGGCATGACCATCCGCGGCGTGCAAAAAGTTCTGCGCGATCAAGGCGTGCGCCATGTGGCGGGGCTGATTGGGCAGGATATTGCGGATTTGGACGCAGATGCAGAAGCCGCGCTAAGTGCCGCGCTCACCGCGAATTTTTTCCACGAAAACGCGGACGACACCCCGCCCGCCGAGCGGGCCGCATCGGCCACCATCGTTGCGCTGGAAACCGCGCTGCGCCGCCCTGCTGCGCCCCTTTCTGGGCACCTGTCTGCAACTGGCGACAGCGACGACGCTACGATCGTCGAAGGCGTGGATTTTGCCCGCAATTTGGACAAGGACATGGACGAAACCCCCGTATTTTTCAGGATTTGACTTAGGGCCCAGCCTCGCACCCCCCGCTTTTACCACGGTAGGCGAGGCTTATATGGCCATGCGCGCTCTGCCACGCGGCGCGATGGCGCAAAACCCCGCCGCCGCCCAATGGCTCGCCCGCGCGCGCGCGCTGCATGCCCGCATGACGCTGGACAATGCGCATCAAGGCGCGCTTTGATGTGCTTTCCCGCTTGCCCTTGCTGCAAAAGCCGCTATGAACAGCCGTGTTCGGGCCGTAGCGCAGCCTGGTTAGCGCGTCCGTCTGGGGGGCGGAAGGTCGGGAGTTCGAATCTCCCCGGCCCGACCAAAGCGAAAGGCCCGTCTTGCCCTGTGGGTAGACGGGCTTTTTTCTTTTTTAATCAATAAGGTGGCTCGATGATGCAAACGGGTGTTCTTCCCGCACAGGCCCTGCGCGCGATGATCGCGGCGGGGGAAATTGGCGGCAGTCCCGCCATTCTGCCCGATCAAATCCAGCCTGCCAGCCTTGATCTACGCCTTGGCACCATCGCCTACCGCGTGCGCGCGTCCTTTCTTGTGGGCAATAATACGGTGGAAAACCGCATCCACGAGTTTGAGATGCACCGCATTGATTTGACCAATGGCGCGGTGCTGGAAAAGGGCTGCGTTTACGTCATCCCTTTGATGGAACGCCTTGATCTGCAAGGCGAAATCACGGCTGTTGCCAATGCAAAATCCTCCACTGGTCGCCTTGATTTGCTGACGCGCTGCATCACCGACGGCGGGGTGGAATTTGACCGCATCCCCGCAGGTTATAAAGGCCCGCTTTACGCGGAAGTGTGTCCCAAAAGTTTCTCTGTCCTGCTGCGCGCGGGCCAGCGGCTGAACCAAATCCGCTTTCGCTGCGGTCAGGCCGCCCTAACTGACGCCGATCTGCGCGCGCTGCATGCATCCCAGCCGCTGGTGTCGGGCGAGGCGGTGATTTCTGAAGGTCTTGGTTTTTCCGTCGATCTGCGCCCTGCCACTGGCGATTTGGTGGGCTACCGCGCCAAACCGCACACGGGCGTGATCGACATATCCAAAATCGCCCATTACCTTGCGCCCGAGTTTTGGGAGGAAATCCGCACCACATCGGGCCGCATTATCCTGGACCCTGGCGCGTTTTATATCCTTGTCTCGCGCGAGGCGGTGACGATCCCGCCCGATTACGCCGCCGAAATGGCCCCCTATCTGGCCATGGCGGGCGAATTTCGCGTGCATTACGCGGGGTTCTTTGACCCCGGCTTTGGTCATGCCGCAGCAGGCGGCGCAGGATCGCGCGGCGTTCTAGAGGTGCGCTGCCACGAAGCCCCCTTTGTTTTAGAGCATGGCCAAATCGTCGGCCGTTTGGTTTATGAGAAAATGGCGGCACGCCCAGAAACGCTGTATGGCGCTGATTTGTCATCAAATTATCAAGGTCAGGGCCTGAAACTGGCGAAACAATTCATCGGATGCTAGGGCCAATGCGGCGGGGCCGCTGATTTGCTGCGAAATGCCGCATTTGCACTGTGAATTTTCTTTGCCAGCCTTAGATTACTTCCAAAATGGGGAAAGCTATGGGCAATTCTGCGATCAAACCTCTGCGGATAGATCAGGCGCATGTCCCCTTTGACCATTGGCAAGACCTATCGCGCGGCAGCATTGCCTTTCAAACCCTGATTTCGGGCGATGTGACGCCCACAGATAGCCTTGTCTGCGGCATTGCCATGATGCGCGCGGGCGATACATTCGCGCTGCATTCCCATCCGCAGGCCGAAGTCTATTTTGGCCTTGATGGCACGGGCGAGGTGATGGTGGACGGCGCTCCCCATCTGCTGGCCCCAGGCGTCGCCCTGTTCATTCCGGGCGGCGCGGTGCATGGTGTGCCCGTGGCCCGCAGCACTCTGCGTTGGTTTTATACCTTTGCCGCCGATAGTTTCGCAGATATTGCCTATGCCTTTCGACCCTGAGGATATTATGAGCCTAGCCACAGTCATTTTCACCCCATCGGGCAAGCGCGGCCAGTTTGAGATTGGCACGCCCATCCTGACCGCCGCGCGCCAATTGGGCGTGGATTTGGACAGTGTCTGCGGCGGGCGGGGCATTTGCAGCAAGTGTCAAATCACGCCCAGCTATGGCGAGTTTTCCAAATTCGGCGTTACAGTAGACGCCGATGCGTTGTCGAAATGGAACGCCGTTGAACAGCGGTATAAGGATATTCGCGGGTTAATAGATGGCCGCAGACTTGGCTGCCAAGCCAAGGTGATGGGCGATGTCATCGTCGATGTGCCACCCGAAAGCCAAGTGCATAAACAGGTTATCCGCAAATCGGCAGCGCAGCGCGACATCATCACGGCCCCCGCCACACGCGCCTATTTTGTCACCGTCGATCAGCCCGATATGGACGAGCCTTCGGGCGATTTTGAACGTCTCAAGGCCGCGCTGGCCCGCGAATGGGGCATTGCCGATGTCACCGCCGCCTTGCCTATTCTGCGCCGACTGCAAGGCGCGCTACGCCGCGGGGAATGGTCGGTCACTGTGGTGCTGAACAAGGGCAACCACGATGCAACCCACCGTATTTTAGACATTTTTCCAGGCTTTGATGAACGCCCCTTGCTGGGCCTTGCCATAGATCTTGGCAGCACGACGATTGCTGCACATTTGTGCAACTTATCCGACGGCGCGGTTTTGGCCTCGGCTGGGGTCATGAACCCGCAAATTCGCTTTGGCGAAGATCTTATGTCTCGCGTCTCTTACGTCATGATGAACGACGGCGGCGACGTGGAAATGACCGCCGCTGTGCGCGCCGCGATTGCCGCGCTGGCCACCAGCATTTCTGCCGAGGCGGGCACCGATCCGCGCAGCATTTTTGAGGCAGTTTTTGTTTGCAACCCCGTCATGCATCACCTGCTGCTGGGGATTGATCCGGTAGAGTTGGGCCAAGCGCCCTTTGCCTTGGCCGCAAGCGAATCTTTGTCTCTCGATGCCGTGGAATTAGGGGTGACGACCATCAACCCCGCCGCCCGCGCCTATATTCTGCCCTGCATCGCGGGGCATGTCGGGGCCGACGCCGCTGCCGTGGCCCTATCTGAAGAACCCAATAAATCCAATGACTTGGTTTTGATAGTTGATGTTGGCACCAATGCCGAAATTCTGCTGGGTAATACGTCCCGCGTGCTGGCTTGTTCTTCCCCGACGGGCCCCGCGTTTGAAGGCGCGCAAATCTCGTCGGGTCAGCGCGCGGCCCCTGGTGCGATTGAGCGTGTGCAGATCGACCCCCTCACCAAAGAGCCACGTTTTTGCGTGATCGGCTGCGACAAATGGAGCGACGAGGCAGGCTTTGCCGAGGCCACGGCGCAAACGGGCGTCACGGGCATTTGCGGATCGGGCATCATCGAGGCAGTGGCCGAATTGCGCATGGCGGGGCTGCTGGATCAGGGCGGGTTGATCGGCGGGCCAGACCAGACGGGCACCGCGCGCTGCATCCCCGAAGGGCGCACCCATTCTTACGTCTTGCACGATGGCACCGCACAGGGCGGCCCGCAGATCACTGTGACCCAAGGCGATATCCGCGCCATCCAACTGGCCAAAGCCGCGCTATATGCAGGGGCCAAGCTGTTGATGGATGAAATGGGCGTGGACAAGGTTGACCGCGTGGTTTTGGCGGGGGCCTTTGGCGCGCATATCAGCCCCAAACATGCGATGGTTTTGGGCATGATCCCCGATGTGCCGCTGGCCCAAGTCATTTCGGCGGGCAATGCTGCTGGCACAGGCGCGCGCATGGCGCTGGCCAGCACGGACGCGCGCAATACAATCGAACAGGTCGTGCGCCAAATCCACAAAGTGGAAACCGCGATTGAACCGCGCTTTCAGGAACATTTCGTTAATGCCTCTGCCATACCCAATGCGGTGGACACATTTCCCGAGTTGGGGCGCGTTGTCACCCTGCCCGATGTGTCCTTTAACACGAGCGGCGCAGGCAGTGCGGGGCGGCGTCGGCGTGGATGAAAAAACCCTGTGGCCGCGTGACTTTTACGCGCGCGGCTCTACCATACCTGCATGAATACGATCGACCTAAACGCGCTTCTGATCCGTATCGCCGCCCAAGACCGCGCGGCCTTTTCGGCGTTTTATTCTGCCGCCGCGCCGAAACTTTTCGGCCTGCTGATCCGTATCATGGGCAATAGGGCCGAGGCAGAGGATGCATTGCAAGAGGTTTTCACCAGAATTTGGCTGCGCGCGGCGCGATTTGACCCAGATCGCGGCGGCGCGATGGCTTGGGCCGTGACCATTGCGCGCAACCATGCAATCGACCTTATCCGCGCGCGCCGCCCCTTGGGGGACGAGGTTGATTTGGACAGTGCCGCCGATCCCGCCCCCCGCGCAGAAACCCAGCTGATTGCACAAGGCGAGGCGGGGCGCATTCAAAACTGCCTCTCGCGCCTAGACCCTGCTGTCGCGCGCGCCATTCGCGGGGCCTATCTATCGGGCCATTCCTATGCCGATCTTGCCAAAGCGGCCAATGTGCCGTTGAATACGCTGCGAACGTGGCTGCGCCGCGGCCTGATCTCGTTGAAAGACTGTATGCAATGAGCGCGCCAGTATCAGATACCGTATCAGATGACGACGCAGATATGCTGGCCGCCGAATATGTCTTGGGCGTGCTGGATGCACCCGATCGCGCCCGCGCCGAAGATATGGCCCGCCATTCGCCTCAATTTGCCGCGCGCATCGCCGCATGGGAGGCGCAGCTGTCCCCTCTGGTGGATGAAGTTGCCCCCATCGTCCCTGCCCCTGATCTTTTGCACAAAATAAACGCGCGGCTTTTTGGCGCGCGGGCTGGGTTTTGGGCGCGGCTTTTGCCGAAAACCCGCATGGCGGGCAGCATTGCTGCCGTTCTTGGCACAGGTGCGATGGCAGCACTGTCGGTGATCGTCATCGCGGTGATGCTGCATTTTTCGGGCGGCATTGACCGACCCTTGCAAAGTGCGACTCTGATCGCATCCGGCAGCGAGGTGCGGTTTCAGGCGCAACTCGACGGCGGCATTGTAACTGTCTTGCAAACGGCAGGCGCGCCCCCGATGGCTGGGCGCAGTTATGAGCTGTGGTTGATTGACGGCGATGCAGCCCCCTTGTCTTTGGGGTTGGTTTCAGGCCGCCTTACCCTAAACCTGCCGCCTGCCAATGCGGGCTTTGTTCTGGCCGTGACGGACGAACCATTTGGCGGCGGCCCTGGCGGTAAGCCTTCGGGCGCAGTGATTGCTGCGGGCAGTTTTCCGGAAATTTGAAATTAATTTTGCGCGCGGTGAAACTTTTCGCGCGCCCATCTCGTTATCCTAATAAGCGGCGGGAATGGCCCACCGCGCAAACAGGAGACGGAAGATGAAATCAGCATTCTTTGGCGCAACCGCAGCACTGGCACTGACCGCAGGCATGGCATTTGCCGAAAACCCAATGGTGGGCGGCGCGGCGATGTTGGATACCAAAAACATCGTGGAAAATGCAGTAAACTCGGCCGATCACACAACTTTGGTTGCCGCCGTTCAGGCTGCAGGTCTTGTGGAAACCCTATCGAGCGCTGGCCCCTTCACGGTGTTCGCCCCCACCAATGACGCCTTTGCCAAACTGCCCGCAGGCACGGTGGAAACCCTGATCAAACCTGAAAACAAAGACCAGCTGACCAAAATCCTGACCTGCCACGTTGTTGGCGCAAAGGCGATGGCAGCGGATGTTTTGGGCATGATCGAGGCTGGCGGCGGCACCCACAAAGTGGGCACAGCGGGCGGCTGCGAGCTGACGCTGACAACGGCAGACGGCAAAGTGATGGTCGCAGACGAGATGGGCAACACCGCCACGGTCACCATCGCCGATGTGGTGCAGTCGAACGGCGTGATCCATGTGATCGATACGGTTTTGCTGCCCAAAATGTAATTTGGGGGCCTAGCCCCGTCACCCGCGCAAGGCAGATGCTTTGCGCGGGTTTCCCTTGACCTTGGCTGCGCGGCGTATTATCTGCCCCCCATCGCGGGTGTAGCTCAATGGTAGAGCAGCAGCTTCCCAAACATTCGCGTTTACCCTGCGATACACCTTTGAGAACGTTGCAAGATGGTTGATTTCATTTTGCACTAATAGCCGCACCGTCACCACGACGTGTTATACCGCGTCCCAATCGGCGACCTACAAAGCGCCTACAAAGTGGTGATGAGAGATGTCCAATCGCACAACGGTCAAGCTGACCGAAACCTCTTGCAAGAGGTGCGCCTGCGAACGCGAAGCTGTGGGACTCAGAGATCAAAGGGTTCGCGCTGTTCACGGGCAAGACAACGAAGACCTTCTACTTTCAGAAAGACGTTCACGGCAAAACGACGCGCGTGAAGATCGGCAACTTCCCCGAGGTGTCGGCAGGCATCGCGCGGCGAGGCGATCCAGCTTGCCGCCGAACATGCGACGGCGTCGCGGCGAAGAAGTTGCGGGCCAAGCGCATACCCTACCGCTTGAGGACGCGACGACGGCTTACCTCGCTCGCGCCCGAAACTGCGGTCTGAGCACAACAAGGACTCGGTTCAGCGGCAGGTTCACAACCACCCCTGAAAGACTGGCTCAAGAAGCCGCTCGACGAGATCACGAAGGACATGTGTGTGAAGGCACACGCGCGCATCGCACCGAACGGTCAGCGCGCGGCGAACCATGTCCTCAAGTCATTCCGTTCGATCTACAACCATGCGCGGCGTGTCCACGATCTGCCTGAATGCCCGACGATGGCGATTGAATGGTTCCCTCGAACTGCCGTCGCAGCAGATCATCGACGATCTGGACGATTGGCGCGATGCCGTGTCAGCCCTCGAAAACCCTGTCCACACGGCCTACTATCGCTTCTTGCTGTTCACGGGCCTGCGCTTCGACGAGGCGCGTTCTCTGCGGTGGGATCAGGTTCACGATGACCACCTGCACCTGCCCATGACGAAGAACGGACGCGCCTTCTTGACTTGCCCCTGTTCGATCTGCACCATGAGGTATTGAAGCGATGCGGCAGTTTCACAGCGAGTATGTCTTCCCCGGCACCCGTCACGCCGTGCACCTCAAATCGCCTTCGCGCATCGCGGTTTCCATGCAATACGCATCGGCGCACCTTCGCGACCATCGCGACAACGGAGGCTGAACTACTTGAAGAAACGGTTGGTCGCCTTCTGAACCACACGCCCGCATCTGTGACAGGGGCACATTATATTGTGGTTGACCATCAGAAGCTCCGCAAGCCAATGGGTCAGGTCGTCGAGGCGTTTAAACGCATGGACCTGATCTGACTGCCCGTTTAAACGCAACTA
The DNA here is from genome assembly GCA_034519315.1 of Cypionkella sp. Taxonomy (GTDB): domain Bacteria; phylum Pseudomonadota; class Alphaproteobacteria; order Rhodobacterales; family Rhodobacteraceae; genus Cypionkella. The sequence continues at coordinate 6,763 of JAXHON010000023.1, read as the reverse complement.
CCTGATTTAGTGAGGTTTTCTGAAAGATGACTCTTGCAAAGCTCTCGAACGCGCACTAACTTTCGACCTGTTACAAACCCGTCTTGGCCATGAAGGAACGTGCATGGCTCAAGGCTGCGGATTGACCCGAGAGGGTTGACCACGGGGATGAACAGAAACTGGCGGTTGCGGGTCAGCCAATAGTGGCCCCTTCCAAGCTTATGGGCTGAGAAGCCACGCTGTTCGGACGCGCAGCGAGACATACAACCCTGAACGGGAGATGTCTGCCATGCGCGACTCCACGACTGAACAGATCGACAAAGCCCTCGACACGTCACAGGCCGCCCACTACCTCGGCTATTCCAAATCCACCCTCGAATGGTGGCGCACGGATGGTCGTGGACCTCGCTACTATAAGGCCGCTGGCCGCGTTCGCTATCGCAAGTCCCATCTCGATCAATGGCTCGCGAAAAGCTGCCTCGTCGAGACGCGGGGCTGATCATGGAAATCATCAAACAGTTGGCAGCCCTCGGTAACACGGGGCGCACACTGAAGGCTATGTTGACCGCGCGAAGGGCAAGTTTGCCTGGCCTGCAAGGTCGATGGGCCGATCACGGTGGACATGATCGCCGCACACCTCGACGCAAGCATGCAGCCGCTCGGCATGTATCTGAACGTGGACGAGGCGCAGCAGAAGTCACACTTCCTCGTGCTCGACTTCGACGATCACGACAAGAAAGGCATCGCCTATCAGCCGACGCTCGAAGTCGCGATGCACCCTGCCGCGCGCGAAATCCCGTTCCTCGTCTTCCGCTCCGGCGGTGGACATGGCTATCATATCTGGCTCGCCTTCGAAATGCGCGCCGCGTCGATACGCTCAAGGAGGACGCGAAGCGCTCGGCCTGCAGGCGTGGATTGCGACGGCGCGACCTTTGTCGCCGTTTCGTCGGGCAATTCGAACCGCGCTGTGATGAACGCGAAGGGGCAGAAGATTGGCGTCGAGCAGGCGTCGAAGTTCTGCCCAAGGGCTTCGGCGAGCAAAACGTCGCGCTGCCTTGCTCTCGCGCGAGTGTGCTGATCTGCTCCGTGAAGGACGGCACGACGGTCAGCCTTGCCGAGTGCGCGCTTGACGACCTCGAATTGCAGTTTGTGCCGACGAAGAAGGCAGGCCGCAAGAAAGCAGACGACGCCGCAGGCGTGGACAACGACGCGGCCTTCGACGCCTTCATTCAGAAGTATGACCCCGACAATCGTGACGAATGGGGCGCTGCTGGCATCTGCTTGCAAGCCGCCTTCGGCAAGGAAAACGCATGGGCGCGCGGGCGGTGGGTCGAATGGTCGAAGACCTCGCCGAAGTATCGCGCAGGCGATGAAACCGAATGGACGGCCTGTCAGGCGCGAACCAATACTCGCCCTTATCGTTTTGGGCGGATCGCGAAGGAACACGGCTACAGCGGCATTGGCCGCTCAAGGCGGCAGAGCAGCGAAAACTGCTCGCGCTCGACTTCCTCGCCGACACGCGGATTTTGCGCGACCAATCGGACGTTGCCTATGCCGAGTTGAAGCCGCGCGAATGGTTCGCATCGACACCAACGACTTCAAGAACCGCTGCGCCTACGGAATGCTCCGCGAATACGGCAAGCTGCCGCAGGAGCAGGATGTGAAGGGCGCGCAGATGATCGCACTTGCACAGGCCGCCGAAACCGCGCCTGAGCATGTCGACCTGCGGTTGGGTCGTGTCGGCGGCAAGCGATAGTCTTTCTCGCCGATCCTGCCCGCACGATCATCGAGATCGACGACGAGGGTTGGCGTCAACAACGATGCACCTGTGCAGTTCCGCAAAGGCGTGGGCTTGCCCATGTTGCTGCCCGAACAAGGCGAGTTGTCAGACCTGATCGACTTCTTGAACGTGGACGATGACTCGATGGTATTCCTGCTCGCGGTGGATGGTCACGGCGATCATCAACCCCGGCCAGCAATGCCCAATCAAGGATTCTCGACGGCTCGGCTGGCTCGGCCAAGTCATCGACCTCGCGACACTGATCGAAATCCTCGATCCGCGCGTCGGCGCGCAGGCAGGCGAACCTGGCTCAGAAGATGACCTCGTCGTGACCGCCTATCAATCGGCTGTCATGTCCTTCGACAACGTGGAAACCCTCGCGCGCCTGTCTGACGCCTTGTGCCGCCTCTCGACGGGCGGCGGATTGCCAGCGCAAGCTCTACTCCGATGGTGACGTGTTCGCGGTCGATGCGATGCGGCCTTTGCTGATCGCGGGCCTCGATCCCACCTTTTACAAGCAAGACCTGATCGAGCGGATCGTTCGCGTCACCCCGCCTTTTCCGCAAAGCCTACATGGACGAGGATGAGTTTCGCGCCTATCGGGCGGCGAACATGGCGCGGTGGCGCGGCGCGCTTTACAGCCTCGTCTCGCGCGTGCTGCGCGACGTTCATTCGGTCAAGCAGACGAGTTCACGGTTCGGGGTGTTCTCGCGAGCGGGCGAATGTGTCGCGCGTGCTCGGCAAGCCTGACGGCTGGTTCGGCCTCTCGCCTATGCCAAGATGCGCCTCGAAATGGCCGAGAAGCAGCGACGGCGGATAGCGTCTACATCTTCCTCGTCGATTACCTTGCCGCAGGTGACAACTTCATCGGCACCAAGGTCACGGCGACGGCGGCTGAGTTGTTCCGAGATGAAAAGCACGCTGGGCGATCTGTCGAACCTCATCTCGATGAAGGACGTGCCGGGGAACGCGCGGGCGATCTCGCCGCGCATCGTGCAGGCATCGACGCTGCTTGAGAATGCACGGCTGGCGCGTATCGCGGTCGGCATCGCGAGTTCATCTTCGGAGAAGGTCGCGAAGGTTGAGGCGACGGCAGACGATATTCTTGCCCTGATGCGTGACCATCAGAACGGTATCGCTGACGCCGCAGGCTTCTTGATCCAAATTGGTTGGATCGAAATAGTTGGATCGCGGTTTTCGCGGTCCGACGCTTTTCGCGGGCAGCGTTGTAACAGTTCGTGACCTGTGGTCGATCCAATCAATTCATGGATCGGTTGGGGCGTGTTCGGGTTGGCTATGACGCGGTGCGATGCGCTTGGGCCTTGGGCGCAACGCAAACGCAAATCGGGGCGAATTTCAGCCTACATACGCGAAATCAATGGATGGATCGCAGGTCACAGCTTTGTTTCATCCATCCATCCAACTATTACGCGCAAGGGATTTTAAAACCCATGGTGGTTTGCCGTTTTGCGTTGCGCCTGACGGATTCGCTCAGGATCGCCCGAACCGAATACGGGGCAGCGACTCCACCTTCTTTCGTGCTCGCTGCCTGCCCGATGATCGCCCACCTACAAGCCACCTACAAACCGCATGGCTGCATCAAGTAATATCAATATGTTAGCAGGACAGAACGTATGTTGTCTGACCATACGTCAGAAGGTAGGCACAACATGTCGTTAGGTGGATTGTTGCACCACAATACTCGCCCGATGCAACAAAATGTCCGAAGGCACCTCTGCTGAGAAGCGAACCCGCCCCACCCTAGACAGAATTTTTCTAAATTCTCAGCGACTAGCGGATTTGAGCACGGAAATTGCTGCTGATTTGCCTTAGCGTCGCGGCTTGCTGATGCAGCAGGTCGACCCTTTCACGAACACTGTCAACGTCGACTAAGTCGAGGCGAACGCGGAGGTCATCGCCGCTTACCTCATCTAATGCCTTGAAAACCTCATCGAAGTCAGCCTTCAAATCCGAACGAACTTTTAAGACCTCGCTGGCCGCGCTCTGCTCCTTCGAAAGGATTGCTTTTGGTCGGCGACTTTGCACCTTTAATTGCTTCACCTCCGACGGGAAGTGATGTGGATAATCCTTCTTCCTTCGGCGTTCTCTTCGCTCCCACATCTCATCGCGCGGAACCTTGTAAACCGGATCTAGCTCGAAGCTCTCGGCGGAATTGCTTCGGTGTGCGAGCGCAATATTCGAAATGCTTGTGGCTCCGATCCTTAAACATATGCTCAAAAAATCGACATTCACTCGGTCTTCCCGGAACTTGTTCGCTCGATATTTTAGATCATAGATATTGCGAAGATTGACCTCCCATTTCTCGGATATCCTCTCCGCGAGGTCTGCAATTCTAGCGAGAAAGACTGCTATGTCTTCATCGGCCTTATCGTTCCTATCCGCAAGATATGTAGCCAAGCGAATTATTGAACTCAAGAGACATCCCGATCCTCACCGTTGCGGTTAATTGTCTGAGTATAGCAAGGCTTGTAGCCTGACGCGAGTGGGACGATCTGGCCTGAACTCTGGTCGAGATCCAATCGAACTTTGCCGATGATCGAAATGCGCAGCGACTGGCCCAAGCGGGCGGCGGTTTCGCCTTCGCTTTGCCCTTTCTGGCCGCCGCCTGCAACCCTTGTGAGGAAACATGCAAATCATCATCGAAGACAAAGCGCGCCGCGACTCGGTCGCCCTGATCGAAAAGACCAACTCGTCCTCGTCGCAACTCGTCATCCCTGTGTCGAAGGCGCAACTCATCCACGGGATGAAGGAAGTGCTTGGCGACCCCTTCAAGACGGACGTGTTCATCGGCGACGTGATGCTCGCGAAGACCCGCGACGGCTTGGCCGTTCACACGCAGGTCGGCGGTTCTCGATCCCCTACGTTCACGCGTTCCCGTTGCTGTCGGAGGGCTGATCATGAGGCCGCAGAAGCCCCGGCACGACCGCCGGATGCAGGACTACTATCTGATCCGCGATTGCCTCGAAGGCGAGCGGCGCAGATCAAAGATCAAGGGCAGCTTTACACGCCCAAGCCTGACGGCATGTCGTCGCCTAACTATCAGCCATTATCATCGACCGTGGGGCGTTCTACGGCGCACCCCTCGAGATGACCCTTCCGCGCCCCCGTCGGCCTCGCTCTTGCGCAAAGATCCTGTCATTCGCTCTGCCGTCGCGTCTCGAACCGCAGATGCGGCTGCGTGCGACCAAACGACAAAGCACCTCGCTTGCAAGTGCTTTATCGAAGACATGGTGCGCGAAGTCACGTCGATGGGCCGCTTCGGGATTGATGCTCGACTTCCCCTCGCGTCGGCACGACGGCCATCACCGACGCCGCACTCTCGTGACCCTGGACTGCCGAGACGATTGCGGATTGGGATACTGCAGTATGTCGATGGACAGAAAGAACTGACCCGCGTTGTGCCTCGTGCCTCAGACGAGGACTTCGACGGTGCCGACGTTTTTTCGTGGAACTCTTCCTCGAAGACACGATCTACAAGATCCTGCCGTTTCATCCGCGAAGGTCAGCCCGAGCGCCGCGTGGACATCGGCGACGAGATCATTCCGACGATCAACGGGCAAGGCGCTGAACTACATTCCCTTCCTGATGGTCAGCCATGAGAGCCTGCGGCCAGCCCGAGGAATGCCGCCGTTGCTCGACTCTGTGCCAATCTCGCCCTGTCGCTACTTCAAGAACTCCTGCGACCGCGAACATGCCATCTTTCCTTCAGCGGGGATCGCCGACGCCGTGGATTGCTGGGTGGATCTTGTGCCGATTGACCGCGTGCCGACTTCTATCGGTTCGGGCACGGCCTTGAACCTGCCCGAAGGCACTGCAAGTCGGTATGCTCGAATACACGGGCGCAGGCGTTCCCGCTTCGATGAAGGAGTTGATGCAGTGGAGAAAAATCGACATGATGGCGACGCTGGCGCGCGGATGCTGTCGGTCAACATGAACCGCAACGAGACCATCGACACAGCGACGCAGCGCACGCGGTCAGAACTTGTCGTTGCTTGCACTCGACAACGTCGTCATGACCTTAGAGGCGGCGCTTACCCGCTCCGCTGCGCCTTGCTGCTGAGTGGCTTCGCGGCTTCTGCCCGACGACGTTGTCCGTTTCGTTCTCGCGCGACTTCATCGAGAATCGCGATGGAGCCGAAGATGGTCGAGGCTGCAGTTGAAGCTGTGGCAGGCTGGCATGATTTCCCGCGCGACCCTCACGAAAACTTCCCAGCGCGGCGAGATCGCCCGAGCAGACCGCCCGTGGGAGGACGAGAAAGCATGATCGACGAGGAAGGCGGCGATCTGTCTGCGCCGATCATCCGCCCCGTGGCGTGACGCGGTGCGAATGCCTCGCGACGCCAGAGCAACACCTGTTTTTTAAGCGTGATGCGTCAGAGCTTGGTCGATCTGCTCATCGGCACGCTCGTCGTCGAACCCCCAAGAGGGTGATCTGATCCGGCGCGAAGCCCTCGCGTTCTTCACGGATGCGACGGGCGGGTGGGCGCGCAGCCGTCAGCACCTTTGCACGATCATCGACCGAGACCCTGACGCCGTGCGCCTCTCGATCATCGCAATACTTGAAGGCGGAATTGCCCTACATGGGCGACGTGCGCGGAACGGCCTCGAAAAAGCGCGTGCACAAACAACACATCGCGACCTACAGCCTCTTCAACTCTCTTCTGAAACGCAACCGCTGACATTGGCCCGTTTATTAAATCACCAACAATACCAATAGAGTCTTCTATCAGCACCCCAGTCTGTAACCCAGATCGATTTGATAGACCTATTGCGTCCGCCAGTCCAGCATTATTCCCTAAAGTTGGATGAGCATCCAATGGCAAGTGGTAGCCATATAAATTAATATCGTTGAGGATTAGCGCAGCAATGCGGCGATACTTCATCCCGATGATACGAGGATCTTCGCTCTTCCAAAAGTAACCATGATGGACAAAAATGGCATCTGCCTTATAGTCAATAGCGGCGTCAATAAGAGCCTGACTG
>JAXHON010000003.1:0-3572 GCA_034519315.1 Cypionkella sp. | reverse complement strand
CGCCTCTAGGTGCGCCAATGCTGCGCCGCCCCTGCGCGCGCGCGCCACCATCCCATGCGAGATGCCCATCACGCCCCGCAAGCTGCGCACCCAAAAAACCGCCACTGCGATCCAATACCACAAAGTCGAAAACGACCGCAGGCTGATCGCCTCAAGCATCAGCCCCAACATTGCGATACCTGTTTCACCAAAGACATAGCAAATTCCCTTGAGACGCGCGCCATTCCATGGCAGCAAGGCCATAGCTTACCCAATCACACAAGGCAACGCCGCGATGCGCCCGATCACTGCCCCCTTTCCAGCCACCCGTCTGCGCCGCCTGCGCCGCACGCCTGCCCTGCGCGCATTGGCGCAAGAAACCACGCTGTCTGTGGGGGATTTGATTTGGCCTTTGTTCGTGCGCGATGGGGAAAATGTGATGGAGCCTGTCGCCTCGATGCCAGGCGTTTTTCGCCGCTCGATTGACAATATCGTGACCGCCGCACGCGAGGCGGCAGATTTGGGCATTCCCGCGATCTGCCTGTTTCCCTATACCGACGCCAGCCTGAAAACCAACGAATGCGAAGAGGCGTGGAACCCCGACAACCTAACAAACCGCGCCATTCGGGCGGTGAAGGCGGCTGTTCCCGAAATCGCCGTTATGACCGACATCGCGCTGGATCCTTATAATGCGCTGGGGCATGACGGGATTGTCCGCGATGGTATCGTGCAAAACGATGAAACTGTCGCAGCCTTGGTGAAAATGGCGCTGGTTCAGGCCCAGGCGGGGGCCGACATTTTAGGCCCTTCAGATATGATGGACGGGCGCATAGGGGCCATACGATCGGCGCTAGAAATGTCAGGTTATCAAGATGTTGCAATCCTTTCTTACAGCGCGAAATATGCCAGCAGTTTTTACGGCCCCTTTCGCGATGCCGTTGGGGCTGCGGGCGCGCTGAAGGGCGATAAGAAAACCTATCAAATGAACCCCGCCAATCGGGCCGAGGCCCTGCGTCTGATCGAACGCGACCTGCGCGAGGGGGCAGATATGGTCATGATCAAACCAGGAATGCCCTATTTGGACATTTGCCGCGAGGTGAAAGACGCCTTTGGCGCGCCGACCTACGCCTATCAGGTGTCGGGCGAATATTCGATGATTGCGGGGGCCGCAGAACGGGGCTGGATCGATGGGCGGGCCGCAATGATGGAAAGCCTTTTGTGTTTCAAACGCGCGGGTTGCGACGGCATCCTCACCTATTTCGCCCCCGCTGCGGCGCGAATTTTGGCGGGCAAATAGGCGGCAAGCCGCGCCTTGTTTTCTCGCCAGATGACAGGGCCATATAATTGCGCTATGTAGGTCAAAATCAGGCCGCAGAGCTTGACAATATCGGAGGCAGGTATGGCAATGAACACACTGACAAGGCGCAGCTTTTTGGGCGCAAGCACGCTGGCATTGGTTGGCTGCGGCGCGACGGCGGGCAACAATGGGCTGGCCGCCAAAGGCGCCGCCCAGATCGAGGCGCGGGTCAAGGCCACGCGCGACTTTTTGGCAAGCACTTACCCAGGAACGCAGGCGTTAGAGCAGCGCGCAGCGGGGGTGCTGATCATGCCGCTTCTCACCGAAGCCGGTTTTGGTTTTGGCGGCGGTTATGGGCGCGGAGCGCTGCAAATTCAAGGCGTTAGCGTTGATTATTACGCCGCCGCAAAGGCCAGTTTTGGCCTGCAAATCGGCGCCCAGCAATATGGGCACGCGCTGTATTTTATGACACCCGAAGCGCTTGCACGGTTTCGCAATTCGGCAGGTTGGGCGGCTGGGGCGGATTTGCGCTATGCGACACCCAAGGACGGCGCTGCGATTGGGCGCGACACCACCGAAATCGGCGCGCCCGTCGAGGCATTTGTCTTTGGTCAACAAGGGCTAATTGTTGGGGCCACGCTGTCGGGGCTGAAATACAGCCGCATTATCCCTTAAGGCGGCGGATCAGCGCACTGGTGTCATTGCGCCCGCCGCCTTGCAGTTGAACGTCTTTGTAGAACTGATCAACCAACGCCGTGACAGGCAGCTGCGCGCCGATTTTGTCGGCAGTTGAAAGACATATCGCCAAATCTTTACGCATCCAATCAACCGCAAATCCGAAATCAAATCGGTCTTCCAGCATGGTTTTGTGCCGATTTGCCATTTGCCAGCTACCCGCCGCGCCTTGGGATATCACCTCGACCACTGCGGCCCCATCAAGCCCTGCCTTTTGCCCAAAGGCCAGTGCCTCGGACAGGCCCTGCATCAGGCCCGCGATGCAGATTTGATTCATCATTTTGGCCAGCTGCCCCGCACCCGAAGGGCCAAGATGGCGGCAAATGCGCGCATATGATGCCATAATGGGCTCGGCTGCGGCATAATCGGCCGCCTCGCCGCCGCACATGATCGACAGCGCGCCATTTTCCGCCCCTGCCTGCCCGCCCGACACAGGCGCATCGACAAATCCGATGCCCATAGCTGCGGCCTTTGCGGCCAGATCGCGGGTAACGGTATCAGAGACCGTGGTGTGATCCACAAACACCGCACCCTGCGTCATCCCCGCAAAGGCGCCATCCGCCCCAAGGCACACCTCACGCAGATCATCGTCATTGCCAACGCAGGCCATGACAAAATCCGCCCCAACGACGGCCAAAGCGGGGGTTGCGGCTACTGCGCCATGATGCTGTGCAGCCCAAGCCTGCGCCCGCGCGGGGCTGCGGTTATAGACCGTCACCGCGTGCCCTTTGGCCGCCAAGTGGCCCGCCATTGGCCCGCCCATGACCCCTAGGCCCAAAAACGCCAGTTTCGCCATATCCGCCCCCGCACTTTGTTGCCCCTGTTGGCATAATCCTTTAGAAAGCTGCCACGCCGCCCCGTCAAGGGTCAAAGCCGCCATTTTACCCAAGGAAACGCCGATGAAAATCGCCCTGCGCTGGATCTTGCGTGCTGTGATGGCGGGCTTGGCTTTTGGGGCCGTCGGGGCGCTGCTGGCGGCCTATGTTTTGTCGCGGTCCCTGCCCGATTACGAGGAAGATTTTACCCTGATTGGCCCGTCCTCTCCCGTCGAGATTTTGCGCGATCGCAGCGCCATTCCCCATATCTTTGGCGCCAATGAGGCAGATATTTTCTATGCGCTTGGCTTTGCGCATGGCCAAGACCGCCTTTGGCAAATGACGATGCTGCGCCGCACCGCCCAAGGACGTTTGTCCGAGATTTTCGGCCCGCGCACCGTGCCGATCGACGAGGTGATCCGCCGCCTTGATATTTATGGTGCGGCCGTCGCACCGTTGTCTCTATACATTTCGGATAGTCGTCACAACACCACGGCCATCGCCTTCCCCATATCACACAGACCAGGTGGTCAACGCAAAGCAGACCTATGTGCGCAAGGTGTCCTCTTATTTGAAGCAGATGCAGCTTGTCACCACCACACAGCCTTGCTATTTGTATTTGATTCAGTGTGTGTTGACCACTCCGATTGTTCAATCAAACGGAAAGAGTGGGCGGCCATCACGATCATCAAGAGAAGAAAGCGACCAATGAGTGGCGATTTGGCCTCTTGACGAGCAAACAACTT
>JAXHON010000048.1:0-16498 GCA_034519315.1 Cypionkella sp. | reverse complement strand
GTGCAGCCCAGCACAACGGCACGGCGTGTCAGAAACGGAATATCAAAGCCAATAATATTGTGACCGACAAGAATCGAAGACCGATAGGGTGGCAGAGCGCTAAAAAAATCATCAAGAGCCGCTACCTCGCCAGAACTGTCTGCCACATCTTTGACCGACCGGCGCTGCACTTCGGAATTTCCAACCCGCCAAGCGATGGCGGCGATATGCCCACGAAGCCGTCAAAGCTAGTTTTGCTGACCGCATCGTCAGCGTTATCAGCAAGATAAGCAGCGATTTTTTCCGGGTCTTTGTAACTCGCAGGAGGCTTCAAGCCCGCAGCAACAGCCGCGCGCTTGCCCGCATCTTGCACCGGAATCGTTTCGATGTCGAAATAAACGTAGGTTGTGGTTTCCGGCATTATGCCCCCTTGACGTATACGGATTGATGCCGTAAAGGTATCGTTACGGCATCAATAAGTCAACGGTGATCAAATGGAAAAACGTACAGTGCAGAAGATCGTGACGACGCGACTAGACGAAATAAACCTGAAACGGCTGGAGCGAGCGGCTTCTTTGAGTGGCGAAACGAGGGCGCAATTCATTCGCGGCGCGGCAATGCGGGAAGCGGCACGGTTCCTCAAGGATGAAGCGGAATGATCCTGCTAGGCATCGATCCAGGTGTTCGCGGCGCAATCGCGCTTTTCGACACATCAAGCCGTGCCGTGTCCGTCATAGACATGCCGGATACAACCATTGCACTGAATGACGCGATTCGTGACCTGCCGCCGGTGTTCCTTTGCATCTTGGAAAAACCCTATTACCCAAGAACAATCGGCGTCCAGAATGTTGCAAAAATCGCCACCGCCTATGGCAAGATCATCGGGGCGCTGACATGGCGAGGCATCCCTGTTTTGGAGGTGACACCAGCATCTTGGAAGGCCGCCCTAAATCTTTCGTCTTCCAAAGCGGCATCGCGCGAAAAAGCATCACAACTTTTACCGGACAGCGCCGATCAGTGGGCGCGCGTAAAAGATGACGGACGGGCAGAGGCGGCATTACTGGCGTGGTATGGTCAAGGTAAGGTAAAATGACCTTTGAAATCCAAGCCAACCCTACAACAGCAGAAATCGCTGCACGACTTATCCCAAGTTGGTTCAAGGATATGCACCAAGAAGCAGTCGACCCGCGCAGACTGATGCACGATTACGCCTACCACCTGATAGGCGCTCTGCAAACCCCCAAAACCATCAAAACAGTGCGAAAGCATACACTCGCGCAATGGGAGTTCTTACAGCTTTTGGCCGATGAATGGCCAGATGTTTTCGATGAATTCTGGACCGTTTACATCGAAAGGGTGATCGGTTCATAACCCGCGCTGGGCGGATCCCGGCATTGACGAAAGCAAGACGAAAGTAAGACAAAATGGCAACAAATGATGAATTCCTGAAAGTGGTCGTTAAAGACGTGGTGATCCTGTGGCCGCGTCTCGACAAAATCTACCGCTTCAATAGCCAAACAAAAAGAGTAGAACCCTGCGCAGCCAACGTGACCGGCGCAGGGTGGTCGGTCGGATGGGAGTGGCCCACCGACGAGGCCAAGCGCTTTTTCGAATCCATGAAAGCGCATTACAACGCCCGCAAAGCGCTACGTTCTGACCTTCCAGAGTTTTCTGGCGTTTTTGGTATGAAGAAAGACCCCGAAAAAGGCGTCGCAACATTTACCGCCAAGCGCAAAGCCGTCACAAACAAAGGCGAGCTGCAAAAGCCGCCTGAAGTCGTCGTCCCGCTGGGCGGGGGAAAATTTGCCCCGCTTGAAGACAAAGGAATCTGGTCTGGCTCCGTAGGGGGCATCCGACTTTCCGCCTTCCCAACGATTGACCCGGAAGGCAAAGGCGGAATCTCACTTGCCTTTGATACTGTGGTCGTGTCAGAGGCAAAGTATGGCGGGGCAAGCCTGGAAGACGATTTTGGCGACATGAAAGCCGCAGATACAGGCATGGGAAACCTGCCCGAACCCACCAAACCCGTCCCCCAAACGCAAGCACCGCAACAGACTCCAACGCAAAAAATCTCAGACGCAGAATTCTAAAAGCCGACAAATAAATCAAAAACGCCCCGCCATCGCGCGGGGCGTTTCTTTTGGCTATTTACAACACTACAATACTGTCCTATGTTGGCCTATGTTGTTTCATAACGGGGGAAAACATGCTGCTATCCGACAAGGCGGTTGCCGATAAACTTGGCGTATCACGGTCAACCATCAGGCGATGGGCCAAAGAGTTGCCAGGGTTCCCGCAGCCAGTCAAAATCGCAGACGCAACGCGATGGCAAATTTCAGAAGTTGAAGAATGGATCACATCGCTGGCAAAGGCGGGGAAATAAACATGGAAGCACAATCCCTAGCGCCAAACGCCAGCGACATCAGCCGACACTTGCACATGATCACCGCGCGATGGGCGGAATTGGGCCAGCCCGCAATGCTGGAATTGCGCGCATTCGCAGAAAACAGAAGCCCGCAGACAGCCAAATTCCGCCCAGAGTGGATCGACGAACCCGAAATCGGCGCAACCGCATGGGCGGCGGAAGTGAACGCCATGAAAATGAACGTCTACGCCGTCATAAACCCTATCCGTTACGGATATACGGGAAGCGCCAAAGACACAGACATCATCGGGTCGCTATACCTCTGGGCCGATTGCGACGATGCCGATGCAGCCAGAAACGTCAAGTCATTCGTCGGCCCAAAATGGACCGCAGCCGTCACAACCGGAACAATCCCATCAGCACGCGCCCATGTCTATTGGGAACTCGAATCCCCCTGCACCGATCTGGCGGCATGGCGCGCAATGCAGTCCGATATCGCCGCAACATTCAAATCAGATAAGTCCGTTATCAACCCGTCTAGGATCATGCGCCTGTCGGGAACAGTCACCTATCCAGACACCAAAAAACGCGAGAGGGGATATGTTCCCGAAATATCCCGACTGCGCACCGAATATGACGACGGACGCGCGCCCATCGCATTCGACAGAATGAGACAAGTGTTTGCAGCACAAACAACACTGTCCGAGCGCGCCAAACCAAGCGCGCAACCCCCATCGCAGGGAGGCTTTGAAATTCAGACCGCCGCGATGGGCAATGGCGTAAACGCTAGCAATGATGAAGTCTTGGACCTGCTTTCATACATTTCACCAGATATCGGGTACGCCGATTGGCTGGCCGTCCTAATGGGGCTGCATGACAAATTCGAAGGCTCCGACGAAGGCCTGGAAATCGCCGTTGAATGGTCAGCAAAAGGCGCAAAATACGTCGCGGGCGAGGTGGAGGCCAAGTGGGACACCTTTACCCCCGGCAAAGGATCAGGCTTCGGGACAATCGCGGAATTCGCAAGACAAGGCGGGGCCGATCTGTCTGCCGTCGCAAAACATCACCGCCCCATGTCAACCCCAGTCCATTCGCCCGTGCCGCAGCCAACGACCGTGACCAAACAAAACAAAACCGAACTAGGGGCAGACTTTGATGACCCCCAAATTGCAACGCCAACGTGGCCAACCGTCTTTGACGCCTTTGATAGCAGCACCATCACACCGCGCGAATGGATATACGGGAGGCACTATCTGCGCAAATTTGTGTCCGTGCTGGCATCACCCGGAGGCATCGGGAAAACATCCCTGCAAGTTGTCGAAGCCATCGCCATCGCCACAGGAAGGCCCTTATTGGGCGAGCGCGTGGAGCAACAGACAAACGTATGGATAGTCAACTTGGAAGACCCCATGGATGAGATGCAGCGCCGCATCAACGCCGCGATGCTGCAATATAATATCACAGCCGAAGAACTGCGCGGAAAACTGTTCGTAGATGCCGGACGCGAATTCAGCTTGCGCTTTGCCGTGCAAACCCGCGATGGCGTCCACCCTAACAAAGCACTTGTCGAATATCTTGCAGAACGCATCCCAGAGCTAGGCATCGGGGCCGTCTTTATAGACCCCTTCGTCTCCGCACATGCCGTGTCGGAAAATGATAACATGGCAATCGGCGCGGTCGTGTCCGAAATCAGAGAGCTGGCAGACAAGGCAAACTGCGCCATCGGACTCGTCCACCATACCAGAAAGACCAACGGAGAAGACGTTTCTGTGGACTCAATCCGTGGCGCTGGATCGCTTATCGGAGCCGCAAGAGCCGCACGCGTTATAAATCCAATATCAGCAGAAAAAGCTATGGAATTGGGTTTTAAGCCAGATGACGTAAAAGGAATTTTTCGCATCGATGATGCAAAAGCAAACCTTGCCCCACCGTCCGAAGCCGCCGCATATCGACAAATGATCGGCAAACAAATTGGAAATGGCGAGTGGATCGGTGTTGCCGTCAAAATCGAATTGCCGGACGGGTTCGAGGGTATTACCGAAGGTGTCGCCAATTCTATTCTTTCAGAAATAGATAGCGGCATCGAAGACGAAGACGGAAACGCAGAATTTTATACATCCCGACCGCAAGACAAAGAACGATGGGCCGGAAGCGTCATCATGGCGTGGAACTTTGGAAATCCAGAGAACGCCAAAAACGCAGCACAAGCCGGGCGGATCATCAAAAAATGGATCGAAACCGGGATGCTTGAACAGTTCGATTACAAGTCAGAACGACAACGGAAAATGAGAAAAGGGCTTAGAAAAAGTGGACGCGCGGGACCATCCGAAACTTGATTTAAAGGAAGCGGAAACGTCACTGTGGAGGCGGGGAAACCACGCCGTGACAGTGAAGACCCGTTTGCGCCAGTGCCAAAATTCACTGGCGCACCACTGGCGCACAGTGGCGCAAAACCGCAAAGCTAGAGTGCGCCACTGCGGCCTCCAGAAAGTATGCCCCTTTAGGGGCACTTCTGGAGCGCTGTGGCGCAAATCAGCGGTCAGAATTTTGGCAGGTGTGCCACTGGCGCAAACCTCTGGCGCAAACCTCTGGCGCAAACGCCAGGAAACAATGATCATGGAAGGACCAAAAAAATGCCCCCGAAATACAACAACCGGCGCAACGCATCAGATCGCCTGATCAGCCAAGGAGCCACAAACGCCGAAATCATGGCCGATCATGCTTGCGCACCGTTTGATCGCGTAGCCCGTGAAGCCGAGGCCCGATGGGGCATCGATCGCCTGCCAAGCCTTGTGTCGATAGAGACAGCCGCAAAGTTCGGTAGTGCCATGGCGCGGCTAAACGCGGCAATGGATGGAACAGACATTGAATTTACCAAAGCAGCCGTAAGCATCTGCATAAGAGGCATAGCCGCAATGGAGGAAGAAGCAATTAAATCGGGCCACAAACCGCTTGATCCAGAAGTGTGGGAATATAATTATGAAGGCTTTAAATTCGCAATCCATCGCGACGGCGAAGAATGGAAGGCGGCACAAATCAAATTGCCAGGAGTTCCTTTTTACACCTTGCGCGAAATCGCCGTCATTCTGAAATCGCATCAAGACGCTGGGGGCTTTGTCGGTGCCAGCGTCAAGGCCGCGTTCCCCGGCGCGCAGATCGTGGAGGGTCAGACCACGAACGGATATCGAACGCGACTTGGATGATTTTTTGCCCTTCTGAAAACACCCCTTGACCCGCCCAGCGCAATGGGGCATGCTGCCTAAAGGATAGGATGGGATAGGTGCAAGATGGCCATAATCAAAAAACTTACGAAAAAGCAGAGGGCAAAGTTTGACGAATACGTCAAAAGGTGGACCGGCTACGGCACGTCCACAGAACCAGCTGACCGTCCACGCGCCGAGGCTGCTATTCGGATGATGTATCATGCGGTAGGTCTTACCCCGCCAAAACAAATAATCTGGGCTGGTAGCCCTCAGTCCATGATGCTTGCAAAAAATGCCTTGGTCAGCGCTGGGGGCGATGTCGGGAAAAGCGTTGGTCTCTACGTCAGGAACAGCGTCTGTTCCAGCATCATTGAAAGCATCAGAGAAGGTTTAATGAACAACATTGCCGATGATTTCTGTCACATCATATTTGATAGAGTCAAATTTGGCGACGATAAAGCTCTTTTGGGACAGAACGAAGCCACATGGCTGTCGTTTCATCGTTTTATGCACGACGAATTCGGGATGGTTAAGGAAACTAAGCATCTTATCGGCTTTTGGGAGTTGTGCGAAAGCTGCGGTTGGATACTCCCATTCGAAAACGTCTGCTTTGCCAGCGAAAGGCATGATGTTTGCAATCTGGATGATCGGGGCGTGATCCACTCCGAAGATGGCCCGGCAATCCGATACCCCGATGGGTTTGCAATCCACGCTTGGCATGGCGTTAGCATCCCCTCGGAATGGATCGAGGATAAAGCCAATCTGAAAGCAGTAGATGTTTTGTCCGTGAAAAACGTTGAACAGCGCATGGCGGGTTGTCAGATACTCGGATGGGCAAAGGTCGCTGACCAGTTGGATCGCAAAATCATCGATGGCGATCCAAATACCGACATCGGCGCTCTTGTCGAATTGACGCTCCCTGGCCTGCCGGAACCGGGCCGGTTTCTCATGGCGCAATGCCCGCGCAACGGCACGATTTGCGAGGGCGTTCCACGCGTCTCTGATATCGATGGCTTGCCCATCGAAACCGCCATTGCGGCTCAGGCGTGGCGTGACGCCCTGCCGACTGCCGAATATACCCACCCAAGTTATCGTTGCTGAAAGGAGCGCGAAATGATCGTGAAATACAAAAAACTGCCGGATCAGGGCGAAATCCGTATCGACATCTTGGCCGAAATCCCGGACTGCGAAACAAAGCCGTTTATGAGCCGAGGGGCAAAGGGATGGATCATCAGCCAATCGGATCAAGGAAACCATCACATCCTGGGGGGGGATTGCGAAGTTTTGGAACGGGTGACCGTTCCCAGCGGCGCGCGAATCCTCTATGCCATCGTTCGGGAACACACCCGCCTGTTTCAGGATGCGGCCGTCCCTCACAATCCTGTCGATCTGGAACCGGGCATTTACGAATTTAGGCTCAAACGCGAATTTAATCCTTTCTCAGAACAGGCCCGCCGCGTTGCGGATTGATGGCTACGGTTTCCTTGCTTCCGTGAAACGCGGGATTTTCAACGCAACAAAATGGAGTTGACGATGGCAGCTGAATGCAAAAACACAACGGCACTTTTCGAGGCCCGAAATGCTGAATGAGGCGCAGGGCACGACCCACATAGGCCGCCATATTGAGGCCTTTAAGAAAGGGCGTATCACGGCGGATCAAGTCAAAGAGGCTTGCCCGTTCGCCCTCCCGCCGGATGATCAGACCAACGTTGCAGCCATCATCCATCGCACGGTTGCAGACGAAGGGCACGTAGCGAATTTGCCACGGGGCGCGGTAGAAGTTAAAATGACGGCAGAAATGTATCGCATTCTTGCCGTCTTGGAACTTGGCGACAACGTGCCAGCGTCATCAATCGCAACCCACATCAAAAGCACGCCCGAAGCCATCAAAGGCGCACTTGACCGAATGCTTAACGCATCCATGATCACGCGCCAAAAACTGAAAAGTCGCGGAACACGTCCGGTGTGGGGCTATAGCCTAGCGCAGACCCCCGAAATCTCCCCGCCAGAGGGGCAAGTCGTGTTTTCCAGCGTCATGGGGCGCAAAAGCGGAGTAGGCCCCTTAACGGGCAAAAATGAGGGGGCGGCGCAGTGATCGTCCGCAAGCGCACTTGACCGATGCCCATAATGATGGGTAGGGTGTGGACGTGCAAAGTTGCAAAATCAAACGCCTGACTTGGAGCGTCAATCCAAGCGCGTAAGTCGATAGAGCGCAGCGGTCGGGTAATCATATCGCAACCCCGCAATCATCGACAGGCCAGCAATGGGGTTCACGCCCGTACTTCGCCCTAAAGGCTGGCCAACTTGACAAAACGCAACGTGACGAAGTATGGTGAAGGTATGCCAGCAGGAAGACCAACAGTTTATACGGATGACATGCCTGAACGTGTAGAGGCGTTCATGTCTTTGGGGTATTCTCGCATGGCCGCAGCCGGAGACCTCGGGATTTGCTACGACACATTCCACGAGTGGGTCAAAGAAAAGCCTAAATTTTCCGAAGCAGTAAAGCGTGGTATGGCAAAACGCCTTAAGTTTCTTGAGGATGGGCTGCTTGCCGCTGAGACGTCCCCCAAGGTCACAAGCCGGATTTTCGCGCTGAAAAACGCCGCTCCCCAAGAGTGGGCGGACAGACACATTTCGCCCAATGATCCAGAAAACCCGATGTCAGCAACCGTTGTCGTGGTGACAATGACTCCACAGGAGGCGGCAGAAGCCTATGCGCGTACCCTCAACCCTGACAAGGGCTGAATGGCCACCCGATTATATCGGGGTATGGGGGTGGCGGCAAAATCAGGTGCTAGCCATGCGCGCCAATCCGGCATTGCTGGCCGGGGCAATGGAATACTATCGCACCCGGCCTGTCGAGTTTATCAATCACTGGATGGATACTTACGACCCGCGCCTTGCTGGCAAAAAAGGCAAGACGCCAAAGATGCCGTTTATCCTTTTCGAAAGACAGGCCCAGCTTGTTGAATTGCTTGTCGCTTGTCTCCAAGGTGAGGAAAGCGCCCTGATCGAAAAGGCCCGCGATATGGGGGCAACATGGCTTTGTTGCGCCGTGTCCGTTTGGCTTTGGCTGTTCTGGCCGGGTGCGGCAGTCGGCTGGGGTAGCCGCAAGGAACAGCTTGTCGATAAGCTGGGCGACCCTGACAGCATCTTTGAAAAAATGCGGATGCTGATCAGATCATTGCCGCGTGAATTCTGGCCAGCCGGATTCAGCGAAAAAGACGACATGACCTATATGCGGATTGTAAACCGCGCAACCGGGGCGACGATCACGGGAGAGGCCGGTGATAATATCGGGCGGGGCGGGCGAAAGCTGATCTATTTCAAGGATGAGGCGGCGCACTATGAGCGCCCGGAATTGATCGAAGCCGCGCTTGGCGACACAACCCGCGTCCAGGTGGATATCTCATCGGTTAACGGGCTGGGCAACGTATTCCACCGCAAGCGCGAGGCTGGCAAGGAATGGTCTGAAGGCCCGGCAATCGAAGGCGTGACGAACGTCTTCGTGATGGATTGGCGCGATCACCCGGAAAAGGATGACGCTTGGTATGCCGACCGCAAAAGGAAATCCCAAGACGCGGGGCTGAGGCACGTCTTTGCGCAAGAGGTTGACCGCAGTTATGCTGCTTCCGTGGATGGCTTGATCATCCCAAGCGAATGGATCGTCGCCGCGATTGATGCCCATATCGCGCTTGGCTTTGATGGCACGGGCGCGCATATCGCCGGGCTGGATGTGGCAGACGAGGGCGGCGACAAAAACGCCCTTGCGATCCGGCGTGGGCCTGTCTTGCTTTCGGCGCAAGATTGGGGCGATGGCGACACGGGCAAAACAACCCGCCGCGCTGTGCAAGCCTGCATGGGCATGGGGCCGGTGGAGATACAATACGACAGCGTGGGCGTCGGGGCCGGGGTTAAGGCGGAGGCCAACCGACTTCAAGCCGAGCGTCATATGCCCGCAAGCATGAAATTCGTCGCATGGTCTGCCGGGGCCGGGCCGCAGCTGCCTGACAACCACACGGAGCCTAATGATCGGCAGACCCCGCGCAACAAAGATTTCTATGCCAACCTCAAGGCGCAAGCATGGTGGCAGCTTCGCAGGCGCTTTGAGCGGACATATCGGGCAATCAATGAGGGCATCGAATACCCGCATGATGACCTGATCAGCTTGCCCAGTAGTCTGTCATGCTTGCGACAGTTGCAAAAAGAGTTAGGACAGGCTACAGCTAGCAGAACAACGGGGGCTTTGAAACTAGTGGTTGACAAATCGCCGCCTGGAACACGATCACCCAACTTGGCCGATGCTGTGGTTATGGCGTTTTGGCCTATGATCGATGTTACCCCGCAAGTCGCTATGTTCCTTAGGAGCCGGAAATGAATATGCGGGTGAGCCTTGCCAATGCCCTTGCCAGCGCATCGCGGCGCATGGATGTTATGTTCCCTGGCTTTTTCAACGGGGCAAAGCACAACCACTATGCGGACTTTGGCTTTCCTACCGACCTGACCTTTGCCCAGTTTTACGCGATGTATCGTCGCAATGGCCTTGCGCGGGCGGGTGTTGATCGAACGATCCTTAAAACGTGGCAGACGCAACCCTTCCTTGCCGAGAATGACAACCCGGAGGAAACCAAACTAGAAAAGGACATCGCCAAGCGTTTTTCTGGTCTGCGCTTGTGGCAGCGTTTTGCGGATGCTGACCGCATGGGGCTTGTCGGTGGGTATGCTGGGCTGATCTTGCGTGTTGCCGACAATCAGCGTTTTGACCAGCCTGTCAACAGCGTAACTGGCGGGCTTATGGGGCTAGTCGATATTATCCCGGCGTGGGCAGGGCAGTTGACGGTTGGAGATTGGGTTAACGACGAAACAAACCCGGACTACGGCAAGCCAAAGATGTTCCAGTTCAACGAATCCAGCTTGCCGGGGCAAGCTGCGACGGGTGGCAATCGCGCAATGACGATTCACCCTGACCGTGTGATCATCATAAGCCGCGATGGAACCATTCACGGGCGATCAATCCTTGAACCGGGTTACAATGACCTGATAACCATGGAAAAGATCAGCGGGGCTGGCGGTGAGGGCTATTGGAAAAACGCCAAGTCTGCCCCCGTGCTGGAGGTGGACAAGGACGCGAATATTGAATTGATGGCAAAGGCAATGGGGATTGACCCATCCGGCATGGCCGATGCGATGAACAGCCAAGTCGAAGACTGGCAAAAGGGCTTTGACAAACTGTTGATGCTGCAAGGCATGACAGCGACAACCCTTGGCGTGACGCTGCCAAGCCCCGAACATTTTTTCAACATCGCGCTGCAAAGCTATGTCGCGTCGTTGCAGATGCCCCTCAAGATACTTGTCGGCAACCAAACCGGCGAGAGGGCCAGCACCGAAGACAGCCGCGATTGGGGCCAGACCTGCATGGCCCGGCGCGTGGATGCAGTCGTTCCGTCAATCCTTGATTTCGTCAATCGCCTTGAGCGGTTTAAAATCATTCCCGAGCGCGAATGGCAGGTGGATTGGGCTGACTTGACAGAAAGTACGATATCGGACAAAATGGATCGTGCGCAAAAGATGAATGCGATGTCGCAAGGCTTGGACCCGGTATTTGCGATTGACGAAATTCGAGAGGCGGCGGGGTATCCGCCACTAAACGAGATTGACGTAGACGAAGATGAAGGGGACGACCAGTGAAGCAGGCCCGCGTTAATATCCGCTCACTTGCGAACAGCAAGGCTGCGCGAAGGGAAAAACGCAACGGGCGCGATTTGCTCATTGTGCCCAGCGCCACCCTGCCCGATGATGTGGTGATGAACGGCATCCTTTATCCAGCGGATGAAATCGCCAAGTCGTTTTTGGGTCTTAACCGGACCCCCGCCCCGCTTGGACATCCAACGATTAACGGGCAGTTCGTGAGCGCGTCTGACCCCGAGGGGATCAACATCGGATACATTGGCGCTTGGAATGAAAACGTGCGGCGCGAGAATGGCCGGGTGTTTCTGGACAAAGTGATTGACGTTGAAGTGGCCAATCGGACCCACGGCGGCAGGGAGGTTCTGGCAGCGATTGAGAATGGCCAGCCCGTCCACACTTCAACCGGGCTTTACCTTGAACTCGAAGACGCCCCGGCAGACGCGCCATACAATCGCATTGGCCGCAACATGTCTTTTGACCATGATGCGATCCTTCTGGATCAACCCGGCGCGGCAACCCCCGAGCAGGGCGTTGGCATGATGGTTAATGGCGTCCAGATGGAAGTTATCAATTCCGCCCTTGATGATGCAGAGCGCCAACTTGATTGGGCTGGTGTGTATCTAATGGAAGCGGTTGAACGAACCAAGTCGGCAGCGGCTTGGGAAAAGATCAAGGGGGCCATCATGGGCTTTCTTGCAAGCGAACCAACCAAGACTGAGAACGAAACCCGAAAGGAGACTGACATGACTGCTGAACAAGACAAGCAGCTTGCTGACCTTTCCGCAAAGGTTAACGCCCTTTCGGATATTGTCGAAAAGCAAGATGTGGCGGCCGTGGTGGCGAATGCCATCGCTGAGGCCTTGAAGCCCATGGCGGAACAGCTTGCCGCGATCCAGAACGCTGAAAAAGCCAAGGCCGACGCTGAAAAGATCAGTTTGGTCGAGCGTATCGTGAACGCTGGCCTGCTGGAAAAGGCTGATGCGGATGCCGCAAGCCTGCCCGTGTTGAACGCGCTGGCCGCAAAGATCAAACCCCCGATGGCCTTTGGCCTGAATGGAGCGTTTGGCGGCGATGTAGTGAAAGATGAATTTTTCGATACCGACCTGAATGCCGATATCAAAGCTGCAATGGGGGTGAAATAACATGGCGGGCAATACGATCTGGCGCGGTCAGGCTGGCGCTATTCAGCCGACGACCGTCAACCTTCCCGTGACCGGCGCTTTGCTGCCTGGCACGTTCGTTGAAAGCACGGCCACCAACTTGGTGCAATTGACCACCGCTATCGCCAAGCTGCCGAAAATCTTGGGTTTCCAAGATTACAAGGATCAGGACAACCTTGCCGCCTATGTTTCGGGTGACACGGGCGTCGCCTATGATCTGCGGCCCGGTGATGTGTTCCAAGTCGCTATGGCGTCTGCAACATACACGCTGAACCAACCTTTGACCGTTGCGGCTTCTGGCCGTGCGGCTGCGGCTGGGGCAGCTTCTGTCGTCGTGGCGTTCTTTGCGGATACCCCCGGCGCATATTCGGCAGGTCAGCTTGCCGATGTGATCATCGCCAACAGCTACACCGCAGCCTAAGGAGGGCCGTGACATGCTTCTTTTCACAAACGAACAGCAGGCGGCAATCAATACCAACCGTTCTGCATTCAACCGGAGCCAAGCCGCTATGGCGGAACGGCACCGCATTCAGCCGGTCGGCAACGGCGCGTTTGTAGGCAACGCTTCACCTTTGCCAAAAGACGTTTGGGGCGAATGGGATCGGGAAGGGATTGAGGTTCAGCGCAACGTGCTGAGCGTGTTCAACGACCTTGCCGCTTCGGTTTCCGTGCCCATGCCCATCGGCAAGCTGGTTCACTATTTCCAGACGATCAGCGATTCCGGGCAAGTCAACACGTCGCTGGATGGTCGCTCCAAGGCTCGCCTTGACCAACCCAAGATCGACTATTTCGGAACCCCGGTTCCAATCTTGGACAGCACGTTTGGCTTTGGCTGGCGTCAAATCGAAGCGGCCCGCACGGAAGGCGTGTCGCTGGATGTGGCGGCGGCTCGCAATGCCATGTTCAAGGTCGCGCAGCAACTGGAACTGCAAACCCTGAACGGCAACGCCGCGATGGTTGTGGGGGCCAATCCGCTCTACGGTCTGACCAACCACCCACGCCGCAACACCCGGTCTACTGGCGTGGCGCTGAACGCTGCAACGGGCGCGCAGTGGGTTTCGGAAATGAACGCAACGCTTGCGCTGCTTCATGCTGACAACTTCTTTGTGCCAGCGACGGTCTACATGAACTGGGCCACTTGGCGTTATGCGCAGGCGACAGACTACAGCACCACGCTTTCGCCGGGCAAGTCGATTGCGCAGCGGATCATGGAAGACCCGATGATTGCGGCAGTCGTTCCGGCTTCCAACGTCGCGGCCAACACCATTCTGGCGGTCGTGAAAAACCGCTCGACTGTGCAGGTGTTGAACGCCATGCCGATGACGACGCGGGCGCAATTCCGGGCCAACCCGGAAGACGACTACAACTTTGTGACCATGGCGGCAGCGGCCTTGGAAATCAAATTCGATGCCAACCAGAACTGCGGCATCGCGCATTCGTCGTAAGTGATCTTTTGGAGGGGCTGGGCAACCGGCCCCTTTCACAAGGCCACTGCGGTCCGGAAAGGAACCCACCATGAAAATCAAGATCACCGAAAAAGGCGTATATGACAATAAGGGCAAGGCGATTGAGCCTGGAACCGTTGTTGAACACAAGGGTGATGAAATTCCCGCATGGCTGGCAAACAAAGCCGTCGCAATGGATACGGGCCGCGCTGGCAAGTCCGCCGTCACCAACCCGGCAGACGCTGGCAGCGATGCCGTTTCGGGCGATAACGACACACTGGTCGGGGGCGAATAAACCATGCCCGGTTACGGCGACGATGCAGGCTTTGCAACTTGGCTGGCAAGCGTCGGCCTAACTGTGCCAGCCACGACCGCCCCGGCTGTTTTGCGGCAGATTGGGGCGGATTACGTTGATGCGACCTATGAGGCCCGTCTGCAATGCAGCAACCGGGCTGCGGGGTTTGCGCAGGAACGGGCTTGGCCGCGTGTCGGGCATGTGGTTAACGGCCAAGCCGTCCCTACCGATCTTATCCCGCTGCAATGGATCAACGCCAGCTATCGCGCGGCATGGCTGGAGGCTAATATGCCGGGCTGGGCTACGCGTGTGGTTGACCCGGCCCGCGTCATAAAGCGCGAAAAGACGGACGTGTTGGAACGCGAATTTATGGAAACCGACCTTGACGCCTCAGGCGCTTATGCTGGCACAAGGCAGGATGCGCAGATTGGCGCTATGGTTTCGGCTTGGCTTTGCTTGCCCCGTTCGGAGGTTAGCTTTGGCGTTCTGTCGGTGGGGTCATGACGTTTTTTGACGACATGGCGGCGATGGCTGCCGATATGCTAAAGCCCGCAAGTCAGGGCGGGCTTGGCGCTGAACCGGGCGATATCGTACTAGTTCGGCAAGCCCCCGGAGCGGCTGACCCTGTGCAGCCATGGTTGCCGGTCCAGCCGACCGTAACGCGCGAGATACTTAGGGCGCATTCGTTCGGTGTGCCGCAAAGGATGATTGACGGGGCCACGATCATGGCGGGCGATCAATATGTGATTGCCGCTGTTCCAGTGACTGACCTGTCGCAGTCGGACGGGGCCGTGATCAAGATCGAGATTGATGGCAAGGCTTGGCAGGTGATCGGGCGGCAGGATATCCCGGCTGCTGGAACGCGGTCTGCGGTCAAGTTCATGGTGCGCAGATGACGATCAACGCCCGACAAGCACGTGAGTTTCGCCTGCTGATTGGCAAGCTGGAACCTGTGTTGCAGCGGGCTTTCTTGGCGGCTATGCAGGAGGTGCGGCGGGGGCTGGACTGGAAGGCCCTGATTGCTGCACTAGAGCGGCGCGACGTAGACGCGGCGGTTGATGCACTTAATATCGAGCCTGCCGCTTTTGATGCCTATCGCCAAGAGGCGGCAAGGGCCTATGCGCAGGGCGGGGCCACGGAAGCGGCGCGCATTGCCAATGATATCGCGGTGCGGTTTGATGCGACAAACCCACGGGCCGAGGCTTGGATCACTACGGAAACCGGGCGGCGCATCCAGCAAATCAGTGATGAGACAAAGGCCGGGGCGCGGGTTGTGATCCTTTCGGGCTATCAGCAGGGCCAGCATCCACACACCATCGCGCGCGATCTAGGCGGACGGGTAGAGGGCGGGCGGCGCACGGGCGGCGTGATCGGCTTGGACGCGGCACGAGCGGATCGGTGGGCCACGGTTTCGGAGGGGATGAAAACCGCCGATGGTGTTCGCGACCTTGTGGAGGTGCGCGACGGCGTTCCGACAGTGCGATACAAGGTCAACAAGGCCACCGCCCAGAAAATCCTTTCGGCCTACGCCAAGGGTGAGGCTGTGCCCGCATCGCAGAGGGCCGTTGCAGATAATCAATACTTCAATGCCCTGCTAAAGGCGCGGGCCGAAACGATTGCCCAGACCGAAACGGCGCAAGCGGTCATGGCGGCGCGGCTGGAACAGTGGGAACAGGTGCTGGAAAAGACGGGGGCACCGGATGACGCTGTGATCAAGACTTGGATTCACGGCGGCGGGCCGAAAGAGCCGCGCTGGTGGCATGTCGAGGCTAACGGCATGGAAGTTCGAGGATTGAATACACCGTTTGTGCTGGCGAATGGCGGTAGCCTGCTTTGCGCCCATGATCCGGCTGCACCGGGCAAGGAAACCATTCGATGCACGTGTGACACACAGTTTCGCCTAGATCCGCTTTGGAGGCAAAGAAATGCAGTGTGACACCTGCCAAGCCCTTCGGGCTAAGATGTTGCAAGACCTGTTGAGAGGTCATCTGCTTGACGCCCTGTCAACTGCGGCGCAAGGTGCGGCGATTATGACGGGCCTTAAGGACAAGGCGGAGGTGCGGGATGACCCTGTCATTCGGGAAACAGATTAGGGCGTGGTCTGAGAAGACCAAGGAAGCCCCAGACGCGGTTTTCCAATCGTTCGTCGGGAAATTCGCAATGGAAATGAACCGCACCAAAAGCAATGGTGGGGCCTTGCCGCATTTGACCGGGAACTTGATGCGGTCACAGGTTGTCACTAATGGGGTTGTGCCCGATGTATCGGAAGGCCCTTTCGCTGGTGGTGACCCCGGCGCGGCAATTGCTACGCTTGAAATGGGTGATACCGCATATATCGGATACCAAGCCAAATATGCCGC
>JAXHON010000019.1:0-5399 GCA_034519315.1 Cypionkella sp. | reverse complement strand
TTTTCGCTGAGAACTGCGACGATTTCCGTGATTTTCTCAAGGCCTCCCAGCGCGGGTCATTTGGCGCGGCAGTTTCCGACCAATGAGGCGATGGCTTCGCAGCTTGGTGGACTTCATCCACCGATCCGGCCATTGGGAAGCGCTTGACAAGGTTTGTCCGATCTTCGCCGAATCCAGCGCTTGCAAGGATTTCGGCGGCAACACTTGGCGAAACCCTTTCGCATTCACGATCTGGCTCCGATTGCTTGGCCGCCCCCCGGCGCGCAACCTCATCTGTCAATTCCTTGATCGCCCGCTCTGCCAGGATCAGAATTTCCGCCGGGGATGGGCGACGGGTGCCTGACTTTTCCCAAGCATCATAGCCCTTGGAAACAGCCCAGCGCGGCAGATTTCCCAAGACACGCCCGAAGGCCTCATACATTTCGGCTCGGTCCAGGTCACTCATATCGGGGTCAAAGTAGAGTTTGAGGCATACCCTCGCCCGCTCCATCGCGAAAGCCCTGTCCCCCGGCGAATGGATCGCTTGGGTCAGGTCTTGCATGGATCTGTCCCGCAGCAAGGAGGCGGGTGTATTCGCGATGGGCTTCGTCAAATTGCGCCCTGCTTGGTTTTCCATTTTTCCGTCCTTTTGAATCTGCGATGAATTTTCTGACCCACATACGCCACGTCGCAAACCAATCAACCTTGTTTGCCGCTGCGCCCGCCTTGCCTGTCCAGTAGTCTTGGAACTGATCCGCCTGCATCCTGATATCATCGATGCAAAGGCCCTCAGAAACCGCCCAGTCGCCCCAGTCTTTTGGCAAATACCAGTCCACCGAAAGCCGTGATCCGCGTGGCGATTTTTTCTTGGAAGAACCGATAGGTTCTTCTTCTTTCTTCTCTTCTTCTGAATATAATTCTGAATAGGTAGGTTTTTGCTCTAGCGAAATTCTAGCATTTGCTAGGGCTGTATTCTTTAAATTCAATGCCTTAGCGGCTCCGCCGCGCGCGCCACTCTGCTTCTTAACTTCCACTTTCGATGCAACGGAATGGAACAGTTCTCTGCACTTTTCATTGAACACGCCGCATTCATCATGATCGAAAAATCGCCCTATATTGGACCACACCTTAGGCCATGACCGGCCAACCCTAGCGATCCGTTTTAGGCGTTCGCTATCGCTTGGCAGACTCTTACCAGACCGCCCCCATTGCGCCATGATCAAGAGTAAATAGGCCCCGGTTTCCTCGGCGGTCAGGTCCATTGTGTCTTTGACAAAATCGCCAACACTTAGAGGCATGAACGGAATTTTACTCATGCAGGGGAACCCCGCTTGCAAAGCCGTGAAACGTTCGTTATTGTCTGCATAGTGGCTGCTCCTCCAGCTGCGCATGGGTGGGTTGAGCGCTGCTGACGCTCCCCACCCGCCCTTTAAGCCCCATCACCCGCAAAACGTCAAGCGCGAACGCTGCGGAACATGGGAAGCCCATGGCGCTTGGCCGATTTAGCCCGACGATTGGTTTCCATCTCAATCCCGTGATGGATAGTGCTGGCGTCCAGGTCAAAGACGCGCCCTATCTGCGGTTGGGTGCATCCGTTGTGAAATGCCTCATACATGACCCAATGACGGGCCTGCACCTTGTCTGCCGTCCTGCCGCCCCCAATGATTGTGGGGACGGTTAGATTGCGCAGGTCGGAACATTCCGAAACAAGACTCAAGACGATCTTGCGGGCGTCCGCTTCTGGCCATTTGGCTTCGAATTGTTGGTTCATGATATTTTCCCTTTGTATGGGATCACCACAGTGTATTCGCCCGGATCGAACCGGATCACGACAGCGCCGCCAGGTGTCGGCTCACCCTTGCGGATGGTTAAAGACCAGTCAGCGTCATTCGCCCCGACACCTTCCGCCACGCCGTCCAGTCCGCTTTTGATGCTGGCCAGCATGTTATCCAAGTCACGCTGTCGCCTGTCTGGCGGATGGAATGTGATGACAAGGTGCGGTTGATAATCGCCCCGATGGGGGCGGGCAAGCAAGGCGGCGTCACCACGATACTTTGCCCGCTTTCCCGCCGTGGCGCGGCGATCCGTTCGGCTGTTCGGCGATAGGCAAGCCGGGGGCCACGGCAGGATAATCATGCCATGCCCAGCGCGGTTTTATAGAGTTCCAGAATAGCCTCCTCCTCGGCAACGTCATCCGGCTTGCGCGCCCGCAAGGCGATGATCTTGCGCACAACGCCTGCGTCGTAGCCCCTTGATTTTACCTCGGCCATCAGTTCCTTTTGATGTTCGGCGATGTCTTTTTTTTCGCTCTCAAGCTGTTCAAAGCGTTCCACAAATTGCCGCAGTTCATCAGCGGAAACGGTGTAAGCATCGGTCATTGGTTCGCCTTTCTTGGGTTCAGAATATCGGCCATCTTGGCCTTGAGTTTCAGGTGCAGTTCTTTCGCCCCGGCGCGATCACCCCGGTGCATGGCGCTTTGGTACTGCGCGGAAAGGTCATCCCGCGAGTAGACCCGCATGGAACGGGTCAGGAGTAGCGTTTTCATCCCCATTTTCCCTTTGCTGTTTGGATTTCACGACGCCGCACTTCGACAAGGTGCGCCGCCGTCCCATTGTATTCGTCTTGCGCGCGCAGTTGGTAGACAAAGCCTTGCAACTCGGCCTCTGTGGCAATTGTCTTGACCGCGCGATGTATGTTGGATAGTCGCTCCTGATCCACAGGTCACCATATTGATCTAGAATGGAATTTCATCGTCCAAGTCAGATCGGCCATCGCCATATCCTCCGCCGCTTTGGCTCTTGGTGCTGCTGTAGTCCCGTTGGTAGCCTTGGTCTTGTGACCGCCCTCCGTCGTCCTTAGGGGCATCCAGCAATGTCAAGGTGCTGTTGAATGGGCGCAAAACGACTTCGGTCGAATATCGGTCTGCTCCAGATTTGTCTTGCCATTTGCGGGTTTCAAGCTGGCCCTCAATATAAACCTTGGAACCCTTGCGCAGATACTGTTCCGCGACCTTGGCCAGCGCCTCGTTGAAAATCGCAACGGTGTGCCATTCGGTGCGCTCTTTCTTTTCGCCACTCGCCTTGTCGCGCCAGGATTCAGATGTGGCGATGCGCATATTCACCACCTTTGCCCCGTTGGTGAATGTCCTGACTTCCGGGTCTGCCCCGAGGTTCCCAATGATGATGACTTTGTTAACCGATCCGGCCATTACTTGCCTCCCCCTTTGATGTATTCCCTGATCGTGTCCAGCGTCGTTGCGCGGGGCACTAGCTTCCCGCTAGCGAAGCGCTGCAAGGTGTAATAGTTCACCCCCGTTGCCTCGGCTACGCGGGTTAGGTTGTAAACCCCCAGCGCCACCCTGATTTCCTCTACGTTCATTTTCTTTGCCTTTTCTGTTTATTGGTGTTGACTGAACAATACATTACGGGCTAGAAGTGTCAACATGCAAAATGAGGAAATTTGCACGATGCAGGAAAAACCAGACACGCTACCCCGACCCATCCGGGTTCAAAAATCGGTACGCCGCGAGTTTCGGCGGCTGATGGCTTTGCGTAAGGATGCTCACCCGTCTGACAAGGTTTGGCTTACCAATGCCGCGCGAAAACTGGCGTGGATCATGGGCGAAAAGCCCGCAAACGAATGGAGTGAATGATGAGAAATCACGATAACGAACTCGCGGGCCACAACAACCCGCCAAACCCCATTGATGAGGCTATGACGCCATTCGATGCTTTCCGCGAGGAAGCCGAAGGCTGGCTAGACGGCAAGCCCGTTGAAACCGAAGGCCAGATGCTGGCCGTTGACACCCTGATCAAACAAATGAAGGCCGCGAAAAAGGCTGTTGAAGGTGCCGAGGAAAGCGCCGCCAAGCCGATCTATGATCAGTGGAAGGCCAAGAAAGCCGAATTCAAGCCGACACTGGATGACCTTGACCGGATCGTCAAGGGGCTGGTCGCGGCTGTTGATGGGTTTAAGCGCAAGTTGGCCGCTGAAAAGGAAGCCGTTCGCAAGGCCGCTGAACGCAAGGCGTGGGAGGCGGCAGAGGAAGCCCGCAAGGCCGCGCTTGCCGCCAATGCCAGCGATATTGAGGACCAGCGCAATGCTGCCGCAAAGCAGGCCGAGGCCGAGGCCGCAATGCGGGGTGCCAGCGCCGCCAAGAATGACACGGTAAAGGGGCTGCGCTGGCATACGTTTCGCACGGTTGACGATTCAACGATTTTCGCGCGCTGGATATGGAATAACGATCGGGCAGCATTCGAGGGCACTCTTGCAAATATATCTTGATAAGATGGCAATGACGCCGCCCGCAGGGTGTGGGGCAACGGAACGCAAAGAGCAAAGGGCAGTTTGATGAAAGAGGCATATGCCGCGCTTGCGAAGGCGCAAACCGAAATGGGCAAAGCGCTAAAGAACGCCAGCAACCCGCACATGAAAAGCAAATACGCGGACTTGGGGTCCGTCATGGATGCTTGCTTGCCCGCTTTGCATCGCAACGGCTTTGCGGTTTTCCAGCCGTGCGGGGCTGATGAACGTGGCCCGTTTGTCGAAACGATCTTTGCCCACACCGGCGGCGATCTAATCAGCAGCCGGGTTTACCTGATCATCGGAAAGAGTGATATGCAGGGTTTGGGTCTGCCGTCACCTATGCCCGCCGTTATGGGCTTCTAGGGCTGTCAAGCCTTGCCCCCGAGGATGATGACGGGGAGGGCGCAAAGCGGCCTCCGAATCGGGACGCGCCACAAAGGCAAAGCCGCGATCCGGCTGGATACAATGACGCCTTGGATGTGATCCGCAAGGCGGGGACTGCTGCTGACCTTGTTTCCGGGTGGAAGTTGATCAATGACGCATACCCGCAGGCTGCCCGAGACCCCCGCGTGATCAAGGCTAAGGATGAACGCAAGGCTAAATTGTCGGAGGCCCCGATTTGAGCAGCGATCACATCATCGCCGCCTTTGAAGCTGCCATGAAAGACCGCTGCCCCAGCGAAAGCGGGGCAGCGGTGCAAGAGGTTGCAAAATCAACCGGTGCTGATCTGGAATATGTCCGCGACGTGATCCGGCACTACTTGACGGGGCTGGTCGGATGAGCGGGCAAACCATTATTTTGCGGGGGGCTTCGCAGAGGCTTTTTGCCAAGTCACTGATCGACGCGGCCCCGCCAGATGCTGTAGTTGTGATCCGGTCAGCAACGCGAACCACGGATCAAAACGCGAAGCTATGGGCCATGCTGTCCGATGTATCGCGAGCCATGCCGCAGGGGCGCAGGCATACAACTGAGGTCTGGAAATGCTTGTTTATGCAGGCCTGCGGGCATGATGTGCAGTTTGAGGTTGGCTTAAATGACAAGCCATTCCCGGTAGGTTTTTCGTCTTCAAGAATGACCAAGACGCAAATGTCCGACCTAATAGAATTTGTTTATGC
>JAXHON010000067.1:0-30612 GCA_034519315.1 Cypionkella sp. | reverse complement strand
CAATGCGAATGGCGAGGTAGTTCCGGACGCTTTAGCTCGCGCGTCGGCTGAAGTTGAGAACCGATGCGGTTGAGGGAGGATCATATTCGCCTGCTGTTTAATATAATCATCGGCGCGGAAAGGATGAATTCAGGGAGAGAGAGCCGGGGCCGATCTGCGGGCGCGCGTTATCGTGCAAATGTTAGCCAGCGCGGAAGTCGAGCGCACGCTGGGCGCTGTGGGCGGATTCTTCCCCTGAGTTTTCGGTTGTTGATTTCTTCCGGTGGAAGCCTCCCCGGCGCTTGCGGGTTTTGCTTCGATGTCGATGAACTGGATGATTGAATTGGGAGGGTACGAATTGGGACGGGTGGAAACCAATTCGGCCAATTGGAGACAATTGGCGGCGTGGACTTCGTCGGGCCCGGTGGTCAGACGAGAGAGAGTCTGCAGTAGGGAGCGGCAATTCCCGTTGACGCAACACGAGGAAAGTCGACGGGCATCGTTGCTCCACCGTACATATTCTTTCGCGCCGCAAACTCCATGCCGCCGCAGCGGTGTTCAAGAAGCGGATACCTCTGGGGGCATTGGTGAGCTGGGCGCCAAGTGCCGGACACCGCAGCAGTCGTCTTTGGAGAAGTGGCCGCTGCCACATG
Source organism: Cypionkella sp. (assembly GCA_034519315.1). Lineage (GTDB taxonomy): Bacteria > Pseudomonadota > Alphaproteobacteria > Rhodobacterales > Rhodobacteraceae > Cypionkella. The sequence continues at coordinate 29,980 of JAXHON010000067.1, read as the reverse complement.
ACCCCATTGCGCCCCGATGCGCCAAATCCCGCGCGGTGCGCGTCCAGCACCACCACCTGCGCCCCCGATTGCGCCAGATGCAGCGCGGCGGATAGGCCCGTATAACCTGCGCCAATCACGCAGACATCGGCGCGCACTTCGCCCCGTAGGGGGGCAAAATCGCGCGCCTGGATAGCGGTCGCGGCATAATAGCTGGGCGGAAACTGCCCTGCGCGGTCGTTGGCATAAAGCAGGTTCATGGCTATACGTTCAGCAGCAAATGCTCGCGCTCCCACGGCGAGATGACTTGCAGGAACTCTTTGTATTCGTTGCGCTTTACGGATGCGTAAACCTTGCAGAAATCCATCCCCAAAACATCGACCAGCGCGGTATCTTCCTCTAGCAAATCCAGCGCGTCGCCAAGGTTGGTGGGAATATCGTCGCTGTCGATATAGGCGCTGCCCGCAAATTCTGGACGCGGCATTTTCCGCTCCATCAGCCCCAGATAGCCGCAGGCCAGCGTCGCGGCGATGCCCAAATAGGGGTTGCAATCCATCCCTGGCAGGCGGTTTTCCACGCGCCGCGCGGCGCTCTAAAGATCAGGATACGCAGTCCGGTGGTGCAGTTGTCGCGCCCCCATTCCAAATTGATCGGCGCTGCAAAATCAGGCACATAGCGGCGATAGCTGTTCACATAGGGCGCAATCAGCGCGATTGCCCCCGTCAAATGGTTTTGCAGACCCGCAATAAAGTGCAAAAATTCTGGCGTCTCATCGCCCTTGGCCGAGAAGATGTTCTTGCCCGTTTTGCTATCCACCACCGATGTATGGATATGCATGGCGCTGCCAGGTTCGCCCGCAATCGGTTTGGCCATAAAGGTGGCAAAGCAATCGTGCCGCAGCGCCGCCTCGCGGATCAGGCGTTTGAAGAAAAACACATCATCCGCCAGCCGCACAGGATCGCCATGGGCAAGGTTCAGCTCGATCTGGCCCGCGCCGCCCTCTTGCAAGATGCCGTCAATCTCTAGGCCCTGCGCCTCGGCGAAGTCATAGATATCGTCGATCACCTTGCCGTATTCGTCAATGGCCGATAGCGAGTAGGCCTGTTTGCCCGCCGCCCGCCGCCCCGAGCGGCCCATGGGCGGGATCACGGGTTGGTTCGGGTCGATGTTGCGCGCGGTCAGGAAAAATTCCATCTCTGGGGCGACAACGGGCGTCCAACCCTGCGCCGCATACAGGCCCATGATGCGGCTGCTGGTACGCAGCGCAAAGGCACAAAGATTGCCTTGCTGATCCTTGGCGTCGTGGATGACTTGCAGCGTCACATCCGCCGTCCAAAGGCGCGGCGGTGACGATACCCAGTGGAAAAGGGCTCTAGCGATCATGTCGGAGTTCGGTAAAGGCGTCAAAGGGAAAAGTTGTCCATTCGCCCGTGATGGTTTGCAAAAAGATGGAATTGGGCAAAAAGTAATTGGTTTGATGGGCAAATTTCGCCGCTGGCATCGCCTTGCCGCGCGCGACGCCTGCGATGTCGCCAATCACGCATTCCACCTCGTCCACGCGGCGCCCGCCGCTAAACTCGCGGGCCGCTTTGGGCAGTTGGTCGGTCCATTTGGACATGTGTCACACTATTTTTGGGGGTTATCCCCCAGCCCGAACTTGGGCCAAGGGCGTTTTATGCAGCCCGCTTTGCGCAGGCCATGTTTGGCCTTGAAGAAAGGCAGCTTGTTTGCGCGGCCATCAGACTTGGCTTGTCAAAGTCCCGCCCAGCCCGCTGAGCGGCCGAGACAAAACCGCGTCGGGAACCAGACCTTTGCCCCGCCTTTTCGATCAGACCCGCCATGAATGCGGGGAACCTGCCAAATTCGCGGATGAGCACGGTGAAGATGCGGTCGTTCACCAGACGGGGCGCGTTTGTTTTATCCCAGCGAAGGTGTTGGCGACGAGACCATTGGTGTTTATTTCTGTTGGGGCGCCCGGCAGGTTTCACGACAACCTGATCTTGATGCCATGCGTTCAGCGTGACGCGCTGGCCTTCAAAATCCTTATTCGGTGGCCCAACTGCCGACCAACCATCCGCGTAACCTTCAACCCGCCCGCCCATAGCCTGTGCTATGATCTGGTGGCCAAAGCAAATGCCGACCGTGGGAACCTGCGCGTCATAGGCGGCGCGGATAAAGTCCTCCAAGGGTGGAATCCACGGGTGGTCTTCATAGGCCCCATGCCGCGATCCTGTGACAAGCCAGCCATCGCACGCGGTGACGCTGCTGGGGAAAACACCGTGCAGCACAGAATAAACGGCAAAGTCAAACCCCTGCCCTGCCAAAAGCTGCATAAACATATCGGGATAATCGCCCGAGGCGTCGCGCAGCGCGTCAGGTGCCTCGCCCGTTTGCAATATGCCGATTTTCATGGCGCTAAACCGTATCCAAATAAAGTTCGACGATTTCTTGATCGTTCAATTCGGCAATATAATGCAATTCCTGCCGTTTGGTCGAGACAAGGTTTTTGATCAACTCTGGATGCAAAAAGCGCGGCACGATGGAGGATTTTTCAAAGGCGTCAATCGCGTCGGCCCAAGAGGTTGGAATTTCCTCTAGCCCGTCCACGGCATAGGCATTGCCAACGATCGGGCTGGGCGGCTCCATTTGGTTTTCAATCCCATCCAGCGCCGCGCCAAGGATGACCGCCAGCATAAGATAGGGGTTCACATCGCCGCCCGCTACGCGGTGTTCCACACGGCGCGCGGCGGGGCTGCCTGCGGGAATGCGAATGGCGGCGGTGCGGTTTTCATAGCCCCAAGCAATCGCCGTGGGCGCGTGCTTGCCCGGCACAAGGCGCTCATAGCTGTTTTGATGGGGGGCAAAGATCAGCGCGCAATCGGCCATGGCGTTCAAACAACCCGCGACTGCATGGCGCAGCATCGCGGTGCCTTTTGGCCCGCCACTGTCAAAGACGTTGTCCCCCTTTTCGTCGATCACCGAAAAATGGGTGTGCAGGCCAGACCCCGAATATTCGGGGTAGGGTTTGGCCATAAAGGACGCGGCAAAGCCGTGGCGGCGCGCCAGCCCCTTGACCAGCATCTTGAACAGCCAAGCATCATCTGCGGCGCGCAAGGGATCGTCGCAGTGCATCAAGTTCACTTCGAACTGGCCCAGACCCGTTTCGGACGTGGTGGTATCGGCGGGAATATCCATCGCCTCGCAGGCGTCGTAGAGATCGGTAAAAAAGGTGTCGAACGCATCCAGCGCGCGGATCGACAGGGTTTCGGCGGCCTTGCGCCGCTTGCCGCTGCGGGGGCTGGCGGGCACTTGCATGGTTTTGCCCGAATCGTCGATCAGGAAAAATTCCAGCTCTAGCGCGCAAACGGGGGTCAGGCCGCGCGCCTTGTAGCGTTCCACCACCGCGCGCAGGGCATGGCGGGGGTCGCCCTCATAGGGCGTGCCGTTTTCGCGAAACATCCAGATCGGCAGCAAGGCGGTCGGCGCCTCTAGCCAAGGCATCGGCATAAAGCCGCGCTCGGTCGGGCGCAAAACGCCGTCTTGGTCGCCCTGTTCAAACACCAGCGGGCTGTCGTCGATGTCTTCGCCCCAAATGTCCAAATTCAATATGGAAAACGGAAAGCGCGTGCCGTCTTTCACCACTTTATCGGCAAATCGCGCAGGCACACGTTTGCCGCGCGCCTGCCCATTCAAATCAGCCGCCGCCACACGAATGGTGCGCACGTCGGGATGCTTACGTAGCCAGTCTTTCATCATTGCACAAAGGCGGGGCACGGCCCGCCGCCATCACCCAAAGGCGACAGGACGGATGCGGATCATGCCCTTGATCCTATCCTATTTTCATGACCCTAGCAGCGCCATTGCGGGCCGCATAATTTGATCAAATTAAAGATAGCCGAGCGCCCGCCCCAAAGGCAAGCAAAAAACGCTGCGATTTTGATTTCAATGCCCCGTTTGGCAAAAGGGGGGCGATGCGCGCGCCCATCCCCCCGCGCGCTGCGCCCCTTGCTCCCATGCGCAACTGTGCTTAGACAGACGCAAAGATTTGATGGCGGGTGGTCTCACATGGCAAAGCAACCAAATTCCACAACTGGCGCAGACGACAGCCGCGTCCCCAAAAAGCGGCGAGGCGCGGGGATATTGGGTAGCATCTTGCTGGGCCTCATCGCGATGTCGATGCTGGGCTTTGGTGTGACCTCTTTTGGGGGCGGGGCCAGCCGAATCGGCAAGGTTGGTGATCAAGATATATCGGTCAACGATTATGTCAGCGGCCTTCAGGCCGAGGTGAACCGCTACTCGCAACTGGTCGGCACGCAGGTGCCGCTGCGCGATCTGCTGGCGGCAGGGGTTGGCACACAGGTCTTGGGGAATTTGGTGCGCAGCGCCGCCTTGGACGGCGAGATGGCACAGATCGGCCTGTCGGTGGGCGATACGGAACTGGCCGCCGAGTTGGTCAAAATCGCGGCATTCCAAGGGGTTGACGGGCAGTTTGACCGCGCCGCCTATGGCGATGCGCTGCGCCGCAACAATTTGTCCGAATCCGAATTCGAGGCGGGTCTGCGCGCCGATATTGCGCGCGGTTTGCTGACGGCGGCCATATCGGGCGCGGCAAAACCGCCCGCTGCCTTGACCGAGGCTTTGGCCGCTTTTGCAGGCGAGACGCGCGAGATTGTCTATTTACCCTTGGCAGAGGCGGATTTGCCCACGCCCCTGCTCGCGCCTAAATGATGCCGACCTTCAGGCTGAATATGATGCCAATATCGCCGTCTACACGCGGCCAGAGGCCAAACGTATCCAATACGTCGCCCTGCTGCCCGACGATGTCGCCAAAGATCTGCCCGCCGACGAGGCGGCCATTGCCGCGCTGTATCAAGAACGGATTGATCAATATATCATCCCCGAAAAGCGGCTGGTGGAGCGCCTTGTCTTCCCAGACGCCGCGGCTGCCGCTGCCGCCCGCGCTGATCTGGACGCAGGTAAAACCTTTGACGATCTGGTCGCCGCGCGCAATCTGACGCTGGACGATATTGATCTGGGCGATGTGGCCAAATCCGATCTTGGCGCGGCAGGCGATGCCGTTTTTGCCCTGACCGAACCCGGCGTTGTCGGCCCGCTGGACAGCGATCTTGGCCCTGCTTTGTATCGTATGAACGCGATTTTGGCGGCGCAGGAAACCACATTGGAACAGGCCCGCACCGATTTGGCCCGCGAAGTGGCCCAAGTGGCCGCGCGCCGCGAGATTGCGCAGCGTGTCGAGGCGATTGACGATGCCTTGGCGGGGGGCGCCACACTTGAGGATTTGGCGCAAAGCGAGGGGCTGACCTTAGCCAGCACCGACTATGCCAAAGGCGCAGATGACAATGACCAAATCGCAGGCTATGGCGCATTTGCGGCCGCGGCGGACGCACTGGCGCAGGGGGATTTCCCCGAAGCAATCTTGCTGGAAGATGGCGGCCTTGTCGCGATGACGCTGCTGGAAACCGTCCCGCCGACAGCGCGCCCTTTGGCCGAGGTGCGGGACAAGGTCACAGCGGCATGGAAGGCTGCGGCATTGACCCGCGCGCTGCAATCGCTGGCCGATGAAAAACTGGCCGCAGTCAAAGAGGGGGGCGACATGGCCAGCCTTGGCCCTGTGAAAACCGCCAAAGTCACGCGTGATGGCACGGTGGACGGCGCGCCCGCCGCCCTGATCGCTGCGGCCTTTGCCACCAGCGACACTGCAAGCGCCCAAATTGTCAGCGAGGGCAGCTTTATCGCGGTGATGCAACTCACCGCGATCACGCCATTGGCGCAATCTGCAAAAAGCGATGAGTTGCGCACCCAATTGGAAACGCAGCTGGGCCAGTCGCTGTCTGGCGACATTCTGGAACTCTATGGCCGCAGCGTCGAAACCGCGGCAGGAATTTCGCTGGATCAAAACGTGATTTCATCGGTTCACACCCAGATCGGCAACTAGGGGCTTTTTGATGACGCTATCCCCCGCTTTTGACGATTTCGCCGCAAAATGGGCGCAAGGTAAAAACCAACTGGTCTATACCCGCATCGCCGCCGATTTGGACACGCCCGTATCCTTGATGCTAAAGCTGGGCGAGGCGCGCGGCGATACGTTCATGCTGGAATCGGTCACTGGCGGCGAAGTGCGCGGGCGCTATTCGGTGGTGGGGCTAAAGCCCGATTTGATCTGGAAATGCGAAGGGACGTGCGCCTTTATCAACCGCGAGGCGCGTTTTGACAGCGCAGCCTTTGCGGCGCAAGATGCGGCCCCTTTGGATGCGCTGCGCGCTTTGCTCGCCGAATGCCGCATTGATCTGCCCGAGGGCCTGCCCGCCATTTCGGCGGGGCTGTTTGGCTATTTGGGCTATGATATGATCCGCCTTGTCGAACACCTTCCCAATGTGAACCCCGACCCGATTGGTCTGCCCGACGCGGTGCTGCTGCGCCCCTCGGTCATCGCGGTGCTGGACGGGGTCAAGGGCGAGGTGACGCTGATAGCCCCTGCTTGGGCGGGCAGCGGCCTGTCGGCGCGCGCGGCCTATGCCCAAGCGGCCGAGAGGGTGATGGACACATTGCGCGATTTGGATCGCGCCCCCGCCACCAGCCGCGATTTTGGTCAGGCAGATGCGCAAGTGGGCGCGGCGCAATCGAATTTCACCCATCAAGGCTATAAAGACGCGGTGGAAAAGGCCAAGGAATACATCCGCGCAGGGGATATTTTTCAGGTGGTTCCCTCGCAACGCTGGACACAGTCCTTTCCCCTGCCGCCCTTTGCCTTGTATCGCAGTTTGCGCCGCACCAACCCCTCGCCATTCATGTTTTTCTTCAACTTTGGCGGGTATCAATTGATCGGGGCCAGCCCCGAAATTCTGGTGCGGCTGCGCGCAAACGAAGTCACGGTGCGTCCCATCGCAGGCACGCGCAAGCGCGGCGCGGACGAGGCCGAGGATCGCGCCCTAGAGGCCGATCTGCTGGCCGACCCGAAAGAACGCGCCGAACATCTGATGCTGCTGGATCTGGGCCGCAATGACGTGGGACGGGTGGCGAAGGTCGGCACGGTGCGCCCGACCGAACAATTCATCATCGAACGCTATAGCCATGTGATGCATATCGTCAGCAATGTGGTGGGCGAGATTGCAGAAGGTGAGGACGCGCTATCAGCCCTGCTGGCGGGCCTGCCTGCGGGAACGGTATCGGGCGCGCCAAAGGTGCGGGCGATGGAGATCATTGACGAGCTAGAGCCCGAAAAAGCGCGGGGTTTACGGCGGCGGCGTGGGCTATTTTGCCGCCAATGGCGAGATGGATTTTTGCATCGCCCTGCGCACGGCGGTGCTAAAGGATGGCCAGCTTTATGTGCAAGCGGGCGGCGGCGTGGTCTATGACAGCGACCCTGAAGCCGAATATCAAGAGACGGTCAACAAATCGAACGCCCTGCGCCGCGCGGCCCTGGATGCGGGGCTGTTTGCGCAAAAGGGCAACGCGTAAGCGGGCGTTGAAAAGGGGGCGCTCGCGCCCCCTCGCGCCTGCGCGCTCACCCCCTGAGGATATTTTCAAAAGAAAAGAAGCAATTGGCTTTACGGGAACCGCACCCCCCGCATGTATCGTTTCTTTTCTTCCCAAATATCCGCGGGGATAGGGATGGGCGAAGCCATCCCGTAAGGGGCGGCAAGCCCCTTATTGCGGCGGCTGCATCAGGGCGGAAATGGGGGCGAGGGTGACATCGCTGGCGCGGCCCTCTACGGCCCATTCCGTCAGCGCGGCCAAAGTATCGGGCTGCGCAGTGCCCAAGACGACTGATGCGCCGTCTTGAGCGGCTTTGAACACGGCGCGGTCTAGATAGCGGCGCATGACGGGCACAGAGGCACCGCCCTCATCTATGATCTTGGACACGAGGGCGTAGGGAATACCTTCGCGCTGTGCGATCTGGGCGGCGGAATTTAACCCTTTATCTATGAGCAGCGCCCCGCGTCCCTGCGCGCCGATGGTAGGCATCACCAGCCCCGCCAAGGCACGGTCGTCTTGAAAACCGCCCTGCGGCGCGCTCATCACCGCCACACTTTCGGGCAGCAGGGCGGCATAGGCCGACATCGCGGTTTCCACATCACTGGGGGCGGCCCCTGCAGGCAGGGACTGAGGCAGCAAGATCACCTCTTTGCCCGCTGCTCGGTAAAGGGCCATGGCCTCGGCGGCATAGGGCGCGTCGGGGTCAACGGCAAAGGACACGGGGAAGGGCAGACTTGCGGCCGCCGCGCGGTCAACGGCGGGGTTGCCCGTGTCGATCAAGACAAGGGCAAACAGCGGCTTGCCGCCTGCGCCGTCAAAGGGCGCAGCAAAGGCCTGAAGGGGCGGCACGGCAGGAGCGGCAGATTCGGGCGCGGGTTCGGGCGCAGGTTCAGGGGCGGGTTCTACTGGGGCGGGCGAGGGTTCGGCGGGCGCTGGCGCGGGTTCTACGGCTGGAGCAGGTTCTGGGGTTGCTGGCGCGGGCGCAGTTTCTACGGCGGGGGCAGGCTCGGCAGCGGGTGCGGGTTCGGCAGGCGCTGGTTCGACGGGCGCAGGCTCGACTGGCGCAGGTTTGGTAGGCGCAGGTTCGACGGGCGCAGGTTGGGCAGTCGCAGGTTCGACGGGCGCAGGTTCGACTGGCGCGGGTTCTATGGCCACTGGCGCTGCGGCCAGTTCCACCTTTTGCGGCAGTAAATAGGATGCTGTGCCAAGGCCCAGACCCGCCACAAGCCCGCCGTAAACCAAACCCGTCAGATAATTGCGCATAACCTACCCCATATTTCGCGCACCTCGCGCGCGCCGACTATAGCGCGCAATTTGCCGCGCTTCACCCCCAAATTCGCGCGCAGTTTACATCGCCCCGACCTTGGGCAATAAGTGCGAAACACCTTGCGCCAAAGGCCTGCCCCATGCTGCTGCTGATAGATAATTACGACAGTTTCACCTATAATCTAGTGCATTACTTGGGCGAGCTTGGCGCGGATGTGCGCGTGGTGCGCAATGATGCGCTGTCGGTGCAAGAGGCGATCGCCATGGCGCCCGAGGCGATCGTTCTGTCCCCCGGCCCTTGCGATCCTGCATCCGCTGGTATCTGCGTGCCGCTGACCAAGGCCGCCGCCAGCGCGCAGGTGCCACTGCTGGGGGTATGCCTTGGCCATCAAACGATTGGCGAGGCGTTCGGCGGCGTTGTCACCCGTTGCCACGAGATTGTGCATGGTAAAATGGGCATGATGCACCACCAAAATGGCGGGATGTTTCGCGGATTGCCCAGCCCCTTTGCCGCCACGCGCTACCATTCGCTGATCGTCGATCGCGCCAGCCTGCCCGATTGCCTTGAGGTGACCGCTTGGCTGGAAGATGGCACGATCATGGGCCTGCGGCATAAAACCAAGCTGATTGAGGGCGTGCAGTTTCACCCCGAATCCATCGCCAGCGAGCATGGGCATCAGCTGTTGAAAAACTTCCTAGACAGCGCCCGCGCAAAGGTGGCGGCATGAGCGACATTCTAAAACCGCTGATCGGTATTGCCGCCACCCGCGCCCTGACGCGGGATGAGGCAGAGACGGCCTTTACAGCCCTGTTTGAAGGCCAAGGCACGCCTGCGCAAATGGGCGGGTTTTTGATGGCGCTGCGGGCGCGCGGCGAAACGGTGGATGAATATGCCGCCGCCGGCGTCGGTGATGCGCGCCAAATGCCTGTGCGCGCGCCCGCAGGGGCGATGGATATTGTTGGCACGGGCGGCGATGGCAAGGGCACGCTGAACATTTCCACCGCCACCGCCTTTGTGGTGGCAGGCGCGGGGGTGCTGGTGGCCAAACATGGCAACCGTAATCTGTCCTCCAAATCGGGCGCGGCGGATGCGCTGGGCGAAATGGGCCTGAATGTGATGGTTGGGCCCGACGTGGTGGAGCGCTGCCTGCGCGATGCGGGGATCGGCTTTATGATGGCGCCCATGCATCACCCCGCCATTCGCCACGTCATGCCCGTGCGCGCCGAACTTGGCACGCGGACAATCTTTAACATTCTGGGGCCGCTGACCAACCCTGCGGGGGTGAAGATGCAGCTGACGGGGGCCTTCTCGCCCGCGCTGATCCGCCCGATGGCCGAGACGTTGCTGGCGCTTGGCACCACCTCGGCTTGGCTGGTGCATGGCGGCGACGGCACCGATGAAATCTCCATCACCGGCGCCACCTGCCGTGGCGGCTATCGAGGGCGGCAGCCGTGCGCGAATTCGAGGCTCACGCCCGAGGACGCGGGCCTGCCGCGTGCATCCGTTCGAGGCGATCATCGGGCGGCACGCCTGCCGAAAACGCGCTGCGCTTTCGCGCGCTGCTGGACGGCGCAACAGGGCGCGTTTCGCGATGCGGTACTGCTGAATTCCGCCGCCGCCCTGCTGGTGGCGGGGCGCGTCACCTCGCTGCCCGAGGGCGTGGCTATGGCGGCGCAATCCATTGACACAGGCGCGGCGACGCTGTCGAAATCGCGCACGCTTGACGCAGCTCTGGACCAACGCTGCAGGGGCGCAGTTATGACCGATCTGATTCTTGACAAAATCAAAGCCTACAAGCTGGAGGAAGTGGCCGCGCGCAAATCCGCTCGCCCCTTGGTGGACGTTGAAGAGGCGGCCAGCCTTGCCCCGCCCCCGCGCGGATTTGCGGCTGCGCTGCATATGGCGGCCAAAACGGGCTATGCCCTGATCGCCGAGATCAAAAAAGCCAGCCCGTCCAAGGGCCTGATCCGCGCCGATTTCGATCCCCCAGCCCTTGCCCGCGCCTATGCGGCGGGCGGGGCGACTTGCCTTTCTGTGCTGACGGACGGCCCATCTTTTCAAGGCGATGACAGCTATCTGATGGCGGCGTCGAACGCCTGCGCCCTGCCCTGCCTGCGCAAGGATTTCCTGTATGACCCCTATCAGGTAACCGAATCGCGCGCCCTGCATGCCGATTGCATCCTGATCATCATGGCCTCGGTGTCCGATGCCCAGGCGGCCGAATTGGAAGATGCCGCGATGGCGCTGGGGCATGGATGTGCTGATCGAGGTGCATGACGCGGCCGAACTTGACCGCGCCCCCTGCTGAAATCGCCGTTGATCGGGATCAACAACCGCAATCTCAAAACCTTTGAGGTGACGCTGGACACCACCCGCGATCTGGCGCGCTATGGTGCCCGAGGACCGGATGATCGTGTCGGAAAGCGGGCTGTTCACCCCTGCCGATCTGGCCGATGTGGCGGCATATGGCGCGCGCGCATTTTTGATTGGAGAAAGCCTGATGCGGCAGGACGATGTCACCGCCGCCACCCGCGCGCTGCTGGCCGCCCCCGCCGGGGGGTTTGGCTGATGAGCCGGCAAACTCACCCATTTCGACGACGGCGGACGGGCGCATATGGTCGATGTGTCGGACAAGACCACAACCGAGAGGCTGGCGGTTGCACGCGGGTTTGTGCGTATCAATGCGCAGACGATGGATCTGGTGCGCGCAGGCACGGCCAAAAAGGGCGATGTTTTGGGCACGGCGCGGCTGGCGGGGATCATGGCCGCCAAGCGCTGCGCCGATCTGATCCCGCTGTGCCACCCGCTGCCGCTGACCCATGTCTCGCTGTCTTTGACGCCCGTCCAAGATGGGGTCGAGGTGGAAGCCACCTGCAAGACCACGGGCCAAACGGGGGTAGAGATGGAGGCGCTGACAACGGTTTCTGTCGCCTGCCTCACCATCTATGACATGCTGAAAGCTGCACAAAAGGATATGGTCATCGAAAATATTCATCTGGCGCTGAAAGAGGGCGGCAAATCGGGCCGCTTATAGCCGGGCGACGAGCTATGATTCTCAGTTGATGAGGCGCGGGCGCGCTGCCTTGCTCTTGCCGCGCCGCTGCCTGTGGAAACGGTGCCGCTGCGCGCAGCCTTTGGGCGGATGATGGCCGCGCCTGCCACAGCGCGCCTTACCCAGCCGCCCTTTGATACATCGGCGATGGACGGCTATGCGCTGCCCTCAACGGGGGCCATTGGCGACAGCTATGACGTGATGGGGGAATCGGCGGCGGGGCGGCGGTTTGATGGCGCGCTGGGCGCGGGGCAGGCCGTTCGCATTTTCACGGGCGCACCCCTGCCCCAAGGCGCAGTCAGCATCGCCATTCAAGAAGACGTGGCGCGCGAGGGGGAAAGGATCACCCTGACTGCCCCCGCCGCTTTGGGCGCGCATATACGGCCCATGGGGCAAGATTTTGCCGCAGGCGATGTGCTAGAGCCGCGCATCCTGCGCGCGCCTGATCTGGGGCTGCTTGCGGCGATGAATATCGCGCAAGTGCAGGTGCATCGCCGCCCCATCGTGGCGATTATCGCCACAGGGGATGAGCTGGTGGCGGTCGGGGGCGATCCAAACCCCGACCAAATCATCGCCTCGAACGGCTATGCCATTGCGGCGATTGCCGAAGACGCGGGGGCAGTGGTGCGGATGCTGCCCATCGCGCCCGACAACCGCGAGGCGCTGGCCTATGTCTTTGGCCTTGCGCGCGGGGCGGATGTGATTGTGACCATCGGCGGCGCGTCGGTTGGAGACCATGATTTGGTGGGCGAGGTGGCGGCGGATTTGGGGATGGAGCGCGCCTTTTGGCGCATCGCCATGCGTCCAGGCAAGCCGCTGATGGCGGGGCGGATGCTGGGGGCGGCCATGTTGGGGCTGCCGGGAAATCCCGTCTCGTCGATCGTTTGCGCACATTTGTTTTTGGCCCCGATGCTGCGCGTGCGATGTAGGGCGGCGCCCAGATACCGCAGCTGGCTACCGCGATGCTGGGGGCAGAAGTTCCCGCAAACGGGCCGCGCACGCATTATATGCGCGCCAGCTTATCGAATGGCGTGATCACCCCCTTTGCCGCCCAAGACAGCGCGCGGTTGCGGCTGCTAACGCAGGCCGATGCACTGCTGATCCACCCCGCAAACGCCCCCGCCATGGCCAAGGGCAGCGTGCAGAGTTACATAGACTTGTAACAAATCCCGCCAAGATTGTGGATAAGTCTTGACACAAATCAAGAACGCGGGCAGAACATAGGGGAAACGCATCTTTTCGAAAGGCGGGGCCGCTATGCTGACACGCAAGCAGTTGGAACTGCTGAATTCTATCCAAATGCGCACGCCAAGCGCGATGGCGTTTCGCCGCTCTTTTGATGAGATGAACGCGATGCACTTGGATCTGCGGTCGAAATCGGGCATTCATCGCCTGATCACGGCGCTAGAGGAACGCGGCTTCATCCGCCGCCTTGCCCACCGCGCCCGCGCGATCGAGATTGTGAAATTGCCCGAATCGCTGGAACGAAAGTTGATTGGCAAAAAGGGCGATGCTGCACCTGCCTTTGCACCTCGCGTTATTGACGGGGATAAACCTGCCCCAGTCCGTCAGCCGCGCGGCGCTATGCCTGTTGAGGGGGTTTTTGCAATGGAATTGCCCGTGATGGGGCGCATTGCGGCTGGCGTTCCGATCGAGGCTATTCAACAAATCTCGCATCATGTGGCCGTGCCTGGGTCGATGCTGGCAGGCTCGGGCGAGCATTACGCGCTAGAGGTCAAGGGCGATTCGATGATCGAGGCGGGGATCAATGACGGCGACATCGTTGTGATCCGCGAACAGATTGATGCGCAAAATGGCGATATCGTGGTTGCCTTGGTCGAAGATCACGAGGCGACGCTGAAACGCTTTCGCCGCCGTGGCAATATGATCGCACTTGAGGCGGCGAACCCCGCCTATGAAACGCGCGTTTTCCCTGATCATCTGGTGAAAGTGCAGGGCAAATTGGTGGGGCTGATCCGCAGCTATTGATTGGCGCTGGTCGGTAAAGTTGCGGTTTGCGCCATGCGCTTGGTCTTTGGCGCGGCCAACTCAATGGGGTGCAGAACGGGGCGCGGGCTGTCCCACAGGCGCGCGCGGTCATGGGCGGGGTGCAGGGTAAGGGTTTCGCCCTGCAACTGGCCCGCCATCGCGCCCGAATTTGTCCAAAATCGCGCGGTCAATCGTCACGCAGGGGCGCGGGGCTGCGGGCAGGCTAGCAGGGTCAAAGGCGGCGGGCAAAATAACCAGATCATGCGCGGCGCAGGCGGCGGCAAAGCCCTGCCCCAAATCCTTTCCTGACAGAACCACCGCGCTGTAGGGGCCAATGTCAAAGGCGCGCGCGCCCTTTGGCCCGATGATCCCCGCCCGCGCCGCCGCCTCGGCTTGCGCGGCCAAATCACCATCATCTTCCAGCCATGTTTTGGCGGCAAAACCTGCGCCTTTGGAATGCGTCAGCACCCGCCCCTCCTGCCCCATCATCACGCCCGCCAGCCGCCCATCTGCGCTGATCAACAGATCGGGGCGCGGGGTCGCAGCCCACAGCGCCAGCGCAATCGCCATAACTGGCAGACCCGCAAGCCGCCGCCGTCCACGCCAAACCAAGACCCAAATCCCGCCCAAGGTGATCAGTGGCACCGCAGCGGCGGGCGGCGCGGGGATGGCCGTCACCGCCCCGTTCAGCCCCGCCACCCAATGCGCCACCGCCAAAATCCACGCGCCCGACTGCTCCATCAGCCACAGCGCGGGGGCCGCCGCGCCAAGAGGCCAGCAGCGCGGCCAGCACCCCCCGCCGCCATCAGCACCGACATTGCCTAAGCCGTCAGCACATTGTGCCAGCAGCTTCATAATCGGTGAAGCGGTTGAAATGCGCCGCCGCATAGGGGGCGGTTGCCGCCCCCGCCAGACGGATGTCCAGCACCAAAACATAGATCGGCATCATCCAGCGCGGCGCGCGCCCGCGCGCAATCGCGCTGTCCAGCGCACCATACCCGCCCACCAGCGCCACGGTCGCCGCAAAAGACAGCTGAAACCCAGGATCCAGCAATGATTCGGGCTGCGGCAACAGCAAAACGATGGCCGAAATCGCCACCGCCCGCATCGAAATGCCGCGCCGATCCAGCAGCACCGCCCCCAGCATCACCGAAATCATCAGCATCGCCCGCGTGGTGGACACATTCGCCCCCGACAGGCCCCAGTAAAACAGCGCCACCGCCAGCGCGAGGACGGCGGCGATTTTCTTGGCATTGACGCGCAGCGCCACGCGCGGGGCCAGCGCCACGCCATAGCGAATGAGCATAAACACAAACCCCGCCAAAAAGGCTGCCAGATGCATCCCCCGAAATCGGCCAGCAAATGCGCAAGGCTGCAAGTCGCGCAGCGCCTTGCACGGCCTCGCGCGCTGAGTGGCCGATCTGTCGCCCGTCATCGCGCCGATGGCAAAGGCCCCCGCTTGGCTGGGCATGGCGCGCATCATCGCGCCCGAAAGATAGGCGCGCAGACGGTCGATGCGCTGATGACCCGCTGTTGAGTGCGGCGCGCATGACCAGCACGGGCGTCACGGGTATAGCCCACTGCACCAAGACGGCCCTGAAAATAGGCCAGTGCTGCTGAAAATCAAACCCACCAGGCTCTACCAGGCTGGCCTCAAAGCGCGGAAAGATGCGCGGCCAGCATCACCGTCATACCGGCCAACCGGCGGCCAGGCGCCCGTCCGCCCTGCAAGCGACACCCGCACCCGCACAGGCGTTTTTGCTGGGGAAACACGTCCAAAACCACTGCGATCCAGCGTCGTGAGGCGCAGCTGATCGCGTCCTGCGATTATGGGTGATCAATTTGCACCACCCGTCCCGCAATCGGGCCGTAGTAGTGAAAATCCAGCATCGGGGCCGCGACAAGGAACGCGCCCGCATACCCCGCAGCAAGCCAGCGCCCAAGGCCACGCAAGCCAAGCGCGATCAGCGCCTGAAAAACATGCAGCGCCAAATCAGGCCCCGCGCGCAAAGTCCCAGCCAGACCCGCCACAAGCGCCAGCGCCGCCACCGCGGCATAAGCCCCATAGCTGGCTCTGGTTGGCCAAGCAGCGAGAACCAAACCCCCACCCCGATCCCGACTATCAGACGGGGATCCAAGAACAACAGCCCGCCCGCGCGCCGCCAGCGCATTCTAGTGGCCAGATCTGCCCCGCGCGCCAAATTGCCCAAGAGTGCCGCCATCTTGCCCTGTGCTACCTGCCTTGCTCATAGGGGCGCATTTGCCTATTGCTGGCGCAAAGCCTAAGGCGCGAATGGTTTACGAAAGGTTAACTTTGATGAACAGCAACGCAGATACCGCCGCCCCTGCGCCGCAAGGCCAGATCGTCACCCGCTTTGCCCCATCTCCGACGGGGTATCTGCACATTGGCGGCGGGCGCACGGCGCTGTTCAATTGGCTGTATGCGCGCGGGCGCGGCGGCAAATTCCTGCTCAGAATCGAAGATACCGACCGCGAGCGATCCACGCCGCAGGCGACCGAGGCCATCTTGCGCGGCCTGGCGCTGGCTGGGGCTTGATTGGGACGGCGAGGCGGTCAGCCAATTTAAACGCAAAGATCGCCATGCCGAGGTGGCGCACCAGATGCTCGCGCGCGGCACGGCCTATAAATGCTTTGCCACCGCCGAAGACATCGCCGCCTTTCGCGCCGAGGCCGAAGCAAAGGGCGCATCCTATGCCGTATTCCAAAGCCCGTGGCGCGATGCGGTCGCCTGACAACCCACCCCGACTGCCCCCTATGTCATCCGCATGAAAGCCCCCCACACAGGCGAGACCGATGATCGATGACCGAGGTGCAGGGCCGGGTAACCATTTCGAACGATACTCTGGATGACATGATTGTGCTGCGCTCTGATGGCACGCCAACCTATATGCTGGCCGTTGTGGTCGATGACCACGACATGGGGGTGACCCATGTGATCCGGGGCGATGACCATCTGAACAACGCCGCCCGCCAGCAGATGGTTTATGATGCCATGGGCTGGGACGTGCCTATTTGGGCGCATATCCCGCTGATCCATGGGCCGGATGGCAAGAAGCTGTCCAAACGCCACGGGGCCACGGGGGTAGAGGACTATCAACTGCTAGGCTATCCGGCCGCGGGGATGCGCAACTACCTGACCCGCCTTGGCTGGGCATCGGGGGATGCGGAAATTTTCAGCACGGCGCAGGCGCTGGCGATGTTTGATCTGGGCGGCATTGGCCGCGCCCCCGCAAGGCTGGATTTCAAAAAGCTGGAAAACACCTGCGGCCATCATATCGCCGCATGATGAAGATGCTGCGCTGCTGGCGCGAACTGGCCGCCTATATGCAGGCCGCTGGCCTGCCGCCGCTGCCAGATGCGCAGCGCGATCTGCTGGAAAAAGCGCTGTATTGCGTGAAAGATCGCGCCAAAACCTTTCCCGATTTATTGGACAAGGCCCATTTCGCGCTGACCTCTCGCCCGATTGCGCCCGACGAGGCCGCCGCGAAACACTTGGATTCGGTATCCCGTGGTATACTGAAATCATTGACGCTGCAGCTGCAAAATGCTATCTGGACAAAAGACGCTCTAGAGCCCATCCTCAATGATGCAGCCGCAGCAAATGGGATTGGTTTTGGCAAATTGGCCAGCCCGCTGCGCGCCGCTTTGGCAGGGCGCACGGCCACGCCAAGCGTGTTTGATATGATGCTTGTCTTGGGGCAGACGGAAACTTTGGCCCGCCTGACGGATGCTGCCAGCTCTTAGGGGGCCACGCGCCCTGAATGACGAAATCAGCCGCCCTGCGGCCAAATTTGGGGATAGATGATGACCGAAGCCAATCGCACAGCCACGCTGAACCTTGACGGCAAAACCTATGAGCTGCCCGTCGCATCGCCCACCCTTGGCCCCGATGTGATCGATATTCGCAAACTCTATGATGCCGCTGATGTGTTCACCTATGACCCCGGCTTTACCTCGACCGCCGCTTGCGAAAGCGCGATCACCTTCATCGACGGCGATAAGGGCGAACTGTTGCATCGCGGCTATCCCATTGACCAGCTGGCCGACCAAGTCCACGCATCTAGAGCTGTGCTTTTTGCTGCTTTACGGTGAACTTCCCAATGCGCAGGAATTGGCCGATTTCAAAAACCGCGTCACCCGCCACACGATGGTGCATGAACAGATGCACAACTTTTTCCGTGGCTTCCGCCGCGATGCCCACCCCATGGCCACGATGGTGGGCGTGGTTGGCGCAATGTCGGCCTTTTACCATGACAGTTTGGACATCAACGACCCTTGGCAGCGCGAGGTGGCCTCGATCCGCATGATCGCCAAACTGCCCACAATCGCGGCGATGGCCTATAAATATTCGGTCGGGCAACCCTTTGTTTATCCAAAAAATTCCCTCTCCTATGCAGGCAATTTTCTAAACATGTGCTTCTCGGTTCCGGCCGAGGATTATGTGGTGAATCCCGTCATCGAAAAGGCGATGGATCGCATCATGATGCTGCACGCCGATCACGAACAAAACGCCTCCACCTCGACAGTGCGCCTTGCGGGCAGCTCGGGCGCCAATCCCTTTGCCTGTATCGCGGCGGGCATTGCCTGCCTGTGGGGGCCAGCGCATGGCGGCGCAAATCAGGCCTGCCTAGAGATGCTGCGCGAAATTGGCTCGGTGGACCGCATCCCCGAATATATCGCCAAGGCAAAGGACAAAACCAGCGGCTTTCGCCTGATGGGCTTTGGCCACCGCGTCTATAAAAACTTTGACCCGCGCGCCAAAGTGATGAAAGAATCAGCCGATGAGGTGCTGGAGTTGTTGGGCGTGCACGACAACCCGCTGCTGCAAGTGGCCAAGGAATTGGAACGCATCGCCCTGACGGATGAGTATTTCATTTCCAAAAAACTCTACCCCAATGTCGATTTCTATTCGGGCATCATCCTAGAGGCGATGGGGTTCCCCACGTCGATGTTCACCCCCATTTTCGCCATCTCGCGCACGGTGGGCTGGATCTCGCAGTGGAAGGAAATGATTGCAGACAAGGGCCAAAAAATCGGCCGCCCGCGCCAGCTGTATATCGGCGCGCCAAAGCGCGATTATGTGCCTGTCGCAAAACGCTAGTCGCCGCATCGCAGAAATAAACTCAAAGGCGGCGCAACCCAGCGCCGCCTTTTCGCTTTAACTTCCGCCCCCTCGCGCCCCTTTATAAGCGCCGAACATTCAAGGGGGCTAGCGCCATGCGCCGCGCCGAAATCACCCGCAAGACCAATGAAACCGCGATCACCGTGGCGATCAATCTGGATGGAACTGGCACCTGCCGCGCCCAAACGGGGGTTGGTTTTTTCGATCACATGATCGACCAACTTGCCCGCCATTCGCTGATAGACATCACCCTCACCGCATCGGGCGATTTGCACATCGACGATCACCACACCGTCGAAGATTGCGGCATCGCGCTGGGCCGCGCCCTCACCGCCGCGCTGGGCGATAAAATCGGCATCCGCCGCTATGGCCATTTCAATCTGGCGATGGATGATGCGCTGGGCCCCCTGCGCGCTGGACCTGCCGCGCCCATTCCTACCTATCCCCAAATGTCGCCTTTCCCACCGCAAAAATCGGCACTTTCGATACCGAACTGGTGCGCGAGTTTTTTCAGGCCCTCAGCGTCCACGGCGGCATCACGCTGCATGTCGACAATATCCACGGGCTGAACAGCCACCACACCGCCGAAGCCGCGTTCAAATCCGTCGCCCGCGCCCTGCGCATGGCGGTGGAACCAGACCCGCGCGCGTCAGGCCAACTGCCTTCGACCAAAGGCGCGCTCTAGCCCTTTCACTTTGGCACAAATACCTATTTCCAAAGGCCACCCATGCGCACCGCCCTAGTAGATTACGATTCTGGCAATTTGCATTCCGCGCATAAGGCCTTTGTGCGGATGGCGGGCGAAGTGGGCGGCGGCGAGGTGATCGTCACCTCCGACCCCCGCGATATTGCCCGCGCAGATCGCATCGTGCTGCCAGGTGACGGTGCCTTTCCCGCCTGCCGCGCCGCGCTGGGCGGCTATGATGGGCTGTTTGATGCCATTTGTGAGGCGGTCATCACCCGCGCCCGCCCCTTTCTTGGCATTTGCGTCGGCATGCAGATGCTGGCCACTTGGGGGCGCGAATATGAAAATACGCGCGGATTTGACTGGACCCCCGGCGAAGTGACACGCATCACGCCAAGCGATCCCGCCCTAAAAGTGCCGCATATGGGCTGGAATGATCTGGTGATCTACCGGTTGTGCATCCCAGTTTTGAACGGAAGGTAAACGGGCGATCACGCCTATTTCGTGCATTCCTATGCGATGCAGGTCGCCAACCCAGCCCATCTTTTGGCCTATGCCGATTATGCTGGCCCCGTCACCGCGATTGTGGGGCGGGACAATATCATCGGCACGCAGTTTCACCCCGAAAAATCGCAAAGCCTTGGCTTGCGATTGATTGGGAACTTATCAAACTTGGACGCCCTAAGTGACCGATTTCGCTGGTATATTAGACGAGATCACCGCCAATATGCGCGCGCAAACCCTGCGCGGGATACCTGCTGATTATATCCCCGAACTGGCAAAAGTTGACCCAAGCCACTTTGCCATCGCGCTGACCTTGCCCAGCGGCGAAACCATAGCGCGCGGCGATAGCGCGCTGCCTTTTTCGATCCAGTCAATTTCCAAGGTCTTCACCCTTGCCATGGCGCTGGGGCGCATTGGCGATCAGCTGTGGCACCGCGTCGGGCGCGAGCCGTCGGGTCTGGCCTTTAATTCCATTTTGCAACTGGAAACCGAAGACGGCATTGCGCGCAACCCCTTTGTCAATGCAGGCGCGATTGTGGTGACAGACGCCATTTTGCAGGGGCAACAGCCGCGCAGCGTGCTGGCCGATCTTTTGCGCTTTATCCGCACTGCCACCGAAGACGATGATATTCACATCAACAAAGATGTCGCCGCCTCGGAACTGGCCTGCGCCCATCGCACCCGCGCGCTCTGGCCCATTTCTTATGCCGCCGCATCTTATGGCAATTTGAAAAACCCCGTCGATTTGGTGATCGGCACCTATGTTCATCAATGCGCCGTTGAAATGAACGTGGCGCAACTGGCCAAAGCGGGGCGCTTTTTGATGGGCGGTGCGGGCGCGCCTGCGTTGATCTCGCCCGCGCGGGTGCGGCGCATCAATGCGCTGATGATGATGTGCGGCCATTATGACGGATCGGGCGAATTTGCCTTTCGCGTTGGCTTGCCGGGCAAATCGGGCGTCGGCGGCGGCATTTTGGCGATTGCGCCAAAAGTCGCCAGCATCGCGGTCTATTCCCCGGGGCTGGATGCGCAGGGAAATTCTCCGCGCTGGCAATCTGGCGCTTACTAACAGCTGGGTGGCGCGCACGGGTCGAATGCAGCGTAGCGCATTAGCCGCGCCCCTACTGCCGCGTCCAAGTTCCCCCATCGCGGCAAATGCCCAAAACGCAGCCCGAGACGGCCAGCGCATTGCCCGATAGTTGCAGCTTGGCACTATAGGTCTTGTCACGGTCGGGCGACCAGATTTTGCCGCCGTCATAAAGGCCATCCCCGCGCGGGGCCACATCCCAGACAATTCGCTTGCCGATATTGCCGCCCGAAGTGGCCACTTCGCCCGCCGTATTAACGCCTTTGACCAGCACTCCGCAAAAGGGTTAGCCCCGCAAGGCGCGATCTGCACAAACCCATAGCCCTGTCACCTGAAGGGCGGTTTTCCACAGCCTCAATCAGACAAATGCCCGCCTGCGCAGCATGGGGCAGCAAGGCCAAAGCTACCGTTAAAGCCCAATGTTTCATACCGCGCACCTGTCGCTAATTGACGCGCGACCAAGTGCCGCCATCGCGGCAAATGCCCAAAACACAGCCCGAAACCGACAGACTATTGCCGCTAAGCGTCATTTTGGAATTATAGGTTTTGTCGCGATCGGGCGACCAGATTTTGCCGCCCCCATAGGTACCATTGGGCACCATGTCCCAGATGATTTTCTTGCCGATATTGTCGCTTTTCATCGGCGCGCCCGATTTGTCAAAGGATTTGATCAGCGTGCCGCAAATCGCAGCCCCGCAGCTCGTCACTTTGATGTGACCAAAATTGCCATTGTCATCAGGCTTTGTCTTCCACACGCCTTCGACGGCATCCCCCGCCAAAGCGGCACTGGCGGCAAAAACAAACCCCGCCGCCATCAATGTTAGTTTGCGCATGGTATCCCTCCCAGAATCTGCGTCATCTGGCGATATTGAGCGGCAAAATCGCAAGAATCGCAAGGGCGCAGTTTGCATCCCGCCGCCTCGTGACGTAAGGAAACGGGCAAAACGGGGGCAGATATGATCCTTTATCCAGCGATAGATCTAAAAGACGGGGCCTGCGTGCGCCTTTTGCGCGGCGATATGAATGCAGCCACTGTGTTTGGCCGCGATCCCGCCGCGCAAGCCCGCGCCTTTCAGGATGCGGGTTGTGATTGGCTGCATCTGGTGGATTTGAACGGCGCTTTTGCAGGCCTTAGCTCAGAACGGCGCGGCGGTGGAGGCGATCCTTCAGGCGACCACGATCCCCGCGCAGCTGGGCGGCGGCATCCGCGATATGGCCACGATCGAGATGTGGCTGACGCGCGGCATTGCCCGCGTGATCCTTGGCACGGTGGCGGTGGAAAACCCCGATTTGGTGCGCCAAGCGGCGCGCGCCTACCCCGGCAAAATCGCCGTCGGCATTGATGCGCGCGCGGGCCTTGTCGCCACCAAAGGCTGGGCGAATGAGACAAACGTCCAAGCGACCGATTTGGCCAAAAGCTTCGAAGATGCGGGCGTCGCCGCGATCATCTACACCGATATAGACCGCGACGGCGCAATGCAGGGGCCAAACATTCCCGCGACCGAGGCACTTGCCCGCGCGGTTTCCATCCCCGTCATCGCCTCGGGCGGGGTGTCGTCTTTGTCCGACCTGACGGCCCTGCGCGATACAACCATCATCGCAGGGGCCATTTCTGGCCGCGCCCTTTATGACGGGGCCATTGATCTGCGCAGGGCGCTGGACATGCTGCGCGCCTGATCTGCTGAAAATATCTTGGGGGATCGCTTTAGCGCTGGGGGTGCGGCGGGCAAGCCCCTTTCCGCTCCCCCGCGCGCTATACCGCAGATATGCTGAAACCTGCATCATCCCCGCCTTACGTCGCCGATGGCCGCGTGGTCAAGGGCGTGAATTTCACCAATCTGATCGACGCGGGCGACCCTGTCGAGGCGGCCCGCGCCTATGACGCGGCAGGCGCGGACGAGCTGTGTTTTCTGGACATCAACGCGACACATGAAAACGGCACAATGTTCGACCTCGTCACCCGCACCGCCGAGGCCTGCTTCATGCCCCTGACAGTGGGCGGCGGGGTGCGCACGCCCGAAGATGTGCGCGAGCTGCTGCTGGCGGGGGCGGATAAAGTCTCGTTCAACCCGGCCGCGGTGACCGACCCTGATGTCATGGCACGCGCGGCAGACCGCTTTGGCAGCCAATGCATCGTGGTGGCGATTGATGCCAAGACTGTGGCCCCGAACCGATGGGAGATTTTCACCCATGGCGGGCGGCAAGCAACCGCACCGACCCAGTGGACTTCGCGCGCAGGGTCGCGGCAAAAGGCGCAGGCGAAATCCTGCTAACCAGGATGGACCGCGAGGGCACCCGCGCGGCTATGAACCTGTCGCCTGACCCGCGGGCGGTTGTCGGATGCGGTGTCGGCATCCCGCGTGATCGCCTCGCGGCGGGGTGGGGAACGCTGGATCATCTGGTCGAAGGCGTGAAGCGAAGGCGACGCAAGCGCGGTTCTGGCCGCCTCGATCTTCCACTTCGGCGAACTATCACCATCGCGCAGGCCAAAGCGCACACGGCCGCCGCCAGACATCCGCGATCGAGGCGATGACATGACCGACGATCGAACGCCTATCGCAGCAACCATCGCGCCGCCCGCAAAGGGGCCGACCCCGACACTTCGTGGACCGCGAAACTGCTGGCCAAGGGCCCCGAGAAATGCGCCGAGAAATTCGGCGAAGAGGCGGTGGAGGCGATTATCGAGGCAGTCAAAGGCGACACCGCGGCCCTAACCCGCGAGGCGGCGGATGTGATCTACCACCTGCTGGTGATGCTGGCCGCAAGGGGCGTGACCTTGGCCGATGTCGAGACGGAACTTGCCCGCCGCGCGGGGCAATCGGGGTTGGACGAAAAGGCAGCCCGTTATTAGGCCCCTTGGCCCAGCAGCGCCTGCGCGGCGGCGCGGGCGGCATCTGTCACCACATCCCCCGCCAGCATCCGCGCGATTTCCTCGATCCGCGCGCCCGCAGGCAGGGAAACCACGTTCGACAGGGTTTGATCCCCAACAACGCGCTTTTCCACCCGCCAGTGATGCGCGCCAAGGGCCGCCACCTGCGGCGAATGGGTGACAACCAAGACCTGCGCGGTCTGCGCCAGCGCGGCCAATCGGCGGCCCACGGCATCGGCTGTCGCCCCGCCGACCCCGCGATCAATTTCGTCGAAAATCATCGTCAGGCCCGTAGTTTGCGCCGTCAAACAGACCTTCAGCGCCAGCAAGAACCGCGAAAGTTCCCCGCCCGAGGCGATTTTATTCAAAGGGCCAGCGGGCGCGCCCAGATTGGTGGCCACAGTGAATTGCACATGATCCACCCCGTCGGGGCCAGCCTCTGCCGCAGTGATTTCTGTCGCGAAAACAGCGCGTTCCATTTTTAGGGGAGCCAACTCGCCCGCCATGGCGCTGTCCAGTTTTAGTGCGGCGGCGCGGCGCTGCGCGCTGATCTGGGACGCTTGTGCAGAATACTTCGTCTGCGCCTCGGCCAAATCTGCCTCCAATCGCGCAATCCCAGCGGCCCCGCCGTCGATGGCGGCCAACTTTTCTGACAATTTCGCCGCGTGCCCCGCCAAATCATCGGGCAGAACCCCATGTTTGCGGGCCAGCGCGCGGATGGCGAACAGGCGTTCTTCCAGCGCCTCTAACTCGGCAGGGTTGAAATCCAGCGCCGCCAGCGCGCCCTCGACCCCAGCCTGCGCATCAGAAAGTTCGATCAGCGCACGGCTCAGGGCGGCAATCGGCGCATCCAGCCGCCCCTCGGTGCGGTCTGCTGCGCCGTCCAGCCAGCGCAGCGCATCGCGCAGCGCCCCCTCGCCCCCTTCGCCAGACAGCGCGGCATGGGCGCGGGCAATATCGCCGCGCACCTTCTCGGCACCTTGCATCAGGCGGCGGCGTGTGTCCAGCTGCGCCTCTTCGCCCGCTATTGGGGATAATTTTTCCAGCTCTTCAACGGCATGGCGCAGAAAATCTTCGTCGGTTTGCGCGCGCGCCATCCCTTCGCGCGCGGCGGATAGGGCGGCGCTGGCGGCGGCGCGCTGATCATAGGCCGCGCGCAGTGGCCCCAAATCAAGGCGCGCATAGGCGTCCAAAATGGCACGGTGGCCGCGCGGGTTCAAAAGGCCGCGATCATCGTGCTGGCCGTGCAATTCCACCAAACAATCGGACAAATCCCGCAGCACCTCGGCTGTGACGCGCCGATCATTGACCCAAGCGGTTTTGCGCCCATCGGCGGTATTGATGCGGCGCAGGAAGAGTTCATCTCCCGCCTCGATCCCCGCCTGCTTCAGAACGCTGCGGGCGGGATGGCCCGCAGCCAGATCAAAAATCGCCACAACTTCGCCCTGCGCCGCCCCCGCGCGCACGATTTCTGCGCGCCCGCGCCAGCCAAGAACAAAGCCCAAAGCATCCAGCAAAATTGATTTGCCTGCCCCCGTCTCGCCCGTCAACACGTTTAATCCGCCAGAAAATTCCAGCGTCAAACGGTCGATGATCAGAACATCGCGAATATCAAGAACGCGCAGCATGGCCCGCCCCTACAACCATTCGCCCTTGATCATTTGGCGGTAGACCTGCGCCAGCCAATTGTCGCCCTTGGATTTCGCCTCTAGGCCGCGCTGTTGCAGCAGCGCATAGCTGTCTTGGTAGAACGGGCTGGATTGGTAGTTGTGGCCCAAAATGGCGGCGGCGGTCTGCGCTTCGTCCGTCACGCCAAGCGCAAGATAGGCCTCGACAAGGCGGTGCAGCGCCTCGGCGGTGTGGGTGGTGGTTTGAAAATCTGCAACCACAGTGCGGAAACGGTTGATCGCGGCGGAATAATTCTTGCGTTTCAGATAGTAGCGCCCGATTTCCATTTCTTTCGCGGCCAAGTGATCAAAGGCGAGATCGAATTTCAAAACGGCAGATTTGGCGTATTCGCTGTTTGGATATTGTTCAATCACCGCGCGCAGGGCTTGCAACGCCTGATAGGTCAGGCCCTGATCGCGGCCCACTTCGTCGATTTGATCATAGAAGGACAAGGCCAGCAGATACTGCGCATAGGCGGCGTCCTCTTCGCCTGGGTAAAAATCAAGATAACGCTGCGCCGCAATACGCGCCTCTTCGTATTTGCGGGTTTGGTGCAGGGTATAGGCCTGCATGATCAGCCCACGTTTGGCAAATTGCGAATAGGGATACAGGCGCTCTACTTCGGTGAAAAAGACCAGCGCGTCTTTTGGTTTGCCCGCGCCTTCCAGAATCAACTCACCGCGGGTGAACAGCTCTTGGGCGGTGTAGGTGTCCAGCGCGCGCTCCTCGGCGGGCGGCGCACAGGCGATCAGGCTGGCCGTTACCGCCAAAACGCCCAAGAAACGCAGACCGCGCGCTGAATTTCCAAACCGAGTGATGGTCATACCCTAGCCCCTTTTGCGCGCAGCCGATGCCCCGCGATGGCGCGGACGGGCAGCACTTGCCTCATCTGCTAGCACATAAATTTGCTGGGCGCAAAACGGCTTTGCACCGAGATCGTGCGGAAATTGGCAAAAATGGCGGGTTATTGCGCAGTGAATTGGCGCGGCATATCGCCGTGATGCACACCGACACCTGGCATTTTGCCAAAGGTGCGCTGGCCCACCTCGGCATAGGCCCAAGCGTCTGGGTCAGCAAACAGCGCCCGCAGCAAGGCATTGGTCATCGCATGGCCCGCGCGATAGCCCGTATAGCGGCCCAATATTGGCGCGCCTGCCAAGGCCAGATCGCCCAAAGCATCCAACATCTTGTGGCGCACAGGCTCGTTGGGTTGGCGCAAACCGCCTGGGGACAGCACGCGGTCGCCTTCAAACACAACCGCATTTTCCAGCGTGCCGCCTAGGGCAAGGCCGCGTTCGCGCATCGCAATAACGTCCGAATTCCGACAAAACGTGCGGCTAGAGGACAATTCACGCACAAAGGCACCGTTGGCCATATTCAGCGCATATGACTGCCGCCCGATGGCAGCATCGACAAAATCAATCTCGAAATCAATCTCTAGCATGTCGGCGGGTTCCAGCCGCGCAATGGCCGCGCCGTCGCGCACTTCGATGGATTTCTTGACAATGATGGCGCGCAAAGGCGCGTCTAGGCTGGCAATGCCCGCATCCAAAATGCCCGCCACAAAGGGCGCGGACGAGCCGTCCAGAATGGGCACGGCTTTGTGCGGGCTTCGGAAACTGAGTGGGCAGCGCGAAGGCGGCGGTTTTCCCCGTGCCGGTCTGGGCGGAGGCGATGAGATCGCGCCCGGTGAGGACGATGGGAATGGCCTCGTCCTGGATGGGCGAGGGCGTGGTGTAACCTTTGGCGGCGACGGCGCGGACGATACTGGAATGAAGACCTAGTTGAGCAAGCGGCATTCGGCGATTGCCACCGGGAGCGCGACGCGACGCGAGGGAAAAAAACCGGGGCGGTCGATCAAGTCGACCGCCCCGGAGGCGACAGGTGCGCGGGAGTAGCGTTTAAGCGGCGGCCATGTAGGGCAGCTTGGCGGCGGCGGCCGACGGACGGGTCCTCGCCGTCGAGGAGCTCGCCGATGGTGTCCCAGCGCGCCGTTCACGAGCGCCATCGCGGGCGGTTTCGCGCTGATGACGGCGGTGACGCTTGATCGCCGCCGAAACGGACTTCGCTCGTTGACGACGTCGACCGACGATCTCGAAGCTCGGGATTGGCGCTCGACGGCGGCGGCGATCTTGGCGATGTCCTCGCGGGCTGGCGCATGACGCAGGGCATGCCGAGCGTGGTGCAGTTGCCGAAGAAGATCTCGGCGAAGTTCTCGGCGATGACGGCGCGGAAGCCGTATTTCTGGATCGCCTGCGGGGCGTGCTCGCGGGAGGAGCCGCAGCCGAAGTTGGCGCCGGAGAGGAGGATCGTGGCGCCCTTGAAGCGCGGCGTCGTTGAGCGGGTGGGCGCGGTCGGTGCCGTCGGCGTTCTTGCGGACGTCGTAGAAGAGGAATTCGCCGAGACCGTCGAAGGTGACGCACTTCATGAAGCGCGCCGGGATGATGCGGTCGGTGTCGATGTCGTTGCCGGGGACGGAGACGCCGCGACCGGAGACGGAGGTGATTTTTGCGAGAGCCATGTGAGTTGAAAGTAGTGAAGTTGGAGTAGTAGAGAGTGATGGAGCGGTTGAGCGTGATGTTCGCTACTTGCTGTCCAACTCGCTCTGCGTAGGTTTGCTCAGTTGACCGCGAAGACCTCGCGGGCGTCGGCGACGGCGCCGGTGACGGCGGCGGCGGCGACCATGAGCGGGCTCATGAGCACGGTGCGGCCGGTGGGCGAGCCTTGGCGGCCCTTGAAGTTGCGGTTGGAGGAGCAGGCGCAGAGCTGGTCGCCGATGAGCTTGTCGGGATTCATCGCGAGGCACATCGAGCAACCGGCGGCGCGCCACTCGAAGCCGGCCTCGGCGAGGATCTTGTCGAGGCCTTCCTTCTCGCACTGGAGCGCGACGATCTGCGAGCCGGGGACGGCGATGGCTTTGACGCCGGCGGCGACCTTGCGGCCCTTGATGTATTTGGCGACTTCGCGGAAATCGGAGAGGCGGCCGTTGGTGCAGGAGCCGAGGAAGGCGACGTCGATCTTGGTGCCCTTGATCGGCGCGCCGGCGGGCAGCTTCATGTAGGCGAGCGCCTCGATGATGCCGGCCTTGTCGTCGGCCGAGGTGGCGGTCTCCGGGCTGGGGATGTTCTCGGTGATGGAGATGCCCTGGCCGGGATTGATGCCCCAGGTGACGGTCGGCGCGATGTCGGCGGCGTCGATCTTGACGACGTCGTCGTAGCGGCAGCCGGCGTCGGACGCGAAGGACTTCCAGCGCGCGACGGCGGCATCCCACGCCGCGCCTGTCGGCGAGTAGGGACGGCCCTTGAGATAGGCGAAGGTGGTTTCGTCGGGATTGACGTAGCCGGCGCGCGCGCCGCCCTCGATGGACATATTGCAGACGGTCATGCGCTCTTCCATGGTGAAGGCGTCGAAGGTGCTGCCCGCGTATTCGTAGGCGTAGCCGGTGCCGCCGTTGACGCCGAGCTGGCGGATGATGTGGAGGATGACGTCCTTGGCGTAGACGCCGGGGCGGAGCTTGCCGTTCACCTCGATGCGGCGGACCTTGAGCTGGCCGAGCGCCATGGTCTGCGTGGCGAGCACGTCGCGCACCTGGCTGGTGCCGATGCCGAAGGCGATCGCGCCGAACGCGCCGTGGGTGGAGGTGTGGGAGTCGCCGCAGGCGATCGTGGTGCCGGGCTGGGTGATGCCCTGCTCGGGGCCGACGATGTGGACGATGCCCTGCTTGCCGGTGGCGCGGTCGAAGAAGGTGATGCCGAACTCGGCGCAGTTCTTGCGCAGCTCGTCCATCATGGCCTGCGCGAGCGGATCAGCGTAGGGCTCGACCAGCTCGTTGGTCGGGCACGATGTGATCGACCGTCGCGAAGGTGCGGTGCGGCATGAGGACCGGGAGACCGAGGTCGCGCAACATGCCGAAGGCCTGGGGCGAGGTGACCTCGTGGATGAGGTGCGTGCCGATGAGGAGCTGGGTCTGGCCGTTGGCCAGCTTGCGGACGGTGTGAGCGTCCCAGACTTTTTCGAAGAGGGATTTGGGTGGGGCGGACATGAGGTGCGAATAAAGGTCGTGGTCGGTCGTGGATGGGTCGGTAAACGCGAAACGAAGCGGAGAAAACTCAGACGAGACGGAGCTTAGCAGAATCTTGCCATAACTGGAAATACTTGTTTCGTCGCCTGTGATGCCTCGCGAGTATCAATTCGATTTTGAGCTGCGGCACCTCGTGTATTTTCGCGAGGTCGCGCACTT
>JAXHON010000014.1:0-4740 GCA_034519315.1 Cypionkella sp. | reverse complement strand
ATGCCTTCCGGTTCAGTTACGTATTGCTTATATACATATTCAGCGCCGCGCCGAGGGGGGCCGGGGGGCCGGGGGGTCGGGGTCGCGGTCGGGTTGGTGAGTCGGTCTGCCCTGTGTCCGCGTCCACGTCCGGCGCGTAGCCTAGCAGATCGAGCCCTTTTTGCTGTGATGCTCCCTTCTATAGGGAGTGGCCAAGCGTTGCGCGCTGGGGGTTAGTGATCTGGTCTGTGCTGCGAACGCAGCAAAACCTAGCCGAGACGCGCAATTCTTCCTCCATCTCCTGCCGTGTCATCTCTTGTATAGGCTTGGTGTCGCTGGCCGCGCGCGTCTGTAGTTTGCCAATCGCGCCGCCCATCTCTGCGAGGGTTCGAGCCGCCTGCGCTCGTGCGGCTGCACTAGCTGTTTTCGTCTAAGCATATGTTTCTTAACGTATTTTTGACAATCTCAATGTCTGGGTCCGTCACGTCCGGCGCGGCTTGATTGTGGGAAAAATCACTTTTTACGTTTTGTTCACCGATTAACAAATTTGTCAATGGATTGTGAACAATGTTCACGGGTGGGTTTTGAACAATGTTCACGGACGGGGCGCTAGGGATTGGCTGGCCTTGTGCCAGTCGTCTCTTGGCTGGTGCCTTGCGTTTGACGTTTGCCGTTGTGGCTTTGGGTTTGGGTTTGGTGGGCTTTGCTGCGGTCATTATGCTGCCTTCGCTCGGGTGCTGTGTTGCGTGGTGTGAGCCTTGTATCACATGAGGCTGGTGTGCGGCAACAAAAAGCCCGTGCAGCTGGGGCTGCACGGGCTGGGGCTTTATCTGGTTTAGCGTATATCGTTGTTTTATCCTATTAAGCGTATCGCGAACTTAAACGCTTGAAAATATGCCCCCCAAAAAACTAAGAACAGAGCTAACCTAAACGCTTCGGCGCGTAGGCGGGCCATCATTTGGCACCGCCCGTCAGCATCTTTTCAATCGCGCTCGGCAAGGCTTTGAAGTCGTAAACCGTGATAGAGCGCTCTGGGCTATAAACCCCGGTCAGATCACAAGCTAAGCCAATGCCGTAGTGTTCAACGGGTGTTTTTGCAAATTGATCGAACAAAACACGCATGGCTGGCACGGGTTCGTTCGGTTTGCCATCGCCAAGCCACAAAACCACGCGCCTTTCCGTGCGCTGGTTCAACATTTCCCGTTGCGCCCATAGCGCTTCGGCCCCGAGTGGGGTGCTTACTTGCGCGCAAATAGGCCAAAAGTCGTGAATAAATCGCGGTGTGCTGGTTTTTTGGCCCCACGGCTTGAACACTCCAATAGTAGCTCGGCCCTGCGGGTGGTCCATTTCTAGGCAATGAACGGCTGCGGCGTTTCGTGCTCCGGCACGATCTAGCGCCGGAAGCAACTTTGCGATGGTGCCTAGCATGTCGTGGAGAAGCGAACGATTACTAAAGGCGTGTTTGTTTGTGCTTCCGCTGTTATCAAGCATCACTAAAACGCTTGTGGTGACGCCGGGTGTATAAACGCGGCGTGAATAAACATCTTGCGCGCCCGTTTGGGTTCTCGTTATCGCCCGGCGGTCTAGTCTGCCGCTTTGCACTCTTGATTGCACTTGTGTTTTCTCTACAGATTTGAGGCCCCGGCGCAATGCATCCGCAAGCGCTCTATCGTCCACATCGCGCGCGGCTTCGGTGATGTACTCGATATATCTCAACCGGCCGGAACTCCAGTGCGTTTCTTGGCGCGGGTCAAAATTTCACCATTTGCAAACATCTCAACCGCAAACGCGGGGCGCGTCGGTTGGTCTTGGTAATCGCCGCGGGCTGTGCCTTTCGGGGTGTCTGGTATGAGCGCCGCGAGACAATTATCCTTTGATGGGGCTTTTGCCGCGCTTATGCTGCCGCGATCACCTTTGCCCTGATCCGGCGCATCGCCCTGATCCGGCGCATCGCCCTGATCCGGCGCATCGCCCTGATCCGGCGCATCGCCCTGATCCGGCGCATCGCCCTGATCCGGCGCATCGCCCTGATCTTGCGCATCGCCCTGATCTTGCGCATCGCCCTGATCTTGCGCATCACCCTGATCTGCGCATCACCCTGATCTTGCGCATCACCCTGATCTTGCGCATCACCCTGATCTTGCGCATCGCCTGATCTGCGCATCACCCTGATCTTGCGCATCGCCCTGATCTTTGCTGTCGTCTTGGGCTTTGCTGTCGTCTTGGGCTTTGCTGTCGTCTTGGGCTTTGCTTAGTGCCGTGTGCAGATTTCGCGCGATACGCTGCCGCGCTTTGGTGTTTTCTCTGCTGTATTGCGCATCGTAAAACGAAACAAGCGGCTTGATGTCTTTTGTGATTTCGTCCAGCGCTTTCTCACACAACGCCACAACTTCGGGGTTGGTTGCCGCCTTAATCGCGTCTTGGTGTGCGTCTAGCGCCGGGGTGATCATTTGTCCGTGACGATTTATGCGTGCGCATAGATAGTTTTCAGCTTGCCCGATAAAGTCTCGTTCAGCCGTAATTTGCGCTAGGCGTTCGGGCACCATCACCTTATCGTTTAGTGCGCCTAATATCTGCTGAGGCGTTATCCGCGATTGGGTGATCTGGGTCGGATGCAAGACGTTCGATGTGATGATCTTCTAATATGTTCATAAGGCTGGCCGCTGGGCCTTGTTGCGGCGCGTCAAGGTCTGTCGCGACTACATGCATCAACTCGTGAATAATAAACGCAAGGGTAGCCCGGGCAAAATCTGCCGAGACTTTTTGATCTAGTGGCACTGTAGGCAGGCATACAAAAAAACACGTTCCTGAATAACTGTATTGGTTCACATATTGGCGATAGACAAGGGCTGTCTCGCCCCCATTTGTGTTCACGTTCACGGGGTAGCCCATTAAAACGTCTGCTTTCCGGGCGATCAACGCCCGGATTGTGTTTTCGGCGGCGGCGACAAAATCGCCATAGGTTATGCGCCCGGCCATATTGTATATATCAAACATCTGTTTTTCCTTTTTGTGGTTGGTTATTTTGGTTGTGGTTTACTTTTGGGCTTGCTGTTTCATGTCGGCGGCCCAAAGCTGACGCAACGGTTCGCGGTCATCAGGCGGCATGGTTTCCAGCACCGCGTAGTTAAACGCAGCGTTAGGGTCGGTTCCCATGCTGATCTGGCGCGCCAAGGCTGTGAGACGGCGTAAGCCTAGGCCGTGGGATATGTTGCCGTCTTGGGCTTTCCATGCGCGTCAGCGCCCAGCTGCACAAGGCTTGCGCGATTTGGATTGAACAATTCGAGCGGGCTTGCAGCGCCTTTATTTCTTGATCTGGGGCCAGATAGTCCAGCTTCACGGTTATGTCGGAGCGGTCCAAAAACGCCCGGTTAAGTCTGCGGGTCGCCTCATACGCGCCGCTTTCATCGCCCGTGCCGTTGGTGTTATCGGCAAACATGAAGATCACGTCCGGCGCTACGTGTACGACTTCGCCCGATCTCGGCAAGGTTCAAGCGTCTCGCGCCATCGAGCACGGATTGGAACACAAACAACGCGCCGGGTCGTGCAATCGACGGCTCGTCAATCAATATGACTGTGCCGGGCTTGCGCACGGCTGCAGTCAACTGTCCGTCTTGCCACGTCACACCACCGTCGCGTGGCACTGTCATACCCACAAGAACGCTTGCGTCTGTCTGATCGTCGCACGATATGCGAACAAACGGGCGACCATAGCGGGCTGCTATTTGTTCGGCAAGTGTGGTTTTTCCCGTTCCGGCTGGGCCATAGATAAACACGTT
The DNA here is from genome assembly GCA_034519315.1 of Cypionkella sp. GTDB lineage: Bacteria > Pseudomonadota > Alphaproteobacteria > Rhodobacterales > Rhodobacteraceae > Cypionkella. Next base: position 982 of record JAXHON010000014.1, on the reverse strand, counting down.
ACCGCCTTGGGCTAGTGTCCCGATAATTGGCCCGGTCGCGTCCGGCGCCGATGTAGAACTGATCGACGGCAGGCAGCGCATCCAGCTGCGTCGTAGACCTGTAGCGCCGTGGCCTCGTCTTTAACCGCGATCGCACGACACTAGGCCAGATTGTGTGGCCATTGTTTTTGTGCCTTGCGGCTGCGGCACTTGCCCCTTGATCTTAGCAGGGTCGATGCGCGCCGCTGGGGTTGTGATTGTGATCGGTTCAGGGTCTGGTCTGTGGGCTTGCGCTGCCAAAGCCAGCAAGTCCGCCCGGTAGCCCTCAAAGTCGCCTTGGCCAAACTTGGCTTGTAGGTCTTTCACTGCCTGCGCCGCTTTAGCTTTCACCGCGTCTTGCTTGTCTTGTGTGTTTTGTGTGTTTTGTGCGTCCGGCTGGGTTGGTGCTGGTGCTGGTGCTGTTTACTCGGTCAAGCGTAGCGTATGGTCTTTCCGGTGTGAAAATAGGGTCGTTTGCGTCATCTACGCTAACTTTCTCGTCGGCCGGGATGCTTGCCGCGGCCAATACGTCAATTTTGCCTAATCCTGCGCCGCCGATGTTGTTTCGAATTGCATATGCGTCTGCTTGGGTTATGCCATCGAGAAGCGGATCGTTTTTGCAATCCACATATTCCTCTTCTTCGGCCTTTGTCGGTACGTCCAGCGACAAAAACAGTGCCGCTTGAAGCAGGTCTGCATTTGTCAAGTCAGACACGGCGCGCGCGCCTACGACCTGCGCGCTGTTCGGGTGACGGCGTATGCGTGATCTAAGAATGGTGCGCGCTGTCTGTGTTAGTTTGGTTTTCGTTGTCATTTTATGTTTTCCTTTAGGTTGGGTTTTGTTTTGAGTGTCAGCCGATGAAGCCAACAAGTAAGACCGCATAAATCATAAAACAAAGCAATCGCGGCAGCTTGCATAAGTCACTGAAAAGGTCGCGGATCATTCTGCGGCAGCCAGCAACGC
>JAXHON010000005.1:0-37416 GCA_034519315.1 Cypionkella sp. | reverse complement strand
CGCCAAAACCAGCGCCAATTCGGGCGAAAAGCAGATGTCGATGCTGCGCCGCCTGCCGAAAATCCTGCGCTGGATTCCGGGCAAAGCGCAGGACCTGCGCGCGTGGTTTCTGTCGATGCAATATTGGCTGGGCGGCTCGGACGACAATATCGAACAGATGGTTCGCTTTTTGATCGGCCGCTATTGCACCCACAAAGATTGGCGCGGTGCGATCTCCCTTGCCCCGGTAGATTACCCCGAAGTGGGCCTGTATCATCCGCGCGTCAAAGGCCGCATCACCACCGATCTGGCGGCTCTGCCTCGCCCCGATGGGGCCACGGCGACCGTCGGCCTTGCTGATGCTGGTCCTATATTCTGGCCTCGCGATACCGCGCATTATGATGCGGTGATCGCCGCGTTTGAGGCCAAGGGCATTGCCCTGCATTCCTGCCTTTGCGGGCGGGCTGGATGGTCGCCCCGCGATCAACGCCTATTTTGGCGGGATCGACGCGATGGTGTCGCTGACGGGCTTTAGTCTTGTGGGCGGCCCTGCCTATAACGACAGTGCCGCCGCTGTGGCGGCCCTTTCTGCGTTGGACGTGCCCTATATCGCCGCGCATCCGCTTGAGTTTCAAACGCTTGGCCAATGGGCCAGCGCGGGCCAAGGGCCTTGGCCCGATTGAAACCACCATGCTGATCGCCCTGCCCGAAATTGACGGCGCGACCAACCCAACCGTTTTTGCGGGTCGCCACGGGCTGGATGGCTGCAAGGGCTGCGCTGATGCTGCAAGCACGCCGCGATAACAGCGATGTCGCCCTGCTATGAACGAGTGGCGGCACTGGCCGAGAAAACCCTGCGTCTTGCCGCGTCTGCGCCGAGCTGCAACGCGGCACAAAAAGGTGGGGATCGTGCTATTCGGCTTTCCGCCCAATGCGGGGGCGGCGGGAACGGCCGCCTACCTTTCGGTGTTTGAAAGCCTGCACAACACCCTGACCGCGATGAAGGCCGACGGCTATACGTTGGATGTGCCCGCCACGGTGGATGATCTGCGCGCTGCCGTTTTGGGCGGCAATGCAGCTCAATATGGCCAACCCGCCAATGTCGCCGCCTTTGTCGATGCCGATACCATCGTGGCCCAAACCGCCCATTTGGCCGAAGTGGAGGCGGTATGGGGCCCTGCCCCTGGCCGCGTGCAATCGGACGGGCGCAGCCTGTTTGTGCTGGGCCAGCAGTTTGGCAATGTCTTTGTAGGCCTGCAACCCACGTTCGGCTATGAGGGCGACCCGATGCGCCTGCTGTTCGAACGCGGCTTTGCGCCGACCCATGCCTTTGTGCAGTTCTACCTTTGGCTGCGCAACACCTATCGCGCCGATGCCCTGCTGCATTTTGGTATGCATGGTGCGCTGGAATTTATGCCTGGCAAGCAGGCAGGTCTTGGCGGCGACGATTGGCCCGACCGCCTGATTGGCGAGATGCCCAACATCTACCTCTACGCCGCCAATAATCCGTCCGAGGCCACACTGGCCAAACGGCGCAGCAATGCCATCACCATCACCCACCTGACGCCGCCCTTGGCGCAGGCGGGGCTTTACAAGGGATTGGTTGATCTGAAAGACAGCTTAACCCGCTGGCGCGGCGCGGCCCCCACCGCGCCCGAGCGCGCCGAGCTGGAAACCCTTATCGCTGAACAAGCCGCCGCCGTTGATCTGGGTGGACACGACCCTGCCGCATTGTGGCTGAAACTGCTAGAGGCAGAGGCCGCGCTGATCCCCGACGGTTTGCATGTTATTGGCCGCCCGATGGGCGCGGCTGCCCGCGCCGATTACTTGAACTTGCTGCCGCCGATGGACGCTGCCGCCGCGCGCGCCGCATGGATGCGCAGCTGGCGCAAGATACCGAAATTCCCGCCCTGCTGCGCGCCCTGTCCGCCCGCTTTATCGCGCCCGTTCCCGGCGGCGATCTGATCCGCAGCCCCGAAATCTTGCCCACGGGCCGCAACATTCACGCCTTTGACCCGTTCCGTATGCCCACAGAATTTGCTCTGCGAGACGGGGCAGCGCAGGCCGAGCGTTTGCTGGCCGCCGCACCCCACCCCTGCCGCGCTCGATTGCGCTGGTTCTGTGGGGCAGCGATAATATCAAATCCGATGGCGGCCCCGTGGGTCAGGCCCTTGCCCTGATGGGCGCGCGCCCACGCTTTGACAGCTATGGCCGTCTGTGCGGGGCTGATCTGGTGCCTTTGGCGGAACTTGGCCGCCCGCGCATTGACGTGTTGATGACCCTATCGGGCATCTTCCGCGACCTATTGCCCCTGCAAACCAAAATGCTGGCCGAGGCGGCGTGGAAATGCGCCACCGCAGACGAGCCGCTCGCCCAAAACTTTATCCGCGCCCATGCGCTGGCCTATGCCGACCAAATGGGCGTTGATATGGAAACCGCGTCTTTGCGCGTGTTTTCCAATGCCGAAGGTGCCTATGGGTCGAACGTCAACCAATTGGTCGACAGCTCTGCCTTTGGCGATGAAAACGAATTGGCCGACGCCTATGAGGCGCGCAAATCCTTTGCCTATGGGCGTGATGGCCATGCGGTGAAAAATGCGCCTATGTTGCAAAAGGTGCTGAAAAACGTCGATCTGGCCTATCAAAACCTTGAATCCGTTGAACTGGGGGTCACCTCGGTGGATCATTACTTTGATACTTTGGGCGGCATTGCCCGCGCCGTGAAACGCCAGCGCGGCACCGAGACGCCTGTCTACATCAGCGACCAAACACGCGGCACGGGCAAAATCCGCACCCTGCGCGAGCAGATCGCGCTGGAATCCCGCTCGCGCACGCTAAACCCCAAATTCTACGAGGGCCTGCTGAAACACGGGGCCGAAGGCGTGCGCCAAATTGAGGCGCATGTCACCAACACGATGGGTTGGTCAGCCACAGCCGAGGCTGTTGACCCGTGGGTTTATCAGCGCCTTTCGGAAACCTTTGTGTTGGACGATGCGATGCGCCAACGGATGGCGGCGCTGAATCCTGTTGCCTCGGCCCGCATGGCGAACCGCCTGATCGAGGCGTCCGAACGCAGCTATTGGTCGCCCGACGCCGCCACGCTGGCCGCCCTGCAAGGCGCCGCCGATGAACTGGAAGATCGTTTGGAAGGGATTGCAGCGGAATGAACGCGACAAACCCCAAATTGGCCCGCCCTATATTTGAAAGAACCAAGCCATGAGCCTTGATAACATTCCCAATCTGCGCGGCCTAGACGGTGACGGCTCGGTGCAGGTGCATCTGGACGCTGATACCAAAATTGAAGGCGCAAAGGTGTTTTCGGTCTATGGCAAAGGCGGGATTGGCAAATCCACCACCTCGTCCAACCTGTCGGCGGCCTTTTCGATGATGGGCAAGCGGGTGTTGCAAATTGGCTGCGATCCCAAACATGACAGCACATTTACCCTGACGGGCCGCCTACAGGCCACCGTGATCGACATTTTGAAAGAGGTGGATTTCCACGCCGAAGAACTGCGCCCCGAAGATTACGTCGCCGTGGGTTTTAACGGTGTGAAATGTGTCGAGGCGGGCGGCCCACCAGCGGGTACGGGCTGCGGCGGTTATGTGGTGGGGCAAACGGTGAAACTGCTGAAACAGCACCATTTGCTGGAAGATACCGATGTTGTGATCTTTGACGTGCTGGGCGATGTGGTCTGCGGCGGATTTGCGGCCCCCTTGCAGCACGCCGACCGCGCGGTGATTGTCACAGCCAATGATTTTGACAGCATCTATGCAATGAACCGCATCATTGCCGCCGTTCAGGCCAAATCGGGCAACTACAAGGTGCGGCTGGCGGGCTGCGTCGCCAACCGTTCGCGCGAAACAAACGAAGTTGACCGCTATTGCGAGCGTGTCGGCTTTAACCGCATCGCCCATATGCCTGATATCGACGCAATCCGCCGCTCGCGCCTTAAGAAAAAGACATTATTCGAAATGGACGATAGCGAAGACATCGTGATGGCCCGCGCCGAATATATGCGGCTGGCGGATAAGTTGTGGCGCTCGGTACAAGAGGCGGGCAGCACACCCGCGCCCCTGCCAGACCGCGAAATCTTTGAATTGCTGGGGTTTGATTGATGGCCGATTACGCCAATACCCGCGACCGTGTTGAGCAGTATTTCGACCGCTCGGCCACCAAGGTATGGGAGCGTCTGACCTCGGACGCGCCCGTATCGCGCATTCGCCAAACGGTGCGCGAAGGGCGGGATCAGATGCGCGCGTTGATGCTGGCAGAGCTGCCCGCTGATTTGCGCGGCGTTCGCGTGCTGGACGCGGGCTGCGGCGCGGGGCAAATGACGGCAGAACTGGCGGCGCGCGGAGCCGATGTGGTGGCCGTGGATATATCCCCTGCCCTTGTGAACATCGCGCAGGCGCGCCTGCCCGAACAGCACCGCGCGCGCGTCACCTTTGCCAGCGGCGATATGACCGCAGATCATGGCCGCTTTGACTATGCTCTGGCGATGGATAGCCTGATTTACTACGGCACGGATGATATCACCGCAGCCCTGCACCGATTGGGCGCGCGCACCAATCAGGCAGTGATCTTTACTGTGGCCCCAAAAACCGCCTTTCTGATGGCGTTTTGGACATTGGGCAAGGCCTTTCCGCGCGCAGATCGCAGCCCCATTATGGTGCCCCATGCCTTTGACACCCTGTTTCAGTCCACAGATGGCCGTGTAAGAAAAATCAATCGCGTCTCGCGGGGGTTTTATATTTCCGAATGTCTGGAGTATCGCCAGTGATCTTTGTCAAATCAAAGCACATTCAACAGCTTGGCAGCAAATGGATGCCCTTTGCTGATGCGGCATCTGATGGGCTTAGCCTGCCACAACTGCTGCGGCTTGGGCTGTTTCAGGTCTCTGTTGGGATGGCGACGGTGCTATTGCTGGGCACGCTGAACCGCGTGATGATCGTCGAGCTGTCGGTGCCCGCGTCGGTGGTCGCATTGATGATTGCGCTGCCCGTCGTATCTGCGCCGTTCCGCGCGCTGCTTGGCCACAAATCGGACACACACAAAAGCTGGATCGGGTGGAAGCGCATTCCATACCTATGGTTTGGCAGCCTGTGGCAGATGGGCGGGCTGGCCCTCATGCCATTTGCGTTGATCGTGCTGTCGGGCGATCAAATCCACGGCCCCGCTTGGGCGGGCGAGGCGCTGGCTGCTATTGCGTTTTTGATGACGGGCGTGGGCATGCACATGACGCAAACCGCTGGCCTTGCGCTGGCCTCTGACCGCGCCAGCGATGAAACGCGCCCGCGCGTGGTGGCACTGCTATACGTCATGTTCCTTTTGGGAATGGCGGTTTCGGCGGTTGTTTTGGGTGTTTTGTTGCGCGATTTTGACCAGATCCAACTGATCCGCGTCGTGCAAGGCTGCGGCGTGGTGACGATGGTGCTGAACCTGATTGCCCTGTGGAAACAGGAAAAGGTGCGCCCGATGTCGGCGCAAGAAATGGCCAAAACCCTCCCGATTTTTCACGAGGGCTGGCGCGATTTAATGGCAGGCGGCACTGCTGGGCGGCTGCTGATGGTTGTCATGCTGGGCACAATGGGATTTCAGATGCAAGACGTGCTCTTGGAACCTTATGGCGCAGAAATTTTGGGCCTTTCGGTCAGTTCCACCACCTGGCTGACCGCCTGCAACGCCATGGGCGCGCTGGCTGGCTTTGTATTGGCAGGGCGCTGGATGACGCGCGGACAGGACATGTTCCGCATGTCGGCGCGCGGCGTTTTGGTGGGGGTTGCGGCCTTTTTGCTGGTGATTTTCGCCGCCCCGCTGCAGTCGGCTGCTATATTTTACATCGGCGCTATTGGCATCGGCCTTGGGGCTGGTTTGTTTGCCGTCTCTACTTTAACCGCCGCGATGGCCCTGCCCGAACAGGGCATGGCGGGGCGCGGATTGGTGCTGGGGGCGTGGGGGGCGGCGCAGGCCACAGCGGCGGGCCTGTCGATCGCGCTCGGCGGCGGCCTGCGCGATACGATGGGGGCCTATGCCCTTCAGGGCGGCTTCGGCCCGTTATTTGCGGCCCCTGCCTTTGGCTACAGCACAGTCTATCTAATTGAAATTGTGTTTCTTTTCGTCACACTGATTGCAATGGCACCCTTGGTGCGCATCACTTTGTTTACCGCTCCTTCCCACCCAGGCAAGGCCCGCATGGGCCTTGCCGATTTTCCCAACTGATCCAGGAGGATATAAAAATGCTGGGCACGACTTTCTTTGGCAACTTCGACCTTGCGTCGCTTTCGATTTGGCTTTTCTGGGGCTTTTTCGCACTGTTGGTCTATTATCTGCAAACCGAAAACATGCGCGAGGGCTACCCGCTAGAGCTGGATAACGGCGATGCGGCCCCAAATCAGGGGCCCTTCCCGCTGCCAAGTGCTAAAACCTTTTTGCTGCCCCATGGTCGCGGTGAAGTGACCGTGCCAAATGGCGCGCGCGAGGCGCGTGAAGTGGCTTTGGGCCGCACTGCTGCCTCTGAGGGTTTCCCGCACGCGCCTTTGGGCAACCCAATGGCCGATGGTGTTGGCCCCGCCGCATGGGCCCCGCGCCGCGATGTGCCTGAACTGGATGGCCACGGTCACAACAAACTTGTGCCAATGGCGCAGGCCCCTGCATTCATGGTTTCGGCGGGGCGCGACCCACGTGGATTGCCCGTGCAGGCGGGCGATAACGAAGTGGTCGGCAGCATTTCGGATATGTGGGTGGATGCCCCCGAACAGCTGGTGCGCTATCTAGAGATTTCCCTGAATTCGGGTCAGCGCCGTCTTGTGCCGATGCCGATGGTCAAAATTTGGAAAGATCGCGTTCGGATCAACTCGCTGTCCTCTGATCTGTTTGACGGCGTGCCAAAAACCAAGTCACCCAAGGAAGTAACCCTGCTGGAGGAAGAAAAGATCAGCGCCTATTACGCGGGCGGCACGCTCTATGCTGCTGATAAACGTCAAAGCGGCAGCTTGGGATGGAAACCATGACATCCGCCGCGCAGGACGATTTCGCCACGGAACCGGTGCTGGGCCTGCCCCAGCACCCGCCAGCGGGCGAAGATCTGCTGTGGCAAGGCCGCCCAGACAGCCTTGCCCTTGCCCGCGATGCGTTCAAGATCAACTGGATTGCAGGCTATTTCGTGGCGCTGGCCCTTTGGCGCGCGGCGGTGGTGGCGAATGGCAGCGTGGGTTCAGTGATTGCTGTCATGCTGCCTTATCTCGTCATCGGCCTTGCGACTTGCGCCATACTTTACACACTTGCCGTGGTGCAGGCGCGGGCGACCGTTTACACTGTCACAACATCGCGCGTGGCTTTGCGAATTGGCGCGGCCTTGACCGTCACCTTGAACGTGCCATTCAAACAAATCGGCGCGGCACATTTGTCGGCGCACCGCAATGGCACGGGCACAATCGCGCTGGAAACGTTGGGGGATACGCGGATTTCCTATCTGGTCTGCTGGCCCCATGTGCGCCCATGGCATTTTGCCAAAACGCAGCCTGCGCTGCGCTGTATACCAGATGCCGCTCGCGTGGCTAAACTGCTTGCAGAGGCCGCCGAAACCCGCATAGCGGAACCTATCGTGATGCGGGCAGCCCCCGCTGCGGCCTTGGCAGCGGAGTGAAAAGATGTCGATGACCAGTGAACCCCGCCCCCGCCCGTCCCAAGACAAGGATATGATCCCAAAGCCGCTGCTTATTGCGATGCTGGCGCTGGTCTTGGCCAGCGTGGCTGTGGTGGGCTTTGCTGCGCTGACGGGGCGCGCGCCCGTTGGCGTGCCCAAGGCCGCCGCGATAGTTTCCGAACGCAGCATTATCTTGCAAGGCGGCGGCGCGCAGGCCGTGACCGTGTTGGATGCAGGCGGCACGCTGCTGATGGATCTGCCGCATGGCGGTTTTATCACCGTCATTCAAAACGGGCTGGAGCGCGCAAGATTGACGGCTGGCATTGACAAATCACTCCCCGTGCGCGTGGTGGAATACGCAAACGGGCGACTGACCGTTCTGGACGACTATACAGGATGGAGCGCCGAACTTGGCGCTTTTGGATCAGACAATAGGGCTGCATTTGAACGGGTTATGTCACAAGACTGACAAAACAATAACGGGAACCAAATCATGGGAATCTTTAGCAAATCCACCGAAGACGTGCCCTGCACCGTCGAAGTAAGCCACCGCTTTGAAAGCCTGCACGCGCATGTGCGGTTTAACAACGGCGCCGTTGTCTATCCGGGCGACGAGGTGCTGGTGCATGGCGCGCCGATCCTTGCTGCCTACGGTGAGTTGATTGTCGAAGACCGTACCGCAACCATCACCCGCGCCACATGGATCGAACGTCTGTGGACACGCGCCACAGGGGATTTTGGGTTTATGGAACTGTGCGAGTTTTCCTTTTCCGATGAGGTGACACTATGAACGCCACCCCGCAAGATCTGTTTCCCGAAAGCATCGAAGCCGAGATCGTTGTCGAACCCACGGTGGAATCGACCGACACCACGGCCATGGCCACCGAAACCACATTGCTAAATCCACGGTTCTACACAACCGATTTCGACGAGATGGACCGCCTTGACGTCTCCTCAATCCGCCCCGAATGGGACAGACTTATCGCGCAGATGAAATCTGATCCCAACAAGGGCCATTTCAAAAAGAATGCCGAATGGGATGCCGATTGGGCTGGGATGGACCCCAAACTGCGCGTGGAATTCATCGACTTTTTGGTGTCGTCCTGCACCGCCGAATTTTCGGGCTGTGTGCTATACAAAGAAATGAAGCGGCGCGGCAACAATCCCGACATCTGCGAGTTGTTTAATTACATGGCCCGCGACGAGGCCCGCCATGCGGGGTTTATCAACGACGCCTTGCGCGAGGCGGGCGTCGCGGTGAACCTTGGCTTTTTGACCAAGGCTAAGAAATATACCTATTTTCGGCCAAAATTCATCTACTACGCCACCTACTTGTCGGAAAAAATTGGCTATGCCCGCTATATCACCATTTTCCGTCACCTAGAGGCAAACCCCGATCAACGCTTTCACCCCATTTTCAAATGGTTCAAGGAATGGTGCAATGATGAGTTCAGCCATGGCGAGGCCTTTGCCCTGATCATGCGCACCGATCCAAAGTTGACCAATAGCTTTGTGAACAAGCTGTGGATCAGGTTCTTCCTGACGGCGGTCTATTCCACCATGTATGTCCGCGACCATGCCCGCCCCGAATTTCACAAGGCGCTGGGTGTCGATATCGAATGGTATGACCAAGAGGTGTTCCGCAAAACCAGCGCCATCGCGCGGCAGGTTTTCCCCGTTGAGGTGGATATTGACCATCCGCGCTGGCTGCCAAACTTGCGGCGGATGCGCGATACGTTTGGCGCGATGGATGCGGCCAAACGCAAGGGCGGTCTGGGCGGCTGGGCTGCGCACAAACTCGCCGCTGTGCGGGCGCTGACGATTTTTGTGTCGCTTTACACCATCCCCGTGATCAAAACCGTGCCGCCAAAAGACGTGCGGATGGAGCCAGTCTATTGATCAAGATTGACCATCAGATTTGCCCTTTTGGGCAGCTTTATGGCCTAAGGGGGCTGTCATGATAGACAGCCCTTGGATCGCGGCCTTGGTGACGCTGTTTGGCTGGTGGTTTTCCACGGGCATTATCTTGTGGCGCGTGCGGGTGGCCGACAATGGCCTTGCGCAAGATCATGTGAATTCTGTAATCTTTGGCCTTCCGCTGCTGGCAGTTGGTGTGATTGCGGCAGCGGCATCTTTGCCTGATCTGTCGGCGAAAGGCATCTATCTTGCCTTTCTGGCTGCGCTGGCGCTGTGGGGCTGGATCGAGCTTGCCTTTCTGTCGGGCGTCATCACCGGGCCAAACCGCAGCCCCTGCCCCAACCATGCCACCACAAGACAGCGGTTTTGGCGCGCCGTCGGCACAATCGCATGGCATGAATTGGCACTGGTTGTTGCGCTGGCGGGCCTTGGGCTGATGTCTTATCAGGCGGTCAATCCCTTTGCTTTTGGCACTTTTGCCTTGCTGTTTGTCGCGCGCATTTTTGCCAAGCTGAATTTGTTCCTAGGCGTGCCGCGCATCAATACGCAGTTTCTGCCGCGCCCCCTATCACATCTGGCCAGCCACTTTCGCATTGGCCGTATCACCGCGTTTTTTCCATTTTCGGTATCAGTTTTAACCGTGCTATCGGCCCTGCTGTTAGAGCGCGCCATCAATGTCACTGCACCTGGAATGGCGGTGGGCTATGCCCTGCTGACATGCCTGTGCCTGCTGGCGCTGCTAGAGCATTGGTTCATGGTTTTACAATTGCCCGACGAAAAATTGTGGCGTTGGATGATGCCAGCCCGCAAGTCCCTAACCAAAATAACTACGCAAAATGACCCAATGCTTGAGGATGCCAATGGACTTTGACCAGATTTTCCGCAGCCAAATCGATGCCCTGAAAGCCGAAGGCAATTACCGCAGCTTTGCCGAGCTGGAGCGCAAGCGCGGGGCATTTCCGCGTGCGGCCTCGCACAAGGATGGCAGCGTGGATGACATCACTGTGTGGTGCAGCAACGATTATTTGGGCATGGGCCAGCACCCCGATGTGGTGGCGGCCATGGTGGATTGCGTGCAGGCTTGCGGCACGGGCGCGGGGGGCACGCGCAACATCTCGGGCAATAACCACCACCACCTGCTGCTGGAACGCGAACTGGCCGATCTGCACGGCAAGGACGCGGCGCTGCTGTTCACCAGCGGGCTACGTCTCGAACTGGGCGGCCCTGTCCACCTTGGGCGCGCGCATCCCCAATGCGGTGATCCTGTCGGACGCGGGCAACCACGCAAGCATGATCGAAGGCGTGCGCCATAGCCGCGCCGACAAGGTGATCTGGAAACACAACGACTGGCGCGATCTGGATCGCAAACTGGCCGCCGTGGGCGACCGCCCCAAAATCGTGGCCTTTGAATCGGTCTATTCGATGGATGGCGACATCGCGCCCATCAAGGAAATCGTCGAGGTGGCCAAGGCGCACGGCGCGATGACCTATATCGACGAAGTGCATGCCGTGGGCATGTATGGCCCGCGCGGCGGCGGCGTGTCCGAGCGTGAGGGGCTTGCCGATCAAATCGACCTGATCGAGGGCACATTGGGCAAGGCTTACGGCGTCGTGGGCGGCTATATCACCGGCAGCGCGCCCCTGTGCGATTTCATCCGCAGCTTTGCCAGCGGGTTCATCTTTACCACCGCCCTGCCCCCAGCCGTGGCGGCGGCGGCGACGGCCTCCATTCGCCATTTGAAAAATTCTGATGTCGAACGCCTGCGCCAGCGCGAACAAGTGGCCAAACTGCGCGCCCAGCTGGATCGCTTTGGCATTCCCCATATGGCCAATGACAGCCATATCGTCCCCGTGATGATCGGCGATCCCGTAAAATGCCGCATGATTTCGGATATGCTGATGCGCGATTGGGGCGTTTATGTGCAGCCGATCAACTATCCGACTGTGGCCAAAGGAACCGAGCGTTTGCGCATCACGCCCTCGCCGTTTCATTCCGATGCAGACATTGACCACCTGACAAAAGCGCTGTATTCCCTGTGGTCGCGCTGCGCGATTTCACATGCCGTGGCATGAGCGCGCAGAGGTGATCCATTCATCTCGCTCTAACGTATACTTATTTGGCACTACAGGGAGACGCCTTATGAAAACAACAATGGTCACGATTGCGGTTTTGGCCGCCACAACACTGCCAGCATTTGCCGCAGGGGATGCAACCAAGGGCGAAGCGGTATTCAAGCAATGCCAGACCTGCCACACCGTGATGGATGACACAGGGGCCACTTTGGCGGGCAAAGGGGCAAAAACAGGCCCTAATCTTTATGGGGTATTTGGCCGTGCTGCGGGCAGCCTTGAAGGGTTCAAATATGGCGAGTCGATCGTGGCTGTTGGTGCAGCGGGCTATGCTTGGGATGAGGCAGGATTTATTGAATATGTCCAAGATCCCGTCGCATTTCTAAAGGCCAAGCTGGACGATAAATCTGCAAAATCCAAGATGTCGTTCAAACTAAAGGGCGCGGACAAGGCAGCCGATCTTTATGCATATTTGTCGCAGTTCAGCCCCGTGGCTGATGCGGAAGCCGCGACGACCACCACCACCACCCAATAAGACAATCAGTTTTAGGATTTGGCCCCTCGGCGCACTGCGCGCTGGGGGGCTGTTTTTTTAGGTCAGGCGCGCATCGCAGATTGGTGCGGGATCAAAACTGTTCGGATCATTCGCAAAATGTGATCCGTGGTCAGGCCAGCGTCTTTACACATCGCCGCAGGGCTGGCCTGTTCGATGAACCGATCGGGCAAGGTCATGGTGCGCAGGCGCGCACCGTGTTCAAGACCGCCCGTGTTGGCAAGATATTGCAACACCTGCGCGCCAAAGCCCCCTCCCGCGCCCTGCTCGACCGTAATCACCGCCGCGTGATGGCGCATAAGTTGGTTGATCAAGTCATGATCCAGCGGTTTGGCAAAGCGTGCGTCCGCCACTGTGACCGACACCCCCTGCGCGCCCAACGTCTCTGCAGCCTGCAGGCATTCAGGTAGATGCGCCCCAAAGCACAGCAGGGCCACATCGCAGCCCTCGCGCAGCACGCGGCCACGGCCAATTTCCAGAACCTGGCCCCGTTCGGGCATCTGCACGCCAGCCCCTTCGCCGCGCGGATAGCGGAACGAAATCGGGCCCGCATCATAGGCCGCAGCTGTTGCAACCATATGAACCAGCTCTGCCTCGTCCCCCGCAGCCATCACCACAAACCCTGGAAGATTGGCCAAGAATCCAACATCAAAGGCACCTGCATGGGTGGCTCCGTCCGCACCCACCAGCCCCGCGCGATCAATCGCAAATCGGACGGGTAGCCCTTGCAGCGCGACGTCATGCACAATCTGGTCATAAGCGCGCTGCAAAAAGGTTGAATAGATTGCGACAAAAGGCTTTAGCCCCGCCGCCGCCATGCCTGCGGCAAAGGTCACGCCGTGCTGCTCGGCAATGCCGACATCGAACACCCTTTGTGGGTAGCGCGCGGCGAGAATATCCAGACCCGTGCCTGACGGCATCGCCGCCGTGACAGCCACGATCTTTGAATCGCGCGCGGCCTCGTCCAACAAAGCGCGGCCAAAGACGGTAGTGTAGGCGGGCGTATTCGACTTTGACCCCGCCTGCGCGCCCGAGCCGATATCGAATTTTGCCACGCCATGATATTTGTCGGCGGCATTTTCCGCAGGGGCATAGCCCTTGCCCTTGACCGTGATGGCATGGATCAGCACTGGCCCCGTTGCACGGGTTTTGGCCGCCCGCAATGTGGCCAAGAGTGTCGGCCATATCATGGCCGTCAATGGGGCCAATGTAGGTAAAACCCAGCTCCTCAAACAGCGTACCTCCGCCTGGCATGCCCGTAACCTGCGCCCGAGCCGCGCGCGCCGTATCGCGTGCAAGGCCAGGCTGCGCCGCTATGGTTTGCCCCGCAAACGGTGCATCCGCGCCAGAAAGTCCGTTGAGATATTTGTTCATTGCGCCCACTGGCGGCGCGATGCTCATATCATTGTCGTTCAAAATAACGAACAGGCGCTGGCCTAGGTGGCCAGCTGCATTCATCGCCTCATAGGCCATTCCCGCCGTGATTGCGCCGTCCCCGATGACAGCAATTGCATCCCCTGTAGGCTGGCCCATATCGCGGCCCACCGCAAATCCAAGTGCCGCCGAAATGCTGGTCGAGCTGTGCGCCGCACCAAAGGGGTCATAGACGGACTCGGCCCGCTTGGTGAATCCCGAAATCCCGCCCCCTGCCGCAGGCTGCGCATCTGCGCACGCCGCTCGGTCAAGATTTTGTGGGGATAACATTGGTGCCCCACATCCCAGATCAGCTTGTCACGCGGCGTGTCAAAGACGGCATGCAGGGCCACGGTCAACTCTACCACACCCAAGGACGACCCAAGATGCCCCCCCGTTTGCGACACCACCGAGATCACTTCAGCGCGCAGCTCGCCTGCCAGTTGGCCGAGGCTGGCATCATCCATGTGCCGCAGATCAGCGGGGCTGGTGACGGTATCAAGCAGCGGGGTTTCATGGGCCATAACGGTGCGCCTTTATTGCAAAAAAAGGTGCCGGGTGGAGACCACTCGGCACCAGGTCCCTGGTGCCAGCAGGAAGGGAACCGGGCGGTGGAAACGCCCTGGTTTGGGCCGGCATCTGGCCCAAACAGCTTTGCGCGGCGGGCAGCACGGGGCTGCCCGCCGCGTGATTTATCACACGATTTGGTGCAGCGGCTGCACGACTTCCAGCGCCCCAAAAGGCGACGGAGCTTGCTTGCTGGCTTCGGGTAACATTTGGCCGACGGCCCAAATCACCAGAAAGATCGCCGCAACGATGGCCAGACCAACGCCAGCCATGAACCCGCCCCAAACCATCTGCCCTAGGGCCCAAACCCGAAGACGGATCAGCGGGCTGTCAGCGTCAAAATAGTGCTTATCAGACATGATCGTTCCTTTGCTAATATGGATCTGGGTCAGTCAAGCGGCGCATAGCCGTGATCTTGCGCCCAAACAAACCAGTTATCGACAACTGTGCCGGTCAACAGAATGCCAATGCCGCCTGTGATTGGAACCAGCACGGCAAACCACCATGCCCAGCGGTGAATGCCCTCCATCGTGGCGTTGAATCCCATGGTCCAGCGCCAGAACAAGGCGGCGCGTTCCGATGCTGTGCCACGATCGACAATCTGCTCCAACTCGCGGTCACCACCAAGGCGCGTCACCGAAAGAATGGTCGCCCCGTGCATCGCAAACAACAGGGCCGATCCGTAAAGGAAGGCAATGCTAAGCGCGTGGAAAGGGTTGTAGAACAGGTTGCCATAGGTCAGCGAAAACAGGTTGGTCCAATCCAGATGCGGGAAGATGCCGTAAGGCACCGCCTCGGACCAGCTGCCCATCATCACAGGGCGGATAAGGCCCAGCACCAAGACCAGCCAGATAGCCGCTGCAAAAGCCCAAGCCACATGTTTGCCCAGACCCAGCGCCTCGGCCCGCAGATAGGTGCGGATCCACCAAGTGCACAGCGAGATCAGAAAGAAGAACCCCGCCAGCAGGAACAAGCCGCCCTCGGCCATCGGCGGAATGCGCAGGCCCCATTCGGGGGCTGGCGGCTCTAGCGCCATCCAGAACAGATCGCGCATGAACACGGCAGGGTTATAACCCGCCACCGACCAGAAATGCGCCCCAATGATCATGAACCAGATCAGGCCAGTGGCCAAACTGATCACACCAAAGGTGCCCAGATAGATCGGCCCAAGCTGTGCATTGCCAAACCAACCCATCAGGCTGGAAAAGCTGGCACCTTTTGTGCGGTTGCTAAGATCGACATTCTCGACCATCCCCATTTCGGGCGCAGCGCGCACCTGTACTTGGGTGAAGATATTTTGATACTCAGCCATTTACGCCTCCTGGAATGTTTGCCCAGAAGGGCAGTTGCAGCCACCAGTTCCACCAATCGACCCACTGATCGAACCAGATGGTGCCCGAAATCAGAATGCAGATTGCGCTCCAGAAACCAGCATTCAATGCCAGCAATAGGCCCAGACGGTGAATGCCCAAGGTGCCGACCGAATAGCCGATCAGGTCACGAAAGAAGGTATCTTCGTGGTCGGGTGTCTTCATCAGCTGACCTTTGGGCGGGTTGGCCGCCGACAAGATCAGGCCGCCATGCAGGGCCAAAGCCAGTGCATTGGTGAAAAAGAATGTGACCGCAATCATGTGAACTGGGTTGTAGTGAAAGTTGCCATAGGTGTAGCCCGTATTGCTGACCCAATCCAAATGGCTGAAGATGCCATAAGGAAAGGCGTATCCCCAAGATCCCATCAGGATCGGGCGGATCACAACCAGCGTCAAATAGGCGAAAATTGCGACACCAAAAGCAATCGGCACATGCAGGCCAATGCCCAACTTGCGGCAAATCTCGACCTCGCGCAGGGCCCAGCTGATAAACGCACCCGCCGCGCAGAAAGTGATGATCTGCCACAGCCCGCCTTGCATAAGCGGGGCAAAGGCAAGACCGTTTTCAACCGCTGGAGGGTCGATCGAAATCAGCCAAGGGTTCCATGTCGGCCCCATCGCTGCGCCGTAGAAAATCAATAATGTCCCAAGGGCCGCGAAGAAGAAGGTCGTGACCCCAAAGAAGCCGACGTAAAACGGGCCGACCCAAAAGTCGAACAGGTTTCCGCCGATCAGCGTGCCGCCAGGCACGCGGTATTTTCGTTCGAAGCTGAGCAATGCCATGCTTCCCTCTCCCCGATTGGACGGATCACCCAAGCGGCGCCATCAAGGCGCGGCGGGGCCGTCATATGGCCGTTTGAAATGGTGTGAAATTTGGTGCGGCCGACCAAGGACCGCCCGCACCAAGGGTATAGCCTTATTGGGCTTCTGCAGCGGGTGCCACATAGCCATGCTTGGCCGACGCGATGTCGAACCAATTGAAGGCGGGGTTGGACAGCAGGACAAGGTGAATCATCGCTGCCAAAAGGAAGAGGAAAACCCCTTGCGCCACGAAAACGCGACGCGGATCGAAAATCAGCCAGATCTTGTAGAACTTGCTCATGTCTCTTTCCCCCTCAGAACCACGGACGCCAGATGAACACGGCCACATGTGCGACGACGGCGATGATTGTGAACAACCAAAGCCCGCTCATGTAGACCGAGTGCAATTCTTGCGCCTGTTGGTCTGTAAGACCTGTGAAAGACAGGTCGGATTTATCAGCCATAGTACCCTCCGGATATTCGGACTGACGCCGCACTCCCTGCGGCTGGGTCACGGTGGGCGGAATGCCCCTCCGATGTTTCGCCAGCCCCCCGTTGGCGAACCTTAGGGGGACGTGCGAATTCTGTTTGCGCGGTGTTACCCGCGAAAAATCATAGGCGTGATCGCGCGTGCGTCTTTGATGGCGCAGGCAATCGGGCCAGCTTTGGGCAGCGCCAGATCGCGCACCGCCACAAAGGGGTAGCGGATCAGATGCAGGCCCAGCGCCAGCGTGAAGATCATGGTGAAATACAGACTGAATTCCACGCGGCCGACGCGCTTAACGCCGCTGAGATCACCACTGGCTGAAAAATCGCTCATCTCGTCTCTCCCTCGTTTTGCGAAACGGCCACGCCTGGCAGCCCCTCCACGGTTTCGCGCACCACCCGCTCTGCCCCACAGTCCAGCGCCGCTTTTTCGGCGGCATCGCGCAAAGTGCGCGCGGCGCTGATCCGTGTTAGGATCGGGTGGGTGTTTACAATCTTGTCCAGCGCCGCCTGCGCATCAGCATCCCAAGGGAAGTCGCGCCGCAGCGTGGTGGGCGTGGCCGCTGCACTGTCCATGTCGGTGCCCAGCGGCAGGATATGAAACAGCGCATCAAACAAGCTGTTGCATACGTCTTGCAAAATGCAAACCGCCCCCGCATAGCCCATCACAGGCGTGCCCGTTGATCTGCGAATGGCTGCACCTGGAAAGGACGCGGGCAGAAAACTGGGCGCAGGCCCAAACCCGCCCTTCAATTCGGCCAGATACATCTTTTCGTTGATCGACCCCATCACCACCAAGGGGCGGTGCTGCTTCAATAGGGCGCGGATCGCCTCGTTATTGGTTTTTTGCCCGGGCGTGCGCGCCACGGCAAAGGCGCAAGGCAGGCCCAGATCGGATTCCAAATAATTGCGGATGCCGCGGGCATAGGTTTCGGTGGCGACAATGGCAAAGGACGCGGTGGCAAAGAAATCCTGCGTCACAGACCGCCACAAATCCCAGACGGGTTTGAGGGTGCTGTGCTTTTCGCGTTCAATGAACGGCTCGGGATCAAGGCCCAGCATCTCGCCCAGTTTTCGCAAAAATTTCGTGGTGCTGTCCATGCCAATTGGCGCTTGCAGGTAGGGTTTGCCCAGCAATTCCGCCAGACCGCGCCCAAATTCGCGATACATCACCACATTCGCGTCGGCATTCACCAAATTGCGCATCTCAGCCACATGGGCGCCCAGCGGCATGACCATGTTGATATCCGCGCCGATACCTTCGATCAGACGGCGCAATTCATGCACATCAGAGGCCATGTTAAAAACGCCATACATCGGCCCCAAGATATTGACGCGGGGCCTTGCACCATCTTCGCGCGGGGTTTCGGGCGGCATTCGGCCCTTGGTTTGGCCAAATTCGGTAAATATCCACGTCATGGCGCGGTCAGCGGTTTGCCACTGATCTTCGTCAATCGTGCGGGGCAAAAAGCGTTGAATATTGGTGCCCATCGGCGTGACGCCGCCGCCGATCATCTCGGCAATCGAGCCAGTCACCACCACCGAAGGCAGGGCCGGGTCCAGCGTTTTCCACGCGCGCATCATCGCGCCTTCGGTGCCATCGCGGCCCAATTCTTCTTCGCCAAGGCCCGTGACGACGATTGGCAATTCATGCGGCGGCAGCGCGTCGGTATAGTGCAAAATCGAAGTGACGGGCAGGTTTTCGCAGCCCACGGGGCCGTCAATCAACACTTGCAGACCCTTGACGGCGCAAAAGGCGTAAACCGCCCCCCAATAGCCGCCAGCACGATCATGATCTTGCACCAGCATCAGATCATCTCCTCGGCTTTGGCAGCTTTTGCGGCGCGGTCGAGTTTCTTTTGGTGCTGCGCCCTGAAATCAGGGCGCAAGTTTGGCGCGCCTTCCCAGATGCCAGCGGTATCTTGGTGGCCGACGCCTTCGAAAAAGGTTTTCATATCCTCCATCCGCGCGCGACCAGCGATGGCGGCATTGACCACTTGGCCCAAAGACCCCGCGCCCGCAGGCCCCATCAAGGGGCGCGCGGAAATTAGGTTGGTGAAATACAGGCTCGGAATGGCCGCTTCTTTCGCCTTTTGCACCAAGGGCGTTGTGCCCACGGCCAAATCGGGGCGAATGGCCATCATCGCGGATAGATCATCTTCCAGCGAGGCGCGGAATTTCACCTTGACGCCGCGCGCTTCCAGCCAATCCAGATCTGGCGCGCTCCACGGGGTTTTGGCGCAGGCGGTGCCGACGTAAGGGACGTGCGCGCCCGATTCGATCAACAGCCGCGCGACCAGCAGTTCTGACCCTTCATAGCCC
Source organism: Cypionkella sp. (assembly GCA_034519315.1). Classification (GTDB taxonomy): domain Bacteria; phylum Pseudomonadota; class Alphaproteobacteria; order Rhodobacterales; family Rhodobacteraceae; genus Cypionkella. The sequence goes on along the minus strand of JAXHON010000005.1, from coordinate 18,293 downwards.
GAAAGGGTAATCGTGCCCTTGATCGGCTGAGCGGCCAGCGCGGCCTTGATCGCAGGCAAAAACGCGTTTTGTGCAGCAGAAATCCGTGCAGGATCAATGTTATAGGCATCCCCAATCGCCGCCAGCCACGCGGCAGTTCCATCATGGCCAACGGGGGCTGATCCCACAACGCGGCGGCCTGCGGATTGAAATTCGCGCACGGCGGCAGTGTAGAAAGGGTGCATCGCCGCCACCACATCGCAGTCCAGCGCCGCATACAGCTCGCGCCATTCACGGCAGGGAACCACGGGGCCAGCGGCCAGCCCCATAGGGGCCAGCATCGCGCCGATCATCATCGGATCGGCGGGGAACATCTCGCCCAAAAGGGCGACCTGCGGGCGGTCAGCGCGGCCCGAGGCGGGGGCGGCCACGGGGCCCGCCTCAATCTCGGCGCGGGCGTATTTCAGCATAGCCCCTGCCAACACATCCTTCGCCTCGGCGTGGGTGGGAATGCCAAAACCTGGCACATCAATGCCAACAATCCGCACGCCGTTAATCTCGCTTGGCAGCAGTTTCAGCGGCACGCCCGACGCTGTGGGCACGCATAGATTTGTCACCACCACCGCGTCATAACGGTCAGGATCGGCCAATTCATGCACAGCGTCGCGGATGTCTTCGAACAGCTTGCCCGTCACCAAAGATTCTGAATTGAACGGCACATAGCCGACCGAGCGACGCGCGCCGTAGAAATGAGACACGAATGTCAGCCCATAGACGCAGCAGGCAGAGCCTGACAGCACGGTCGCCACCCGCCGCATCCTTAGCCCCACGCGCAGCGACCCAAAGGCGGGGCACATAGATTGCGGTTTATCATGCGGACCTTGGGGGTAATCGGCGGCATATTGGTCTAGCAATTGCGAATTGCCCGCAGCGCGCGCGGCCTCTTGCATCGTGGTTGCACCAGCATGACAGCCCATACCATCCACAGGCGCAACGGCGCCAGCCTGCTGCGGTTGCTCATCCGCTGCAAGCTGGGTCAATGGCGCGGCTTGGGCGCTGTCATAGCTGATCTCGCTCATATCTGCGCCCGCCGATCTAGCAGGTGCAGCCACGCGGCTTGCGATTGATGAAGGGACCAACGGTCAAACATCGTCGTAAACCACTTCCAAAGACTTTTTCAGAACGGTGTTTTTGCCGCGCATGTCAGCGTCAGTTGCGGGGGTCAGGACGAAATCCTTGCCCGTGGTTTCAGCATCAAACAAGTTGAGCAGCGCATCTTGTGACAGGGGCGCGGGGCGCACGGGCGGGGCAATGCCCACGGCTGCGGCCAGATCGGCAAACATGGGGCCCCATTGGCTTTCAAAGCTGCCAACGATCTGATAATTGGCGGATTTGCGACGCAAATCTTCGTCTTGCGGAATGGCCGACAATACAGGAATGCCCACGGCTGTGGCAAAGGCCGCCGCTTCGCCCGTGCCGTCATCTTTATTGATCACCAGCCCTGCAATGCCAACATTCCCCCCCAAACGGCGGAAATATTCGACGGCAGAGCAGACGTTATTGGCGACATACAGCGATTGCAGATCGTTCGAGGCGACCAAAATCACCTTTTGCGCCATGTCGCGGGCGATGGGCAGACCAAAGCCGCCACAAACCACGTCGCCCAAAAAGTCTAGCAAGACATAGTCAAAATCCCAATCGTGGAACCCCAGCTTTTCCAGCAACTCAAAGCCGTGAATAATGCCGCGTCCGCCGCAACCGCGGCCAACCTCTGGCCCACCAAGCTCCATTGCGAATACGCCGCCACGCTTGAAACAGACATCGCCAATTTTCACTTCCTCACCCGCCAATTTCTTGCGGGTCGAGGTTTCGATGATGGTCGGGCAAGCCTTGCCGCCAAACAAAAGGCTGGTGGTGTCGGATTTGGGATCGCAGCCGATCAGCAGCACGCGTTTGCCCATTTCGGCCATCATATGGGACAGGTTTGCCAGCGTGAAGGATTTACCAATGCCGCCTTTGCCATAGATCGCGATGATCTGGGTCTTTTTGGTCGGCTCGCCTTGGGGGATTTCCAAGGACGGCTCCTCTTGGGCCTCAACGCGCAAGCGGGCGTCAAAATCCTTCAGATTTGGGATATCTAGCGTCATGCGTGGCCCCTCCAGTCTAATATCATTTTCAGGCAGTCAGGGTCGGTAAATGCCGCCTCATAGGCTGTGGTTGCGGCGCTTGCGGGGCGTGTATGTGTGATCAACCCCGCCAAAGAAAGCGCCCCAGATTCAACAAGTTGGCGCGTGGCAACCATGTCGTCGCTGGTCCATTCCGCCGCAATGCGAAACCGCGCTTCTTTCATAAAGGCGGGCGGAAATGCAAAGGAAACGGGCGCGGTGTAAAAACCCGCAAGCACCACTTCGCCGCCCTTTTTGATGCGTCCGATCAGGCTGTTCAGCACATCTTGCGCGCCTGAGACATCGTAGATTGCATTATAGTCGCGCCGCATGTCTGCCTCGGGTAGCATCACTTGATACCCTTCGGCGCCACTATGGCGGGCGGGGTTGGTGTCCCAAACCGTCGGCGCAGGCGCCCCCGCAGCAAGGGTCAGGCGGGCCAACAGGCGGCCCAAAACCCCGTGGCCAACAATCAAATCAGGCAAGGCGCGGTCAAAACCCGCCAGCGCGTGGCGGGCGGTTGCCGCCAGCGCCAACAAGGCACCCTGCGCGCCAAAGCCCCTATCAATCCGCGTGACCCGCGCGGCGGGCGTCATCAGCAGACGCGACGCACCCCCGAACAGGCCGCGCACAGGCCCTGCTTCCGTTGCCTCAAAGCAATTCGCGCCCGGAACAAAAACATGATCGCCCACGCGAAATCCACTGTCGGGCCCAGCCTCTACCACCTCGCCCGCAGCCTCATAGCCAGGCACCAGCGGATAGCCCATGCCCGGAAAAGGCGGCATCGTTCCTGACCAAAACAGCTTTTCCGTGCCCGTCGAAATACCCGAATGCGCCACCTGCACCACAACATCGGCGGGGCCTGGCCGAACCAGCGACAGCTGACCCAGCGATAGGTTCTTTGGCCCTGACAAGATGACTGCGCTGGTTTTCACGGTTCTTCCTTAGACGATAGCACCTTCGACTCGAGGGCCGAGGTGAACGCGGTGCATGCCCTCTTAATGTCACTTTAGACTTACATGTCAAGCTGTCAATAAAAATAGACAGTGTGCCATGCCTGGAATCGCATCAGCGTTTGGTTGCCGTGACAGCCGAGGTGATATAAGGGCGAAATCCATCTTTAATACAGACACTTGTAAAACCAGCAGCGGCCAGAAGCTGGGAAATCTCCGCAGCCGATCTGGTGCGGCCTGTCTGCATCGCCAGCGTGTAAACTGCAAAGTAGACATCGGTTGCACGATCAGGCGCCACCCCGCCAGACATCGGTTCGGAAATAATCAGGCGGCCACCTTGGGGCAGTGCGTCAAAACAGGCTTGCAACAGTCTGGCAACGGTCGAATCATCATGGTCGTACAAAACGCGCACCAGACTGATCGCATCCGCGCCCTGCGGCAATGCTCCGTCGCGAAAGCTGCCAGGATGCAGGCTCACGCGCGCAGCCATGCCAGCGCTGGTCAGCCGCGCGCCTGCCGCGCCCAGCACGCTGGGAAGATCCATCAACGATAGCTGCATCTGCGGATGGGCCGCCCCTACCGCCGCCAAAAACGCGCCGGTGCCGCCGCCCACATCGAGCAGCCGCTGCACGCCCGAAAATGATACCAGCCGCAGCGTGTCCTCGGCCACCAGCACCTGACTTTCGGCCATCAGGTCCGAATAGGTCGCTGTCACTTTTGGGTCTACCGCGCCCGCGGCGCCAAAAACATAGGGCCAAAACCGCGCAAGTTGCGTGTTGCTGCCATCGCGGAAAAAGGCGGTGGGATCAGCCAAATCGGCATATAGCGCGCGGTGATGCAGCACCATTTGCGCCAGCCCTGGCACGCCCAGCATCGACGCGCCGCGCATGGACAGCCCAAAACGGCCATCTTTGTGCCGCCGCAGCAACCCCAGCCCCGCACCCGCCTGCAACAAAACTTGCATCCGCTCTGGCGGCACAGCGCAAATCACTGCCATGGACTGCGCAGATTTTGGCGCCTCTTGCAACAGGTGCAGCACCCGCAATTCGACCAAGGCCATTAAAACCTGCGCGTTGATAAACCCCGCCACAATGTCAAACAGCGCCGCACCCTCGGCCCGCGCAAATCGGCGCAAAACGGGCACACGCGCCGCCCAAGATTGAAATCCGCGCGAGGCTGCTAAACGCAACAGCCAGCCGCGCGTTTGCGTCAAGGGCACAGGCAGGGCAATCATTTAGGGGCGCACCTTTGCCCGCTGGATTGCGGGGGCCACGGGTGTCATCCGTTCGGCATAACGGCGCACCATATCGGCCAGCATCGCCTCGCCTGGACACGATGGAATAGACGCGATGGCCCCGCCCAGAATATCCTTGAGCCGCCGAATTGCCCCCTGCACGCCCAGCGCGGCCACGGCATTGGGACGGTCGTGCGCCGCATCCTGACCCACAGGCTTGCCCAAGGTTTCAGCATCATACAGCGCATCGCGCAGATCATCAGCCACCTGAAACGCCTCGCCGATGCGCGCGCCAAGCTCTTCCCATGGCTCGGCACTTTGCCCTGCGGCCACAGCCCCCATTTGGGTGGCCGCGATGAACAGCGCCCCTGTCTTGGCGCGGTGGTAGGCCGATAGGTTGATCTTGGCCTCACTCTCCCAGCCCTGCCCCGCGCAGATACCGTCTGGCATGCCCGTTCGGCGCGACAGCACACGAATGAGGTTTAGCGCGCGCGCGCCGTCCGCGCCCGCAGCTTCGGCCAGCACGTCAAAGGCCAGCACGATCAGGCTGTCGCCCGTCAGCACAGCCAAGGGCTGCGAAAAGGCGCGGTGAACCGTTGCCTTGCCGCGCCTTTGGTCCGCGTCGTCAAAACAGGGCAGATCGTCATGCACCAGACTGGCGCAATGGATCAGCTCCAGCGCCACCGCCGCCGCATCGGCAAGGGCGGGGCGGTCATCGCCGCAGGCCATCGCCACGCTGAGCAAGATCGTCGGCCTGATCCGCGCGCCCCCAGGCGTGACCGCATATTCCAAGGCTTGCGCCAATTTTGGCGGCGCATCACCGCCACCCATCGCGCGGCGAAGAACCGACGATGTGGCCGCATCAAGTCGTGCATTTATCGTCATCTGCCTGCTTTCCGCCAAGGGCGCGCCGCCTTGCTGTGTAAACAAAATGTTACACCAATATGTAAATCATACTGGACATATTCGTGCCGCGAGTCAACAATCACGCATGAATGTCGCCCAGCAAAATCGCACCCCGCCGAAAACAAAAGACAGCCTGCACCATATTGCCGTCATTGGCGCGGGCATTGGCGGCCTTAGCGCAGCCATTCGGCTTGCGGCGTTGGGCCATCAAGTTACCGTTTTAGAGCGTCTGGCGGCGGTGGGTGGCAAGATGCGCGCCTTGCCCAGCCTTGCGGGGCCAATCGATGCAGGCCCCACCGTGCTGACCCTGCGCGGGGTGTTCGATGATCTGTTCGCGATTGCAGGAACGCGATTGCAAGATCATGTCACGCTGATCGCGCAGCCACTTTTGGCGCGCCATTGGTGGCCCGATGGCAGCACATTGGATCTGTTTACCAGCGCAGAGCAATCTGCCGCCGCCATCGCTGCTTTTGCTGGCACAAAGGCCGAGGATGAGTTTGCCCGCTTTCACCGCCAAACCGCGCAGCTATATGCCGCCTTTGACGCGCCGATGATGCGCGCGGCGCGGCCTCGATTGCCTGCGATTGCCCTAAATGCCCTACGCGCGCCCGCGACTTGGCCTGCTCTTTTGCCACAAAAATCGCTGGCCCAACATTTGGCGCGCAGCTTTACCGATCCGCGCCTTCGCCAACTTTTTGGCCGCTATGCCACCTATGTCGGCGGCGCGCCCGATCTTTCGCCCGCTGTATTGGCGCTGATCTGGCAGGCCGAGGCGCAGGGCGTTTGGGCGGTGCAGGGGGGGATGCACAGCCTTGCACTTGCATTGGCAAATCTAGCCACGGGCCTAGGCGTGACGCTGCGCTGCGCGATTGGCGTGCAGGCTATTCAGCGGCTGGGCGGCAAGGTTGCCGCACTCGCGCTGTCGGATGGCAGCGTTTTACGCTGCGATGCGGCGGTGTTTAACGGCGATCCTGCCGCGCTTTTGGCGGGGCTTTTGGGCAATAGCGCGCAGCAATCCATCGCCCCCATCGCCGCCAATCCACGCAGCCTATCGGCGTGGGTTTGGTCTTTTGCGGCCAAGCCCATGGGCCCTGACCTTGCCCATCACAACGTATTTTTCACCAAAGACCCCGCGTTGGAATTTGGCCCCATCTCCAAGGGTCAAATGCCCGAGCAGGCCACGCTTTACGTCTGCGCCCAAGATCGCAGCGACCCAAACCATGTCGCAGGCGGGCCAGAGCGGTTTGAAATTATCATGAATGCCCCCGCTAAGAACACCCTTTCCCCGAACGAGGTTGCCCAATGCCGCGCGAAGACATTTCCCCAACTGGCCCGCTTTGGTCTGACCTTCGACACAGCCCCGCCAGATCAGGCGCTCATGACCCCGCAGGGATTTTCCAGCCTGTTTCCGGGATCGCAGGGGGCGATTTACGGGCGCAGCCCGCACGGGGTTGCTGGCCAGCTTTCATCGCCCAGGGCCGCGCACGCGTCTGGCGGGGCTATATCTGGCGGGGGGCGGGGCGCATCCGGGGGCGGGGGTTCCGATGGCGGCCTTATCCGGCAAGCACGCGGCCGAGGCGATACACAAAGACCTGACTTTGGCACGATCGTAGCGCCCAACGGCTATGCATGGTGGTATGTCGACGGTGTGTCACATGACGGAGCACGCGCGGTCAGCGTGATTGGATTTATCGGATCGGTCTTTTCACCTTGGTATGCGTGGTCAGGGCGGCGCGATCCTGCCAATCATTGCTGCATCAATGTTGTCACCTATGGGCCGGGTGGGCGGTTCACGATGACCGACCGTGGGCGCGCGGCCTTGCGCCAAAGCCGTGACGCGCTGCAAGTTGGGCCAAGCCGCATGTCGTGGCAAAACGGCGATTTGGTTATTGATGTGAACGAGGTCTCCTCGCTGCCCTTGGTCAGCCGCGTGCGGGGTCAAATCCGTCTAACCCCTTCGGCCATCACATCGCTCGAGGCCACACTCACCCCCGACGCCCGCCATATCTGGCGGCCCTTTGCCCCCTCGGCCAAAATCGAGGTGGACCTGACCCAAGGCCACAGCTGGACGGGGCACGGCTATTTCGACGCCAATTTCGGCACAGCGGCGCTGGAGGCCGATTTTCAGCGCTGGACTTGGGGACGTTACCCGCGTGCGCATGGCGGGGCGACCTGCTTTTATGATGGTATCCGCGCCGATGGATCGACCTTGGCGCTGGGGCTGGACGTGGCCGCCGATGGCACGGCGCGCCAGATCGACCCGCCGCCGCAAACCGCCTTGAGCCGCACCAAATGGGCGATTGGGCGCGACACCCGCTGCGATGCAGGCGCACGGCCCCGCCAGACCATGGCCCTGCTCGACGCGCCGTTCTACAGCCGTTCGGTTGTGCAAACCCAGATAGATGGCGAAACGGTCTGCGGCGTCCACGAGGCGCTAGATCTTGGCCGCTTCCGCAACCCCATCGTCAAAGCGATGTTGGCGGTGCGTGTGCCGCGCCGCGCCAATTGGCCCTAAGCGGCGGCGGGATTCATCCGCATGACGGTGAAATTCAACGCGCCCGCAATTGTCACCCAAAGCAAATAAGGCAAAAATAGCAGCCCCGCGATCAGATCAACACCTAAGAACGCCCAAGTGGTGGCCGCAACGGCCAGCCAAAGGCACACCATCACCCCCATGGCCGCGCGCAGGCGGTGCAGGCCAAAGAAAACGGGTGTCCACAGCGTGTTCAGCGCAATTTGCAGCGACCAAAGCGCCAGCGCCTGACCACTGCCTTGGGCCAAAGCGACGCGCATGCCAGCATAGGCCATGAACAGATATAGCGTTGTCCAAACCAGCGGAAATAACCACGGCGGCGGCGTCCAGCGGGGCTTGTGCAGCCCGTCATACCATGCGCCGGGCTGAAACATCGCGCCCGTAGCTGCCGCCGCGCCGCAAGCGGCCAAATAGGTTAGAAATAGGCTCCAGTCCATGCTGCGCACTCCGTTCGATGTTTTGTGACACCTATGTCATGCGCGGACGCTATCCAAGGGGCGCAGGGCGCGATCTTGTTCTTGCAGTTGGGCCAGCACGGTAAATAGCGCCTCTGACCTGCTGAAACGGGCCGTTCCGCGCGCGGCGGCATTCACCAAAAACGCGACTTCGGGGCTGGGTGCCGCATGGAGAACCGCAGATTTAGGCAGAACCACCGAGCCCGCGCTGCGCGCGACAGACAGGCCCAGCCATCCCAGCTTTTGCCAGCCCGAGGTGCGGGCCCGCTGGGTGATGCTGTCATAGCCCCGCCGCGCCACCGCCCCGTTGATCCCAGCATAGACGTGGCGCGCGGCAAAAATCCCCGGACGGCAGCGCAACGGAAGTGCCGAAATCCCCGATTCGGACTGGCGGTAAAGACCGTCCGCCTTGGCCAATAGACGCTGTATCACCTGCCGCATGGCAGGTCCAAAGCGTGGATCGTCCATGAATGCGCTGGCGTTGATCCCCGCCTCGTCCAACCAGTTTAGCGGCAAATATAAACGCCCCGCGCGCGCATCTTCGCCCACATCGCGGGCGATATTGGTCAGCTGCATCGCCAGGCCCAAATCGCAGGCCCGCGCCAAGGCGTCGGCGCTGCGCACCCGCATCAGCACGCACATCATCGCCCCCACCGCACTGGCCACGCGGGCGCAATACTCCAAAAGATCGGCATAGCTGTCATAGCGGCGGCCAAAGGCGTCCCACGCCAGCCCTTCTAGCAAGGCATCGGGCAAGGCGCGGGGCATATCGAAATCTTCAACCACGGCGGCAAAGGCGCGGTCAGCAGCGGCATTGCGGGGGCGGCCTGCGTAAACCAAATCCAGCCTATCGCGCAGGCCCAGAACAGCAGGCGCCTTGTCGTCGCTGTCATCCACAGCATCATCAGCCAGACGGCAAAAGGCATAAAGTGCCAGCGCAGGATCGCGCACCGCAGCGGGCAGCAGTTTAGAGGCCGCATGAAACGACAGCGATCCCGTGCGGATCGCTGTCGCGGCAATGCGGCCATATCGGCGGGGGCGATCATTCGGCTGCCATCGCGGCAGACCGGCGCCGTCGCGCGGCGCATCAGGCACCAGCGTGCCCAGCACTTCGGCGCTGGCGATAACGCCTGGAAGGCCCGCGCCGGGATGGGTTCCCGCGCCGACCAGATACAGGCCCTTCGCCTCTTCAGAGACGTTATGCGGGCGAAAATACGCCGATTGCAGGATGCGCGGTTCGATAGAAAAACCACTGCCATAGGGCGACAAATAGCGCGTCTCAAAGCTATTTGGGGTAAAAACCAACTGCTCGGTCAAATGTTCACCAAGGCCCGGCAGCAGCCGTTCTTCGAGCATCTTTTGCATCTTTTGGCGGTAGGGTTCCGCCTCGGTGGCCCAATCCGTTTCGCCAATCCCCAAATGCGGAACGGGCGACAAGGCGTAAAATGTATCGTCCCCCGCAGGCGCCGCCGATGGGTCGGTGACGGTGGGGCGGTGGACGTATAGGGACATGTCATCAGCCAAACGGCCACGGATAAAGATGTCGCGGATGTGATCTTTGTAGCGGGGGCCAACCAGAATGGTGTGGTGCCCCACATCTGGCCATTTCAACTTGGTGCCTTTGGTGCCGAAATACCACACGAACAACCCCATCGACCACCGCTTGCGCGCCAGTTTAGCAGGTGTCCAGCGTTTGCGTGGATGATTGCGCAAAAGGCGGTCATAGGTGTGGCCCGCATCTGCGTTTGACACCACAACATCGGCAGCAATCACTTGCCCGTCCGCCAGACGCACGCCCGCCGCACGCCCCTTGTCCAGCAAAATCTCGTCCACCTCGGCATTCAGGTGCAACTGCCCCCCTTGCGCGGCAATCACCCCCGCCATCGCAAGCGCGATCGCCCCCACCCCGCCCATGGCGTAATGCACGCCAAATTCCTTTTCCAAATGACTGACAAGGATATACATCGACGTGACATTGAACGGATCGCCGCCAATAAACAGCGGGTGAAACGACAGTGCAAAACGCAGGCGCTCGTCCCTGACGCGGCTGGCGGCATGGGCATAAACGGACTTATCTGCGCGCAGAGTGGCAAATGTTGGAAGAACCTTTAACAGGTCCGAAAAACGGTGCATCGAACGGCGGCCAAGGTCTTCGAAGCCGAACCAATAGCGTTTTTCGCTGTCTTGCAAGAATTTATCATAACCGGGCAAGTCGTCTGGGGATAGGCGCGCAACCTCGGCTCGCATGGCTTCGGTGGATTGGCGCGCGGTAAAGCTGCTGCCATCTTGCCAGCGGATTTCGTAAAACGGGTCTAGCGCGCGCAGATCAACATCGCGGTCAAAATCGCGCCCGCAGGCAGACCACAAGGCGCGCAGCCCCTGCGGAACGGTGACAATCGTAGGGCCAAGATCAAAACGGTGACCGCCCTGGGTAATCGAACTGCCCCGCCCGCCCGGCATATCCAGCCGATCAATGACCGTGACGCGGTAGCCTTTGGCCCCCAGCCGCATGGCCGCCGCAAGCCCGCCCAAGCCTGCGCCGATAACGATGGCATTTGCCGCCATGACTCTGGCTGCGGTGACTTGGCGGGTCTGTTTTGAATCTGTCAACATAAGACCTAGGATATACTGTCTAGTATAATTTACAATACTTGCATTTTCCTTCCGAAAAATTGCCATTTTGGCTTTTCACTTGCTGCAAACACTGTCAGAACTGATCTGACACTATCTCACGAGGCGCATCATCCAAACCGTCAGCCTATCCTTCTACCGCTTTTCCACACTGCCCGCCCGATTGTGGGTTTTGGGGCAAATGGGGGCTGCGCGGCTGTCGCTGGCGCGGATGCCCGAAGTCGGGTTCTGGAAACTCTGCGGCTCTGGCACGGGTCAGGGGTTTACCCCCAAACCCAATATGGCGGTCTGGGCAATTCTGGCGACATGGCCCAATGCCGCTATAGCGCGCGAACGCCTATCGCACAACGCCCCCGTGTTTCGGCGCTGGCAGGCGCATGCGCGTCGAAAGCTGGACGATTCTGCTGGAACCGACCGCATCGCGCGGGAAATGGTCCGGCGTGGCGCCGTTCACGCCGACAGACACGCCAAACACCGGGCCAATCGTTGCCCTGACCCGCGCCACCATGCGCGCGCGCACCTTTCTGCGGTTCTGGCGCCGGGTGCCCGACATATCCGCCGTTATCGGCCAAGACCCGAATGTGATCTTCAAAATCGGCATTGGCGAGGTGCCGCTGCTGCATCAGGTCACATTCTCGATTTGGCCCGATACGGCGAGCATGGCGCATTTCGCGCGCGGCGATGGCCCCCATGGCCGCGCCATCGCCGCCGTCCGCGCCGATAACTGGTTTTCCGAAGAACTCTATGCCCGCTTTCGTATTCTGGACGATTGGGGCACCTGGGGCGGCCTGCGTCCCTTCGCCACAAAGGACGCCGCATGAGCCAGCCTTTCCCGTTTTCCGCCATCGTCGGCCAAGAGGCGATGAAACAGGCCATGGTGCTGACCGCGATTGATCCGGGCATTGGCGGCGTTTTGGTGTTTGGCGACCGCGGCACGGGCAAATCCACCGCTGTGCGCGCGCTGGCGGCGCTGTTGCCCGAAATCTATGCCGTCGAAGGTTGCCCCGTCAATTCGGCCCGCATTGAGGATGTGCCAGATTGGGCGGGGGCGACATCGGGCAAAATCGTCAAACGCCCGACCCCTGTCATTGACCTGCCCCTTGGCGCGACGGAAGACCGCGTTGTCGGGGCGCTGGATATTGAACGCGCGCTGACGCGCGGCGAAAAGGCCTTTGAGCCGGGGCTATTGGCCCGCGCCAATCGCGGCTATCTGTATATCGACGAGGTCAACCTGCTGGAAGATCACATCGTTGATCTCTTGCTGGATGTCGCCCAATCGGGTGAGAACGTGGTGGAACGCGAAGGCCTGTCGATCCGCCACCCAGCGCGCTTTGTTCTGGTGGGGTCGGGCAACCCCGAAGAGGGCGAATTGCGGCCCCAATTGCTGGATCGCTTTGGCCTGTCGGTCGAGGTGACCAGCCCGCGCGACATCGCCACGCGGGTCGAGGTGATGCGCCGCCGTGATGCGTATGAAAATGACAACGCCGCCTTTATGAAAAAATGGCGCGCCAAGGACAGCGGCCTGCGCAAAGCGATTCTTGCCGCCCGCGCGGCCCTTGCCAGCCTAAAGACCCCGGGCGCAGTGCTGCATGACTGCGCGGCCCTGTGCATTGCATTGGGGTCAGATGGGCTGCGGGGCGAGTTGACGCTGCTGCGCGCGGCCCGTGCGGCAGCGGCCTTTGACGGGGCCGATACGGTTGGCCGCGGCCATTTGAAAACCGTGGCCGCGTCGGCGCTTGGCCACCGCCTGCGCCGCGATCCGCTGGACGAGGCGGGGTCAGGCGCGCGTGTCGCGCGCATCATCGCTGAAATTTTGCCGTGACTGATGCCCCTGCCCTGCCCCTTGGCCCATGGCCGCGCGCCGAGGCCGCCTTGGCGGTGCTGGCGGTCGATCCCGCTGGCGTGAAGGGGCTGTGGCTGCGGGCGCGGTCTGGCCCTGTGCGCGAACGCGTCACATTGGCGCTGGCCGCCGCCCTGCCCACGGCCCGGCGCATTCATCCCAGCATTGACGATGCCGCATTGTTTGGCGGAGTCGATTTGGCGGCAACCCTTGCCGCAGGGCATTTGCGCCGCAGTGCAGGTGTGCTGACCAACCCTTCCCCGCTGATCTTGACAATGGCCGAACGCTGCCCCGTGGGCCTGTCGGCCCGCCTGTCGCACTGGCTAGACGGCGCTGGCCCCTGCCTTGTCGCGCTGGACGAAGGGGCCGATAGCGACGAGAGCCTGCCCAGCGCCTTGGCCGATCGACTGGGGCTGTTCTTGTCGCTGGATGATCTTGCGTGGTCAGAGACAGACGTGCCCGTGCTGCCACAGGCGCAGATCACGGCCGCACAGGGCCGTTTGGGCCAAACCGCCTTGCCACCGCAGGCGTTAGAGACGCTCACCTCAGTTGCGGCCTCGATGGGCATCGCCAGCCTGCGCGCGCCGCTGTTGGCCCTGTCCATCACCCGCGCGCTGGCCGCATGGCGGGGCGAGGCTGTGGCATCGGGCACCACCTTGCGCCATGCCGCCGAACTGGCGCTGGCCCATCGCGGCCAATTGCCCGATCAAAGCGATGATGCCGATCAACCTGCCCCGCCGCCGCCCGAACAAGGTGACACCCCCACCGATCAGCCGCAAACGCTGTCGGACGACATCCCCGATGACATCCTGCTGGACGCCGTGCGCGCGGCCCTACCCGCCGATCTTTTGGCGCGGCTGGCTGCGGGCAAGGCCGCCCGCGCGGCCAAAGGCATTGGTGGCACGGGCACAGTGCGCAAAGGCAACAGCCGTGGCCGCCCCCTGCCCCCGCGTCCCGGAACGCCGGGGGCGGGCAAGCGGATCGACCTTGTCGCCACCCTGCGCGCCGCCGCCCCATGGCAACCCCTGCGCCGCCAAACGCGCGACAGCGCAAGGCTGGAAATCCGCCAATCCGACCTGCGGCTGAAACGCTATCAAGAGCGGTCAGACCGCGTGCTGATCTTTACCGTCGATGCGTCAGGCTCATCCGCCCTTGCCCGTCTGGCCGAGGCGAAGGGCGCAGTTGAGCTGCTGTTGGCGCAGGCCTATGCGCGGCGTGACCATGTGGCGCTGATCGCCTTTCGCGGGCAGACGGCCGAAGTGTTGCTGCCGCCCACGCGGTCACTGGTGCAAACCAAACGCCGCCTGTCGGGCCTGCCGGGTGGCGGCGGCACGCCTTTGGCGTCGGGGCTGCGCATGGCGCATGATCTGGCCTTGCAGGCCCGCGCGCGCGGCATGACACCGACCATTGCCCTGCTGACGGACGGGCGCGGCAACGTCGCGCTGGACGGCTCTCCCAACCGCGCGCAGGCCGAAGGGGACGCCCAGCGCCTTGCCCGCGTCATCGCGGCCGCTGGTATTCCCGCGTTGGTTCTAGACACCGCGAGCCGCCCGCAACAAGGGCTTAGCGTGTTGGCCGCAGCCCTTGGCGCGCCCTATCTGCCGCTGCCCCGCGCCGATGCCCATCGCCTCTCTGCCGTGCTGCAATCGGCTATGGCCTTTTGATATGGGCGCGCCAATCATCCCCAGCACTTGGCCTTACCGCGCCCAGTCGCAGCACATCCGCCACGCGCCGCACGAATGGCATGTGCAGATCATGGGCCAGCCTGCCACTCAGTCGCCCACCCTACTGCTTTTGCACGGTGCAGGTGGCGCAAGTCACAGCTTTAGCCGCCTCGTCCCGCTGTTGGCAGATGATTTTCATCTGATCACGCTGGATTTGCCCGGCCAAGGGTTTACCCGCCTTGGCACCCGCGCGCGCTGCGCGCTGGATGATATGGCCGCCGACATTGCCGCGCTTATGGCGGCCCAAGGCTGGGCCCCTGCTGCCATTATCGGCCATTCGGCAGGGGCTGCGATTGCCCTACGTCTGGCCGAAATTGCCGCCCCCAAGGCGGTCATTGGCATCAACGCAGCGCTTGGCGGTTTTGACGGTGTGGCGGGCTGGCTATTTCCCGTTTTAGCGCGGTTTTTGTCCCGTCTGCCGATGGTGCCCGAATTATTTAGCAAATTCGCAGGCACGCCGCATCAGGTGGGTCAGCTGTTGGCGTCCACAGGGTCTAGCATCGACACCCTTGGCGCGGCGCAATACCTGCATTTGGTGCGCCAGCCGTCGCATATCGCTGCCACGCTTGCGATGATGGCCCAGTGGAACCTTGACGGACTGCTGCGCCGCCTGCCCAGCCTTTCACTGCCTTGCCTTTTGATCACTGCATCTGGCGACCGCGCCGTCCCCCCAAAAGTGTCGAAAACCGCCGCCGCGCGCATGCAAAACGCGCAAGTGGCCGATATTCCCAGTTTTGGGCATTTGGTGCATGAAGAGGCCCCCGAACAGGTGGCCCGCCTTATTCATAATTTTCTGCGGACGGTTTTGGAGATGGAAACAGCCATCTGCGCCCCGCCCGCCGTGTCATCTTAAAAGGAGTTTTCATGTCTAAACTGCTGCTGCGCGCCCTTGCGGGTGAGACCTTGCCCACGCCGCCGATCTGGATGATGCGCCAAGCGGGGCGCTATCTGCCCGAATATCGGGCAACGCGGGCACAGGCGGGGGATTTCTTGTCCTTGTGCTATAATTCGGAACTTGCCGCCGAGGTGACGCTGCAACCCATCCGCCGCTATGGCTTTGACGCGGCTATCCTGTTTGCCGATATTCTTTTACTGCCCCAAGCTTTGGGGGCTGATCTTTGGTTTGAAACGGGCGAAGGGCCGCGCCTATCCACCACAACAACAATGGCCGAGGTGCAAGCGCTAAGGCCAAAAGACGCCATCCACGAAAAGCTGGCCCCCATCTATGAAACCTTGCGGATATTGGCCCGTGAATTGCCACCCGAAACCGCATTGATCGGATTTGCAGGCGCGCCTTGGACGGTGGCGACCTATATGATCGCAGGGCGCGGATCAAAAGATCAGGGCGCGGCCCATGCCTTGAAATCTGCCGACCGCGCCACGTTTTGCGCCCTTATTGATGTGATCACCGAGGCGACGATCGACTATCTGTCGGCGCAAGTTCAGGCGGGGGCCGAGGTGATCAAGCTGTTTGATTCATGGGCGGGGTCATTGAAAGGCGCGGATTTCACCGATTTTGCGGTGAAACCCGCCGCACGGATCATTTCCGCGCTAAAGGCAAAACATCCCAGCCTGCCGATCATCGCTTTTCCGCGCGAGGCGGGGGAAGGGTATATCGGTTTTGCCGCCGCTACTGGGGCCGATTGCGTGGCCGTGGATAATTCCGTCAGCCCAGAATGGGCCGCGCAGCATGTGCAGCCCGCAGGGTGCGTGCAAGGCAACCTTGCGCCCCATCACATGGTATCGGGCGGCCCAGACCTGATCGCCGCCACTCGCCGCGTCGTCGATGCCTTTCGCGGCGGGCCGCATATCTTTAACCTTGGCCATGGCATCACCCCTGACGCCGATCCAGATAACGTGGCGCTGATGATCGACACCCTGCGCGCGAGATAACATGACACCGAAACGGGTCTTTTTAATAGGGGCCACTGGCACCATCGGGCGCGCAGCCGCTGCCGCCCTTGTGGCGCGCGGGCATCAGGTCATCTGCTTTGTCAGACCCGGCAGCACTCTGTCCATTGCGGGCGCGCAAATCCGCTATGGCACTGTGACGGACCCCGCCTCGCTGGAAACGGACGGTCTAAGGGGAGAAAAGTTTGACGCGCTGGTGTCCTGCCTTGCCTCAAAAACAGGCACGCCGCGCGACGCATGGGCCATAGACTACACGGCCAATCTGGACGCGTTGCAGGCCTGCCAGCGGGCGGGAGCCAGTCAAATGGTGCTGCTATCGGCCATCTGTGTGCAGCGGCCAAAACTGGCTTTTCAGCAGGCCAAACTGGCGCTGGAATCCCAGCTGATCGGATCAGGGCTGACCTATTCCATCATACGTCCGACGGCGTTTTTCAAATCCCTCTCGGGGCAAATTGAACGTCTGCGCCAAGGCAAGCCGTTCTTGCTGTTCGGGTCAGGCGCGCTGACATCGTGCAAGCCGATCAGCGACGGCGACTTGGCTGAATACATGGCCAACTGTCTTGTAACGCCTGCGCTGCAAAACCGCATTCTGCCCATCGGCGGCCCTGGGCCCGCCATAACCCCTCGCCAACAAGGCGCGGAGCTGTTTCGGCTGCTGGGCCTAACGCCAAAGTATCGCAGCGTTCCCTTGGGCGTGCTGAATACCATTGCCATAGCGCCGCTTGATATCGCTAAACTCCTGTCTCTTCGCTTTGCGCGACAAAGCAGCTGCTTAACAGCGGAATCGGGCGATATTACGCAACCTAATCCATGCTTGCGTTTTTGATCTCGTAATTTCTGGCCTGTATGATGCCGACGCCGTACCGAAGCGGGCACCGAGCGTCTGTTTGATCACTATGCCCGCCTTGTGCGCGGCGAAATCACGGATGATCGCGGCGATCACGCCGTTTTTTGAACGGGGGTTACACGCTGGCCGCTTTGGGCGCCGCATTCGGCACAGGCAAGAACCGCTCCATTTCGTGCAAGGCACTTTCGAAATCCGCAGCCACTGCATCCGCGCCCGCCACGCCAACTGGCACCAAATTTAACGCAACGATTTGGCCACAAACCAGCACCCGCGCGGATGGCACAGCGATATGCAGCGCAACCATCAACCGAACAAGTGCGGGCAAAGACCGCGTGCCGCCGGCTGACAAGGCGATGATTGGCGGCTGCCGCGCTATCAAGGTTTCCAACAGCGCGTCATGGCCAAGACCAACAAACAGCTCAATGTCCCACTGCCTGTCTCTGGCCATATCTGCGGCCATGGTGATTCCCAGCGTATGGTTTTCACCGGGCACCGCAGCAAAAACCGCCGCTCGGCGCAAATCAGGCAGCTGGCCAGCAATCCCGCGCCGCAAAATGCGCAAGATTGCGTAAATGCGCCCTGCACCAATTGTCACATTGAAAAAGGAAACGCGATCTTGTTCCCACCAACTGCCCAGCCTTTGCGCCGCAACACTTAGGTATTGAATGCAGATCGTGTCGAAATCGCCCCCGCGCATCTGCACTTTCTCGATAAAATTGGCAGCCGCGCTAGGATCATCCGACAACAAGAAATTGCACAGCTTGTCGATTTCATCGTTGCTTGGCTTCAACTCTGGGGATGCGCGCAGTGCCACGCCTTTGGCAACCCTGCTCACCACTTCTTTTGCCAAAGCAACCAATATCGGTTCGGGCCAAAGCTGCCCCCTTTGATCAGCTTCAGAAAGTGCAATCTCAAGCCGTTGCTTGTGCAAAATCACTGGACCTGACATGCTGACCCTTCCCCCTAAAGTCATCATCGTGGCCGCCCGCCAAAAACCAGTTGGGTTTTTTATGTATTGCACCCACAAATGTATTCAAGATTAAGGACGAAGCAACCCCAAATCAAAACGTGGCGATTGCGGCAATTTCTGTTGGCGCCGAAGCGCGGCGGGCATA
>JAXHON010000025.1:0-6100 GCA_034519315.1 Cypionkella sp. | reverse complement strand
GGTTACGTATTGCTCCCTATGGATTGCGTGCAGCCGATATTCAAACGGGCGAAACGCTGTGCTGCACCTCGGGCGGCCCTGTCACAGTTGTGACGCGGCGCGAGACGCAGATGGCAGTGTCGATACGCATTGCGCCCCAAGCTTTGGGCAATCGGCGTGAGTTGCGGGTGGCGGGCGGTCAAGGCGTGCTGATCGAAAGCGCGTATGCCGCGCGCATCACAGGCAGCGGCCGCGTGGTTGTTCCTGCCTTGGCCCTGCGCCAATGGCGCGGCATATCAGTCAGTTCAGCGCGCGCCGATGGCCTGTGTTTTACCCTGTCGCGCCCTGCCTTGGTTTTGGGCGCATCGGGCGTTCTGATCGCCATGGATGGCCCAGCAAATGGCCCGCTGAGCACGGCGAACCTGCCCCCCGTGCCCAGTCTTTCGCTGCCCTCTGCCCAGCAGCTGATCGCCTGCCTGATCGCCTATGAGGCGGGGGCGTTGCTGCGCCCTCAGGCCGCAGCCTTTTGAACGCCAAAGCGCCCGTAAAACGTCTCGCCTTTGGTGGCCATGTCCACCAGCAGCGCGGGGGCTGCAAAGCGGGGGCCGTGCGCGCGGGCCAAATCGTTGCAGATTGCAACTGCCTGTTTGGCCCCGATAATATCCAGCCAACCAAACGGGCCGCCCGACCACGGCGCAAAGCCCCAGCCAAGGATCGCGCCGACATCGCCTTCGCGAATATCGGTCAACACGCCATCTTGCAGCGCGCGCACCGCCTCTAGGGTTTGGGCCATCAGCAGGCGGTGCTGCACCGTTTCCAGATCGGGCTGAACTTTGGCATGGGGATAGGCGCTGGCCAGCCCGTCCCACAGGCCAAGGCGTGTGCCGTCTTCGGCATAGGCATAGAACCCCGATTTGGTTTTGCGGCCCAAACGGCCCTGATCGGCCATGGCGAAAATCACCGCATCCACCGCGCCATCTGGATAGGCGTCGCCCATCGCCGCGTGGGTGGCTTTGGCAATTTTCACGCCCAAATCAATCGAGGTTTCATCCACCAGTTGCAGCGGCCCCAGCGGCATGCCCACCAGTTTGGCGGCGTTTTCCACCAGCGCGGGGGCGACCCCTTCGGCCACCATGCGGATGCCTTCGTTGATATAGGGGATGATGCAGCGGTTGGCGTAGAAAAACCGCGCGTCATTCACCACGATGGGCGTCTTGCGGATCTGGCGCACGAAATCCAGCGCCTTGGCCACGGCGCGATCCCCCGTCTGCGCGCCCGCGATGATTTCCACCAGCATCATCTTGTCCACGGGGCTGAAGAAGTGGATGCCGATGAACTGATCGGGCCGCGTGCTGACGCGCGCGCCAAATCGCTGATCGGCAGGGTCGAGGTGTTGGTGGCAAAGATGCAATCCGCGCCCACCACAGCCTCGACCTTTGCGGTGACATCGGCCTTGATTTTGGGGTCTTCAAACACCGCTTCCACGATCAGATCGCAGGGCCAGCGCGGCATAATCGGTGGTGGCGGTGATGCGGCCCAAGACCTCGGCCTTCTTCTCTGCCGTCACCTTGCCGCGCTTCATCCCCTTGTCCAGCAGCCCTTCGGAATGCGACTTGCCGCGATCCGCCGCAGCTTGGGTCTCGTCAATCAGCACCACCGAAATGCCCGCATTTGCGGCGACATAGGCGATGCCCGCCCCCATCATCCCCGCGCCAATCACGCCCAAGGTTTTCACGCTCTGGTCAGGCGCAGCAGGGCGGCTTGCGCCCTTTTCCAGCGCCTCTTTGCCGATGAACAGCGTGCGGATCATCGCCGATGACGAAGGGTTCAGCAGCACGGACGTAAAATGCCGCGCCTCGACCTTTAGCGCCACATCGAACGGCACCAGCGCGCCCTCATAGGCGGCAGACAGCAGCGCGCGGGCGGCTGGGAAAGCCCCCTGCGTGCGCCCGTTGATCATCGCATTGGCCCCGACATAGGTCATATAGCCCGCAGGGTGATAGGGCGCGCCGCCTGGCATTTTGTAATCTTTGCGATCCCAAGGTTTGACGATGTCGGCGTCAGTTGCAGACAAAACCCACTCTTTGGCGCGCTTTTGCAAATCTTCGGGGGCAACCACCTCGTCAATCAGCCCCGCTGCTTTGGCGGCTTTGGGATCAGAGAGTTTGCCTTCCAGCAAGAACGGCGCGGCCATCATCGCGCCCATTTTGCGCACAAGGCGCGTGGTGCCCCCCGCGCCCGGGAAAATGCCCACCATAATTTCGGGCAGGCCGATTTTGGCCTTGGGGTTATCGGCCGCAATAATGCGGTGGCACGATAGCGGAATTTCAAATCCAATCCCCAGCGCCGTGCCCGTCAGCGCCGCCACAATCGGCTTGCCGCCCTTTAGCGTTTTTGGGTCCATCCCGCCGCGTTCTATTTTGCGCAAGATGCCATGTGTGCCCATGATCATGTCGAAAATCGTCTGCGCGCCGCCGCGGCGCATATCGGCCAGAACGTTCAAATCCATCCCGCCTGCGAAATCTTTCTTGCCCGAGGTGATGATCAGGCCCTTAACACCCGCATCCTTCAGCGCGGCGTCTACCATCGCGTCCAGCACCAAGAACCCGTCAGAGGACATGACATTCATCGAACGCCCCACCGTGTCCCAAACAATCGTGGCCACGCCGTCCGCATCGACGGAATAGGTGAAATCCGGTCGCGTTGCTCATGGTTTTTCTCCGTATGGGGTGCCGTCTTTGTGGGTGAATGTGGCGCGTCCGCCTTCCATTGTGACCATCAGATCCACGTCGGAATAGGTGGCCACTTCGCGCGGGGCTTTGCTGCCCACAACCAGAAACTGCGCGGGCGTGTCTGTGTGGTTGATGAAATGGTGGCCATTGGGGGTGCTTGCTGAAAGGCCGCACAATCACCCGCGCGCATCACTTCTGGGCCTGCATCTATGATCATTGTCACCTCGCCAGCTGTGACCATGACAAACTCATCTTCCGCCAAATGCCAGTGGCGCAGCGACGACAGCGCCCCCGCCTGCAATGTAACCAAATTCACGCCAAACTGCGTGAGGCCCCCCGCATCGCCAAGGCGCTGGCTGGAACGGCCCGCCATCATCTCGGCATAGGGCGCGGGATAGATTGACCCCGTTTTGACAGGGGTTTTCGATAAGTCGATCCTCATCACACCCTCTCGATAATGGTCGCAACACCCATGCCAGATGCGATGCACAGCGTGGCAAGGCCTGTGGATTTGCCCGTGCGCTCTAACTCGTCCAGCAAAGTGCCGATGATGATGCAGCCTGTGGCGCCCAAGGGGTGGCCCATGGCGATAGACCCGCCGTTGACGTTCACAAGCGCGGGGTCAACGTCGAACGCCTGTTGAAAGCGAAGGACAACCGAGGCAAAGGCCTCGTTCACCTCGAACAGGTCAATGTCGGAAATCTTCATCCCGTTATCGGCGCAGGATTTTTCGGTCACAGGCACCGGGCCCGTCAGCATGATGGTGGGATCGGTGCCAATTTTCGCCGTGGCGCGGATGCGGGCGCGCGGTTTCAGCCCATGCGCCGCACCGAACTCGGCATTGCCGATCAGCATGGCGGCGGCCCCATCGACGATGCCAGAAGAATTGCCCGCATGGTGGACGTGGTTGATGCGTTCCAGATGCGGGTATTTCATCAGGGCGATTTTATCAAAGCCGGGCATGTTCTTCGCCCATATCGGCGAAGGCTGGGTTTCAGGGCGCCGACAGCGCCAGCCATATCGTCTGCGGGCGCATGTATTCGTCGCGGTCAAGGATCGTCAGCCCGTTTTGATCGACCACAGGGCACAACCGATTTGGCAAAGCGCCCGTCCGCCCAAGCTGCCGCCGCGCGCCGCTGGCTTTCCAGCGCCAACGCATCCACCATCTGGCGGGTAAATCCGTATTCGGTGGCGATAATATCCGCCGAAATCCCTTGCGGCACGAAATAGGTGTCCATGGCCAGGCTAGGATCAACCGCAATCGCCGCGCCGTCGCTGCCCATCGGCACGCGGCCCATCATCTCGACGCCGCCCGCGATATAGGCGCTGCCTGCGCCGCCCTTGACTTGATTGGCGGCCAAATTCACCGCCTCGATCCCGCTGGCGCAGAACCGATTGATCGCAAGGCCGGGGATGGATTGGTCAAGTCCGACGCCAGCACCGCCGTGCGCGCCAAACATCCGCCCTGCTCGCCCACTTGGGTGACATTGCCCCAGATCACATCTTCGACGGCATGGCCGTGCAAGCCCATTGCGCGCCGCCAGCGCATCCAGCATCCGCGCCGATAGGGTGACAGCCGTCACCTCGTGCAGCGCACCATCGGGGCGGCCTTTGCCACGGGGGGAACGGATGGCGTCATAGATATAGGCATCGGTCATTGCGGTCTCCTTAGGCGGATTGGGGCGGAAAGGCCCGCTGCATCAAATCATAGGGGTGCTGCCAGCCCTTGGTGGCAGAGATCCGCGATAGCCACGCGTCGATATGGGGCCATTCTGCGCGGTCAAAGCCGTAAGGTTCGGGGTAATAAAGATACGCTGCACAACGACGATATCCGCGATGTGTCATGGCGCTGCCCGCGACCCAAGTCTGCGCGCCCAGAATGATGCGCATTCAGCACGGTATAGGACGCCTTCAGCCGCCCGATGCTGAAACAGGCATCACGCCTGTCGGGGCGTTTGTCTTCAGGCAAGAAATTCGCCAAAAAGCGGGTATTTGCCGATCAGGGTGGAAAATTTGTGATTGTCCCAAAACAGCCAGCGCAAAACCTCGCGCCGCTGGGCCGCCGATGTGCCGCCCAGTTTGCCCGTTTTGCTGGACAGATAGTCCAAAATCACGCCCGATTGGGTCAGCGCCGTATCGCCGTCCACCAAAACGGGCACTTCGCCCATCTCATTTACCGCCTTGAATTCTGGCGTGCGCGCCGCACCGTTGAAGAAATCGACGTGGACGGGTTCCCAGTCCCACTCTGCAAATGTCCAGCGCCAACGCAACCTTGTAGGCGTTGCCGCTTTCGCCGAAACAATACAGTTTTATGGTCATTAGCTTGCCCTTTCTGGACTATTTCGTGCGCTCGGCCAGCTCGGAATTGAACAGGCGCAGGCGGTGGTGTCAAGGTTGTCTTTGCCGGTCACGCTGCCAAGAGATTTCGCATGGCAGACGACAGCGCCTCGCCCTCATTCAGCCCCGTCTCGGCGGCAAATTTGCGCAAGTTGCGATAGCCGTCTTCGGTCATCGCCACCGTGAAATGCCGTGTCAGGCGAAAGCGTTTTGGCATGTGTGCCCCCTTAGAATGCCGCCTCCTGGCAGCGAACACATCACCGCATCGCCGCCTGTTTGGATACGGGCCAAATGCAGCGCCGTGGCGGGCAGGCTGCGCGCCATATAGAATTGCCCCGTGGTGATTTTGCCGTTCAAATAGGCCGCATCCCCGCGCCCTGCGTCCAGCGCCGCGTAGGCCGCGCGCGCCATTTTCGCCCACATCAGGCCCATCACGGTATGGCCCATCATATGCATGAAATCATAGGCCCCAGCGAGTGCATTGTTGGGGTTTTTCATGGCGTTTTCCATGAAATACATCGCCGCTGCTTGCACATCCTTGCTGGCGGCTTTCAGCGGCCCCGTAAAGGCATTCATGCGCGCATCATCCTGATTTTCCTTGATGAATCCTTTAACCATCTCGAACAGGGCCATGATGGGCCTGCCCCCATCAGCGGCCAATTTGCGGCCCACCAAATCCAGCGCCTGAATGCCATTCGCGCCCTCGTAAATTTGGGCAATGCGCGCATCGCGCACGAGTTGCGCCGCGCCGTTATCCTCGATATAGCCATGCCCGCCCCAGATTTGTTGGGCCTGCACAGCCATTTCAAACCCTTTGTCGGTTTGAAACCCCTTGATCACGGGGGTCAGCAGGGAAATCAGCCCTTCGGCCTGCGCATCGCCAGATCGCACAGCGCGGTCGATCAGATTTGCGCCCCAAAATGTCATCGCCCGCGCGCCTTCGACAAAGGATTTCTGTTCTAACAGATTGCGGCGAATATCGGGATGCACAATCAGCGGATCGGCTGGGCCACTTGGGTTTTTGGCCCCTGTCACATCGCGCCCTTGCAACC
>JAXHON010000055.1:0-19943 GCA_034519315.1 Cypionkella sp. | reverse complement strand
TACGTATTGCTCTTCCTTGCGGCAAAGCTCGGCTATCGTCGCGCTGGCCACTCGAACCGATGGCGCGACCACTCCATCTTCACCACGAAGGCCGGACAGCACGATCCGGATCTTCTCCTCTGACGAATGCAGCTTGCGCGTCGCGCGTCGGATGTCTTTCACAACCTGCTCAGCAGGGGCCTTCGTTGTCACGGGTTTCTTCATCATCTTCAACTCCATCTAAGGTAAAGATGAGCCGCAAACCCTCCGCTACGCAATCACGCTAAACTGTTCCATGGGCGCTGATGGCGGACGGGGATTACCCAGGCCACCCGCACCGCCAAGAGGCCGCGAAACTGCTAAAAAATCGAGGTGCCGAATTGCAAAGACTTAGCGCGCCGCCACAGACTATTCGCGCAAAGCGGCCTTGATTGCCAGGGCATCTTCCCATGCCGCGCATTTGGCGGCTGGGGTTTTTGCGATGCTGGCAGGGTCTGGCATCACGCGCGCGCGCGCGGTGCCGTCATAGCCAGCAATGCCGTGCCAACTGCCGCGCAGCCGCGCCACGCCCGTGGTCTGCATCACAATCGCGAGTGATTCGTGGCCCATCACCAAAACCACCCGTGGCGCGATCAACTGAATGCGGCGCAGGGTAAAGGGGCGCATCATCGCCATGGCAGCGGCGCGGTCTGTGTCCAGCCCGCGCAACGGCCACGGCAGGGCGGGGGCCAAATGCAGCGCTGATTCGGGGTTTGGCGCAGACAGATCGCGGCCTATCGCCTTGAAAATAGACTGGAAAAACGCCAGCTCACCCGCATCCATCGCCGCGCCCGCCTTTTCGGCATTCAGGCTGGGCGGGTCGCAAATCACCAAAAGGTCGGCCTGCGCATGGCCTGCGCCCGACACCGCCCCCCGCGCACCTTTGCGCAAATCACACTGGGCAAAGCTGGCGGCGGCGGCCTCTAGGCTGGGCAGATCGGGGCAGTCGGCGGCAATTTTTTCCGCCTCGGCCATGGCCGCGGATAGGGCTGCCGCGTGGTTTGTGGGCTGCGGTTTTGCCTGCTGCGATGCTGTTTTTTCCCTTGTTTCATTGGGCAAAACAGGGGTCGCCGCGCGGGTCTGCCACGGCGTTTTGTCGGGCAAATCATAGGCCGATTGCGGCGCCTCGCAGATCGCCTCATCCGCGCCCAAATCCACCTGCCACGCCAATGCTGCAAGGCTGGCAAAATAGTCGGCTTCGATGTCGGCGGTGATTCCCATGCGAGCCAGACTAAAGCCCATAGGCGGTTGTCACAAGCTGGCTTGTCCAACCGCCCCGCGCTTTCTATAAGCGGGGCAAGCAAAGGAGACGCCCATGAGCTTTCGCGCCCGTCATCTGCTGGGGATCGAACATCTAAGCCCTTCTGATATAACGTCTATTTTGGATTTGGCGGATAAATACGTCGATCTGAACCGCCGCACGGTGAAACAATCGGATGCGCTGGCGGGGCTGACGCAGATCAATATGTTTTTTGAAAACAGCACCCGCACGCAGGCGAGTTTCGAACTCGCGGGCAAACGCCTTGGCGCGGATGTGATGAACATGGCGGTCGGTGCGTCGTCCGTCAAAAAGGGCGAGACGCTGATTGACACGGCGCTGACGCTGAACGCGATGCATCCCGATCTTTTGGTGGTGCGTCACCCGTCTTCGGGCGCGGTCAATCTGCTGGCGGAAAAGGTCAATTGCGCCGTGTTGAACGCAGGGGACGGGCGGCACGAACACCCCACGCAGGCGCTGCTGGACGCGCTGACGATTAGGCGCGCCAAGGGGCGGATTCAGCGCCTGACCGTGGCGATTTGCGGCGATATAGCCCACAGCCGCGTGGCGCGTAGCAATCTGATTTTGCTAAACAAAATGGAAAATCGCATCCGCCTGATTGCCCCCCCAACATTGATGCCCGCAGGGGTGGGCGATTTTGGCTGCGAGCTGTTTGACGACATGCGCGCGGGGCTAGAGGGGGCTGATGTGGTGATGATGCTGCGCCTGCAAAAGGAACGTATGGACGGCGGGTTTATCCCATCGGAGCGCGAGTATTACCACCGCTTTGGGCTGGACGCAGAGAAGCTATCCCACGCCAAGCCCGATGCGATTGTCATGCACCCCGGCCCGATGAACAGGGGCGTGGAAATTGACGGCGAAATTGCCGATGACATTAACCGTTCTGTGATCCAAGAGCAGGTGGAAATGGGGGTTGCGGTGCGGATGGCCTGCATGGATTTGCTGGCCCGAAACCTGCGCGCCGAGCGGGGGGCAAAGGCGAACAGGCGGGCGAGGTGATGGTGTGAGGCGTTTGCCCGCAAAAACCGCGTCTGGTTTGCGTATGGCATCCGTATGGCATGCGTATGGCATCCGTCCCGACACGCGGCGCGCGCTGGATGGGCGGTTTGTGGGGCGTAGGGTGCGTGCTGGCACGCACCTAGGTCAAGGCGGCGGGCAAGATGGCGGCAAAGGAGGCGGTGCGTGCCAGCACGCACCCTACGGATGTGCTATATCTGGTAACGAGGCCCCAGCATGACCCCCGACCCCGACCGCAAACCCACCCGCGAAGAGATGCGCGCAGGCGGCATGGTCGCCACTGCCGTGCTGGTCTTTATCGCCCTTTTAACCATCGCTGTAGTTTGGATGGGATATCATTTTCCCCCCTGCCGAGCCCCCTTACCCCCCCGAAATTTTTCCCTTGCTGAATTTTTTTCCCATTTTTCTCCTTTGGCTTAGCGTGTTTTTCCCCCTCTTAATCTCCCCCCCGGGCCTTTATTAAATTTTTGCCCCCCCCCCCACCTAATTTGTCTCTCGATTCTCCCCTCTTTGTTTTTTTCCCCATCCCCCCCACACTCCCCTTATTTTTATGATTCGTTCTTTTTTTCTTTTCCTTAATATTTCTTTCTTCTATAATTACCCCCCCCCCCCTTTATCTTCCTTCATCCTTTCTCCCGGCCCGCTTACCTCATTCAGCGTTTTATCTGGTTTATCGGTTTAGCTCGCCTCCCTTACACCCCCCACCCCCCCCCCACCCCCCATCTTTGTCCTTTTCCCCCGTTCCCCTGCCCTCCAACCACTTATCGTTTTTGTATTCTCATATCTACAGTTTTTCCACTTTTTTTCATATTTTTCCCTGTTTTCTGGTGATTAGTTCCCCCTTCTAAGTTCCCCTTCCCCCCCCCCCCCACCCTGGAGACCCCCAATGCCGCCGAACCTTTTTTTCCCTTACCGCTTTTTCCGCCGCAATTAGTCATTCATCAGTACCAACAAACTAGACGCCTGACATGACCCTACACTTCACCAATGCCCGCCTGATCAACCCCGAAGCGGGGACGGATGACATCGGCAGCTTGACCGTGGCGGGCGGCAGGATCACGGCGCTGAACGGCCCCGCGCCTGAAGGGGCAGACATCATCGACTGCGGCGGGGATTGCCTTGCCCCCGGCATTGTCGATTGGGGCGTGAAAATTGGCGAGCCGGGGGAGCGGCATAAGGAGAGCTTTCGCTCGGCCGGTCTTGCGGCGGCGGCGGGGGGGGTGACGACGATGATCGTGCGGCCTGATACTGTGCCCGCGATTGACACGCCAGAAGCGCTGGAGTTCGTGACCCGCCGCGCGGCGGAATCGGTGGTGCGTATTCGCCATATGGCGGCGCTGACCAAGGGCCGCGCTGGGCATGAGATGACCGAGATCGGCTTTCTGCTGGATGCGGGGGCGATTGCCTTTACGGATGTGTTCCATGTGTCCACCGATACCAAGGCGCTGTCGCGTGCTTGGGCCTATGCCCGCAGCATGGGGGCGCTGGTGGTGGGGCATCCGCAAGAGGCGGGGCTGTCAAACGGGGCTTCGGCCACCTCGGGCAAGTTTGCCTCTCTAAGGGGTATTCCTGCGGTGTCCAGCATGGCCGAACGCATCGGGCTAGACCGCGATATTGGCCTGATCGAGATGACAGGCGCGCGCTATCACGCCGATCAGATCACCACGGCGCGGGCGCTGCCTGCACTAACGCGGGCCAAGGGCAATGGGCTGGACATCACGGCGGGGGTGTCGATCCACCATCTGACGCTGAATGAAATTGACGTGGGCGATTATCGCACCTTTTTCAAATTCACCCCGCCCTTGCGCTGCGAAGAAGACCGCCTTGCTATGGTGCAGGCCCTTAGCGATGGTCTGATTGATGTGCTGGGCAGTTTCCACTCGCCAGCGGATGAGGAAAGCAAACGCCTGCCGTTCGAGGATGCGGTGGCGGGGGCGGTGGGGCTGCAAACGCTGCTGCCTGCCGCGCTGCGGCTGTATCACGCAGGGCAGATCGCCCTGCCCGCCCTGTGGCGCGCGCTGGCCTTGAACCCCGCCAACCGTTTGGGCCTGCCGCAGGGGCGGCTGGCCATCGGCGCGCCTGCCGATTTGGTGCGGTTTGACCCAAGTGCCCCCTACATCCTTGACCGCGCGAGCCTACTTTCGAAATCGAAAAACACCCCCTTTGACGGGTGCCGAATGGAGGGTAAGGTGAAAACCACCTATGTGGGCGGCGCGCCTGTTTATGAGGGGTAGAGGATGCCACTGATCACAACCGATCCGATGATCTTGGCGCTGGTGGCGCTGCTGGCCTATGCGCTGGGCGCGGTGCCCTTTGGCGTGGTTGTCACGCGGGCGATGGGGCTGGGCGATGTGCGCGCCATTGGGTCGGGCAATATTGGGGCCACCAATGTTTTGCGCACGGGCAACAAGGGGGCGGCGCTGGCGACGCTGATTTTGGACGGGGCCAAAGGCGGGGTGGCGGTGCTGATCGCGCGTGCCATGTTCGGTGAGGATGCCGCGCAGATCGCGGGGCTGGCGGCCTTTTTGGGCCATCTGTTTCCCGTGTGGCTGGGCTTCAAGGGCGGCAAGGGCGTGGCGACGTTCTTTGGGGTTTTGATCGCGCTGGCTTGGCCAGTTGGGCTGGCCACGGGCGCGGTTTGGCTGGCGGTGTTTGCGGCCAGTCGCATATCCTCGCTGTCGGCGCTGGCGGCGGCGGGGCTGTCGGGGTTTATCACCTTTATCTTGGGCGGGTTTGATATGCTGGCGCTGGCGCTGGTGCTAACGCTGCTGATTTTCGCGCGCCACAGCGCCAATATCGCCCGCCTGCGGGCGGGAACCGAGCCAAGGTTTGGGGCAAAATAGCTACAGGCTGGTTGCACCGTAAACGCGCGACAAATCCCCCGCCCACGGCCCCTGAAACAGGTCGATCAAACGGTCGGCTTGGGTTTTTTCGCTGGCCAGATTTTCCACCAAAGGGGCAAGATAGGCCTCTTCGCCCATGCCCCGCGCGGCTAGGCCTGCGTGCGACAGACCAACAGCGGCGCGGGCAAGGTCGATGATGCGGATGCCGCCGTAATGGCCTTGAAGGCCCGCCTCGGAGGCCGCCACGCGCAGGCCCTCGCGTGTTTCGGCATCAAAGCCTTTGACCAAATCCCATGCGGCATCCAATGCGCCGCCGTCATACATCAGCCCCACCCAAAAGGCGGGCAGCGCGTTGATATGGGCCTGATCGCCGCAATCGGCCCCGCGCATTTCGATGTATTTCTTGACCCGCGCCTCGGGGAAGACGGTGGTCATATGATCGGCCCAATCGGAGAGGGTCGGCTTTTCCCCCGGCAGGGCGGGCAACTGGCCGCGCAGAAAATCGCGGAAAGATTGGCCCAGCGCGTTGATATATTTGCCGTCGCGGTAAACAAAATACATCGGCACGTCCAAAACCCAATCGACATAGGCCTGAAAACCGAAATCGCCCTGAAAAGCAAAGGGCAACATGCCCGTGCGGCTATCATCCAGCCCCGCCAAATGCGCGAGCGCCAGGATTTATGCCCGTTGAGCTGGCCGTCAAAGAAGGGACTGCTGGCAAAAAGTGCGGTCGCCACGGGTTGCAGCGCCAGCGCCACACGCAGCTTTTGCACCATGTCCGCTTCCGAGGCGTAGTCCAAATTCACCTGCACCGTGCTGGTGCGATACATCATCTGCGTGCCATGCGTGCCGACGCGGCCCATGTAATCGGTCATCAGACGGTAGCGGCCTTTGGGCATGACGGGCATATCGCCATGGCCCCAGATCGGGGCCGCGCCAATGCCCATAAAGCCGATGCCCAAGGGGTCTGCGATCGACTTCACCTCGCGTAGATGTGATTGCAATTCGGCGGCCTCGTCCACCACCGACACCAGCGGCGCGCCCGAGAGTTCAAACTGCCCCCCCGGTTCTAGGCTGATATTCGCGCCGTCTCGCGTCATGCCGATCGTATTCTCGCCCTCACGCATGGGTTGCCAGCCCATGCTCTCTAGCCCCGTAAACAGCGCCGAAATGGAACGCGGCCCCGCATAGGGTAGCGGGGCCAATGTATCGGTGAGATAGCCGAATTTCTCATGCTCGGTGCCCAGACGCCAGTCTGATTTCGGCTTGCACCCCTGCTCCATCATCTGCGCCAATTGCGCGAAATCTTCGATGGGGCCGCCGCCAGATTGTGGAATGGACATCGTATGGGCTTTCTGTCGTGGTTGGTCATCACAGGTGTCGTGGCAGACGGGCGAAGTCAAGGGGGCAGGTTAAAAGGGCGCACGCCGCCATAGGGTTTGCGCACCGCTTCCCGTGACGGGGCCGCGCGACAGGGCGGTGATCAGGGCGGCGCTGTCGATGCGGGGCAAGGCGGCAAATACGTCGAACAGGGCCTCATGGCCTGCGGCATCGACGGGCACGATCAGCGCCTGCCCGCCCGTGGTTTTCATGCGCCAAAACCGGCGGTGATCGCGGTGGATCAGTTGCAATTGGGCTAGATCGGGCAGGTTCAGATAGCCGCCCATTTGCAGGCTGGGCAGGGGCACGGCCCCGATGATCTGCGGCGCGGGCGGCGCGAAATAGCGCAGCTCCCCTTCGACCACTTCGATCACGCCTTCGCCAATGCCCGCTTGGGCAAAGCGCAGGCGGCGGTAGGCCATCAGCGCCATGGGCAAGCAGGCCACCAAGATCAACGCACCAAGCGGCAGCATCACATAGCCGCCAAGGCTGACCAGATAGGCCCCCAAAAGGGCTGTTGCCCCAACAAAAGCCACCTCGCCCCAGCGTTTGATTTCGGATAGGGCAGCGGGCGCGGATCATGGTATTCTTGGGATCCGAAGATCCCACCTAGCTCCGGTGGTTCACTCACCCCGCACCCGGTGGTGTTCCGCGTCGCAATCTTATGCACCACTATTCCCCCGCCCTTTGGGTCCTATCTCCCTCCATCAAATCGCCCATATAGCCAAGGGTTTGGGCAATGACCTCCGCCCCCCTTTTCCCCCTCTCTCTTTTATATCACCACTTTCCCCCCTTTCCTCCCCCGCGCGTATATCTATCAATCCTACCTTTACTTATCTTTCCTTTTCCCCGTCTCCTTTTTTTATCCCAACCCCAACTTCTAATTTTTACATCTTACCTCCACCCCCCCTTCATATCCCTCTCCAAATCTCCTTTCTATCAATCTCTTCCGTCTTAGCAACTACTCCTTCCGGCCTCTTCGGGAGGTGCCGCAAGATCAACTACCTCTCAATACGGTTTACCCAGTTTCGTCCAAAACACACTCTCCATCTAGCACGCTCTTTTTTGTAGCAACACTACTGCTACGCACTTTCCCTCCATCATTATTCCCCACCGATTTGCCCCCCTTCCACCCCCCTCCTCCCTTAAATTAGAGGATTCCTCCATTATTTTTTCCTTCTTACCCCCGCCACTTCTCCACAATCTCCCCATTCTCTTTTTCACCCCCGACCTCCTTTATTTGTATTCTCTCTTTTTTTCTAACTTTCCTTTTTTTTTTAGCCTTTCTTTTAATCCCTCACGCACTTCCTTCATAAATCATCCCCAATCCCCCATTGCCACCTGCCACAGCGTTAGCGCGGCAACAACGGCGGTTTCGGCGCGCAGGATGCGCGGGCCAAGCGAGAAGGGGCGCACAAAGGGCAAGGCGCGAAGCTGGGTCTTTTCGGCGTCAGAAAAGCCGCCTTCGGGGCCGATCAGCAGGGCGGCGGGGGCGGATTTATCGCCCGTCATCGGCAGGGGTTGACCTGCGAGCGCCTCGTCCGCCCAAAACAGCGCGCGATCTGCGGGCCAGTTTTGCAGCACCCTGTCCAGCGGGACCAAATCCTCTACTTGTGGCACAAAGGTTGCGCCGCATTGCTCGGCGGCCTCGACCGCGTGGGCCAGCATTTTGTCGCGCCTGATGCGGTCGGCGTTGGTGTGCTGGGTCTGCACGGGGCAAATCCGCGCCGCCCCCATTTCCACCGATTTTTCCACCACAAAATCAGTGCGGGCCTTTTTCAGGGGGGCGAACAGCAACCACAGATCGGGGGGCAGGCGCAGGGGGGCGGTCTGCGCGGCGCAGATCAAGATGCCGCCGCGTTTTCCCGCCTCGGCCACCTCGGCGCGCCATTCGCCATCTGCGCCGTTGAACAGCAAAACCTGCGCCCCGCGCGCAAGGCGCATGACGTTGAACAAATAGTTGGCCTGCGCGCCATCCAAAGCAACCGCTTGCCCTGCCTGCAAGGGAGCGGTTACAAACAATCTGATCTTTGCGTCTTTCATAAAGGCAACCTATGTCCGCCCATGCAAAACTTCCAGAGGGACAAGTGGCCGATGCGCCGCGCGGCAACTGGGTGGACAGCTATGCACCACGATTTGCACGCCCATATCTGCGCCTATCGCGCGCCGACCGCCCGATAGGGACGTGGCTTTTGTTCATCCCGTGCCTTTGGGGCATTGCGCTGGCCGCGTTGGGGGATGGGTTTCGCGCGTGGGATCTATGGCTGGCGCTATCTTGCGGTTTGGGCGCGTTTTTGATGCGGGGGGCGGGCTGCACCTGGAACGATTTTGCCGACCGCGAGATTGACGCGCAGGTGGCGCGCACCCTCTCTCGCCCGTTGCCATCGGGGCAGGTGACAGTGCGCGCGGCGCTGGTCTGGATGGGGGCGCAGGCCGCCATTTCTGCAATGATATTGTTTAGCTACAATTGGATAGCGATTGCGCTGGGCGTTGCCTCGTTGGCGCTGGTGGCGATTTATCCCTATGCCAAACGGTTCACGTGGTGGCCGCAGGTGTTTTTGGGGCTGGCGTTTAACTGGGGGGCGCTACTGGCCTATGCCGCCCATGCGGGGGAGGTGGGCGCGCAAACGCTGGCGCTTTACGGCGCTGGGATTGCGTGGACGCTGTATTATGACACGATCTATGCCCACCAAGACCGCGAGGATGACGCGATGATCGGGGTGAAATCCACAGCGCGCCTGTTTGGCGATGCCTCGCGCGGCTGGCTGTGGGGGTTTGCCGCGCTGGCGATGGCGCTGGCGGGGCTGGCGGTTTGGCTGTCGCCCGCCAGTGGTGCGGGCTTGTGGGCGGCGCTTGCTGGCGTGGCGGGGTTTGGCGCGCACATGGCAGGGCAAATGCGCCGCATAAACTTAGAGGATCCAAGTTCCTGCCTGCGCGCCTTTCGCGCCAACCGCGATACGGGGCTGATCTTGGCGCTTGGGCTATTTTTCGCCGCAGGCTTATCAGGTTGATTGATCCGCGCGGCTGTACGCCTGCAAGCGAAGTCAAAAGGTTGGCGCAGTCAAAAGGTTGGTGCATCTGGTGGCCAAGGCGCCTAAAATAAAGTGATTCCCGCGTTATGACCAAAAAAGCTAAGATTTATCTGCCGTCATTGCGGCTGGCAGCTGTGATGGCACCTTTGGCCTTTGTTGGGGCGGGGCTGCTGTTCTTGATCGTCGCTTTTGGTCTTTCGTTGGTGATTGAACGGGTGTCCGCCAACGCCGTGACATCGCGGCTGCTGACCGAAGGGATCACTTGGGCCGATGTCGAGGCGGACGGGCTGCAGGTGCGGCTGATCGGAACCGCCCCGAATGAGGCGGCGCGATACCGACTTGCCAATTTGGTCGCCACGATCGTCGATGCATCGCGCCTGCGCGACGAGTTGGAATTGACCCCGATCAAGGCCATTGAAGCGCCCCGTTTCAGCCTTGAAATTCTGCGCAATGATGATGGCATTCAGATGATCGGTCTGCTGCCCGTGGGCGAGACCGAGGCGCGGCTGATTGATCGCGGCGCGGTGCTGGCGGAAGGCGGGCCGTTTTCAGAAATGATCGAAACCGCCAATTACCCCGCATCCCCCGAATGGGAGACGGCGCTGGACTTTGGGCTGCGCGCCTTTGAGATGCTGCCGCGCTCGAAAATATCTATATCGCAAGATCGTGTTTTGGTGACTGCAATTGCAACATCAATTGGCGAAAAGCGCACGTTTGACACGGATTTGGCCCGCTCCAAGCCAAACAATTTGAACGCCATTATTGAAATATCTGCGCCGCGCCCTGTGATCACCCCGTTCACGCTGCGCTTTGTCAAAGATGCCAGCGGCGCAAGGTTCGACGCCTGCGCGGCCGATACCGATGCGGCGCGTGATGCGATTTTAGCGGCGGCCGAGGCGGCGGGCGCGTCCGAAGGGGCCATTTGCACCATTGGTCTTGGTGTGCCCAGCCCAAGGTGGCAGGCGGCCAGCGTCGCGGGGATCGCGGCGGTTGGGAAATTGGCCTCGGGCGCGGTGACGTTAAAGGACGCCGATGTCACATTGATTGCAGGCCCCGATGTCAGCCAGCGCGATTTTGATCGTATCGTTGGTGATCTGAGCGCGGCCCTGCCCGATGTCTTTTCGCTGGCTGCAACGCTGGAGCAGCCCGAAATCGCCGCAGAGGCGGGCGCGGTTGAATTCACCGCCAATCTGGTGCAGGAAACGGGCCGCGTCGAGCTGCGCGGCCGCCTGCCCGACGAGATGCAGCGCGGCGTTGTCGAGAATTTTGCCAAGGCAACTTTTGGCGCGGACAAAGTCTATCAAGCCGCCGTTTTGGACGCGGCGCTGCCCACGGGCTGGCCTGTGCGGGTTTTGGCGGGCATAGAGGCCTTGGGCGAATTGGATGGGGGCGATTTATCGGTTCAGGCCGATACTGTGACCCTCTCTGGTGTGACGGGCAACAGTGATGCGCGTGCGCGCGTCGCGCAAATCCTGTCTGGCAAATTGGGGGCGGGCGCTGCGTTTAAGGTCGATGTGAAATATGACCGCGCGCTAGACCCGATTGCGTCCTTGCCCACGCCGCAGGAATGCGAGGCGCGCGTGCAGGCGGTTTTGAAGGGCAACAAGATTGTTTTCGCCCCCGCATCGACCGAAATTGACGGCAATGCCGCCAAAATTATGGGGCTGCTGGCAACGGCTTTGGACAAATGCAGCAATCTGCGGATGGAAATTGCGGGCCATACTGATAACGATGGATCGGACGCCAGCAACCTATCGCTGAGCCAAGCGCGCGCGGATGCGGTGTTGATTGCGCTGCAAGGGCGGCAAGTGGATGTATCGGGTTTTGTCGCCAAAGGTTACGGCGAAACCGCCCCCATCGCGGATAATGCCACCGCCGAAGGGCGCGACAAAAACCGCAGGATTGCCTTTACGCTGATGACGGCCGAGGCCAAAGCACAGGCCGCGACGGCTACAAGTGATGCGGCTACTGCGCCATCTCTGGCCCCAAAAGAGATAACGCTGCGCCCCAAACCCCGCCCTGCGCGCCAGTAGCAAACCCCGCAAATACTGATATGATAGCATGACCCAAGGGAAGACCCCGCCATGAACCGCACCGAATTCATCATAGTGACAGCGATCATCTTGCTGATTGCCTTTGCGCTGGGCTGGTTCACCTACTGGCTGATGCACCGCTTTACCCGCGTGTCGGGCGGGGATATGGGCGAGATGGACAATCTGGCGCAATCGCTGCACGAGGCCGAAGAAATGCGCGACCAAGCCTTGATTTATCTGGAACAGCGCGAGGCGGAATTGCTAAGCCAGCTGTCGCAATCGGAGGCCGAGCTGCGGGCCGCGATGGAGGGCCTGCGCGATGCGCGCCATGAGGCAGAGGAAATGCGCGCCTATATCGAACGGATGCACGCAAATTCGTAAGGCGTCAGGGGCTTTTCCCCGCGATGCAGGTGCCTAAGGGGCTTTGCCCCCAAGTGCTTAAAGGAGCTTTGCCCCTCTGGGCTACGCCCATTCACCCCAGGATATTTTCGAAAAGAAGAAACGCAAAAGGCGCGCCTGCAGGGAGGGGGCGCGCCTTTTTGGATTTTGGTATTGGTTACAGCTTTTCGATGAGTTCTGGCACAGCGGTGAACAGATCGGCGACGAGGCCGTAGTCCGCGACTTGGAAAATTGGGGCCTCTTCATCTTTGTTGATGGCCACGATGATTTTGCTGTCTTTCATGCCTGCAAGGTGTTGGATTGCGCCTGAAATGCCGACCGCGACATAGAGCTGCGGGGCGACGACTTTGCCCGTTTGGCCGACCTGCCAATCATTGGGGGCATAACCGCTGTCCACAGCGGCGCGCGATGCGCCCACGGCAGCGCCCAGTTTGTCGGCCAGATTTTCGATGAGGGCGAAATCGTCCTGTGATCCAACGCCGCGCCCGCCCGACACCACGATGCCCGCCGAGGTGAGTTCGGGGCGGCCTGTGGCGGCGGTTTTATCTTCCACCCATTTGGACAGGCCCGCATCACCCGTGACGGCGGTTCTCTCTATGGCTGCATTGCCTGTCGCCTCGGCGGCGGTGAAGGCGGCGGTGCGCACGGTGAAGACCTTTTTCGCATCAGCGGATTTCACGGTTTGGATGGCGTTGCCTGCGTAGATGGGGCGGTCGAACGTGTCTGCGTCGACCACGGCTGTGACATCGGACATCACCATCACGTCCAATAGGGCGGCCACGCGGGGCAGCACGTTTTTGTTGAAGGCGGTGGATGCGCCGCAGATGTGGGAGTAGTTTCCAGCCAAGGACACAACCAGCGCGGCGGTGCTTTCGCCCATGCCGTGGCAATAGGCGTGATCATCGGCAAACAGCACCTTGGCCACGCCTGCCAGCTTGGCCGCCTCGGCTGCGGCAGCGTCGCCGCCTGTGCCTGCGACCAGCACATGCACATCGCCCAAACCCGCCACGGCGGTCAGCGTTTTGCCCACGGCGTCGGCGGCCAGCGCTCCGTCATTCACATCTGCCAATAGAAGAACGGCCATATCAGATCACCCCCGCTTCGTCTTTGAGTTTCGCAATCAGTGCGTCCACCGAGGCCACTTTGACCCCCGCCTTGCGGCCCGCAGGTTCGACCGTTTTCAGCGCGGTCAGGCGGGGGGCAGTATCCACGCCATAGTCAGCAGGGGTTTTCATCGCCATCGGCTTGGCCTTGGCCTTCATGATATTGGGCAGCGAGGCATAGCGCGGCTCGTTCAGGCGCAGATCTACAGTGACGATGGTGGGCATGTTCACGGTGATGGTTTGCAATCCGCCGTCCACTTCGCGGGTGACGGTCGCGCGATCGCCATCAATCGTCAGTTCCGACACAAAGGTCGCCTGCGACCAGCCCAGCAGCGCGGCAAGCATCTGGCCCGTGGCGTTCATGTCATTGTCGATGGCCTGTTTACCTGCCAGCACAAGGCCAGGGGCCTCTTCGCGGACAACGGCGGCCAGCAGTTTGGCGACCGCGAGGGGTTCGATATCCACAGTGGTATCAGCCGCAGCTTCGATCAAAATCGCGCGGTCGGCGCCCATGGCAAGGGCGGTGCGCAGGGTTTCTTGCGCCTGTTTCACGCCGATGGACACCACGACGATTTCGGTCGCAATGCCCTTTTCTTTTAGGCGGATCGCCTCTTCAACGGCGATCTCGTCAAAAGGGTTCATCGACATTTTGACATTCGCCAGATCAACGCCCGTGCCATCCGCCTTGACGCGAACCTTCACGTTATAGTCGATCACACGTTTGACAGGCACAAGCACCTTCATGCGCAAATCTCCAGTTTAGGGGCGGGTGGCCCGATCAAGCTCTCGCCGATGTTCTACAAGGGTTGTCTGGACGATAACAGACCAAATGCGACAGAAAAATGTGGCGTGACGCCGCGTTTGCGGGGGGGGGGGGGGGCTTTTTTCTCCCTCCCCCTCCCCTCCCCTTTTCCTCCTCTTTCTCTTCTCCCCCCTTTTTTCTCCCCTTTCCCCTTCTCCTTTTCTCTTCTTTCCTTCCTTTCCCCTTCCCCTCCTTCCTCCCTCTTTCTTTTCTTTTTCTCTCCTTCTTCCCCCCTCCTTACCCTTTTTTTCTTCTTTCCTTCATCCTTTTCTTCTCCTTACCCCCTTTTTCCCCCTTATACTCCCCCCCCCAAACCTTTCCCTTTTTTTCTTTCCCTTCCTCTCCTCTAACCTCTTCCCCCCCCTTTTTTCCCCTCTTCTTCCCCTTTTCTCTCCCCCCCTCTTCCTTAAACCCCATCCCATCCCCCCCTCCATCCCCAACCACCTTCTTTCTCTACCTTTTTTTCAAACCCCCCTTCCCCCCCTCCCATCACACCCCCCCAAATCACCTCCTCCCTCCCCTCCCCCCCACTTTCTCCCTTATTTTCACTCCTCTCAACTTCTCTCCTCTCTTTCACAATTCTTTTCCTTTTTTCCTCCATATACCCCAAAACACATCCTACCCCTCCCTCCTTTCCTTTTCTTTTTCTTTCTCTTCCTTCCCCCAATTTCTTTACCTCCCACTTCTTTCCCTTTCCTCTTTAACATTCAATTTCACTTTCCCACCATACCCATACCTCCCCCCAATCCATACCCACCCCCCCCCCCTTCCCCCCCTTCCCCCCCCTCCCCCCCCCCTCAGCGCGTCAGCCCCGGCACCCAAAGCACGTCATCCTTGCCGTCGTTATTGGCGATGCGTCCTGCGACAAAGAACCAATCGGACAGGCGGTTTAGGTATTTCACCGCCTCGGGGTTCACATCCTCGACGGCGGCGAGTTCGACCACGCCCCTCTCGGCGCGGCGGCACACCGTGCGGCATAGGTGCAGTTGGGCGGCCAGAGCAGACCCTCCGGGCAGGATAAAGCTGCGCAGAGGGGTCAGCTTGGTGTTCATCGCGTCAATTTCAGATTCCAGCCGCGCGACTTGACCCGTAATAATCCGCAGGCGGGGGTATTCGGCGGTATCGTCCAGATGGCGGTCGGGGGTGCACAGATCGGCCCCCAGATCGAACAGATCGTTGGAAATACGGGCTAGGGCGGCGTCCATTTCCCCGCTGTGCAGGCGGGCAAGGCCAACGGTGGCGTTGGTTTCATCGACAGTGCCGTAGGCCGAAACGCGCAAGGAATGTTTGGCCACGCGCGCGCCATTGCCCAGCGCGGTTTCGCCTGCGTCGCCTGTTTTGGTGTAGATTTTCGACAAAACAACCATCAGTTCGCCCCGCCACGAAAGAACACAGCCAAGAAAATTACCAAAACCGCTGCGGCTTGCGCGATCAAACGATAGCGCATCAGGCGGTTAGAGTGGTTCTTGGCCACCGCGCCCCCCTTGGCAAAGCTGCCAAGACCCAGCGCCAGAATGATCACCACGACAAAAGCCAAAATGATCCCGATATTTAAAATTGTGTTATCCATGGATTGCCCCTTGTCGCCCCCCTACTCACATAATTCATTTGACGCGAAAGACCATTGGAAAACGCGGATCATCCGCGCAGCAGCAGCCAATCCAGCGCCCTTGTGGGCAGCAAACGGCGGGCAAAACCCATCAGATAGGTGGGGGTTGTGACAAAATAGCGCGGTCGCGGGCGGGGGGATTCGAGGGCGCGGATCAGTTTGGCGGTCACCGCGCTGGCGGGCAACTCGAACGCATCTGGGCCGTATTTCTCGCCAAACAGGCGGTCGATCAGCGGGGCGTATTCACCCGCGCGGGCCGAGTTTTTCCAGTCGATCCAGCGGGTCACGTGCGCCCGCGCGTTTTCGCGAATGCGCGAGGTGATGGGGCCAGGTTCGATCAAGATGATGTGGATGCCCGTGCCTTGCATCTCGATGCGCAGCACGTCTGTCAGCCCCTCCATCGCGAATTTCGTCGCCACATAGGCCCCCCGCCATTTCATACCGACCATGCCCAGAACGGAGGAGCAGTTGATAATCCGCCCATGCCCTTGCGCGCGCATCACGGGGATAATCTGGCGGGTCAGGTCGTGATAGCCAAACAGGTTCGTCTCAAATATCGCCCGCAGCGCGCCGCGCGGCAGGTCTTCCACCGCCCCCGGAATGGCATAGGCCCCGTTGTTATAAAGGGCATCCAGCGTGCCGCCCGTACGGCGCAGAGTTTCCGCCACAGCGGCACTGATGCTGGCCTCGTCGGTGTAATCCAGAACGAAACTCTCCAGCCCCTCGGCGTTCAGCCGATCACAATCTTCCTGCGCACGGCAGGTCGCAAACACCCGCCACCCGCGTGCGAAAAGCCCATGCGCCGCGTCATAGCCAATGCCCGACGAGCAGCCCGTGATGAGGATAGATTTTTGCATGTTACGCCCCGCTGGTGGTTGGTGGGGTATGTTTGGCATATGGGCGAAGTGGGCGGTAGGGGGGCTTAGGCGCAAGTTTCAAGTGCAACACCAAGCGCCCATCGGATGTTGCGATGGACAGACGAAGCAAGCACCTTTCTTTTTAAGCCCCGCTCACTGCCGAGCGTTCGCGAGACCACTAAAAACTTGAGGCGCCGATTTTCCTATTCAACTGGGCAGCCGATGATTTCGAACGCCGTTTGCGGGCGAATGACGGTGATGCGCAAATCGCGCCCGTTGATGTCAAACGGCTTGGCCGAAGGCGGCACAATATCTGCGACTGCCGTTAAAAGATCCCCCTCGCGCGTCAATTGCGCCGATGACAGCCACATACCTGCGGCGCTGTGTTCTATAACCACAGTTTCGGGCGCTACAGTTTCAGGGCCTGTGCCGTCTGGCGGCAAAATAATCTTTGCGGTCAGGGTCATGCCATCTTTGATCGGCGCGGCGGTGCAACTGATACCCGCCAAATCCTGCGCAGAAAGCGTGACTGGCTGCTGCGCCAAAGCGGT
Organism: Cypionkella sp.; assembly: GCA_034519315.1. GTDB lineage: Bacteria > Pseudomonadota > Alphaproteobacteria > Rhodobacterales > Rhodobacteraceae > Cypionkella. The sequence goes on along the minus strand of JAXHON010000055.1, from coordinate 3,020 downwards.
CTGGATAACGGGATCGGGGGGCATGTTGGGGCCGACCTGCGCCGAAAAGGTTAGGTCCGCGGGAATACAAATATCTTTGCAAACGCCCAGCGTCATGTGCAGCTGCACCTGAACGGGCTGAGACGCATCTACAGGGGTGATGGCAATCGGCAAAACAAGATCGTCATGATAGCCGATATTGGTTATGCCTGCGCTGGTGAACACCTGCGGGCGCGGCCAAATGATGCCGACATCGGCCAGATTTTCCGACCCCGTCCAATTAAAATGCGGCGGCAGGCCCCCTTCGCCCGGGCTGCGCCAATAGGTTTTCCAGTCGGGATTAAGGGTGATTTGCACCGCGCCAAGCAGGCGGCCATCGTCCATCTGCCCGCCAACACGCAATTGCGCCTGCGCAATCCCGTCGACCTGCGCGGCGGCAGGCAGGGCGGCCACGGCCAAAACGGCGAAAAGATGTGCAATCCACTTCATTGCCCCTATCTACTGCAAAAAACGACCCATTCAAATCACCTTTCGGTTAACCACAGTTTACCACGGGTCTTGAGCGGGCGCGAAAACATGCCATGTTATGGGCAAAGGACGGGGCGCATGGATTTAACGGGAAAATTGCTGGCCGCGATGCCAAGTTTGCAAGATCCACGGTTTGATCATGCGTTGATCTTGATTTGCGCGCATTCGCCCGATGGGGCGATGGGGTTGATTGTGAACCACCCCATGCCCGATGTGCCCTTTGCCACTTTGACCGAGAGGTTGGGCATTGCCCACACGCAAGGCATTGATCTGGCCGTGCATTACGGCGGCCCTGTCGAGGCAGGGCGCGGGTTTATCTTGCACCGTGATAATTTTTCCAGTGATGCGGGCGGGATGCCCATTGCAGGCGGCTATCATCTTAGCGCCACGCTGGATGTGCTGGAATCGCTGGCGGCTGGCACGGGGCCAAGCCCTGCGCTGCTGACCCTTGGCTATGCGGGCTGGGGGCCGAACCAGCTGGAAACTGAAATTGCCGAAAATGCGTGGCTGACGTTGGACGGGCGGGCCGATATTATCTTTACCGCCCCTGCGGGCGAAAAGTGGGCACAGGCGCTGCGCCTGTCGGGGGTTGACCCAAGGGCGCTGTCGGGGGCGGCGGGCCACGCATAATCTGTTGCGCGCCGCCCCGCTTTCGCCCTAGGCTCACGGGCGGAGGACGCGATGACCGACACAGCCCTAACCTTGAAAGATATGTGCGCCAAGTTTGACGTCACCCCGCGCACGCTGCGCTATTACGAATATATCGAACTGATCGCCCCGCAAAAGCAGGGCCGCACGCGGATTTATACTGCGCGCGAAGTGGCGCGGATGAAGCTGATTTTGCGAGGGCGGCGTTTTGGCTTTAGCTTGGAAGAAATTCGCCAATGGCTGTTGATCTATCAAAACAAGGGCACCGCCGCCCAGTTGCACGAATGGGTGCGGCTGGCCGATCGGCAGTTGGACGCGCTGGCGCAGCAGAAATCTGACCTAGAGGCGTCGATTGCCGATTTGCAGGCGCTGCGGACGCAGGCGCTGCAAGATTTGGCGAAATAGCGCCCATCCCCCAATTTGAGCGAAATCACAAGTGACGTCACGTTACGTTTACGTTAACGTAAGGTTCTGCTGTATAGATAATTCCAAACCTTTTAGCCAATGGCCCAGATATGTCGACCGTCAGCGAACAAATGACCATCAGCCAAATGTGCCAGCAATTCCAAGTGACCCCGCGCGCCCTGCGGTTTTACGAGGACAAAGAGCTGCTTGCGCCCCTGCGCATCGGGGCCAAGCGGCTGTATTCGCACCGCGACCGCGCGCGACTGAAACTGATTTTGCGCGGCAAGCGATTCGGCTTCTCGCTGGAAGATATTCGCCAATTGCTGGCGATGTATGACACCCACGGCAGCAACCGCGCCCAACTTGCCCGCACCCTAGAGTTGGCGGCGTTGCGTGTGCAGCAAATGCGCGCACAGCGCGACGAGCTGTCCGTTGCGATTGCCGAATTGGAAACAGAAATTGCCAAGGGCCACGCTGCCCTAATGGCTGCGAAAGGGGAATAAGATGCCAAGCTATACCGCACCCGTTCAAGATATGCAGTTCGTCTTGCACGAGGTTTTGGCCATCTCGGCCCAAGACATCGAAGGCTATAGCGATCTGGACGACAGTTTCACGGGCGCTGTTTTGGAAGAGGCGGGCAAAGTGGCGCGCGATATTCTGGCCCCGCTGAACGCCAGCGGCGACCGCGAGGGGTGCAGGCTGGAGAATGGCGTGGTGCGCACGCCAAAGGGCTTTGACGCGGCCTTTGCCGCGATGAAAGACGGCGGTTGGACGGCGCTGGACTGTGATCCCACCTATGGCGGGCAGGGCCTGCCCTATTTGATGGGCACGGCGGTGGGCGAGATGTTTGTGTCGGCCAATATGGCGTTTAACATGTATCAGGGCCTAACCCACGGGGCCTATAGCGCCATTCACGCCCATGGAACCGATGCGCAAAAGGCCAAATTTCTGCCCAAAATGGTGTCGTGCGATTGGACGGGCACGATGAACCTGACCGAACCGCATTGCGGCACGGATTTGGGCCTGATGCGCACCCGCGCCGAGCCGCAAGAGGATGGCAGCTATAAGATCACGGGAACCAAAATCTTCATCTCGGCGGGCGAGCATGATTTGGCCGAAAACATCATCCATCTGGTGCTGGCCAAGGCCCCTGGCGGGGGCGAGGGAACCAAGGGCGTCTCGCTGTTCATCGTGCCAAAGTTTTTGGTGGGTGATGATGGCAGCCTTGGCGCGCGCAATGGTGTTTCGGTCGGCAATATCGAAAACAAGATGGGCATTCACGGCAATGCCACCTGCGTGATGAATTACGATGGGGCTACGGGCTATTTGCTGGGCGAGTTGCACAAGGGCATGCGCGCGATGTTCACCATGATGAACGAGGCGCGCCTTGGCGTGGGCCTACAGGGCTATGCCGTGGCCGAAGCAGCCTATCAGGCATCGCGCACCTACGCGCGCGAGCG
>JAXHON010000021.1:0-56287 GCA_034519315.1 Cypionkella sp. | reverse complement strand
AGTTACGTATTGCTGTTCAATCTCGATATGCACAAAGACATCTTCGGACGAGCCCCAGACATTGCCAAAGCCAAAGCCCTTGATCTTATCAAACCATTTGACGCGCGCAGGTTCAATGGGCAGGGCCAGCAATTCCTCGGTTGAAAGGGGGTTTTCCTCTTCCGAAAGGGAAATGGGCATGCCCACGGCAGCCTCGATCTTGACAACATCGATGGGCCTGCAAGGCGCCGCGCCATGAAACCTGCGCGCGACAAAGGGAAGGGGGTGCCATCAGCGACCGAACTTTGCCCGTAATTGCGCAAGACATTGGCATGCAGCAGCACATCAGGCCCGCCTTGGTCGGCCACAATAAAGCCGAAACCTTTTACAGGATCGAACCATTTGACCCGTCCTGTTTGTACTTCCAAACTCTCAAATTCGTCGTTCATCAAAGTGAACTTTCTGCTTATTCAGTGCCGAACATTGCCAGTTTCACTGGCGGCTAATGGAAAACGTGAAAATCACAACCATACTATAACAGGCAGCATCCCAAAAAAACGGCGCAGCGCAAGGGCTATTTATGGGGACAGGCGATTGATTTCCCACGGTTTTTCAACCATGGAGCGACTCCATTGAAAGCGGTTATGCAAACGATATAGTCCATCGGCCCAAAATTCAATCTCTAACGGTGTGATGCGGTAGCCACCCCAAAATGGCGGGCGGGTGGGCGCGTTGCCGTGCAGGGCGGTTTGCTTGGCCACTTCGGCCATCAAGGCCCCGCGGCTGGATAATACCGTCGATTGTTTGCTGGCCCATGCGCCCAGCCGCGATTGCAGGCTGCGGCTGGCGTAATAGGCATCAGCCGCTGCGCCTCTTCTTCGCGCGAAACCGTCCCGCGCACGCGGATTTGGCGGCGCAGCGATTTCCAATGCAGCACAAAGGCCGCCTTTTGCGCGCCCTCAATCTCGCGCGCTTTGGCGGAGCCGTAGTTGGTGTAGAACACAAAGGCGGCGGGCTCGATGTCTTTGAGCAGCACCATGCGCACATTGGGCAAGCCGTTTGCATCCACCGTGGCCAGCGCGATGGCATTGGGATCGTTCGGCTCGGTTGCTGTCGCCTCGGCTAGCCAGCGGCGGGCGATCTCGAACGGATCATCGCCTGCAAAAATTCCCGTTCTATCCCCTGCGTTGGCCATGCTCGCTCCCTTGAGATTGTGGGCCCCTTTGCCCTAGAGAGGCGTTCCATAGCCAGCAGTTTCGGGAGAAGACGAGATGGCGAATGGGTTGATGGCGGGGAAACGCGGCCTGATCATGGGGCTGGCCAATGACAAATCCATCGCTTGGGGCATTGCCCAAGCTATCGCGGCCCAAGGCGGCGAGATTGCTTTTTCCTACCAAGGCGAGGCGCTGCTGAAACGGGTGCAGCCCTTGGCCGCGTCGATTGGTATGGACACGTTCATCGAATGCGATGTGGCGAACGAGCCGTCGATGGACGCGCTGTTTGCGCAATTGCAGGCCAAATGGGGCACGATTGATTTTCTGGTGCATGCGATCGGCTTTTCCGACAAGGCCGAATTGCGCGGCCGCTATGTGGACACCAGCCGCGCCAATTTCACCATGACGATGGATATTTCGGTCTATTCCTTTACCGCCGTTTGCGCGCGCGCATCTGCCATGATGCCAGACGGGGGCAGCCTGCTGACGCTGACCTATTACGGCGCGGAAAAGGTCATGCCTCACTACAATGTGATGGGCGTGGCCAAAGCGGGGCTAGAGGCGAGCGTGAAATATCTGGCCGAAGATCTGGGCAAAGACGGTATCCGCGTGAACGCAATTTCCGCAGGGCCGATCAAAACGCTGGCCGCCAGCGGCATCGGCGATTTTCGCTATATTATGAAATGGAACGAGCTGAACAGCCCCCTGCGCCGCAATGTGACCCAAGAAGAGGTGGGCAAGGCGGCCCTCTATCTGCTTTCGGATTTGGGGTCGGGCACCACGGGCGAGAACTTGCATGTTGATGCGGGCTATCACGTTGTGGGCATGAAGGCGGTTGACGCGCCCGACATCGACGCGACCAAGTAGGGGCCAGATACATGCCCGTCACCGCGGCCCAACTGGCGCTGGTTTGGGGGCGCAGGCGGTGGCGCTGGCCACCCCGGCCCTGCCCTGATATCGATCAGCCAAAAGGCGATTGCGCAGGGGCGCGGCCCTGCCTTGCGCTTTGGCCTTGGGCTGGGCTTTGGGGCCACGTCTTGGGTGCTGGCCTCCATGCTGGGGCTGGGGTTGGTGCTGCACCGCTTTCCCGATTTGTTGGCCGCGATGACCCTGCTGGGCGGCGCTTATCTGATCTATACGGCAGGGGCGATTTGGCGCGGCAGCGGACTCGCCCGTGCATGAGAAGCGCCGCCGCCGCCAACGGCCTTTGGGCGGGCTATCGTTTGAATGTGTCCAACCCCAAACCGATATTGTTCTTTCACATCGCTGTTTTTGTCGGTGTTTCCCGACCCGTTCACGCTGCAATCGGGCGCAGTGGTGTATCTGTCGATGCTGGCGCTGGAGCTGGTGTTTTTTACCTCTGTCGCCCTAACCCTCACCACCCCCAGCATCCGCGCCCGCGCCTTGCGCGCCAAACCCATCATCGACCGCGTGGCGGCTGTGGTGATTGGGGCGCTTGGGGTGTGGCTGCTGTGGGGGTTGGTGGGTTAGGCCATTTGCCCCAAAAAGCCCATCTCCTCGGCCAGCGCGTCGAATTGGGCGTGTCGGGCCAAGTCGGCGCGCAGCTTTGCCCCACTCGTAAAGGGGAAGGCTTGCGCAATGGTTTCATCTAATCCCGCCGCCACATCGGCCCCTTCGGCCAAGGCAGGATGGTTACGCTTTAACCGCAAGACGACAGCATCATTGGCCGAGACATCCTCTAGCGCCATGCCATAGCCCAAGGTGTTATTGGCGCTGTGACGGGTGTAATGATAGGCGCAAAAGGTAGGGTCGATGAAACTGGGCAGGATCTCGCCCAACTTGCGGTGCGGCACGCGGAACGGATCGCGCCGATAATCTGGCCCCAAAACAAAGGCGAGCCCAATGGCGATATAGGGTTTGAAACTGGGCGCTTGCAGCACGCGCTGCCCATCATATACGCCAATAACACCCGAGGGAAAGCTGATCACAGTGCCAGGGTTGAAATTCTGCGCCTCGCTGATTTGGCGCAGCTTGTGCACATAATCGCGCGCCAGCCCGTCATCGTCGTCAATGCGAAAATGCACAGAATGTGCGCCGTCTGCGATCGAATGATTGACGATCGGGCCCAGCGCGTGGCCAATATCGGTGCGGTCAGTGGCGTTGATCTTGATCATGGGCACATCTTCGATCAGCGCCGACAGCCTGTCGAAATACATCTGCGGCATTGCCTTGGATGTGGTCAGATGCAGTTGAAAATCACGGTCGCTTTGCGCCCGCAGGCTGGGCAAAAGCAGCGTTTCAAACAGGTGAAACCGCACGGCCATGCGGCGCGGATTCCACAAAACGCGGCCCGCATCTTCCCCCGCATGTTCCATCAATTGCAACTCGCGGCCCGTGTCCGAAATCCCCAGCCACGAAAATCGGCAATGGCCCGATAGGCGGCGTGAAGTGACCTCTTGCCCCTATATTTATGCAGATTCGTTCTGAATTTCACCAAGCGCAAGCATTACGTGATACAGCGAAAAAGCAGCGATTTGGTGCAATCACGCCCTTTACCTATCGGGCAATGGCGCGCAGATTGCCGCCAAAAGGAGCTTGCGATGACTCTGACCGCCTTTGTTGCCTTTGCCACTCTGTCGCTATTTGCTGCTATATCGCCGGGCCCTGCGGTTTTGATGGCCGCGCGCACGGGGCTGACCGAGGGGTTCAAGACGGGCGCGATGCTGGCCGTTGGCATTGGCGCGGGGGCCGTGGTTTGGGCATCCGCCGCCATGTTCGGCCTGAATATCCTGTTTGCCGCAGCGCCGATGCTGCTGACCGCGCTCAAGCTGTTTGGCGGGGCCTATTTGATCTGGATGGGGTTCAAGCTGTGGCGCGATGCCAAGACGCCGTTCAACACAGAAGACACTCGAGAGATGCCGCGCAGTCCGTTATCGGCGTTCAAACTGGGGCTGTTCACGCAGCTTGCCAACCCCAAACCCGCCGTGATGTTTTCGGCCATCTTCCTTGGCACCGTGCCGCCCGCCACGCCCTTGTGGCAATACGGTGCGCTTCTTGCGGTGGTGATGGTGAATGAAACCGTGTGGAATATACTTGTCGCGCGCATCTTCTCGACATCGGCGACGCGTTCGCGCTATATCAGCCTGAAAACCATTATCGACCGCAGCTTTGGCGGGCTACTTGCCCTCTTGGGCGCTAAGGTCGCCCTGACCTGAAGGAGCCGCTATGATCGACCGTTTGCCGCATGAAAAGGGGTTCCACGTCAGCTGGGATCAGATCCACCGCGATGCCCGCGCGCTGGCGTGGCGGCTGGATGGCAAGGGGCCAGATGGCGGCGTGTGGCGCGCGGTTGTCGGCATCACGCGCGGCGGGCTGGTGCCTGCGATGATTGTGGCGCGCGAATTGGATGTGCGGGTGGTGGATACGATTTCCGTCATTTCCTATGCCCACCAAGACCGCGGCGATGCGGTGATGACCAAGGCCCCCCAAGCCGATTTGATGGGCGATGGCACTGGGATTTTGATCGTCGATGATCTGGTCGACAGCGGCAAAACGCTAGAGCTGGTGCGACAAATGTATCCGCGCGCCCATTTCGCCACCGTTTACGCCAAGCCTTCGGGCAAGCCGCAGGTCGACACCTATATCACCGAGGTCAGCCAAGACACGTGGATTTTCTTTCCATGGGACATGGCGCTGCAATATGTCCAGCCGTTTCGCGGTAAGGATTAGCGCGTGAACCCCGCTATCTTGCGCACGGATGCCCCCCCTGTAATGGAGGCGCGGCGCTGGCTGGACGGGGTGGTGCATCCAGCAACCCGCCCGCTGATCAATGTCAGCCAAGCGGCCCCCGTCGATCTGCCGCCGATGGCGCTACGCCAAGCCATTGCGGATGCCGCGCTGCACAATCCTGATGCGCATCTCTATGGCCCCGTGCTGGGCCTGCCCGCCCTGCGTGCCGAGGTGGCGGCGCAGTTTTCGCGCGCCTATGGGGGGGCGATTGCGCTGGATCAGGTCGCAATTACCCAAGGGTGCAACCAAGCCTTTTGCGCGGCGATCAGCGTTTTGGCGGGCGCGGGGGATGAGGTTATCTTGCCAACCCCTTGGTATTTCAACCATAAAATGTGGCTGGATATGCAGGGGATCACCGCCGTGCCGCTGCCTTGCGGGGCGGAGATGATTCCCAGTGCCGAGGATGCCCGCACAAAGATCACCCCGCGCACAAAGGCGATTGTTCTGGTCACGCCGAACAACCCCACGGGCGCGCAATACCCTGCGCAGGTCTTGCGCGATTTCCGCGATCTGGCCCGCGCGCATGGGCTTGCGCTGATCGTGGATGAAACCTACCGCGATTTTGATGCCCGCACAGGCCCGCCGCATGATCTGTTTGCCGGCGATTGGGATGATTGCCTGATCCAGCTCTATTCTTTTTCCAAAGCCTACCGCTTGACGGGCCACCGCGTGGGGCGCTGATTGCCAGCCCTGCAAGGCTAGCGCAGGTGGAGAAGTTTCTGGATACCGTCGCGATCTGCCCCAATCAACTTGGCCAGATTGCCGCGCTGTGGGGGATGCAGAACCTAGGGCATTGGCTGGCGGGCGAGCGGGCCGAGATTCTATCCCGCCGCGCGGCGCTGGTTGCAGCCTTTGGGCAAGTCGAGGGCTGGCAAATGCTGGGCTGCGGCGCCTATTTCGCCTATGTGCGCCACCCGTTTGATATGGCCAGCCCCGACCTCGCCCGCGATCTGGTGCGCCAGTCATCCCTGCTGGCCCTGCCGGGCACGTTCTTCCGCCCCAAGGATGATGCGGCAGGTGCGCGCGAGTTGCGCATTGCCTTCGCCAACGTAGGCAGCGCCGCCTTGGCCGAGGTCTGCGCGCGGCTGGCGCCTATCGGCCCTAAGGCCGCAAAGGGGGCGCTTCGCCCCCAAGCTTGCGAAGGAACTTCGCAAGTATCGCTACGCTCACCCCCCGAGGATATTTTCAGAGCAAGGAAGCGGGCAGGGCTTGGCTTGCGGCGCGGGGGGGATGGGCAGGGACATATAGCTGCTGGAGGGGATGTCGATCAGGCCGCGAAGGTGCAGCGTGGCGCGGTCGGCCGGGCTTAGGGAGGTGAAGGCCTGCGCGAGGGCGGCGCGCAGGGGGGCGGGGTCGCGGTTGATTGCGGTGATATAGGGTGTTGCAGGAGAAGCGGGGGTGGCATCTATTATGCAAAGGTTTTGCGCGCAAGGATCCTCATTGCAGATCATCGCCCATGACAGCGCATCGATGGCGGCGTAATCGGCGCGCCTGTCTGCCACCGCCTGCACGGATGCGCGATGCGCGCCCGTGCGAAGCGTTGGCCGCAGTGCCATCCCCCGCGCCATATGATCGGCGTAAGGCGCGGCCCAGCCCGAATGCGAGGCTGCCTCGTTATAAGCAAAATCAAGGCCCGCCGCATCGCCCAGCGTCTCAAACTCATCATCTTTGCGCGCCACATAGACCGAGCGGTAATGCCCCGCAGGGCAGCCCGCCAGCTCATAATCGGGGGTGGCGATCAGGGTGACTTTGCCCGCCAGTTTGGTGCGGTAAGGCAGCGAGCAGGTTTGCGAGAACAGCAAATCGGGCGATAGCCAGCCCGTCCAATAGGCCAAATCGCCGCGCGTCAGACTTTGCGGCGCGTCTTGCCCCGCATCGCGCAGGGAATCCCTTATCAGCGCCCAAAACCTGTCATTTGCGCCGCAGGTTTGCGCAAAATCATACATACCCAATGCGGCGATCATTGCAGATTACTTGAGTGCCGCTTGTGCGCGCTGGCGGGCAAGGCCCGATTCGACATCTGTCAGACCCAAAAGGTTGGCAATCAGCCGCAGCATCTGATCTTCGCCGCCATCGCGGCTGCCGTCGATCAGCGCGACCGACCATAGCGCCTGCACAAGGGCTGCACGCTCGTCCAATGGAACTGCATCTTTCAGCGCGCGGGTGAAGCGGATGGTGTCGGGGGCCTGAGATTCCAAAACCTCGGCTTGGCCGCGCAGATCGGCGACTTCAAAGGGCGATAGGCCATAGCGCTGGGACAGGATCGCGTCGATCCGCTCGACTTCCTCGGCGGCATAGAAGTGATCGGTGCGCGCCACCCGCACCAGCAGCGCGGCCAGCGCCATGCGCGCGTCGCTATCGGTCAGGGGGGCAGGGGCGGGGGCCAAGAGGGCCTTGAGCAATTTTTCAAACATGGGCGCAAACTAGGCGGCAGGCGGAGTTTTTGCAAGGCGGGCAAAGGCGGCGCTAATGCGGGCGGCCTCCTTGTCCATACCGTAAGGTGGGTTGATGACGAACATACCTGTGCCGATCATCTTATGCCCGTCGCGCAGGGGGGGGAAGCGCGCCTCGGATCGCAGGGCATCTGGGAAATCGCGGGCAAGCTGCGCCAGCATCGGCCCATGCGCGCCCGATGTCAGCAGCGGATACCACAGCGCGATGATGCCCACATTCCATTTGCGCGCAAGAACGCGGATGCGATCTGGGATGGCGTCATAATCGGCTTTCACCTCGTAGCTGGGATCGATCAGCATCATACCACGGCGCGGGGTGGGCGGGGTAAGGGCGATGGCCGTGTCAAACCCATCGCGCTGGTAGATATGGGGCGACCAAGGGTTCAGCGCGTGTTTCAGCGCTTGGTGTTCGGTGGGATGCAGTTCGGCCAAATGGATGGTGTCTTGGTCGCGCAAAGACAGGGCGGCGATCAGGGGCGATCCGGGGTAGGCGCTGGGGCCGTAACTGGCGCGCACCTCATTCAGGCGCTGGCGGTAGGGGTGGGCGGGCGGGAACGTTTCTTCCAGCCGCGCAATCCCGCCCGCTGCCTCGCCCGTTTTCAGGGCGTATTCAGAGGAGAGGTCATACAGGCCCCGCCCCGCATGGGTTTCGATATAGGACAGGGGTTTGTCTTTTTGGGTCAGGTAATCAAGGCACCACGCCAGCAGCGCGTGCTTTTGCACATCGGCCAGATTGCCCGCGTGGAAATGGTGTTGGTAGGACAGCATGAGGGGGTTTTAGGGGGTGAGGGGCGGCGGGGCAAGCCCCGAGCAAAAACGCCTCCGGTGGAGCGTTTTTAGTCCCCGAACGCCCGCGCACGCTTGCGCGGGCAGGGGCAGCCCCACGCGCTGCAGGCACGCTTGCGTCGGGGCAGGGTCCGGCCCCGAACGCCCGCGCACGCTTGCGCGGGCAGGGTCAGCCTCCGAACGCCCGCGCACGCTTGCGCGGGCTGGGGGCGGCGTGGGGCGAAATCGCACCGCCCGATCTTGCGCAGACAATCACGCACTAGCGAAACACTAATAAACGCAAACAGACCCCAAATGAGTGAAGCATTGCCGTCGACCGTGTATCCGGTTGCACAACTCAAAAAGCGGCAGTGAAGTTTTCGCAACACGTCCCCGAAATGCGCAGGCGTTCACATTTTCCTCAAGGGCCACCTGATTTGCTTTATGGAAGGCGCACTTTGGCGCTGTCATATTTGGGATCGTCATCGAAACGAACGGTGTTGGCAAAGGGTTTTCGAGCCAAGACATGGTTCATGTCTTCGTCAGCAACGATTTTGGCGCCCTTACGTGCCGCTATCATGAAGGCGGGCTTTGATGCTAGTTGCTTGTGGAGCAATCGTAAACACGCAGGCACGGTGATTTTGCAGCTTATTCAACCACCCAGCGCGCCCGTTTATTCGCAGCTGTCACGGCTTACACTTAGCGTTGCAATCGGCACGGACAGATGATTGGACGGCTCACATAAGAAAAAGGCCGCCATCGGCGGCCTTTGATGTGGTTTGGAGTAGAAGCAGCGCCTTAGCCTAAAGGGTCGGCACCCACCTTATGTGTCCTACCAAACATGGGTCGCTCCATGTCCGTCCTGCAGGATGCGCCAATAAGCGACTGAAGCACATCCAAGAAGCTCTTTACGAACCACTACGTGAAATATACGATAGAGCCGAAAAAACTCAAGGCAATTGTTTTCAATCCGGGAAACATTCTACTTGTCGACGCTGCAACGAACGGCCTGTTTGCTGCATCAACAGGGCTGACACGTGCCTCAGGGAAAATGACCCCCTAAACCAACCTAGCCCCCTCCACCGCCGCCCGTACAAAATCCGCAAACAACGGATGCGGCGCAAAGGGTTTGCTTTTCAGCTCGGGGTGAAACTGGACCCCAATAAACCACGGGTGGCCCTGCACTTCAACTATCTCGGGCAGTTTCCCATCGGGGGACATGCCTGAAAACATCAGCCCGCACGCCTGAAGCTGGTCTTTATAGCGCATATCCACCTCATACCTATGGCGGTGGCGTTCCTCGATCGCCGTGGCCCCATAAACCTGCGCCACGCGGCTACCCGCCGTCAGGCTGGCCGAATAGGCGCCCAGACGCATCGTGCCGCCTTTATCGTCGCCCAGTTTGCGCTGGGTAACATGGTTGCCCTGCACCCATTCTTTCAGGTGATACACCACGGGGGTAAAGCGTTTCTCGCCCGCCTCATGGTCAAATTCCTCTGACCCCGCATTGGCCACGCCTGCCAAATTTCGCGCGGCCTCGATCACCGCCATTTGCATGCCCAGACAGATGCCAAGGTAGGGCACGCGGCGTTCGCGGGCGAATTGTGCGGCTTTGATTTTGCCCTCTGTCCCGCGCTCGCCAAACCCGCCGGGCACCAGAATGGCGTCGAACTGCTCTAGATAGGGGGCGGGGTCTTCGCGTTCAAAGATTTCAGCGTCGATCCACTGGGCGCGCACGCGGGTGCGGTTGGCCATGCCGCCATGGGTCAGCGCCTCGGCTATGGATTTATAGGCATCTTCCAGCTGGGTGTATTTGCCGACGATGGCCACGCGCACTTCGCCCTCGGCGTTTGTCAGGCGGTCCATCACATCTTCCCAGCGGGTTAGATTGGGCTTGGGCGCGGGCGAGATGCCGAAGGCGTCCAGCACCGCCTGATCCAGCCCCGCGCGGTGATAGGCAAGGGGGGCCTCGTAGATGGTTTTCAGATCATAGGCGGGCACAACGTGGTCTTTGCGCACGTTGCAAAACAGCGCGATTTTTTCCAGCTCGCGGTCAGGGATCGGGTGCTCGCTGCGGCAGACCAGAACATCGGGGGCAAGTCCGATGGATTGCAATTCCTTGACGCTGTGCTGCGTGGGTTTGGTTTTCAACTCGCCGCTGGCCGCCAGATAGGGCAGCAAGGTCAGGTGCATCAAGATCGACTGGCCGCGCGGGCGTTCGTGGATGAATTGGCGGATGGATTCGAAAAACGGCAGTCCTTCAATATCGCCCACGGTGCCGCCGATCTCGCATAGCATGAAATCCACTTCCCCCTCGCCAATGCGCAGGAAGTCTTTGATTTCATTGGTTACATGCGGGATGACTTGAATGGTTTTGCCCAGATAATCGCCGCGCCGTTCTTTTTCCAAGACATTAGAATAGATGCGGCCCGAGCTGATGCTGTCGGTCTGGCGCGCCGATACGCCTGTAAACCGCTCATAGTGGCCCAAATCCAGATCGGTTTCCGCGCCGTCATCGGTCACGAACACTTCGCCATGCTCGAACGGCGACATCGTGCCAGGGTCTACGTTCAAATAGGGGTCCAGTTTGCGCAGCCGCACCGTATAGCCGCGCGCCTGCAGCAGCGCGCCAAGGGCGGCCGAGGCCAGACCCCTTGCCAAGAGATGACACCACACCGCCGGTGATGAAAATATATCGCGCCATGTGGGAACTCCCGTGTCAAAAAAACTGCGATTCGGATGCGAAAGACTCGCTGTATCACGGGATTTAAGCAGTAACCCAAGATTGGGTGCTCCGCAACCGCAACGCTATATGATGGTGAAAATTGTTTTGGCGCCGCTAGGTGTGGGGACAAAGACAAACCGCGCCCAAGGGGCGCGGTTGGGTATTTTTCGGCCCAGATTTAGTTGCCAGCCGGCGGTGTGGCTGGCGCAGTTGCCGCAGGCGGCGTGGCGGGGGCATCGCTGGTAGGGGGCAACAAATCGCCCTGTGGCACGGGAACGGCGGGGGCCTCGGCCGCGGGAACGGTGCCGCCCAATTGGTCAATAACCGAAGCCGTGCCAGCACCCTGCGCGGCCAAAATGGTCAGCGTGATCGAGGTGATGATAAATCCAATCGCAAGGCCCCAAGTGATCTTGCCCAAGGCCGTTGCCGCCGCGCGCGACGATACCGCCCCGCCGCCACCACCGCCCATGCCAAGACCGCCGCCTTCCGAGCGTTGCAGCAGCACGATGCCGATCAGCAGCAGCGCAAGGATCAGGTGGATGGTCAGGATGACGTTTTCCATGGCAAAGCCCTTTTTCAATCTGCCGCCTACTTAGGCGAGGGCGGGCAAAGGTGCAAGTGGAACTGCGACAGCGCAGTGGGCCCTGCGGCTACCGCGTCTTTTTGCTGCACCTATTTTTGTGCTTTCGCTTGCCCGCGCGCCCCGCTATAGCTCGCGCGGTTTTGCTAAAATGATTGGATACACCATGGCCAATGTTGTCGTCGTAGGCGCCCAATGGGGCGACGAGGGTAAAGGCAAGATTGTGGACTGGCTGTCCGAGCGGGCAGATGTCATCGCACGCTTTCAAGGCGGGCACAACGCGGGCCATACGCTGGTGATTGATGGGGCGGTTTACAAACTGTCCTTGCTGCCGTCGGGCATTGTGCGCGGCGGCAAGCTTTCGGTTATTGGCAATGGCGTGGTGCTGGATCCGTGGCATTTGGTGATGGAAATAGGCAAGCTGCGCGGGCAGGGCGTGCAGATTTCCCCTGAAAATCTGATGATTGCCGAAAACGCGCCGCTGATTTTGCCCATCCACGGCGAGCTGGACCGCGCGCGCGAAGAGGCGACGGCCAACGCGGGGGCCAAGATCGGCACAACCGGGCGCGGCATCGGCCCCGCCTATGAGGATAAAGTGGGACGCCGCGCCATTCGTGTGGCTGATTTGGCCGATGAGGCCACGCTGACCACACGCGTTGACCGTCTGATTGGCCATCACAACGCTTTGCGCGCGGGTCTTGGCATCGCGCCGATCGACAAAGACGCGCTGCTGGCCCAATTGCGCGAGATTGCGCCGCAAGTTTTGCCCTATGCGCAGCCTGTGTGGAAAGTGCTGCATGATGCGCGCACAGCGGGAAAGCGCATCTTGTTCGAAGGGGCGCAGGGCGCGCTTTTGGACATCGACTTTGGCACCTATCCCTATGTCACCTCGTCCAATGTGATCGCAGGGCAGGCGGCCACGGGCACGGGCATGGGGCCTGGGTCCATCAATTTTGTTCTGGGTATCGTCAAGGCTTATACAACCCGCGTTGGCGAAGGGCCGTTTCCTGCCGAATTGCACGATGCCGATGGCGCGCGTCTGGGCGAGCGGGGGCACGAATTTGGCACAGTTACGGGGCGCAAGCGCCGCTGCGGTTGGTTTGACGCGGTTCTGGTGCGCCAGACCTGCATCACATCGGGCGTCAAAGGCATCGCGCTGACCAAGCTGGACGTGCTGGACGGGTTCAAAACGCTAAAGATTTGTGTGGGTTATGATTTGGACGGCAAGCGGCTGGATTACCTGCCCACCGCCGCCGATCAGCAGCGCCGCTGCACCCCCATTTATGAGGAAATGGACGGCTGGAGCGAGGCGACCGCAGGCGCGCGCAGCTGGGCCGATCTGCCCGCCGCGGCGATCAAATATGTGCGCCGCGTGGAAGAGTTGATTGGTTGCCCTGTCGCGCTACTTTCTACCTCACCCGAACGCGAAGACACAATTTTGGTGACTGATCCCTTTGCAGACTGAGGTTTGAATGACAAAAACTGCGCCCAAGTTGATGCCCTATAAATCGCGCAAGCGCTGGGCGCTGTTTTTGTTGTTGGTAGGCATGCCTGTTTATGTTGTCATTGTCTTGAATCTAATGACATCCATTCAGCGCCTGCCCTTCGTTCTAGAGGCGCTGGCCTATGTCGTCTTGGGCATAATTTGGATAGTTCCATTCAAACGGGTGTTTTTGGGGGTCGGGCAGCCCGACCCTGACGCCCAGCAAGAGGCTGATTTGAAATGAAACAGGACGCAAAGGCAGAACCTTCGCGTCCGATGTTTGCTGCAACTGTGATCAAATCGCCTCGCGCAGCGCCTCGGCCAATAGGGGCGAGCGGTCGGTCACCGCAAACAGCCCTGGCTCCATTTCTGCGAAACGGCCAAGACCCAACAACTGAGTGAATATCTGCACCGAAGATTCGCGCGTGATGGGCAGGGCATCGGGCAGGCTGGACATATACCGGATCAATTGACGGCGGCGGAACAGCGGTTGCTTGACCACATGGGCCAGATAAATTGCAGCCGCTTCCATCAGTTCGATCTGCTCGGACGCGCCAAGGCGATCGACGAAATCTTCAAAGGTTTCAACCCCCGTAAAGATGTTGGTCGTAGCGCCGCCAACATCGGCGTCCCCGTCAGAGTCGCGAAAGATGTTTTCGACGAGGGGGGCGTTTTGCGCGGAGTTTGGGGCCAGTTTCAAATGGCCATCAGCGCGTTTGGTTGCCGTCTCGCGGTCGATGCGTTGCTCGGACACCAGAACCAGCGGCGCCGCACGGTTTGGCGCGCCGCCATCGGGGGCGGCCTGCCCCAGATCGTTGCGATAGTCGTCCAAGTTAGCGGCTTGATCGCTTGGCACGGCCAAATCGCGGTCAGCCCGTGTGACGGCTGCGGCGGCCTTTAGATGCGACATCGCGGCTTGGCGGCGTTTGACCTCGTCATTATCCAAATCGGAATTCGCCCGCGCAATCAGTTTGTCCAACGTGTCGTCGGAAAGATTTATTTTCGCCCGTTTTGGCTGCGCGGGTATGGCAGGTTGTTGGGGCGCAAGTGGCGGCAAGGCTGCTGGTGCGCGGTCAAGTGCCGCCAGTTCGGCAGCAAGTGCGGCCTCTGCATCGCGGGTAAGGCGGCCATCGGCTGGTGCATCAGCCATGCCGCTGGGCGAGGACGCATCATGCCCAATGCCACCCGTCTGCGCCACGCGGCGAATGCGGATGATGCGCGGCGGGCGTTTTTGGGCAGATGAGGCAGCTTGCGCGTCTGGCGCCGCCTCTTGGGGTGCAGTCGCACCGCCGCGCACCACTTCGACGCGGTATTTCGACGCTGTCCCTGCGGGCGCGATGGGTGTGGTTTCACCAGCGGCTTCTGCCGGGAGCATCAATTGCGGCGCGGAGTCGCCGCGAAGTGTTGCAGCAGCGGCATTGCCATCAGGACTGATCAACTGCGGCGCGCTGGCGTCTTGGGCCGCATCACCCACGCTGGGCGGGATTTCCAAATCTTCGATAAACGTGGCATCGCTGCCCAGCATCACCTGTTCAATTGTGGTGGCCGCTACGTCATCGGCCGCCGCGCCCTGATCCGCGGGCGGCATTGCGGCTGCGCTTGCCGTTTGTTCCAGTTCTTCGATGTGACGGCGTTTTTCATCAATTTCGGCGCGCAGAGCGGCCAGACGGGCGGCGGCCTCATCGGCGGCGATTTGCGCGTCACCTGGTGCCAAAAGGGCAGGTGCGGTGTCGATCACGGCCGCATCATCTGCAATGGCATCGCCTTGACGCAGCACAACGCCGTTGTCTTGCACTTGCGCCTGAACGCGGCGCTGGGTGGCGTTTTCGGCAATGCGGTGCAGCATGGCGCTGTCAGGCACGGGCGGCTCGGCCCCGAAATAGCGGTCATCGGCGGCAAGATCGCGGAAATACTCCGCAATCGCTTTCATCGTGCTGAACGGATCGTCGAACCCCTCTAGCGTGCAAGAGAAAGTTCCGTAAGATACCGTTAGAATTTTACTAGCACCAGTCATGGGGCCCGCCTTTTACATAAACTCGCGGTCAGAAATGCCCGCCAATGTGATCAATTCCATGGACAGACTGGGGTGATTTGAAGGATAGATTGTGGCACAGCCCATGTCTTTCCGCCGCAATTGAGGTGCGTCTTGCCGCCAAACTCTATGCCAAATTCGCCCAAAGTCAAAAGCCAATATGGCGTGACACTGGTGGGCGGGGCGCGGTTTGGGGCGCGGGAATTGCAGTTGGCGTTGGATTTGGCCCCTGAATTGGTGGCCGCAGACGGCGGTGCAAACCGCCTGCTGGCGCTGGGCGCGCACCCTGTGGCGGTGCTGGGCGATATGGATTCGATCAATCCTGCCGCCCGCGCGGCCTTTGCCGCTGTGCTGCACAGGGTTCCCGCCCAAGATGATACCGATTTTGACAAAGCCTTGGCCTTGATTGATGCGCCCTTTGTGCTGGGCCTTGGATTTGTGGGCGCGCGGATGGATCATGGGCTGGCGGCGCTGGCAGGGCTGCTGCGCCGCCCCGATATGCCCGTGTTTTTGCTGGGCGGGCGCGATGTGATGTTTCTATGCCCGCCGCGTTTGACACTGGATCTGCCGCGCGGCGCGCGTGTCTCGCTGTTTCCCTTTGGCGCGGTGCGCGGGCGCTCGGTTGGGCTGCAATGGCCGATCGAGGGGCTGGATTTCGCGCCAGACCGCGCCATTGGCACATCGAACCGCGCCAGTGGCGGCGCGGTGACGCTGGAATTTGATGCCGCCAAAATGCTGGTTATTCTGCCGCGCCTGCATTTGCCTGCGGTGCTGCGCGGCTTTGGGCTGCCGCCAGAACCCTTTCGCGCTGGATGATATACAGCCCCGCGCCGACGATCAGCACGATGCCGCCCCAAGTCATCAAATTGGGGAAATCGCCAAAAATCACATAGCCCAGCGCCACAGCCACGACCATTTCAAAATAATGTAGCGGGGCCAGCGTGCTGGCTGGGGCAAAGCGCAGCGATATGGTCATGCACATATGCGCAAGCGCGGCCCAAAACCCCACGCCAAACAGCCACAGCCACGCATAGCCTTGCGGCATCACGGGGTCTAAGGTGGCTGAAATGCCCGTCCCGCCAACGCCGTCCATAGCATATAAAATGGGCACAATCACTGCCGCCCCCGCCAGCGAGGTGTGCAGTTGCTGCGTGACGGGGTGAATGTGCCCTGCAATGCTCTGCGTCACCGCCATATAAAAGGCAAAGGCAAAGGCGCAAGCCAGCGCATAGAACGTGGCAGCCCCATAGGTTTGCAAGCTGGGCTGGATCACCAAAAGCGCCCCCGCAAATCCGACGATCGCCGCCCCAATGCGGCGCGGCCCCACGGGGTTGCCAAAGATGAAATGGCCAAGGATCAATAGGATCAGCGGCGAGAGAAAGGCAATCGCCAGCGCGTCCGCAATTGGCATCACGGCAACGGCGGCCACAAAGCTGTAGGTCGAGACGATCAGCAGCAGCGCGCGCAGCATAATCAGCGCGCCCACCCGCCGCGAAACGCCCCAAGTCAGCCCCATCGCCAGCGCCACAGGGATCATCAACGCGCCCTGCACCACAAAGCGCGCAGCCACGATTTGCCCCACGGGGATCGTCGCCGTGGCCAATTTGCTAGAGGCGTCCAGCATGGGCGCAAGCACACAAAAAGCCAGCATCAAAACAATGCCTAAAAGGGTGCGGTCGGGGCGCGGGGCGGTATTCATCGCGCCCTTTTGCCAGCCCGCCCGCCCTCGCGCCACCTCGATTGCGACATTCGCGCGCAAGTAATGACGCAGAAGTGAGGGGTGTTCACCCCGCGCCCGCGCCTTTTCCCTTGCGCATCCCCGCCGCTTTGGGCAGCGATAGGGCAAAGGAGAGGCCCATGTTCGACGGCGTATTGCGCGGCCCGATAGATCGGGCGGTAAACCCCATTGGCGCGGCGATGGCGCGGGCGGGGGTGCATGCCAATGCCGTCACGCTGGCGGGTTTGGCGTTGGGGCTGATGGCTGCGGCCGTGATCGCGATGGGCGGCGCGCTCTTGCTGGCGCTGGCGCTGATTTTGGCCTCGCGCGCCGCCGATGGGCTGGACGGGGCAGTGGCGCGCGCCAATATCGCAGGGCGCGGCAAGACCGATTTCGGCGGCTATCTGGATATTACCTGTGACTTTATCTTTTATGGTGCAATCCCCTTGGCCTTTGCGCTGCGCGATGGGGCAAATGCCCTGCCAGCGGCGGTTTTGCTGATGTCGTTCTACATGAACGGGGCCAGCTTTTTGGCCTTTGCGATTTTTGCGGCCAAGCGGGGCCTTGCGCTGGATGCCCCATCGCGCGCGCGGGGGGATAAATCTTTGTATTTCACCGCTGGCCTTGCTGAAGGATTTGAAACCATTGCGGTTTTCGCGGCGTTCTGCCTGTGGCCTTTGGGGTTTTCCGCGCTATCTTATGGCTTTGCAGCATTATGCTTTGCCTCGGGCGGGGCGCGAATGATGCTTGCCTATCGCACCTTTGGGGCGGGGAAATAGGTCCATCAGAGGCGGGAAAAAAATCTGCATCCCTTGCAGCGGCAGGCGCTGCACACTAAGGTTTGGTTAAGCTAACGGCGATAGAGCTAAGGCACAGTCAGAGAGGCAAAGCGATGCGTGATCCAGCAGACTATTACACGAACACCCTTGTGCCCATGGTGGTCGAGCAAACTTCGCGCGGGGAACGCGCCTATGATATCTTTTCACGGATGCTGAAGGAACGGATTATTTTCCTGTCTGGCCCCGTGCATGATGGCATGTCGTCCCTGATCTGCGCGCAGCTTTTGTTCCTAGAGGCGGAAAACCCGTCGAAAGAAATCTCGATGTATATCAACAGCCCTGGCGGCGTTGTGACCTCGGGCCTGTCGATTTATGACACGATGCAGTACATCCGTCCAAAGGTCTCGACGCTGGTGATCGGGCAGGCGGCCTCGATGGGCAGCTTGCTGCTGCAAGCGGGCGAAAAGGGGATGCGGTTCTCGCTGCCCAACAGCCGCGTGATGGTGCATCAACCGTCGGGCGGATATAAGGGGCAGGCGACGGATATTCTGATCCACGCGCGCGAGACGGAAAAATTGAAACGCCGATTGAATGAGATTTATGTCAAACATACTGGCAATGATCTGGACACTGTCGAGGCGGCGCTAGAGCGGGATAATTTCATGTCCGCCGAAGATGCCAAGGCTTGGGGCCTGATTGACGAAATTTTGGACAGCCGTGGCAAGGCTGACGAGGCGAAGTAATCGGCCAAACATGCGGCCCCATCGCGGGGCCGTATTTGGGCGATTTGACATTGTGAAGGGGCGCAGCTTGTCCTAAGCTGTCCCCGAAGTCGATAAGTGAGGCAGGCCATGGCGAACAGCGCAAGTGACAGCAAAAACACGCTGTATTGTTCCTTTTGCGGCAAAAGCCAGCACGAGGTGCGCAAGCTGATTGCAGGGCCAACCGTTTTCATCTGCGATGAATGTGTCGAACTTTGCATGGATATTATCCGCGAAGAGACAAAGACAGCGGGACTGAAATCCACCGATGGCGTGCCCACCCCGCGCGATATTTGCGCGGTGCTGGATGATTACGTGATCGGCCAAGAACATGCCAAGCGGGTGCTGTCGGTGGCGGTGCATAACCATTACAAACGGCTGAACCATTCGACCAAAACCGATATTGAACTGGCGAAATCGAACATTTTGCTGATCGGCCCCACGGGCTGCGGCAAGACGCTGCTGGCGCAGACTTTGGCGCGCATTTTGGACGTGCCGTTCACCATGGCCGATGCCACCACCCTGACCGAGGCGGGCTATGTCGGCGAGGATGTGGAAAACATCATCCTGAAACTGCTGCAAGCCAGCGAATATAACGTGGAACGCGCCCAGCGCGGGATTGTCTATATTGACGAGGTGGATAAGATCACCCGCAAATCGGACAACCCGTCGATCACCCGCGATGTCTCGGGCGAGGGGGTGCAACAGGCGCTGCTGAAAATCATGGAAGGCACGGTTGCATCCGTGCCGCCGCAGGGCGGGCGCAAACACCCGCAGCAGGAATTTTTGCAGGTGGATACGACCAATATCCTGTTCATCTGCGGCGGGGCCTTTGCGGGGCTTGAGAAGATTATCGCCCAGCGCGGCAAGGGCAGCGCGATCGGCTTTGGTGCCGATGTGAAAGATCCCGATGCGCGCGGCGTCGGGGAACTTTTTGGCGAGCTAGAGCCTGAGGATTTGCTGAAATTCGGTCTGATCCCCGAATTTGTGGGCCGTTTGCCCGTGATTGCCACCCTCACCGATCTGGACGAGGCGGCGCTGATCACCATTTTGACCGAACCCAAAAACGCGCTGGTGAAACAGTATCAGCGCCTGTTCGACATTGAAGGCACCAAGCTGACCTTCACCAGCGATGCCCTCTCGTCGATCGCCAAGCGGGCGATCAAACGCAAGACGGGCGCGCGGGGGCTGCGCTCGATCATGGAAGATATTTTGCTGGATACCATGTTCGAACTGCCCGGGTTGAACGATGTCGATGAAGTGGTGGTGAACGAAGAATCGGTGAACAACGCGGCCCCGCCGCTGCTGGTTCATGCGGATGGTAAAAAGAAAAAAGAACCCGCAACAGCAAGCTAAGCCATGATCACCCGCATCAAAACGGGGTCGATATGGGAAGACCGCATCGGTTATGCCCGCGCGGTGGTGGCTGGCGGCTGGGTGCATGTGTCGGGCACCACGGGCACAGACCACGCCACGGGCGAGATTCCTGTCAGCATCGAAGACCAATGCAAACTGGCGCTGTCAATCATAGACGCGGCGCTGGCGCGCGCGGGCGCGGGGTTTGAACATGCCGTCCGCGTCACCTATGTGCTGAAAAACGCGGGCGATTTCGAACGCTGCTGGCCCATTTTGGCCGCCACATTCGGCGCGAACCCGCCCGCCGCGATGATGATCGAGGCCCCCCTGATTGACCCGCGTCATTTGATCGAAATTGAACTGACGGCTTATCTGGGGGACGGCGCGCAAGGCGCAATCGCCCCCTAGACCTTGGCGCATATTTGCGCCATATCTGGGCCAATTAACGGAGGCCCTCATGCGCATTCTTCTTCGCCTGCTAACGTGGTGGAACAGCCAGACCCTTGGCACGCAGCTGTTCACTTGGCGTAAGGGCATTCGTGTGGGCGCAGACGATCAGGGCAATATTTACTACCGCAACAAAGACGCCAGCCGCCGCTGGGTGATTTACCATGGCGAGGCAGAGGCGTCGCGCGTTTCCCCCGATTGGCACGGCTGGCTGCACCACACTTGGCCGCATCCGCCCACCGAAAAGCCCCTGAAACACAAAGCATGGGAAGCGCCGCATGTCGAAAATTTGACTGGCACGGCGGCGGCCTACGCGCCCACGGGGTCGATCAAGGCAGGCGCACCAGCACCCCGCCGCGACTATGATGCGTGGGCACCAAAATAATGTCAGAAAACCGCAGTGAAGTTTTGGCGGGGCTGGGCGTTGTGGCGCTGGCGGCAGGGTTCTTGATCTATGCGGGCATGGGACGCGTGGGCGTTGGCGGCGACACCTATCCCCTTACCGCAAGTTTCCGCAGCGCCGATGGCATCGCTGTGGGCAGCGATGTGCGCCTTGCGGGGGTGAAAGTGGGCACGATCACGCAAATGTCGCTAAACCCGACAACGTATTTTGCCGATGTCGTGGTGAATTTGGATAAAACGGTGCAATTGCCGACCGATACCGCAATCCTGATTTCCTCTGAAGGGCTGCTGGGCGGCAATTTCGTGGAACTGATCCCCGGCGGCGCCGAAGAGGTGCTGGCAGCGGGCGCGCAGATTGAAGACACCCAAGGCTCGGTCAGCCTGATTTCGCTGCTGATGAAATTTGTCAGCGGGGGCGATAAATGATCCGCCTTGCGGCCCTTTGCGCGGTGATGGCTGTGCCTGCTTTTGCTGTTGAAATGGCGCAGGCCCCTGGGGCCGAATTGCGGATTTTGGATAAACTGACGGGCGAGTTGCAAGATGCAAAGCTGGAGATCGGGCAAACCGTTTCCATGGGCAAGATCACCGTGCAACTGGGTGATTGCCGCTATCCTGCTGGCAACCAAACCGCCGAGGCCGAGGCGCAATTGACCATCACTGACGCCGCCGTGGTGACCCCTGTTTTCGCAGGCTGGATGATCGCCTCTAGCCCTGCGCTGTCCGCGCTGGATCATCCGCGCTATGATGTTTGGGTGATGCGCTGCGATGTGCCCGAACTGGCCATTCCCGATGTCGAACCCCTGCCCGAGGGCGAGGATCAGCCCGAAGAGGGCGAGACGACCGAGGATGGCAACGGGCAATAACCTTTAGGTGTAAAATCTGCGGCAAGTGGCAGCGCCCGCGCCAGCCGCGCCTCATAGTCGGCGCGCGGGATTTCTACCGCGCCAAGGCTGGCCAGATGCGGGGTAATATATTGGGTGTCAAACAGCACAAATCCCCCAGCGCGCAGGCGATGCACCAGATAGGCCAGCGCGATTTTGCTCGCATTGGTTCGGCGGGAAAACATCGACTCGCCAAAGAACGCCCCGCCAAGCGCCACCCCATAAACCCCGCCAATCAGGGTATCGCGGCACCAAACCTCTAGGCTATGCGCCGCGCCGCGTGCATGTAATTGTTCATATAGATCATATATTTGCGCATTGATCCACGTGCTGGGTCGATCGGCGCAAGCGCGCACCACACCCGCGAAATCGCGGTTCACGCTGACCTCATACCCGCCTTGCAAAAGGCGTTTGCGCAGGCTGCGGGAGATGTGGAAACGATCCAGTTCAAACACCCCGCGCAGGCGGGGCTGCATCCAATGCACCTCGCGCGACTCGCGTGATGAGGCCATGGGAAAAACGCCCACGCTATAGGCGTGCAGCAGCAATTCGGGGGTTATATCTTGGCTCATGGATGCAAAAGGCGGGGTCGTCCCCGCCTTTCCTTAGCTTTCAAACGTGGCCGCCAGCCATTTTTCCAGCCAGTGGATGTTGTAATCCCCCGTCTGAATATCGCCCTCTGCCAGCAGCAGATCGAACAGGGGAACTGTGGTTTCAATCCCGTCGATGATCAACTCGCCCAAGGCGCGTTTCAGGCGTGCCAGCGCCTCATCGCGGTCGCGGCCGTGCACGATCAGCTTGCCAATCAGGCTGTCGTAATAGGGCGGGATCGAGTAGCCCGAATACAGCGCCGAGTCCATCCGCACGCCGTAACCGCCAGGCGCGTGGAACATGCGCACTTTGCCAGGGCAAGGCGAGAAATTGGGCAGTTTTTCAGCGTTGATGCGCACTTCGATGGCGTGGCCGTTGATGACCAGATCATCTTGGCCAAAGGACATATCCATGCCAGCCGCCACGCGGATTTGCTCGCGCACCAGATCAACCCCAAAAATGGCCTCGGTGACGGGGTGTTCCACCTGAAGGCGGGTGTTCATTTCGATGAAAAAGAACTCGCCGTCTTCGTACAGAAATTCAATCGTGCCCGCGCCGATGTAGTTGATTTTGGCCACTGCATCGGCGCAGATTTCGCCGATTTTGGCGCGCAAGTCGGGGGTGATTGCGGGGCCGGGGGCCTCTTCAAACACCTTTTGGTGGCGGCGCTGCAGGCTGCAATCGCGCTCGCCCAGATGCACGGCGCGGCCCTTGCCATCGCCAAAGACCTGAATTTCAATATGGCGGGGCTTTTGCAGGTATTTTTCGATATAGACTTCGTCATTGCCAAAGGCGGCCTTTGACTCGCTGCGCGCGGTGCGAAAGGCCACTTCCAATTCCTCGGCGTTATGGGCCACTTTCATACCCCGTCCGCCGCCGCCCGCCGTGGCCTTGATGATCACGGGGAACCCGATACCAGCGGCCACGCCAATCGCGTCTTCATACGTGGCCACCCCCCCATCGCTGCCTGGCACGACAGGAATGCCAAGGTCTTTGGCGGTTTCTTTGGCGGTGATTTTATCGCCCATGATGCGGATATGTTCCGCCTTTGGGCCGATAAAGGTGATGCCGTGGTCTTCCAAGGCCTGCGCGAACGCGGCGTTTTCGGACAAGAACCCATAGCCCGGATGCACGGCCTGCGCGCCCGTAATTTCGCAGGCAGAGATGATCGCGGCCTTGTTCAAATAGCTGTCGGTCGAAGAATTGGGGCCGATGCAGACCGATTCGTCGGCCATGCGCACATGCATCGCGTTGGCGTCGGCGGTGGAATGCACGGCGACCGATTTGATGCCCATCTCGCGGCAGGCGCGGATGACGCGCAGGGCAATCTCGCCCCGATTGGCGATCAGGATTTTGTCGAACATCGCGCTACTCGATAATCATCAAGGGCGCGCCGTATTCCACTGCGGTGCCATCTGCGACCAAAATGCGCTTGACCGTGCCTGCCTTTGGCGCGGGGATGTGGTTCATGGTTTTCATTGCTTCGATGATCAAAACGGTCTGCCCTTCGGTCACGGTGGCACCCACGGTCACAAAGGGCGTGGCCCCCGGTTCGGCGGCCATATAGCAGGTGCCAACCATTGGGGATGCGACAGCGCCAGGGTGGCTGGCGGGATCCTCTGCGGCGGCAGGGGCGGCGGCAGGGGCGGCGGCGGATGGCGCGGCTGCGGAAACTGCGGGGGCAGCGGCATAAACAGGGGCAGGGGCCGCCATTTGCACCACATTGGCCTGCTTGATCACGCGCACATCAAGGCTGTCATCTTCGCCATATTCGCGCTTGACCGAGATTTCCGTCAGCTCGTTCTTGTTCAAAAGCTCTGCCAAAGCCGCGATAAATGCGACATCCGCATCGGTGGATTGTTTGCTCATGCAGTCCTCTGTCCGTTAATCTCGTGCCGAATATCGGCCATTTCGCCTTGTTTTATTGGCAAATTTGCATCGTTTTCGCCAACTCATCGCCCTCCTATATAGAAAAAGCCCTGCGGAAAAAAGAGGCGATTAACGCCGATCCTTCGCATCGATGCGGAAAAAACGCAGATGGCTAAAATTACCCATTTAGAAAAAATTTGAACTTGTGGCCGCCGCTCGCTGCTAGTTCTGCCATGATGCGCCCTGTATCACCGCCTGCCCCGTTGAAAACTGCATCACGATGGCGAAGCTGGACAAAGGGGCGGTGGACGCGCGCACGGGCAAGAAGGTGGGCGATTACGCTAACGGCACAACCCATCCCAACAACCCTTTAGTGGCGGCAAAATTAGCAGCGGACTCTGCAAAAGGGTAATTTTGCGCGTATATTCGCGCTGTATTTCGGCAAAAATGTTGCAATTACACAAGTATTTAAAAAAGGGGCGCACGCGCCCCCTCGCGCTTTGCGCGCGCCCCCTGTGGATATTTTTCGAGCAAGGAAGGGCCAGACCGCTTGCCTGCTTCCTTGCTCTGAAAATATCCTAGAATGAATGGGCGCAGCCCAGAGGGGCAAAGCCCCTTAGCTTTGCAAAAGCCGTGTCAGCAGCGTTTCCAAAAAATGTCCGCCCCTGCAAATGGGTCGATTCCATCGCCCAAAACCGCGCGCACTTGCACGTCGAAATCGGCATAGTGCGGGGTCAATGCCCAAATCGAAAAGATCAGATGCGTCCGCTCAGTGCGGGCGATTTTTCCTACCGCCATCCAGCCCGCAATTATGCTGGACTTTTCAGCAACCAAATCGCGCAGATCGGTCTGGATCACCCCCCGCATACGCGCCTTGCAGCATTTCATTGGCGAAAAGGCAGCTTTCGCGGGGGGAGTCGCGCGCCATGGATCCAGCGATGTTTCCAAAAGCTGGGTCAGCCGCGTATTATGCACGGCCTCTTAACTGGGAAAGTAATACAGCAAATTTGGCTTGGACAGCCCTGCGGCGGAAAAGACCCGTCAGGCCGCCTCTAGAATGGCTTCGCGGGCATGGGGCGCTGGTGACTTGATCAGGCCAAATAGTCGCGCATAGCGCTGATGACGAGGGCGTGATCGTCCAGCTGTGGCAGGCCAGACACCGTGACCACGGCCACAACCCCCACACCCGCCACCTGCACGGGCACTGCGCCGCCCGCATCGGCATAATCGGCCTCAATCAGACCATGGCGCGCCAGGGGGGGGGGGGGGGGGTTTGCCCTTTTTCGCGGTTGGAGCATCCCACCTCTAGCGAGGATTTGCCAAACAGCAGCGCGGTGTTGCTTTTGCGCTGCGCCCAAAGGTCGTTCAGCGGGGCTGCGCCATGCAAGGCGGCATGGAACAATGTACGGTTTGGCGTGCGGATATTGATCACAACGCCCAGCGCATCGTGTTGTGCCATATCCACCAATGCGCGGCCCAAGGCCCAAGCATCGCCCTCGTCGAAACTGGGGAATATCAGCGCCTCGGTCTCGGCGGCGACTTGCGCGGCAGGGGGGAAATCTGGGCGTTCCATCAAGCATCCTTTGGATATTTTCATCGCAGCCTAGCTTTTGCGGCCTTGCGCGGCAAGGAATTTTGCCCCTGTGCCCAAGGCTTTTCGACCTGCGGGGCCTGTTGGAAAATAATACCAAGTTTGTTGACCGATTGGTCAACATCTATCGCCTTGGCCTCAGAGCGGCACGCGGGGATCGCAGCGGGCGAAAGGTGCGACTGGCCCTGACAGACGGGACTAAAGACTATGGCGTTACTGGCCGATCTACGGATCAATGCGCAGCGGCTATGGGATGCTTTGGGCGAGATGGCCCTGATCGGGCGCGGCGTCGCGGGCGGCTGTAACCGCCAGACCCTGACCGATACAGACAGCGAGGGCCGACATTTGTTTTCCCGTTGGTGCCATGATGCGGGGCTGGGGATGGCGCGTGTAATTGAACCTGTGCATCAGATCGACATGGCGCATCAGCCAAAGGCCGCGGCGGCGGCGGGGCAGGTGAAGGTGCTCCCAAATTCGCGCAATGTGATCCCGGGGCGGGTGGTTTTCACGGTGGACATACGCGCGCCTGAACAAGGTAAGTTGGACTTGATACGCGGCGAGGTGGAACGCGCAGCGCACAGCATTGCTAGGGCGGGGGTTTCACACCCCCGTGGGATATTTTTTGAGCAAGGAAGCTGGCAGGGAGAGAATTATGGCATCGAGAGTTATCAAAGGTGGCACAGTGGTGATGGCGGATTTGACCTGTGCCGCAGATGTGTTGATCGAGGGCGGCAAAATCTCTGCCATCGTCCACGGTCTGGTGGGGGATAAAACCCTTGATGCCACGGGCATTTATCTGATGCCGAGCGGGATTGATCCGCATGCGCATTTGGAGATGCCCTTTATGGGCACCTATTCATCGGATGATTTTGAAAGCGGCACGCGGGCGGTGCGGCCTTGGGCACCACGATGGTGGTGGATTTTGTGCTGCCCGCGCAGGGGCTGATGGACGCAGCCCAGATGTGGCACAACAAATCCACCCGCGCGCATTGCGATTACAGCGATCACATGGCGGTGCCGTGGTGGGGCGAGCGGGTGTTTGCGGGTATGGCCCTGTCGGTGGCGGCGGGGATGACCAGTTTCAAGCATTTTATGGCCTGTAAGGGCGCGCTGATGGTCAAT
The DNA here is from genome assembly GCA_034519315.1 of Cypionkella sp. Lineage (GTDB taxonomy): Bacteria > Pseudomonadota > Alphaproteobacteria > Rhodobacterales > Rhodobacteraceae > Cypionkella. The sequence continues at coordinate 29,790 of JAXHON010000021.1, read as the reverse complement.
GATGATGAGATGTATCAATCATTTTCGCGCATCGGCGGTTTGGCAATGGTGCATGCCGAAAATAGCGATCTGGTGGCAGAGCTGACCGCCAAGCTGATCGCGGCGGGCAAAACGGGGCCAGAGGCGCATGCCTATTTCGCAGGTGGAGGGCGAGGCGACGAGCCGCGCCATCATGATTGCCGATATGGCGGGGTGCTGCTCTATGCGGTGCATACAAATTGCGAGGAGGCGCATAAGGCCACACGCCGCGCGCGGGCCTTTGATGCGGGTATTTGCTGATGGACGAGCCGTTTGGCGCACTGGACGAAATTGTGCGGGACCGTTTGAATGAGGGGCTGCTGAAGCTTTGGGCGCGCAGCAGCAAGACGATTTGTTTTGTAACCCACTCGATCCCCAAGGCGGTGTATCTGTCGACCAAGATCGTGGTGATGTCGCCCCGCCCCGGGCGGATTGCGGATGTGATTGACAGCCTTTTGCCAAGGGAAAGGCCGCCGGATATGCACGATGCGCCTGAGTTTATCGCCACTGCGCACCCTGTGCGCGAGGGGCTTAGAGCGGGGCATTTGGAGGACTAGGCGCGCGCTGTTCTTTGGGTCAAACGCTGGGGGCTTCACCCCCAGACCCCGAAGGTATTTGAGCCAAAGTGAAAGGCGCGGGCGATGAGCGGGGTGGTTTATGGCTATCTCGCTGCCTCGACTGCCGTTTTTTATGGCGGCGAATGCGCTGCTGAAAACCTATGCCAGCGGTGCCGGTTTGCAAGTGTTGATCGCGGCGCTGTTCTGTTTGGGCAATTTCATCATGGTTTGGGTGCATGAAGTCGGGCGGGGGGGAAGTCATGCGCCGTATCTTGCCGATCCCTACCGCTGTTATTGCGATCATTGCCTTTTGGTACGGGGCTGCGGTGCGAATGAATACCGCATGAGAGGTGGATCAGGCGGCGCGGGCGGGCGCAGATGCGCCTGCGGGCATGGCCTTGGTTCGCACAACATGGACGCAAGATCGGCCCGTTTTGCCACGCCCGCATCAAGTGGCGGCAGAGCTGATCAAGTCGAGATTGTGGATGAAAATCACGTCGCCCAAGCCGCTGGTTTATCATGGCTGGATCACGATTTTGGCCACTCTGCTGGGCTTTGCGATCGGCACGGGCCTTGGTGTTTTGCTGGCCGTTGGCATAGTGCGCAGCCGCGCGATGGACGCGCGCGTATTGCCTTGGGCGATTGCCAGCCAAACCATTCCGATCCGTGCCATTGCGCCCATGATCTTGCACCTGCCATCCGCCATTGCGGTGCGAATTAACCGACGGCACCGATGCCACGGGCGCGCAAAAGATCGAACATCAAACCCGCATGATGGGCGAAATTGCCAAGCTGACCGCCGGCGGCAACGGCGCGCTGGATGCGGCCGACGATAAGGCGGCAGTGGTGGCCCTCATGTCGGGTGGCAGCGATCCTGTGATCACGGCAGAGCCTGTGGGCGCTTTGATGCAACAAGTGACAGACAATGCCCGGCAATAGGCGCGGATTAGTCACAAAAGACGGGCCAGAGGGGAACCTTGGGCCCGTTTTTCGTTGCGCGTGCTTCCCCCTTTTGTAAAGATTTACAAAAAGGGGAGGCGGCATGGCTGCGGCGCTATCAGGATCAAAACTGCGGGCGCGGCGTATGGCGCTGGGCTTGCGCCAAGGCGACGTCGCGCAAGCGGCAGGCATTTCTGCCAGCTATTTGAACCTGATTGAACACAACCGCCGCCGCGTGCCTAAGGAAGTCATGGCGCGCCTTGCGGCGGCCTTGGGCGAGGCCGCCGAAACCTTTGCCGATGGTGGCGGCGGGGCAGGTCTTGACGATTTGCGCGCCGTGGCGCTGGCTTGGCCTGATACCGAAATTGCGCGCGTCGAGGAATTGGCCCAGCGGTTTCCCGGCTGGGCGGATGCCGTGTTGGCCATGCATCAGCGCGCCCTTGCGCAAGAGGCGGCGATTGCAGCGGTAAATGACCGCATGAGCCACGATCCCCATCTGTCGGCCAGCCTGCACGAGGTTCTGTCAGCGGTCGCATCCGTGCGATCCACGGCGGTGATTTTGGCGGAAACGGATGATTTGGAACCCGAATGGCAGGCGCGGTTTTTGCGCAATTTGGATCAAGACAGCGCGCGCCTCGCCAAAGGGGCCGAGGCGTTGGTGCGCTATCTGGATACGGGCGGCCAGATCGAGGCGCAAGGCACAGCCACCCCGCAAGAAGAAGTCGAGGCATGGGCCGCGCGCCATGAATGGCAAATCTTGGGCGCAGATACTTTGTTCAAGATGTCGCCAGCGGCGCGCGATATGGCCGCGCAGCTGCAGGCCGAGTTGCGTGCCGATTTGGCTGTCCTGCCAGAGATAGACATACACAGCGCACGCCTTTGGCCCGCTTTGCGCAGCCCCGATCATTTGCCATAACCGGAAAGCGCGCACAATGCACCTTTTTTTCAGCGCGTTTCGACGGCTGGCCTTTGATGCCAACTTGGGCGCGGGGTTGGTGGTATGCGATGGATCGGGCACGCTGGTGCTGCGGCGCCCGATTGCAGGGTTTTCATTGCCGCGCTTCGGCGCAGCATGCCCATTGTGGCCCCTGTTCACGGCCCTTGTGCGCCCGATGCAGCCCATTGAAGTTACAGCCGAATTTGGCGCAAGCGGCCCCGCCGCCCCGCGATTTATACTGCGTGCTTTTGGACAAACGTATTACCCAGCGGGCTACTCAGGGCCAGAGCTGCGCAGCGCGATGATGTTGATCTTGCCCGATGCAAGTGGGGCGCAGTTGCCTGCACGGTTGGGCCTTGGCGCGACCTGCCGCACTTGCCCGCGCGATGGCTGCCTTGCGCGGCGCGAACCATCCATCCTTGCAGGTGCAACTGGTCTTTGACAGCCTGTGCAATTGGGTCAATACTGCCGATATTCCGCCCTCGCTGGGGGGCGCGCGCGCATTGGGGGAGAGCGGGCATGAACACGCGTGTTCTGCTGATCGAGGACGAGCCGAATATCGCCGAGGCGATCCGCTTTTTATTGTCGCGCGATGGCTGGCAGGTAATGGTCCTGCCAACGGGAGATGGGGCGATGGCGCAGATTTTGGCCGCGCGCCCTGCATTGGTCATTTTGGATTTGATGCTGCCGGGGCAATCGGGATTGGATATTTTGCGCCAAATCCGCGCCAGTCCCGATGTGCCAGACTTGCCCGTCATGATGCTGACCGCCAAAGGGCAAGAGCGCGACCGCGAGGCGGCGGTGGCGGCGGGTGTTTCAAATTTCATGACCAAACCCTTTGATAACAGTCAAATGCGCGCATCGGTGCGCGAGCTATTGGGTGGGTAAATGCCGCAGCAACGCCAACCCTTGTTTCTGGCGCGGGCAAATTACCGCAAAAGGCGGCTGCGCGATGGCGCGCGAATTTTGCCTGTTTTTGGGGCGATGCTGCTGTGCTGGCCCCTTCTTTGGCCCGCAACTGCGCCCCAAATAGTCGCGCATTGGCTCTTCTTGTTTGGGGCTTGGGCGGGTTTGATTGCCGTGGCGGCGGTTCTGTCGCGCGGGCTGGCTGACGCCGAAAATTCGGCTCACGGCGGGCAGGATAGTTTGGCAGGCTCGCCGCCAGATGATGCCATGCACGGGCTTTAGGCGATGCCGTTTAACATCCTCGTTCTGGCCTGTATTTTATACGTCGCGCTGCTGTTTTTGCTGGCCGCTTGGGCCGAAGGTAAGTCTGCGCGCGGCGGGGCGGGGATTTTGCGCTCGCCCTTTATTTACCCGCTGTCATTGTCAATTTACTGCACGGCATGGACGTTTTACGGCGCGGTGGGCTATGCGGCGCGCTCGGGGCTGGAGTTTCTGACCATCTATCTGGGCCCGACACTGGTTTTCGTCGGCTGGTGGTGGGTGCTGCGCAAACTGGTGCGCATCGGGCGCGCGCAGCGCGTCACATCGATTGCCGATTTGATTTCGTCACGGTTTGGCAAATCCAACCTGCTCGGCGTGCTGGTCACGCTGATCGCCGTGGCGGCGGCCACGCCCTATATCGCGCTGCAACTGCAATCGGTGACGCAATCCTTTGCGGGTGTTCGCCAGCCGACGCCCCGGAGAGCTTGGGCGCTGCGGGGCACGGACGGCGCGGCGGTTTGGGTGGCGGGCGGCCTTGCGCTGTTCACCATTTTGTTTGGCACGCGCAACCTTGCCTCCAACGAGCAGCACCACGGCATTGTCACCGCCATCGCCGTGGAGGCGGTGGTGAAGCTGGTCGCGCTGCTGGCGGTGGGCGTTTTTGTGTGTCTGGGGGCGTGGCGGGCGGGCCAGCGGCTGTGTGCCGCGACGGATTGCATGCCTCGCCCGATTGGCGATGTGGCGACTTGCAGCCCGGCGCGCTGGACGGGGCTGATTTTGGTGTCGGCGGCGGCGATTTTGACCCTGCCGCGCATGTTTCAGGTGCTGGTGGTGGAAAACAGCGACGAGCGCATCTGGCCACGGCAAGCTGGGCGTTTCCGGCCTATCTGATGGCGATGAGCCTGTTTGTGGTGCCGATTGCGGTGGTGGGCATGGAGCTGATGCCGGCGGGGGCCAACCCCGATATGTTCGTGCTGACACTGCCGTTGAGCCAGGGGCAGGGCGGGCTGGCGATGCTGGCGTTTTTGGGCGGGTTTTCATCGGCCACGTCGATGGTGATTGTGGCCACCATCGCGCTGGCCACCATGGTGTCGAACCATATCATGGATGCCCGCGTGGTTGGCTGCGCGCTGCGCCGGCGCGGCGCTGCGATCGGGCGATGTGCGGCGGCGTGGTGCTGCTGTCGCGCGCGGATGTCCATCGCGGCGGTGTCTTGGGGCTGGGCTATGTGTATTACACGCTTGTCGGGGGGATCGGCGGCGCTGGCCGCCATCGGGTTGATCGCCTTTGTCGGGGTGGCGCAGATTTTGCCGGCGATGATGGGCGGGATTTTCTGGCGCGGGGCCACGCGGGTGGGGGCGGCGGTGGGCCTGGTCGTGGGCTTTGGCGATTTGGGCTCTATACGCTGTTCCTGCCGTCGTTTGGGGTCGGGGCCGTGATTCCCGGCGCGGTGTTTGCCGAGGGGCCGTTGGGCATCGGCTGGCTGCGCCCGCAGGCGCTGTTTGGCGTCGCGGGGCTGGACCCGCTGGTGCATGCGCTGTTCTGGTCGCTGACGCTGAATATCACCGGCGTTTTGTCATCGGGTCGCTGCTGACGTTTCCCGGGCCCGGTGGAGCGGGTGCAGGGCGCGGCCTTTGTGAATGTCTTTGACCAAGAGCTGGCCGCCGAGCGATTGGGCTGGGTGCAAGGCCGGCCGAACCCGAGGCGCTGCTGATCATGGCGCAGCGGATCTTTGGCGATGAAGGCGCGCAGTGTTCCTTTTGAGGCGGCCGGCCGCGCGCCAGGGCAAGCGGCGGCTATCTGCCCGACCTCACGCCCGATTTTCTTGGCGCGGCTGGAACGGCAGCATGGCGGGTCAATGTGGGGCGGCTGCGACGGCCCATGCGATGATCGGCCAATTGACTGGCCGCGGCGACGGTGACGGTCGAAGATTTGATGGCGGTGGCCAGCGAATCCGCGCAGATCATGGAATATTCCACCCAGCTTGAGGCCGCAGCAGGGCGAAGTGACGCCGCACGGCACGCGCCCTGCGCGAAGCCAACGAAAAGCTGACGGCGATATCCGTGCAAAAGGACGCGTTTCTGGGCCAGATCAGCCACGAACTGCGCACGCCGATGACATCGATCCGGGCCTTTTCCGAAATCCTGACCGAGGGCGACTTACCCGCACAGCAAGTCGCGCAATTTGGCGATGTGATACATACCGAAGCCTTGCGCTTGACGCGGCTTTTGGATGATCTGCTGGATCTGTCGGTGCTGGAAAATGGCACGGTGCAGTTGAATATTGGCGTGGCGCGTCTGAACGCCATGATCGACCGCGCCTTGATCGCAGCCAGCCAAACCCGCCCAGAACGGGAATTTGATATAGAACGCGACCCGTTTGACGAGGAAATATATCTGCGCACCGACGAGGGGCGATTGGTGCAGGTCTTTATCAACCTGATATCGAATGCGCGCAAATACTGCGACGCGCCCCACCCCAAACTGCGCATCATCGTGCGCCAAAAAGGCGCGCGAGTGGTCGTGGATTTCATCGACAATGGCACAGGTATTGCCAAAGATCAGCAAGGCATCATCTTTGAAAAGTTTGCACGCCTGTCCGATACTGCCGCCGTCGGCGGCGCGGGGCTGGGTCTTGCCATTTGCCGCGAGGTGATGGCCACTTTGGGCGGCACAATCACCTATTTGCCGGGCCAAAAGGGGGCGGCATTTCGCCTGTCGATCCCGCTGCGTATTGGCCAAGGCGGATAGAATCTTTGGCCCAGTTTACCACGTGGTAAGCAGTTTGTCGTAAGACTGGATACGCGATTGGTGTCGAATTGGGGGCAAAAATTGGCAGACGGGCAATTGTTGGCATCGCATGTGGGTGTGCTCGCGCGCAAACTGGCACGGGCGCGTGGGGCGGGATGTGGTCTTGGCGCCGAATTTCCCGTGCCAACGGATGGCAGTCAAAGCGCGGATTTTGCCGCGCCGCCGCCTGCGGCTGACCCGCACCTGCGCGCGTGGCGGCTGGCCTTGGCACGGGCGGCGCGCGATCAACTGAAATTGGCGGTGGGATTTCAAGATATCCATCAAACGCAGGCCAGCCTGACCGAAATATTAGAAACCCCCATGGAGCGCGCGCTGATTTTGATGTTGCAAGGCGCGGGCGATGGTATGGGGCTGATGATCATATCGGGGCAAATGCTGGCCGCGATGGTGGAAATTCTAACGCTGACCCATCTGTCGCATGACGCGCCCGATGCGGGCGATTTGCGCAAACCCACCCGCACAGATGCGGCGATGGCGGTTGAATTTGTCGATGCCGCTTTGTCGGGGCTCGAGACGATTGTTGCCGAAACTTTGGGCGCTGTCGGGGTGGGCAACGACGGCGCTGATTGGGCGGCGGGGTATCGTTACGCCGCTTTTATCGACGATCCTCGCCCGCTGCACCTGATGCTAGAGGATGGCGAATACACCCTTTTTTCAGCCGAATTGATGTTAGAAGATGGCGCGCGACATGGCCATATCTGGCTGGCCCTGCCGATGGCTGCGCCTGCGCAACCAGTCTTTGATCCGCCGCCACTGGATGCAAACGATGCTGCGGCCGCCCCCGCGCAAGGTGACACGTTTACCCAAGATCTGGCCAACCATGTGCAGGGTCTGCCCGCAAATTTGGATGCGTGCTTGGCCCAAATCTCCCTTCCGTTAGAGCGGATCTTGCGCCTGCAAGTGGGGGAAGTCTTGGCGCTGCCGCTGGCCAGCCTTGATCAGATCGACGTCAAAGGCATAGACGGCCAACGGATGGGCCGCGCACGGCTGGGTCAAAATCGTGGCATGCGTGCGCTGCGCCTGACCGATACGACATTTGCACAATTGCGCACCCCGCAGGGCGCTGTTGCAGCGGCGCAAGGCCATGGCACAGCGGTGACACAAATGCAGCAGGGCGGGGCGTCACACCAAGGGGCCGCAATGTCCTTTGCGCCCCCGTTTGCAGCGCAAACGCTGGCAGCGCCCATGTCCGATGGGCCAACGCAGCCACCCGGCGTACAAGCGGATCACGATATTCAAATCCCTGCATTGTCGTCTGCGATGGGGGGGTGATGCCGCCTCGCGCGCCTTACTTAGGCCAGCGCGGACTGACGCAGCGGCTGATGCCGCGTTACACTTGGGACAATGCCGCGCGCAAATGTTCTAGATTATAGCCTGCCTGCGCCGCTGTTGCGATCAGATCGTCCGCAGGGATGCGCCCGCGATGGGCCAGCGCCCAAACGATGGACGATCGGTTTCCCGATGCGCAATAGGCAAACACCAGACCCTTGGCCCCCGCTATCGCCGCCGCCTGTGCGCGCACGTTTTCTTCGGTAATCGCGCCGCCGATCACGGGGTTGGGATGAAAGTTCAACCCCGCCGCCTGCGCCGCCGCCCGTATTTTATCGGTATGCACTTCGGGCGGAATTTCGCTATCGGGGCGGTTGTCGATCACATCGGTAAACCCCAACGCCTTTAGGCGCGGCAGATCATCCAGCGCGATCTGCGGTGATACGGCGTAGCTGGGGGTTAATTGGCGAATATCCATCACAAGCTCCGATCTTAGGGTTAGTTCTTAGCGCGCAGCGGCGCTGCCGCCAATGCCCCAGCGGCCATTGCGACAAAAAACACGGCGCCCTGCCAGCCGCCAAAACTGAGTGATGCTATTGCGGGGCCAGGGCAAAACCCTGTAATCGCCCAGCCAGCGCCAAAGGCCATCGACCCGCCAATCAGGTTGCGGTCAAAACGCGGCGGCGGCATCGACGGAAAGCTGCCGCCCAATACAGAGGATTTACGCTTGGCCGCAACGCGCCATGCAATGGCCATCGGCACAATCGCCCCGCCCATCACAAAAATCAGCGTCGGGTCCCAAGCGCCGAAAATATCCAAAAACGCCTGCACAGCGCGGGTGTCCGTCATGCCCGATACCATCAGCCCCAGCCCAAACACCGCGCCCGCGACTGCGGCCATAAATGTGCGCCACGCCATCAGATCATCCCCCACAGCCCGCGCAGCAGCGCCATAACCGTGATGCCCGCGGCGATATAGATGACCGATGACACGATCCCGCGCGGCGAAAGGCGCGAGATACCGCAAACGCCATGTCCCGACGTGCAACCATTCGCCAGCCGCGTGCCAAAGCCCACAAGCAGCCCGCCGACGATCAATTGATACATTTGGCCTGAAGCGTGGGTTTCAAAGGGCAAAAACCGCGAAATGACCAAAGGCAAAGCAACCAAGCCCGCCAAAAAACCAATTTGCTCGCCCGAGCGGTCAGACCCGTCGACAACTGCACCAATGCTGCCCGATGGCCCCAAAATCCGCCCATTAACCAGCAAGTAAATCGCCCCTGCGGTGCCAATTATAAGCCCGCCCAACAGCCCAAAAATATATCGGTCTTCCATCGCCTTGCTCTTTGCTCGCACCGGTCAGTCTGGTGTAACCAACATTTGTGCACCGTCAAGGGCAATCCATTGGCGCGCTGCGCTCTTGCATCGGCTTGCGGGCTGCGCAGGTTTCGCGTTAGGGTGGTGCATAGACCAGTTCTGCGCGCAAGTCATCAAATTGGACACTGCTTTGAAACCGCCCAGACAGACCAAGTTCGAACCTGTTAGCCCCGCTCCAAGTTCGGTTTGGGCGCGGCTGGATTTTGCAGGGGATGTTGCGATTTTGGCCATGGATCGCCCGCCAACCAATGCCCTGAGCACACGGTTTTGCACCGAAATTTCCGCTATGATCACCCATACTTTGGACCAAGACGCGTGTAGCGGTCTAGTTCTGCGATCCGATTTGGCGGGGTTTTCCTCTGGGGCGGATGTCGCAGATTTGGTGCAACCCGCCGTGAAAAACCGTGCGGCCTTGGCGCAGCTTTGCCGCGACATCGCATCGGCGCGCAAGCCCGTGGTTGCGGCTGTTCACGGAGCCTGCCTTTCGACGGGGCTGGATTTGGCATTGGCAGCGCAAGGGCGCGTCGCTGGCCCGCAGGCACGTTTTGGTTTTCCCGATTTACGCCTTGGTCTGCTGCCCGCAGGGGGCGGCGTTTATCGGCTGACGCGGCTGATTGGAACCAAACAAGCATTGGATTTGCTGTTGTCCAGCAAGGCCATTCTCAGTGACGAAGCGCTGGAATTAGGAATGGTGGATCAACTTTGCGCTTTTGGTGACGAGGTGACCCAAGCCGTCGCGATGGTGCAGGAATTGGCCAAGACTGGCCCTTTGCAGCGGCGCGATTATTTGGCCAACCTGCGCGCCGATATGGCCGCCGTGGGCGAAACACGCACCAAAATGCCGTCCCAAGTGGGGCCATGGGTGGCGCAGCACCGCCTGCTGGATTGTGTCGAAGCGGCGCTTTTGTTGCCCGAGGACATGGCATTAACCCAAGAAGCGGCCGCTTTTGACACAGTGCAGCGCGGCCCAATCGCGCAGGCATTGTCCTATGCCTTTGTCGCCCGCGAAAGGGCAAGCGCCGCACAAAATGCAGGGCCCCAGCACGCGCAGATGGCGCGTCACGCCGCCGACACCTTTCGTGGCGTTATGGCAAAGATCGTCGAGTATTTTCAAAGCCAAGGCATGGCGCGGCGCGATATTTTGGGGGCCATAGCGGCGTTTGGCATCGGGCTGCCCGCTGAAAGCGCCGTCCCCGCTTGCCCCAGTGGTGCAGATGATGTGATGCCAGCGCTGTTGGCTGCATGGGCCAATGCAGGCGCGCAGTTGCTGCGCACAGGGGCCGCGCGCCACGCCCATGAGATCGATTTTTCAGTTGTTTCCGCTGGCATGTGCCCCAATTGGCAGGGCGGGCCGTTGTATTTGGCCAGCAAACACAGCGCCCAGACGTTGCGCCACGAATTGGCGCGCCGCGCGGCGCAGGCAGGCCCCGCCTATGCCTTTCTTTTCACGCCCGATCCTTTATGGGATGAGATGGTCGCAAGCGGCCTGAACTTGCTGCAATATCAGGCCTGATCTGTGCGCCAAATTGGGTTAGACCACGCGCGTTTGCCAGCGCTATCGACCACAACCGCGCGCACCCATGGCGAGACGTTCAACCTGTCCAGCGGAACACGGGCATGGGTCATGGATTGGCCATGCACCGCCTTGGCCCCTCGTCCCATGGCCCAGCGCCATAACCGACACAGCGGCGCTGCATTCAACCACCAAATGCGCGCCATCAAGACGAACATCGCGCAGTTCTGGCCCTTGGGTTGAATAAAACTGACCTTCCTTTAACGCGGTCAGCAGCGCACCCGGGGTGTTTTCTACCGATTTCACCATAACCCAGCCGCCAAAGTGGTCAGGCTCGGAGAAATGCGCATCATCTGTGGCAATCAGCGTCAATCGCCGCCCCTCGGATAGCAGCAAATCGGCTATGGCGGCGCCGTCCGCACGGTCGCATCCCGCCCAGCAGCCGTGGTTGTAAATCTCTACCGCATGGGCCGCTGTGATGCTGCGTGCATCCGCCAGCGTCAGCCCCGACCATTGCGGATGTGCAATGGCTACAAATGCCCCCGCTGCCACCGCGCGCGCGGCAATCTGCGGCCCAGTTTCTTGCCCCAATGCGGGATGGAAATCAGGGCTGTTGGAGCGTGCAAAATCGGGCGGCAATCCAACGGCCAGAATATGCCACAGCTCGCCGTTTGCCATCGTGCCCGAATGCAGTTCTGCCCCCAAAATCGTGGTAAACCCATCGCTGCGCATAGGAACTGTGTCGACAATCGGGTAGTCATAGATACCAATAAAGTGATCCGTTAGCGCAATGAAATCATAACCTTCGGCGCGGTAGCGGCGGCAAACTTCGGCGGGGTCTAGCACCCCGTCGGAACGTGTGGAGTGGGTATGCAAATTCCCACGCCAAAAGCGGCCCTTGGCAGAAAAGGCTGGATCTATGACGGGCATGTTCACTCCTATTTCGGGGCAGTTTACCAAGTAGCTGCAATAACTCAACGCTTGCTATCGCTTTGGTGCCTTATATATGGTAGACTGAATATATGACGAGATGAGTGAGCAGCATGGCGACGGCAGTTTTCGACACCCCCACATCTTGTAATGATGATCTATTAGACTTGATGGCGTCGCGCGCGGGCGAGGCGGCTGGATTTCTAAAGGCTTTGTCGCATGAGGGGCGATTGATGATCCTGTGCCACATCATCGAAAGCGAAAAATCGGTGACCGAGCTAGAGGAATTGATCGGCGCGCGGCAATCGGCGGTTAGCCAGCAATTGGCGCGACTGCGCATCGAAGGTTTGGTGGCCGCGCGCCGCGATGGCAATGGCGATCTATTATTCGATCGCGGATGCCACTGCGGTCATCGCGACGGGGACCACGTGGGCGACGGTCTTCTTCAGCTCGCGAGGCTTCCACAGCAGCGGGCAAATCGTTACGACCCAAGGGTTCACCCTCGCACCCCCAGACCTTCACACCGATGCGATGCCGTAGGTGGTCTTGGCTTCGGAAGTTCCGTAGTCAATGTCAGCGCGCAGCGTGTGAAGTGGCACACGGCCTTCGCGATACCACTCGCAACGGGCAATTTCGATGCCGTTCAGACGACCGGACGACATGATCTTGATGCCCTGAGCGCCCAAACGCATAGCGTTCTGCATGGCGCGCTTCATGGCACGGCGGAACATGATGCGCTTTTCGACATGTTGGGTAATGCTGTCAGCGATAAGCTTGGCATCGATTTCGGGCTTGCGCACTTCTTCGATGTTGACTGCCACTGGCACACCCAGGCGAAGCGCGAGTTCCTTCTTGAGGTTCTCGATGTCTTCACCCTTCTTGCCGATCACCACACCAGGACGGGCCGAGTAAATGGTGATGCGGGCGTTCTTGGCAGGACGCTCGATCAGGATGCGCGACACAGCCGCGTTCTTCAGCTTGGCCTTCAGGTACTCACGCACCTTGATGTCTTCGGCCAGCATGCCCGCGAAGTCGCGGTTGCTGGCGTACCAACGGCTGGACCAGTTGCGGCTGACCGCAAGGCGGAAGCCGGTAGGATGGATTTTTTGTCCCATAGTCTTCCCGAGCCTTTAGTTGCCAACCGTCACGTACACATGGCACGTGGGCTTGCTGATGCGGTTGCCGCGGCCTTTGGCGCGCGCGGTGAAGCGCTTGAGCGTGGTGCCTTGTTCGACGTAGATGGTCTTGACCTTCAGTTCGTCGATGTCAGCGCCATCGTTGTGTTCGGCGTTGGCAATGGCCGACTCCAGAACCTTCTTGACGATTCCCGCAGCTTTTTTCTGCGTGAACGTCAGGATGTTCAGAGCCTGGTCCACCTTCTTGCCGCGGATCAGATCAGCGACCAGACGGCCCTTGTCGACCGACAGACGGACGCCCCGGAGGACTGCACGTGTTTCAGACATGGTCGTTCCTTACTTCTTCGCTTTTTTGTCAGCGGGGTGACCCTTGAAGGTGCGCGTCAGGGCGAATTCGCCCAGCTTGTGGCCCACCATCTGGTCGGTGACATAGACAGGCACGTGCTGCTTGCCGTTGTGCACGGCAATGGTCAGACCGATGAACTCGGGCAGAACCATGGAGCGACGCGACCAGGTCTTGACTGGTTTCTTGTCCTTGGTGGCAACGGCCTTTTCGACCTTGGCCAGCAAGTGATGGTCAACAAATGGACCCTTTTTGAGAGAGCGAGTCATCTGTTACCCCTTACTTCTTGCGACGCGACACGATCATGATCTGTGTGCGCTTGTTGTTACGGGTGCGATAACCCTTGGTCAGATTGCCCCAAGGATCGACTGCATGGCGGCCTTCGCCGGTGCGGCCTTCGCCACCACCGTGAGGGTGATCCACTGGGTTCATGGCAACGCCGCGAACCGTTGGGCGAATACCCATCCAGCGCTTCACACCGGCCTTGCCCAGTTGGCGCAGGCTGTGTTCTTCGTTGGCCACTTCGCCAATGGTGGCGCGGCATTCGATGTGGATCTTGCGCACTTCACCCGAGCGCATGCGCACTTGGGCGTAGGTGCCTTCGCGGGCCAGCAGGGTTGCCGAAGCACCAGCCGAGCGGGCGATCTGAGCACCGGCACCGGGCTTGAGCTCGATGCAGTGGATGGTCGAACCCACGGGGATGTTGCGGATAGGCAGCGTGTTGCCAGCGCGGATCGGGGCTTCCGAACCGGACAGCAGGGTTGCGCCCACTTCCAGGTTGCGGGGAGCGATGATGTAGCGACGCTCGCCGTCGGCATAGCACACCAGAGCGATGTGGGCCGTACGGTTCGGGTCGTACTCAATGCGCTCAACCTTGGCCGGAATGCCGTCCTTGTTGCGCTTGAAGTCCACCACACGGTAGTGGTGCTTGTGGCCACCGCCCTTGTGGCGGGTGGTGATGTGACCGTTGTTGTTACGGCCGGCCTTCTGGAACTGGGGTTCCAGCAGGGGGGCGTACGCTTCACCCTTGTACAGGTGGTCACGCGTGACCTTCACCACGGCACGTTGGCCGGGCGAAGTGGGTTTCATCTTAATGACAGCCATGATTACGCGGCCTCCCCGGAGAGGTTCAGCTCTTGACCTGGCTGCAGCGTGACGTATGCCTTGCGAACATTGTCGCGGCGGCCAACGGTCTTGCCGAAACGCTTGGTCTTGCCTTTGGTGTTCACCACAGAAACGCCCTTGACCTCGACCTTGAACATCAATTCCACAGCGGCCTTGATTTCTGGCTTGGTAGCGTTCTGCAGCACCTTGAACGTCACAGCATTGGACTTCTCGGCAACCATGGTGGCCTTTTCGGACACGATGGGAGCGACCAGCACTTGCATCAGACGACCTTCGTCAAACTTGAGTGTGCTCATGCGAACATCTCCTTGAGTTTGTCGATTGCACCCTTGGTGACGAGCACTTTCTTGAAACGGACCAGCGACACGGGATCGGCGTAACGCGGCTCGACGACGAGCACGTTCACCAGATTGCGCGAAGCCAGGTACAGGTTTTCGTCCACTTCCTCGGAGATCACCATCACCGATTGCAGATTCATGGCCTTGAACTTGTCGGCCAGGACCTTGGTCTTGGGCGAGTCGACCTTCAGGGAATCGACCACAGCCAGACGGCCTTCACGGGCGAGCTGCGACAGGATCGCAGACATGCCGGCGCGGTACATCTTCTTGTTGATCTTTTGCGTGAAGTTTTCGTCAGGCATGTTCGGGAAAATCCGACCGCCCCCGCGCCACAGTGGCGACGAGGTCATACCTGCACGTGCGTTACCCGTACCCTTTTGCTTGAAAGGCTTCTTGGTCGAGTGACGGACTTGCTCGCGGTCCTTCTGGGCGCGAGTGCCTTGGCGTGCGTTGGCCTGATAAGCCACCACGATCTGGTGCACCAGATCTTCGTTGTATTCACGACCGAACACGGTTTCAGGAACATCCAGCTTGGACGCGCCCTGGCCTTGGTCATTCAGGAGTTCGAGCTGCATTAGTTCGCTCCTTTGGAGGCTTTGGCCTTGACCGCTGGACGCACCGTCACGAACCCACCCTTGGAGCCCGGAATAGCGCCCTTGATCAAGAGCAGTTGACGCGCTTCGTCGATGCGGATCACATCGAGGTTTTGCGTGGTCTTGGTGACATCGCCGAGGTGGCCCGTCATCCGCTTGCCAGGGAACACGCGGCCTGGATCCTGCGCCATACCAATGGAGCCGGGAACGTTGTGCGAACGGCTGTTACCGTGCGACGCGCGTTGCGAACTCATGTTGTGGCGCTTGATGGTGCCGGCGTAGCCTTTACCGATCGAGGTGCCTTGCACGTCGACCTTCTGACCCACGGAGAACACGGACGTCACAACGACCGATGCGCCAGCTTGGTACTGGGCTGCGGTGTCGGCGGTCACGCGGAATTCCTGGATGATTTCACCGGCTTCCACACCTGCCTTGGCAAGGTGGCCGGCTTCTGGCTTGGTCACGCGCGATGCTTTGCGCGAACCGAACGTGACCTGCAGGGCCACGTAGCCATCGTTCTCTTGGGTTTTGATCTGGGTTACGCGGTTGTTGGACACATCCACCACCGTGACAGGCACTGCGTCCCCATCATCGGTGAACAGACGCATCATGCCCACCTTGCGACCCAGCAACCCGAGGGAGTTGCTCAGACTCATTTGTTTCTCCAAAACTTCCACCGCCGCAACTTCAATTGGCTGCGGCGTTGCACTCGCGTGCATGAAAGAGGGTTATTAAAACTCCGCTCGCGCGCCCTGGCAAAACCAAGACGCACTGACCATGATCAATTCACGCGCACCCCAAAGTGCACGCAAATTAAGCGAAGCCCTAAAGTATAACGCGAACTGCTTTTGCAAGCAAGTTCGCGTTATACGAGACCACCCCTGGCGGGCAAGCCCGCCAGGAAGGGATCATTACTGCAGCTTGATCTCGACGTCCACGCCGGCGGGCAGGTCGAGCTTCATCAGGGCGTCCACCGTCTTGTCGGTGGGGTCCACGATGTCCATCAGACGCTGGTGCGTGCGGATTTCGAGCTGGTCGCGGCTGGTCTTGTTGACGTGCGGCGAACGCAGGATGTCGAAACGCTTCATGCGCGTCGGCAGGGGCACGGGGCCCTTGACGATGGCGCCGGTGCGCTTGGCGGTGTCAACGATCTCGGCAGCGGACTGGTCGATCAGCTTGTAATCAAACGCCTTCAGGCGGATGCGGATTTTTTGCTTGGACATGGCAAGTTCCTTGTTCTGCTTGTGAATTAAGCAATGATCTTGGCCACGACGCCAGCGCCGACGGTACGACCGCCTTCGCGGATAGCGAAGCGCAGGCCTTCTTCCATGGCGATGGGGTTGATCAGCTTCACAGTGATCGACACGTTGTCACCAGGCATGACCATTTCCTTGTCGGCTGGCAGCTCGATGGCGCCGGTCACGTCGGTCGTGCGGAAGTAGAACTGAGGACGGTAGTTGTTGAAGAACGGCGTGTGACGGCCGCCTTCGTCCTTGCTCAGCACATACACTTCAGCCGTGAAGTGGGTGTGGGGCTTGATCGAGCCGGGCTTGCACAGCACTTGGCCGCGCTCCACGTCTTCACGCTTGGTGCCGCGCAGCAGCAGGCCAACGTTGTCGCCAGCCTGGCCTTGGTCCAGCAGCTTGCGGAACATTTCCACGCCGGTGCAGGTGGTCTTGACGGTGTCCTTGATACCGACGATTTCGATTTCTTCGCCGACCTTGACAATGCCGCGCTCGATACGACCGGTCACCACGGTGCCGCGGCCGGAGATCGAGAACACGTCTTCCACGGGCATCAGGAAGGCACCGTCCACAGCGCGCTCAGGCGTGGGGATGTAGGTGTCCAGCGCTTCAGCCAGCTTCATGATGGCTTCTTCGCCCAGCTTACCCTTGTCGCCTTCCAGGGCGAGCTTGGCGGAACCGCGGATGATGGGGGTGTCGTCGCCTGGGAAGTTGTACTTGTCCAGGAGTTCGCGCACTTCCATTTCGACGAGTTCGAGCAGCTCTTCGTCGTCGACCATGTCGCACTTGTTCAGGAACACGATGATGTAAGGCACGCCCACCTGGCGGGCCAGCAGGATGTGCTCACGGGTCTGGGGCATGGGGCCGTCAGCGGCCGAGCACACCAGGATAGCGCCGTCCATCTGGGCAGCGCCGGTGATCATGTTCTTCACATAGTCGGCGTGGCCGGGGCAGTCCACGTGGGCGTAGTGGCGGTTGGCCGTTTCGTATTCCACGTGGGCGGTGTTGATCGTGATACCGCGGGCCTTTTCTTCGGGCGCTGCGTCGATCTGGTCGTATGCCTTGGCTTCGCCGCCGAACTTGGCCGACAGCACGGTAGCGATGGCTGCCGTCAGGGTCGTCTTGCCATGGTCCACGTGGCCGATCGTGCCCACGTTGACGTGGGGCTTGGTCCGTTCGAATTTACCTTTTGCCATTTTCAGTTCTCCAAAGAGCAATGCCTGTGTTGTGGTTTAACGTCTGCATCCGGTTGCTGGTTCGCCCTGCACAGGCAACGGGGCGGCACCGGATCGCAGACTGCAAAATCTTGCGCAAGAGGGGCGAGGCGGCCACCGGCACCTGCAGGCAGGCGCTGGCGGCAGTCTCGCAGCGGGCTGCTTACTTGGCGCGCGAAGCCATGATGGCTTCGGACACGTTGCGAGGCGCTTCGCTGTAGTGCTTGAATTCCATCGAGTACGTGGCGCGGCCTTGCGTTGCGGAACGCAGCGAGGTCGAGTAGCCGAACATTTCCGACAGCGGCACCTCGGCGCGGATGGCCTTGCCACCGCCCGGGATGTCGTCCATGCCCTGGACCATGCCGCGGCGGGAGGACAGATCACCCATCACCGTGCCAGCGTAGTCTTCAGGCGTTTCCACTTCCACGGCCATCATGGGTTCCAGAATGACCGGGCCGGCCTTGCGGCAGCCTTCCTTGAAGCCGAAGATGGCGGCCATCTTGAACGCCAGTTCGTTCGAGTCCACATCGTGGTACGAACCGAAGTGCAGCGTGACCTTGACGTCCACCACGGGGTAGCCGGCCAGCACGCCTTGCGTCACGGCTTCGTTGATACCCTTTTCCACGGCCGGGATGAATTCGCGAGGAACCACACCGCCCTTGATCGCGTCGACGAACTCGATGCCCTTGCCGGCTTCGTTGGGTTCGATCTTGAGCACGACGTGACCGTACTGGCCCTTGCCGCCGGACTGGCGCACGAACTTGCCTTCGGCCTCTTCCACCGTCTTGCGGATGGTTTCGCGGTAGGCAACCTGGGGCTTGCCCACGTTGGCTTCCACGCCGAATTCACGCTTCATGCGGTCGACGATGATTTCCAGGTGCAACTCGCCCATCCCGGCGATCAGCGTCTGGCCCGATTCTTCGTCGGTCTTCACGCGGAAGGATGGATCTTCTGCAGCCAGGCGCTGCAGTGCGATGCCCATCTTTTCCTGGTCGGCCTTGGTCTTGGGTTCCACGGCCTGGGTGATCACGGGCTCAGGGAACACCATGCGCTCCAGAATGATCTGGGAGTCGATGTCGCTCAGCGTTTCACCGGTCGTCACGTCCTTCAGGCCCACGCAGGCAGCGATGTCACCGGCACGGATTTCTTCGACTTCCTGGCGCTCGTTGGCGTGCATCTGCACGATACGGCCGATGCGTTCCTTCTTGCCCTTGATGGGGTTGTAGACGGTATCGCCCTTGCTCAAAACGCCGGAGTACACACGCACGAAGGTCAGCTGGCCCACGAACGGGTCGGTCATCAGCTTGAATGCCAGGGCCGAGAACTTCTCGCTGTCGTCCGCCTTGCGGGTGACGGGGTTTTCGTCTTCATCGGTACCGGTCACGTCAGCGATGTCCGTCGGTGCTGGCAGGTAGTCGATCACGGCGTCCAGCATGCGCTGCACACCCTTGTTCTTGAAGGCGGTACCGCACAGCATCGGGTGGATTTCCGTGGCGATGGTGCGCGTACGCAGGCCGAACTTGATTTCGGCTTCGGAGAGGTCGCCCTCTTCCAGGTACTTGTTCATCAGCTCTTCGGAGGCTTCGGCAGCGGCTTCCACCATCTTCTCGCGCCATTCCTTGGCGGATTCGAGCAGGTCGGCTGGAATTTCTTCGTAGCTGAACTTCATGCCCTGCGAGGCTTCATCCCACAGGATGGCCTTCATCTTGAGCAGGTCGACCACGCCGGTGAACTTGTCTTCGGCGCCGATCGGGATCACCACGGGCACGGGGTTGGCCTTCAGGCGCAGCTTCATCTGGTCATAGACCTTGAAGAAGTTGGCACCGGTGCGGTCCATCTTGTTCACAAAGGCCAGACGAGGCACCTTGTACTTGTTGGCCTGGCGCCACACGGTTTCCGACTGGGGCTGCACGCCACCCACGGCGCAGTACACCATGCAGGCGCCGTCGAGCACGCGCATCGAACGCTCCACTTCGATCGTGAAGTCCACGTGGCCGGGGGTGTCGATGATGTTGAAGCGGTGCTCCTCGTAGGAGTTGTCCATGCCCTTCCAGAAGCAGGTCGTGGCAGCCGAGGTGATCGTGATGCCGCGCTCTTGTTCCTGCTCCATCCAGTCCATGGTGGCAGCGCCGTCGTGCACTTCACCAATCTTGTGGCTCACGCCCGTGTAGAACAGGATACGTTCGGTGGTCGTGGTCTTGCCAGCGTCAATGTGGGCCGAGATACCGATATTGCGGTAGCGCTCGAGGGGGGTCTTGCGAGCCATGGTGGATCCTTGGATGGGTCGTGTTATTCGGGGGAGGGGCCCAGCATTGTGGCGCTGCAACCCGTCAATTTTGTGACCGCCTCAATCGCCACAAGGCTGCAGGCAAAAATGCCGGCAGCCTTGCGCTTGGCGACGAAAGCAGTTCGTCGATTTAGAAGCGGAAGTGGCTGAATGCCTTGTTGGCTTCGGCCATGCGGTGCACTTCGTCACGCTTCTTCATGGCGCCGCCACGGCCTTCGGTGGCTTCCAGCAGTTCGTTGGCCAGGCGCTGGGCCATCGACTTTTCGCCGCGCTTGCGGGCGGCTTCCTTGATCCAGCGCATGGACAGGGCCAGACGACGGACAGGGCGCACTTCGACGGGCACCTGGTAGTTGGCACCGCCCACGCGGCGGGACTTCACTTCCACCATGGGCTTCACGTTGTTGATGGCAACGGTGAAGGCTTCCAGAGGGTCCTTGTCGGGGTGCTTCTTCTCGATCAGTTCCAGGGCACCGTAAATGATGCGCTCTGCAACAGCCTTCTTGCCGCCTTCCATGATCACGTTCATGAATTTGGACAGCTCTACATTGCCGAACTTGGGATCCGGCAGGATTTCACGTTTGGGGACTTCGCGACGACGTGGCATTTTTCACCTCTATCTTTGCTTCAGTTGGCATCTTTTCAGACACCGCGAGAGTCATTCAAACTCCCACTTACTCGACCCGCGCAGAACACCTGCGTTTGGGGTCACTACGCTGCATCACCGCGCCACGCGGGGAAACAGCACCGAAAATTCTTCAGACAAAAGGGCCAGGGCTTACTTGGCCTTTGGCTTCTTGGCACCGTACTTGGAGCGCGACTGCTTGCGGTCTTTCACGCCTTGCAAGTCGAGCGAACCGCGCACGATGTGGTAACGCACACCGGGCAAGTCCTTGACACGACCGCCACGAACCAGCACCACGCTGTGTTCCTGCAGGTTGTGGCCTTCACCGCCGATGTAGGAGATGACCTCGAAACCGTTGGTCAGGCGCACCTTGGCAACCTTACGCAGAGCGGAGTTAGGCTTCTTAGGCGTCGTGGTGTACACACGGGTGCACACGCCGCGGCGCTGGGGAGAGTTTTCCATCGCAGGGCTCTTGGACTTGATCTTTTCGACCTCGCGCCCCTGACGGACCAGTTGATTGATGGTTGGCATGAAATACGTCCCTAAACGTAAAAAACGAAAACGTGAAACCCTTCGGAAATTCCGAAAAGCCTTCTAATGTAGCAGCATGGGTCCCACCAGGCAAGCACCATGCGACTTTCCCCTGGAAGGGCGTACACAAGACTGGGGCAACTTGAGCACAGCCAGCGTGCGAAGCTTCGCCGCACGACCAGTGAAAGCGCGCGGCCAATGCCAGGGCAACCGTCAAGCCGCCCCGGCGCATAGGCTGCGCCCCCTGCCCGAATGGCGCAGCCATTCGGGACAAGCGGGAAGCGGCGCAGCCGCTCAGAGGGATGGTCTTGCTACTTTATCCAGAGGCGGATGGCATCCCAGGCGCGACCCAGAATACCTGCCTGCTCCACCGCCTCCAGCGCCACCAAAGGCACCTCGGCCATGGACTGCTCGCCCAGCATCACCTTCAGGGTGCCGATAGGCTGGCCCTTGGTGTAAGGCGCCACCAGCGGATCGGGGCGGGAGATCTGGGTCGTGACCTTGCCAGCGCTGCCCGCAGGCACGGCAACGACGATGGCTTCTTCGCGGCCGATTTTCAGCACGCTGTCTTTGCCCTTCCAGACGGCGGGGGTGGCTACAGGCTTGCCGGCGTCGAACAGCTTGACGGCTTCGAACGCGGTGTAGCCCCAGTTCAGCAGCTTCTGGCTTTCGTTGGCGCGCGCGTTTTCGCTGGCGGCGCCGAGCACGATGGACAGCAGGCGGCGCTGGCCCACGCCAGGGAACTCGCGCTTGGACGTGGCCACCAGGCAATAGCCCGCCGCAGCGGTGTGGCCGGTCTTGAGGCCATCGACCGTCGGATCGCGGAACAGCAGCGAGTTGCGGTTGTTGCCGTTCGATGCGGGCGTGCCGGGGTAGCTGTACTGCTTGGTGGAGTAATAGTGCATGTACTCCGGGAAGTCCTTCATCAGGCGCATGGCCAGTACGGAGAGGTCGCGCGCCGTGGTGGTGTGGCCGGGTTCGGTCAGGCCTTCGGGGTTCTTGTAGCTGGTGCCGTTCATGCCCAGGGCCTTGGCCTGGTCGTTCATGAGCTTGACGAAGTTCTCGGCCGTGCCGCCCACGCCCTCGGCCAGGGCCACGGTGGCGTCGTTGCCCGACTGCACGATCATGCCCTTGATGAGGTCTTCGACCGGCACCTGCATCTTGGGGTCGATGAACATGCGCGAGCCGGGCATCTTCCAGGCCCGCACGCTCACGGGCAGCTTCTGGTCCAGGGCGATCTTCTTGGCGCGCAGCGCGTCAAACACCAGGTAGCCGGTCATGAGCTTGGTGAGCGAGGCCTGCTCCACCGGCGCGTCGATGTCCTTGGCGGCCAGCACCTGGTTGGCGGTGACGTCCACCAGCAGGTAGGTGCGCGCGGCGATTTCGGGGGGCTGGGGTGCCTGGGCCAGGGCGCCACAGGGCGGCAGGGGCACACCGCAGCGAGAAAGACAGAGGATCGCAACGCGGACAGGGATTCGTTTCATGGGGAAACGGGCATTCAGGGCTGAGAAAAAGGAAGAAGAAAAGCGACAGAAAGCAGCAAGAAGCGCCGAGCAGCCCGCGCGGCATGCCCAGAAGCTGCAGGCGGTCAGGCCCCGGATAGCAGGTGGCGCACCACCAGATTTTTCAAAAGCGGCAATTGTCCGTGAAAGAAATGCCCCCCCGCCGGGATCACTGTGACAGGCAGTATCTGGGGCCGCGCCCAGTCCATCACGGACGCCAGCGGCACGGTGTCGTCCGGCTCGCCATGCACCACCAGGGTGCGCAGGTGGGCGTCGGGCGGCACCGGGGCCACGGTGAATCGGCTGGCGGCCGTGCCGACCAGCACTTCACCCGCTCGATGGCGCGCTCGCCCCACAGGGCTGGCCAGCGCGTGGCTGGTGACAAAGGCGCCAAACGAAAATCCCGCCAGCGCCATGCGCTGGCCTTCGGCCGCCGGCGCCACCTGCTCCACCACGGCCAGCAGGTCCTGCAGCTCGCCCCGGCCGTCGTCGTGCGCACCCGCTGTGCCGCCCACCCCGCGGAAGTTGAAGCGCACGGCCGTCCAGCCACACTGCACAAAGGCGCGCGCCAGGGTCTGCACCACCTTGTTGTCCATGGTGCCGCCAAACAGCGGATGGGGGTGGGCAATGATGGCCACACCCCGGGGGCTGGCGCCCTCGGCCAGCGCGGCAGCTGTCGCGCACGGCCTCGATGGCGCCTGCGGGGCCGGTCAGGGTCAGGCGTTCGGTCTGGGCATTCACGGGGTTTGCTACCATGTTAATAGCAGCAAACGCATATCTGGCCGATCAGGCGCAAGCAGGAAAATCAGGGGTGGACAGCGCTCGGAATGGAAACCGCGTCAGCGGCCAAGTTCCGCCGGTGTGACCAGGCGCTCCACCACCTGGCCGTTTTTGAGGTGCGACTCGACAATCTCGTCGATGTCGGCCGCGTCCACATAGGTGTACCAGGTGCCCTCGGGGTAGACCACCGCGACCGGGCCGCCCGCGCAGCGGTCCAGGCAACCCGCCTTGTTCACGCGCACCTTGCCGGCGCCCGCCAGGCCGGCCGCCTTGACCTGGGCCTTGCAGCGGTCAAAACCCGCCTGGGCGTTGTGGTGGGCGCAGCTGTCTTCGCCGTTGGTGCGGTCGTTCAGGCAGAAGAAGATGTGGCGCTGGTAGTAGCCGGGCGCTGCGGCCGGTGCGGAAGTCGTGGAAGTGTCGCTCATCCAGCCATTTTAGGAGCGGCGCCCGGCACGGCCCATCCCTCCCCCAAGCTCAGGCCGGGCCGTCGCGCCTGGCCACCCGCACCATCACATAGGCCAGCGCCGCATAGGGCCAGACCCAGCCCAGCCACTGGCCCAGGCCGTAGAAGCGGATGAAGCGCCCCTGCTCCCAGGCCTGCAGGGTCTGGGCAAAATAGGCACTGGTCGGCGCCTGGTTGAGCAGCCCCAGGTGCCACACCAGCACCAGCAGCAGCACGGCCGCGCAGGCGCGCCGGGGCAAAGCCAGCAGCACGACCGCAAGAGCAAGCGCGCTCCACACGCCCACGCGCACGGGCAAACCCATCCATTCCCAGGCATGGGCGGGGCCCCAGCTCAGCGCCGCCGACAGCGCCGTGAGCACCACGCCCACCACCACCACGGCCAGCGCGAACAGCGCCCGGCGCGATGCCTGGCGGATCACGCAGTAGCCCAGCAGGCAGGGAATCAGCAGCCCCAGCGTCACGCACAGCAGCTCGCCGCCGGGGGACAGCGGGTCGAGCGCGGTGTCGCGCATGGGCAGCCAGTCCAGGAACGGGGTGTCGGCCAGGATCTCGACCAGGGCCCCTTCCAGCCGCTCCAGCACCTGCCCCAGGCCAAAGGGCAGGGCCGCCGGGAACAGCAGGGCCAGCGGCCACAAGGCCAGCAGCACCAGCGCGCCATGGGCATCCTGCACGAACCACCGGTTGCGAAAGTCGCTCCAGCGGTCGATGGCGCCCAGCCGCTCCAGCGCCGCCGCCGTGAGCGCCCCGGCCAGCGTGCCTGCCGAATTGAGCAGCAGGTCCATGTTGGAAGGCACGCGCCGGGGCAGGTAGATCTGCAGGAACTCCAGGGTCAGCGACAGCAGCAGGCCCGCCACCGTGGCCAGCACCCAGGCCCCCACACACGCCGCCAGCGCATGCGCAGCAGCGCCAGCACCAGCAGGAAGCCCAGCGGGGCATAGCCCACCGCGTTGGAGGTGACGTCAAACCCCGTCCAGTACGGCGGGGGATCGGCGGGCCAGCAGGAACACCAGCGGGTCGATGCCCTGCGCGCGCCAGCCGTCAAACGGGAACAGGCTCGCAAAGACGATCAGCGCCGCATAGATCAGCGCGAGGGGCCCTGCCGAACTCTTGTACACGGGGGCCGGGCCGTCAGAACGGCTTGACCACCACCAGCACCACGGCGGTCACCAGCAGCAGCACCGGCACCTCGTTGAACCAGCGGAACCACCGGTGGCTGCGGCGGCTGCTGCCATCGGCCAGCTTGCGCAGCAGCACGCCGCAGGCGTGGTGGTAGCCGATGGCCAACACCACGACGGCCAGCTTGGCATGCATCCAGCCATTGCCCGGCCCGCGGCCGATGCCATAGCCCAGCCACAGCCACAGGCCCAGGGCCAGCGCCGGCACGGCCAGCAAGGTGGTGAAGCGCAGCAGCTTGCGCGCCATCAGGAGCAGCCGGTCCCGCTCGGCCACCGAGCCCGGCGCCACCATCGCCAGGTTGACGAAGATGCGTGGCAAATAGAAAAGGCCAGCAAACCAGCTGGCCACGAAGACGATGTGAAAGGCTTTGACCCAGAGCATGGGTGCAGTTTAAGGGCCCCGGGTTGGCATGGCAGGCCATGGGGCCCGCAAAAAAAAAAGCCCGGCAAAAGCTGCCGGGCCAGGAAAGCCCTGTTTGCATTGCTGCAGCCCAGAGCCCCGCTCAGGGAGGGAAAGCGGGGGGCAGCAAGCCGCCCGGCGCCAATTTAGCACCATGCACCGCGGTCAAGCGGCATACAAGCAGGGTGTGGGGGCACCGGCGCCTGGCACGCCCTAGCCGTGCGGCCTTGGTCCGGCTGCGAGGGGGCGTCCCCCGGGGAAGGCGCCGACAGGCGACTCAGGGGGGCTTCATAATCCCATGATGCACCTCCAAAGCCCCGCCCCTTTCCCCCAGAACCGCCCCCGCCGCCTGCGCCGCGACGCCTTCACCCGCCGCCTGGTGCGCGAGAACGTGGTCACCGCAGACGACCTGATCTACCCCGTGTTCGTGCACGAGGGCACCAACCACAGCGAGGCCGTCACCTCCATGCCCGGCGTGGACCGCCTGAGCCTGGACCTGCTGCTGCCCGTGGCCGAGGACTGCGTAAAGCTGGGCATCCCGGTGCTGGCGCTGTTCCCGGCGATTGACCCATCGCTCAAGACGCCGGACGGCAAGGAGGCCCTGAACCCCGACGGCCTGATCCCACGCGTGGTGCGGGCGCTGAAGAAAGAATTCCCCGACCTGGGCGTGATGACCGACGTGGCACTGGACCCGTACACCAGCCACGGCCAGGATGGCGTGCTGGACGACACCGGCTACATCATCAATGACGAGACGGTGGAGATCCTCACCGGCCAGGCGCTCACGCATGCCGAGGCGGGCGTGGACATCGTCGCCCCCAGCGACATGATGGACGGCCGCATCGGCGCCATCCGCGAGGCGCTGGAGGTGCAGGGCCACATCCACACGCGCATCATGGCCTACAGCGCCAAGTACGCCAGCGCCTTCTACGGCCCGTTCCGCGACGCGGTGGGCACGCGCGGCGCCCTGGGCAAGGCCGACAAGAACGTCTACCAGATGGACCCCGGCAACAGCGACGAAGCCCTGCGCGAAGTGGCCATCGACATCGCCGAAGGCGCCGACATGGTGATGGTCAAACCCGGCATGCCCTACCTGGACATCGTGCGGCGCGTGAAGGACGAGTTCAAGGTGCCCACCTTCGCCTACCAGGTCAGCGGCGAGTACGCCATGATCAAGGCCGCCGCCGCCAATGGCTGGCTGGACCACGACGCCGTGATGATGGAAAGCCTGCTGGCCTTCAAGCGCGCAGGCGCCGATGGCGTGCTGACCTACTTCGCCCGCGATGTCGCCCGGAAGCTTCAAAAATAATAGCTGCCAGCGCTTACTCAGCGCGCGCAGAAGCCATTTTTGAGCACAAATCTCGGGGCCAGTTGTTCATGCGCATCTTTCACATCCACAGCGGCGGCGTGCAGGAGCTGACCGCGCTGCCCACGCAGATGCCCGCCCAGGGTTTTGTCTGGATCGCCTGCGCCCGTCCGGTGTTCCAGACGCGGCTGGCCGAGATCCAGGCCAGCCTGCAGGCCCTGGTGGGGCTGCAGCTGGTGGACCTGCATGTGTCCGACCTGCTCAACGCGCAGCTGCCCTCGCACTACGACTACACCTCGCAGTACGACCTGTTGGTGTTCCGCCGCCTGGCCACGGCGCAGGGCGACGCCGCCGAAGCGGCCACCGGGGGCAACGGCCCGGCCAGTGCGCCGCTCAAGCGCAGTGGCCCGCCCGTGCTGCGCCGCATCGACACCAGCCCCGTGGGTTTTGCCGTGTTCGACCAGCTGCTGCTGACCGTGCACCCCACCGACTGCGCGGTGCGCGACGCCTATGCCACGCGCCTGCTGGCTTCGCTCCCCACCAGCCCCAGCGAAGGCCGCAGCAGCCCCGTGCCCGGCGCCCGCGTGCCCACCAGCCCGGCCGATTTGATGCTGCGCGTGGTCAACCAGATGGTGGACGGCTACCTGGACCTGCGCCGCGAACTCACGCGCCAGCTGGACCACTGGCAGACCGAGCTGCTCAAGCCCCGCGCGCGCTACGTGAACTGGGGATCGCTGCTCGAAGCCCGCTTGGCGCTGCACGGGCTGGACGAGGTCTGCGAAGACCAGCGCACCGCCGTACAGGACTGGATCGACGCACTGGAAACCTGGGCCCTGCCCGACACCCCCGCCGGCCTGCGCGAGCTGGACCTGCTCAAGGTGCGCAGCCGCGATGTGCTGGAGCACATCGAACGCGTGGTGCACCACGTGCGGCGGCTGGAGCAAAGCACCGAAACCGCCGTGCAGATGCACTTTTCGGTGCAGAGCAACCGCACCAACGACATCATGCGCACGCTCACGGCACTCACCGCCGTGTTCTTGCCGCTGAACCTGATCGCGGGGATTTTTGGCATGAACTTCGAGTTCCTGCCGCTGATCCACAAGGCCGATGGCTTCTGGTGGGCGCTGGGGTCGATGGCGTTCATCGCCCTGTCGCTGGTGCTGCTGTTCTGGCGCAAGCGGTATCTGGCGCGAACGCGTTGACCGTGCCTGCGAGGGCGATCAGCTGACGAAGCTGTACAAGCCTTTCCATCCAGACGCTTTTCGCAGCGAACTCCACGCAGCCTTCAAGCCGCCAGCGCCAGGGCCAGTGGTTGCCGTGCACGAAATGCCCACTTCGGCCCCAGGCGGAAGGCTTCCAGCCTGCGCGATGAAGCGGTAGCGAAGAAGAGGTCTTCGGACAAATTCAAGCGCTCAAAGACCCGCCGCTGGCGCACCGAGCGGCGGCGCAGATCCCCCTCAAAGGCATTGCCGTCACCGCTCGATTGCTCGAACAAGGCAGCCGCGCGCGCCAGGTTCTGCAGCACCTGCGGCGTCAATGCCGGCACGGCACGCGGTGCGGACAGACGGGCCTGCGCAATAAACGGGTTTTGCCCCACAACCAGGCCCCATGGCCGGCGGCCCTCGACGGGATCGACACTCAGGGCTTCCAGCTTGGTCAGGCCGAAGTCGCGCGCCAGCGTCAGCCGCACGGCCAACCAGGGGTCCGCCTGGCGCACTTGCTCAATCGCCTCGCGCGCCACCGATTCACTCCCCTGCAGCGGCAGCACCAACGAGCCCAGCAGCCGCTGCGCGTGCGCATCGCCCTGGCTGGCGGCAGCATGCAGCCACGCAATGGCCTGTTCCGACTCCACCACCGAACTCGACGCACGCAAGATCAAGGCCCCCAGCTTGCGCTGCGCCTCGGACTGCCCGGCCATTGCCGCCTTCTCCAGAAAGAAGCGGGCCATCTGCGGGTTGGACACCGACGAGCGGTGGTCCGCATGCGTCGCATACAGGGCCAGCCATGCATCGTCCCGGCCCGCGTCTGCGGCACGCAGCAACAAGGCCACGCCTTTGCGCAGGTTCTGCGATGTGGTCAGCCGCGCTGGCGCCAGCGTGCCGCTGTCAATACCGCAGCGTGCGCGGCCCAGCAGACAAGCCGCATCCCGATCCCCGCGCACGACGGCCAGCTCCAGGCTGGCCTCGATCTGGTCAGGCGCCAGCCCGCGCAAGGAATGTTTCTCGCGTTCGGCCCACAAGACAGCCGCCACGACCAGATCCGACAGGGCGTGCGTCAAGCGCGGTGCCACCATCAGTGCCACACGCAGGCAATCGACCAGCTGGTCCAGCCCCCCGTCTTCACGCGCCTGGCGCGCTGCGATCACAGCCACCTTTGCAACGTCCGCCGCAGCGCTGGATTGGATCGATTCCACCATCACGTCCAGCGCGCGGTCAGAGCGTGCACCATCCACGGCCGCGATGACCTGCCCGGCCTCGACATGGCCAGCGGCGGCGGCCGCCTCCAGCCATGTCCTGCCCCGCCGCGAACGCGGCTGCGCGTCAAAGCCATCCACACGCCCAATTTGAACTGCGCCAGTGGGCTGCCCGCAGCCGCAGCCTTGTGCAGCGCCTCTTCTTGCTTCAGTTTCAGCAGGTCTTGCAGCGGCAGACTCTCTGCAATGGCACACGCGGTTTCTGGGCAGTTCACGGACGCTGGGGTGCGAGAGGTATTCAATCCCCGTGGCGACATGGCGCGGGAACCCGTCGCCCCCCACCAGGTAGCGCCGGCCCGCTTTGCTGCGGGCGGCGGGATCGCCCTGGCGGGCCAGGGTCAGCAATTGAATGTCTTGTCTGCGCATGCTCGGCTCTCTTCAATGTGTTGCGGGGGCGGCACACTGACGGCCTTTGGCACGCAAACCGGTAAACGCCCCTGCTTTGGACAGATTTGAAGGATAGAAATGCACGCCTGACAGCGAGATTGCGCGAACATGACATTTACGTAATGAAAGCGCAGGGCTTGTAGCCCCACCATGCAAAAGGCCCGCGTCCCCCGAAAGGGGGAGCGGGCCCAAGCGTTTACCTTGGAGAGGGTTGCCCACTGCAATGGGCAACGATCACATCGCCTTAGAACGAGTGGCGCAGGCCAATATCCAGGCCCTTGGAGTTGCCGCCCAGGCTGGTTCGTGCGCCGTTCAATGCCAGAGCCGAGCCGTTCTTGTTCGCTAGCAATAGAAA
>JAXHON010000052.1:0-18484 GCA_034519315.1 Cypionkella sp. | reverse complement strand
AGTTACGTATTGCCAGTACATTCGCCGACAAGCACGGGCTACGGATACCGAAGGCATGAAGGGGATCATCAAAGCGAAGTGAAACGGTGGTCTTCCGCAGCGTCAACGAAACCGACAAGCGCTATACTTGACCAGAATATCTTGGACAGCGTTGGGGCGATCTTGCGGTTGCCTTGAGGGGGCGTTCGGTATCAGTATCCTGTTCGTGGACATCAATAAGCAGCACTTTCCAAAGCGTGCTCACCTTGCTCGCTTACGTTCAAATGAAGAAGGCTTGAGCTGGTCCACCGGCACCGGTCCTACGATCCCTGCAGGGATCATCCGTTGGCGTTGTTGCTTGCTTGTGCTGTGTTGTGGATGGTCTCGCCGTTGACCATTAATGGGCGCCGCGCGCAATCGGGAAGTTTCCCGGAAGACCATCACCGGACTTTCGTGCCACCATAACAGTGGCATTACGGTACGCAACTATAAGATCCGAACCCTACTCCTCTCCCCGCTTGCAATGGCATTCGCCGATACCGAGACGCTTTTGCATCATCGAACTCGCCACCGGAGACGCATCCGGCCAAACTCGGTGAACTCTTCTGACCAAGACGCTAAACTGTCATCGCCATTGGGACATGATGGGAACCAATGCTTTCGCGATCCGCAGCCAGCCGGACGTTGGCGGCGACCTGCCGAGGGCTGGCCACTTGCCTTCGCCGATGGCCCGTACGCTGTAGGTGGTGGCGGCAAACGCCGCTGAACTCTTTGTTTTCAACAGCGCAACCGCCGTCGTTGTACAGGCTTGCGGATAGGATGGCGAATGCGACACGCTCGTTCAGCTCAATGGCGTATTTGTTGGTGACATGCAAACGACCCGCCGCCGCTGGAGTCACGCCATCGTGGAATACTCTCGTGCGCATCGGGTCTAAACCGAATGCGCCGGCACGCCGTTTTCTGCCTTTACCATGACGCCGCCGCTTAACCCCACAATCGCGCGCAAAATGCCGTTAAGATGCAGCAGCAACCAGGCCACTGATGGGTCAGCCAGGCGCGTGGTGTGTCTCTTCGCGTGACCTGCCATTGAGGGAGCGCGCGCGCAGAAGCCTCGTATGCCATTGTGCTGGGAGGAATACCTTCCGCCAGCCACGGAACAATGCAGGCAAAAGTGGTTTTTCATCAACGACAACGATGAATTTGACCGGATGCTCATCAACGGGGATACACGGTTGCCTTTCGGGGCGGCCATGGAAGAGGTCCAAACCGGAGCGTTCGATCACCTGGGTTTTCTTCAGCGCCGTTGGACTTGGTTTTGGGAAACAATGGCACGCAATCCAAAGTGTTCATCACAGCCCGTGAACTGGAAGGCGGAGAAAGCCGGACCTAGCGGTGATCGGACCTGACCATTCAACGGCCTGGGCGGACGAATTGCGATCACGCCGGATCTCGCCATCACTTTTTCCTCGACCGGTGGTAGGGCGCGCTGGGGCGCGAAGGACACTACGCAGTTTGAACCCGGGGGTGGTCGACCCGGATGCGCGCGTTGCAGCGACCTGGGTGCGGGTAAGCGCCAGGTTGGTGTCCTCGGTGGATAAAAGAACACGATTATGGGCCTGGTCGGCAAGGGGGGGGGGTTTGAAGCGCAAAAGTATCAACCCTGGCGCAGACCGTCAATGGACTTACCGGCCTGCTTTTCCCCCCCCCCTACATCGGCTTTCAGGTGTAAGCGGCCAACCTGTTCAAAAAAAAGAGGTGCCGAGATGGGGAAGCTCTCTTCAGCCAAAGGCCAGAAGTCTGGGGACCAGTGGCCGGCCGTGGCGGAAGTCTCGTTCACCTGAGTCTCCTGGGTAATTCTCCATATCCATTTTTTTTTTTTTTTTTTTTTTTTTTTTTAGTGGTATCCTTGAGTTGCACCCGGGTTCTGTTGTCACTGCAAACAGAGCAGACACTTTGTTCAGTTTTTCCTTTTGTAGGAAGTCAGGTAAATCAGAAGGCATATCCAAAGAACTGAGTCACTTACGTTCTCACAATAGGCAGGCACACTTGTTCGCCTAAGCTTGCTGTTGAGTTGGCTCCACAAGTGAAGTACCTGCCTGCATAAAGCTGGGCATTCTTCAGAGGCAGTCCTTCATAAGCTCGGTAAAAGCTGCCTTCCACATGGCTGTCTGTGAAGTTCACGGTTGAGACTGAACTGCTCTTGCCTGCTGGTTCCCCTGGAAGCAAGACATCACTTCATGGCATGTGTCTGTAGGTGCATCTGGATGGCGATCTCGCAGGGACTCGGTTCATTGCCTGGTTCTTCTGGCACGGCTCCTTCCTGTTTTCAAATTCCCAGCGCTCGTGTTGTTGGCCTTACCTGACGCACATGAGCGAGATTCCTGGCAAGAACCATCTCGATGAAGGATGTGGGTCGGCTGAACGCCGCGCTGAAGGCTGCTGCTGCTGAAGTGGCTTCCCCCTTGCTCCTTTACTTTTTGGTTGGAGTTCTTTCAGCTCAAGAGCGGACAAGTTGTGCTCGCGGAACTCATTTGTCGTTTCCCCCGAAGCTGGGCAGGTATTCCAATCTCGGATACAGGTATCGGCGCGCGGGCGGCCAACACCATGTACGTGGCATGTACCTCATTTCGACACTTCCCCCCCGGTGCTTGGCTCGAAGCGGGGCTGGAAACAAAAGTGGCAGGAGAGGGTGTGTGTGCGCGCGCGCGCGCGCGTGTGTGTGTGTAAATGTGTCAAAAGCTGCCACTGAGAATTTCTGCTTGGAGGGCTTGCGGTTAGAGTGAACCCACCGGAGCCTGGGAAACGCTGGCCGAGCTCGCGGATGGGCTTTCTGCTGACTACTTCTTCAGGTCCACCTGGCATAGAGCCTGAGTGGCATGCAATGCCACAGCACGGGGTCTTTGGGTAGGGGGGGGGGGGGGGGGGGGGGGGGGGGGGGGGGGGGGGGGGAGCCGAGGTGGGTGAGAACACAGCCGCCTTTAGTGTCCTCCTCCTTCCCGGCCAGCGGGTTTCGGGTTCGGGGTTGCAGCCGTAATTCACACCTCCATCATCATCAGGAAAGTGCTGGCCTGGCCGAGTACTCTAATGCCAACAGCCACTACACATGTGCAATTATAAAATAAGTGTGCACAGGCATGGGTCTCAAACAAAAAAGAAGGCCCACAGTGTGTGTGTGTGTGTGTGTGTGTGTGTGTGTGTGTGTGTGTGTGTGTGTGTGTGTGTGTGTGTGTGTGTGTGGGTGGGGGGGTACACACACACACACACACACACACATGTCAGGGGGGGGGGGGAAGGCATGTACACGCACAAAGCAAGAGGTGTGATAACGAGAATGAGGACACCATGTATACAAAAGTTTTTCATTGGGGAAAAAAAAAAAAAAAAAAAAAAAAATGTAAAACAGAAGAATGGAACATCATAATCACATGGAAGGGGCAAAGGAAGCACACGTAAAATGGGGGAGAACAGAGACACAGCTGGGGGAGTGGCTTTTTTTTTTTTGCTGGGAAAGGGAAATGGTGAACACACTGGGGACCAAAAAAAAGGGCTCACCAAACAGGTCCCAGGCCTGGGGCAGGCTGGGGCGGGGGGTGGGCAGGCAGGCGGGTGGGCGGTGCAGGTATGTTATGGCCGGGTGGCGGCGTTGACGCATCTCCGTACATCCCCGGATACTGTAAGTTGACGGAGCGCGTGAAGCGGATACTGGCAATGACCAACGCTCATGGGGTCCTCAACCGTACTGGAGAAGAACTTCTGCTTGATGTGCCGGTGGTGATCGCCGACGGCATGGTGGAACACAGGCGTGCTCCAGACTTCAACGATAGCGCGTTCCGTTCCGCGCTAACGACCATATCCAGATCATTTTCACCAGTGGCAGCATGAAGAGAGCCGAAGGGGCGTGGGCAGATCAATACAGCGCGCCGCGGGCTTTCCTCCGATGGATGTCAAATGATTTTGTTTTGCCCGGCGATGTCTTCATCAACCAAGCGCCCTTCAGTTTCGACCTCAGCGTATCCAGCGCCTGAGCATTGGCAAGGGTCTGCGCCTCGACACCGACTTTGCATCCACCACCAAAAGGCTATCCTTCCACTGCGCGCATCGAACGGCTTAAACTCACTAGGCAAAGTCAACGTGGCCGGGCGTGTCGATTAGATTAAGATTGTAGGTGCGGCCATCTCGGGCGGGGTATTCAATCCGCACGGTATTGGCCTTGATGGTGATACCGCGCTCGCGCTCAATATCCATGCTGTCCAAAATCTGGGCCTTCATATCGCGCGCGGCGACAGTGCCCGTCTGGGCTGGATCCTGTCTATCGGTTGAAGGAACGGATTTTACCGTGGTCAATATGCGCCACGATCGAGAAATTTGCGGATGAGAGTTCGAAGATTCTGTCATGGGCGCGATATAGCGGGGATTGGCCTATGGGGAAAGGGGCTTGAATCTGGGCGGCATGCGCTTCCTGCCCGCTTTGGTCTAAGATGCGGCAAAAAGGGGGGGGCGCCATGGTCGATATTGCCACACGGGTGCATAACCACAATTGGAAAATTGACCCTATTGTGCGGTCCTTGATCGACACCGATTTTTACAAACTGTTGATGTGCCAGTCTATTTTCCGCAATCGGCCTGGCACAACGGTCACTTTCAGCCTGATCAACCGAAGCAAATCGCTACGCCTTGCCGACTTGGTAGACGAGGGAGAGCTGCGCGAACAGCTGGACCACGTGCGCAGCCTGTCCTTGCGGCGCGGGGAAAGCACATGGCTGCGCGGCAACACGTTTTACGGCAAACGCCAAATGTTCCGCCCCGATTTCATGGAATGGTTCGAAGGTCTGCGCCTGCCGCCCTATCATTTGGAAAAGAAAGACGGTCAGTACGAGTTGACCTTTGAAGGCAACTGGCCCGAGGTGATGCTGTGGGAAATTCACGCGCTATCGGTGCTGA
The DNA here is from genome assembly GCA_034519315.1 of Cypionkella sp. Classification (GTDB taxonomy): domain Bacteria; phylum Pseudomonadota; class Alphaproteobacteria; order Rhodobacterales; family Rhodobacteraceae; genus Cypionkella. The sequence continues at coordinate 13,564 of JAXHON010000052.1, read as the reverse complement.
TGGAATTGCGATCCCGCGCTGTCACCGCCCAAATGGGCAAGTTTGAGTTGCAGGTGCTGTATGCGCGCGGCATGACCCGCCTGTGGGAAAAGATCGAACGTTTGCGCGGTATCGAAGGGCTGCGGATTGCCGATTTCGGCACCCGCCGCCGCCATTCCTATCTGTGGCAAGATTGGTGCGTGCAGGCGATGCGCGAAGGGCTGGGGGCAAAATTTACGGGCACATCCAACTGCCGCATCGCAATGCAGCGCGATATCGAGGCGATTGGCACCAACGCCCATGAATTGCCGATGGTCTATTCGGCGCTGGCAGATACCGACGCGGAACTGGCCGAGGCCCCCTATAAGGTGCTGGCCGATTGGCACGAAGAGCATGACGGCAATCTGCGCATCATGCTGCCCGATACCTATGGCACGGCAGGGTTTCTGGCCCGCGCGCCCGAATGGCTGGCGAAATGGACGGGCATACGGATTGATAGCGGCGATCCCGCCATGGGTGCGGAAACCGCCATCAAATGGTGGCAAGATCGCGGCGAAGACCCCAGACAGAAACTGGTGATTTTCTCGGACGGGTTGGACGTAGACAAAATCATCGAACTGCACAAACAATTCTATGGCCGCGTGAAAGTGTCCTTTGGCTGGGGCACCATGCTGACCAACGATTTTCGCGGGCTGGTGGACGGCGATGCGCTGGCACCCTTTAGTTTGGTCTGCAAAGCCGTGTCCGCCAATGGCCGCCCGACGGTGAAACTGTCGGACAACCCAAACAAAGCGATGGGGCCAAAGGATCAGATTGAGCGGTATAAACGGGTGTTTGGCGTGGGCGATCAGGTGGCGGCGGAGGTGGTGGTTTAGGGCTATTGGTCTCCACCAGTGCCGTTAGGCGTCGATAAGTAATCCCTCGCCTTTTGAACAAGGCAAGCGTCTATCGGTTCAGCATTTGCTAGATGCTTGTCTAGAACCCCATCCTTTTTGAAATTGCGAACAACAGGAAAAATATAATCGGCACCCCGCGGCGTTGCGAAAAAATCCGCCGTTGATACAAGCGCAACAGCAGGGACGGCGTTATCGCTTGCTACCTCAAATGGGGCACTCAAGAACAGCCACGCCGCCTCGCAACTCTGTGCAGAAGCGGCGCAGTTTGCTTGGCAATATGCTTCAACGGGTGAAAACTCTGGTCTGCCACGTAAAACAGCCGCTGCACTGGGGGCTGAGTCTGGCGATCTACTGCCAACCCATTCGTGATACCAATTTCGGAACTCAAGGAAGCCACGCATCTTGGTTCCCGCACATAATTTCCATCCACCTCTGCCGCAAAAATGATTTGATCCAATGTCATAAAATCAGGCGGCATCGGGGTTTTACTTTCGGTCATAAAAATCCTGACCAGCGTATCCCATCCTTCGGCGCGGTCTGCTGCAAGCAGGCTTGCCAAGAACAATCCAGCAGCGGGGTCATCCCCTCGTTGCAATTGATCCATCAAAAGAAAACTAAACGACATCAGAGACGGGGTAATCTCTTGATCTAATGGGATTTCCTTCCAAAAGCCTGCGTTTAGCCATACATTGAAAAGCGCTTGCGCTTTAAGCGGCTCGCCCGCCTTGATAAGCGTTTCTCATCCTTGGGACAATCGGGCCTGCTTCAACGTCGCCGCCATTTGCCCAAGCAGCCCAAACGGGTGACGCTGCGGCAACTGCTTCCCAAAGAGGAACACCGCCGACCATCCGAAAGCGTTTTCTTTCTGCCAAAGTGCCTTCTGGCGGCATCCATGTCAGCACAGCTGGTAGAGCCAATAGCGCTGCATGATTTCCATTCTCGGCTGCTGCGTAGATTTCTGCAACTGCAGTGGGATCATCGCCTTGCAACAGGCGTTCGAAGGGGGCGCGAAAGTTTGGATCGTCTGAACCTTGGATGGCCTCGGCATGGCTCAGCTGACCAAGAGAACAAAGCATCGCAGTCAAAAAAACAAACTTCATTTTCATTTCTCGCAAAGGCTGAACATACTGTGCCAAACTCTATGACAAAAAATCTAGGCTGCAAGCAGATCCATGTCAGTATTTCAATAATTTTAGGCGGAAATGCCCTACTCCTCATCCCCCACCTTGCCCCGCAGCGCCTTTACCTCGCCGCGGATCGCTTTGCCCGCCATGCGCCGCAATTGGCTGCCATAGGTCGGCTTGGTTGCCACCCTTGGTTTCGGTTTGACCAACGCCTGCGCGATCAAATCGGCCAGCCTTTCGCGGGCAATCTCGCGGTTGCGGGCTTGGCTGCGGGTCTCGTCCACTTGCAGCACGATTGCGCCTTCATTCGTCCAGCGCCGCCCTGCCAGCCGTTTCAGCCGCGCCTTGACCGATGCCGCCAGCGCAGGCGAACGCTCGGCCTCGAAGCGCAGCTCGACGGCGGTGGAGACCTTGTTCACGTTCTGCCCGCCTGGGCCAGAGGCGCGGATAAAGCTCTCGCTTATTTCCCAATCCGCAATGGAAACCATGTCGTTGATCCGCAGCATGCTCGCACCTTAAAAAGAAGAAAGGGCCACCGCTGGGCGACCCTTTCCGAGATCTTAGGAGATGGGGTGGTTAGGTATCCAACCCAATCTGTGGTCTGTTTATCTAAGAGGTTGCCCTTAGAAAACACCCCCCATGACTGTCCCAACACCACTCTCCAATATCACTCTAGACACTGGATCACCTCCTTTCAAAATGTTGCCGATAGAAGTATGGTGGCACAGATTTTGCGTTTGTCAAAAGCTTTTATACAGCGCGTTGTGCATATTTTGCGATTGCCAGCCGAAAAGGCAGCAAAGCGCCCAAATCGACGGCAATTTTCACCGCAAAATCGGCCAGCGCCAGCGACACCCATAGCGCGACGATGGGGCCAAACCCCAGCAGCGGCACCAGTTCATTTGCCCAAGTCACGTCATTGGCGGGCTCGATCCAAATCAGCCCTGCCGAAAAAGCGATGGTAAAGAAAATCGCCGTATCAACCGCTGATCCAACCAAAGTCGAAATGAACGGTGCGCGCCACCATGCGGCTGCGCGCAGGCGGTCAAAGATCGCCACGTCCAAAAGCTGCCCCATTAAGAATGCGGCGGCGCTGCCGATGGCAATGCGCAAGGTGACCAGCGGGCCAAACTCACCCGTGATTTGCGTGCCGACAAAGCTGCAAGCAAGGCCCACGATCAGGCCAGAATACACCACCCGCCGCGCGGCGGCCACGCCGTAAAAGCGGTTGGTCAGGTCGGTGATCAAAAAAGCGAAAGGATAGGTAAAGGCCCCCCATGTCAGCCAATTGCCAATAGGAAATTGCACAAGGATATTCGAGGCCAGCACAACGGCGCCGATGGCGGCCCCCATGGCGATGATGCCAATGTTCAAGTTTTTCATGGTATATTCCGTTTTTTCCAAGGTTGCGGAGACTTGTGCCCAAATGGGCAGCGCCGACTTAGCCGCCGCGCGCGGGCGCGTCAATCGGGCAGGCGATATTCGACAAGGCCCGTCGATAGAAACGGCAGGAAATTATCATCCGCCACCATGGTTGCGCGCAAATCCCCCGCAGCGCCCTGCCAAATCGCCACGCCCTCTAGGTTGTCATGAAATCCGGCGCGGCTTTGCATCACAACCTCGGCAGGGCCCAGCGCATCCTCGCCCACCGTCATGCGGATCAGTTTAGAGGAAAACCCCGAAATCCCGTGAAACTGCCGCAGCAAAATATACAGCCGCCCATCAGGGCCAAAATCGGCCCCCACGGGCATAAATCCCGCCTCGCGCGGCAAGGATAGTTTGTTGTCCCAAACGCCTGCGCGCAGGCGGTAAATCGGAAACGGGCGCGCTTCGGCCCCTGAACGTTCGGGCAAAGTATAAAGCGTGCCATCCGCATCCACCGCGAGCGCCTCAAGCGCGGAATTGGTCTGCAAACCTGCAAAATCGGGGTGATCTGGCATGTTCTGCGCCGATCCCGCCAGATCGTCATAGCGCAAAACCCGCGCCACCCCTTCAAAGGAAATATAGGCGCGGCCCTGCCCGTCTAGCGCCAAACCTTCGGAATCATTGCGCGAATCTGACAGCGGCGCATCGCCCAAGGCTTTTAACAACTGGAACGGGGACAGCGTGATATTCGTAATCAGTCCAGCCGTGTCGCGGGAAATCTGCCCCGTGGCAATAGCGCCCTGATCCGACAGTAGAACCACGCTTTGACCATCGCCCGACACCTCAATACCCGATAGCCCGCCATGCAGCGGGTCATCTGACGGCCATTCAAATTGCGTCAAAAACCCCTGCGGCGCATCTTGCGCAGCGATAGGGTTTAGGCCCATCACGGCAAAGATGGCAGCCCCTAAGGCGCGCGCAAAACGTCGGTGCATTGGGCTGGCAGATCGCGCATTGTGTATTGACGCGCCCCCTTTTCGGGGGGTTCCTCTTTCTTGGGTTTGGGTTTTTTGGTGGGTTTAGGCGGGTTCAGATAATCCGTCACCCACCACATCAACGTCTCGTCGCAGCCATTGCCGCCCTTGGACAGGGTCGCCACAGTTGGCTTTTGCTTTTGGCACAGCGTTGCGCCGCTTGGGCATTTCAGCCGCACGTGAAAATGGGTGTCATGCCCCGCCACAGGGCGGATTTTTTGCAGCCAAGGGGTATCCGCCTCGGTTGCGGTTTTACACATTTCGATTTTCACCGCAGCGGCCACAAAAATGCGATCCACCCGTTTATCTGACGCAGCGGCGCGCAGCAACGCATGATGACCGGGCGTCCAGTTTTTCGTGACCGAGCGTTGGTCGGCCGAGCGCACGGGGATCGAGGAAATATCCTCGCGCTGCTGACGCGTCAGGTTCAAAGACTTGGGCGGCAGCATCCAAATATCGGCGTCCAGACCCATCTGGTGGCTGGCATGACCCGAGGACATCGGCCCGCCGCGCGGCTGGCTAATGTCGCCGATATACAGGCCCGCCCAACCCACCTGAGTGGCAACTTGGGAGAGGCCTTGCAAATAGTCGATCATCACAGGATGGCCAAAGTTGCGCCCACGCGACAGGCGCATCGCCTGCCAAGTCGGACCGTTTTCGGGCAATTGCACCAGCCCCGCCGCGCAGCCCTTGGCGTAGGAACCAATCGGCATAGGCTCTTGCTGGCTGGGAGATTTGGCGGCGCTGAACAACTGCGCCGCTGTGGTTTCAGCCTGCGCCGCGCCTGCCATTAGGGCAATCGACAGAATTAGCCGCGTGATCATGCCATTTCTCCTTTTGGGCGCACCCAGGCCAAGGCTATTAGACCCAGCAAGAACAGTCCAACAACAGGCGAAATGCCCAGACGTGCCGACCCTGTTATGTCTGTCACTATGGCGATCAATAGCGGCGAGATGAAAGAGGCGACTTTGCCCGACAGCGCGAAAACGCCGAACGCCTCGGTTGCGCGGTCTGGCGTGGTGTGGCGCACCAGCATCGTGCGGCTGGCGGCCTGCAACGGCCCGCCCGCTCCGCCAATGAACGCGCCGCAGATGAAAAAGATGATGTCGGCAGCGCTGCCAGACTCGTCCAGTGAAAGACCGTAAAGGCTGTCGCGCGACAGGCCGACGATAACGATGCAAACGCCGATCAGCACCAAAATCGCCCCCACCAGCACGGGCTTGGGGCCAAAGCGTTGGTCCAGCCGCCCGCCGATCCAACTGGCGAAAACCGCCGTCAGCGCGCCTAAAATGCCAAAGACCCCGATTTGCGTGATCGACCAGCCCAGCACGTTGCTGGCATAAACACCACCAAAGGCATAAAGCCCGTTCAACGCATCGCGGTATAGCAGGGACGAGGCCAGATAGGCCGACAGGCTTTTGCGAAAACGCAATCCCTGCAAGAATTCGCGCAAACTGCCCAGTGCCGCGCCGATGTGAATGCGCCCTGCCGCCATGCGCGGCTCTCGCACCCACAAAAAGAACGGGATCATGAACAGCGCATACCAAAGGGCGGAAAACGGCCCCACCATGCGCGTGCCTTCGCGCGATTCCGTATCCAGCCCAAGAATCGGATCAATCCCGATCAGGGTTTTGCCCGTATTTGAATTTTCGGCAAACAGTGCCAGCATCAGCACCAGCGCCACCAGCCCGCCCAAATAGCCAAAGGCGAACCCCGATCCAGAAATTTTGCCAATATCGTCGTGATCGGTCAGCGTGGGCATTAGGGCATTGGTGAAAATGGTGGTAAACTCCATTCCAATGAAGCCCAGCGCAAAAAAGCCAACGGCCCAGTATAGCGTGCCGATTTCCCCGCCCGGCATCACCCACCACAGGCCGAATGCGCCGCTGATGTAAAAGGCGCTGAATATCCAAATCCACACCATCCGCCGCCCCGACCCATCGGCCACAGCGCCCAGTATTGGGGCCAGAATGGCGATGATGATCGAACTTGCGGTTAGGCCGTAGCCCCAGAACGACTGCGCCGCTGCCTTGGCGGCATCGGCATCATACCCCGCGCCCATGTAATAGCCGCGCGCGATTTCGGCGAAATAGGGGCCAAATATAAAGGTCAGCAGCAGCGTGTTATAGGGCTGGCTGGCCCAATCAAAGAAATACCAACCCCAAATGCGTTTGCGCGGTGAAATGTCGTTCATCTATCGCCCCCCGTTTGCGCCGATAAGGCCCCAATCCGCGCAGGCTGGCAAGCGGTTTAGCGCAAATTACCGCCCTCATTAGGTGGCCAAGGGCGCTGTGCATCTGCCGCAATCCACGCCGCCGCCCAATCTGGCAGCGGTGGGCTGGGCATATCCATACCCATGGCGGCGATCATTTTGGCGGGCGAAACCATCCCAGCCTTAGAGATGATGGCCGAGCGCAGCAACATTTGGGCGGTGCATTCGCTGCCCTGCGGATCATCGCGCCAAAAACTTTGCTCCATATAAATGAAACGCGTGTCCCAGCCGATCACGCGGCTGACCTGCCGCAGGCGCTGAAACAGCGTCACGCGGCGGCGGTAGCGGGTGGAATTGCCCGCCACCGTCAGCCCCCAACCATTTTGCGCCAGCACTTTGTCCAGCCCCATCCGCCGCGCCATTGGAATGCGGCCCAGATCAAACAGCGTAAGGGTGCGCCCATTGTTCAACTCGCGCCACGGGTCCAAGTCCTGGGGCCAGATGCGGTGATAGCTGACATGAGCATCCAGCGGGCCCAATTTTGGCGCGCTTTGAAATTTCAACACTTCGTTAAACATACGAAAGTAAGGATACATCGGCGCCCCCCTTTGCCCCAATTTGCCCCTTTGATGCGCGTGGTCAAGCGTGACTTTGCGTCAGCCGCGCCCCTTAAAACCATTGCCCTTCTTGTGGCAAACCGCTAGCTGTGCCACTAACTATGGTAGGAGAAAGCTATGAGAACGCTTCTGGAAGTTGCCCTTTTGGTGATTGGCATCGCGCGCTGGGTCATTTTGGTGCATATCATCATGAGCTGGCTGATCCAGTTTCAGGTCTTGAACCTGCGCCAATCTTTTGTCAGCCGCGTTTGGTATGGGCTGGACGGTTTGGTGGAACCCGTTTACCGCAAAGTGCGCGGATTTTTGCCCAATTTGTCGGGCATTGATCTGGCCCCGCTGGTCGTACTGATTGGCGTTTTCGCGCTGGAACGGTTGCTGATCAACAATGCGGGCCTGTTCTAATCACCCATGACTGATCCTGCGCAACTTTTGCACTCGGTCTTCGGGTTTACCGCCTTTCGCACGGGGCAAGAAGAGATTGTGAACGCCGTCTGCGCGGGGCAGGACACCCTTGCTATAATGCCCACAGGTGGCGGAAAAAGCCTGTGCTTTCAACTGCCTGCCCTGTGCCGCGAAGGGGTGACGGTTGTCATCTCGCCGCTGATCGCGCTGATGCGCGACCAGGTGCGCGCCCTGCGGGCAGCGGGGGTAGAAGCGGGGGCGCTGACCTCGGGCAATACCGACGAGCAGACCGAAGAGGTGTTTACCGCCATCGACGAAGGCCGCCTGAAACTGCTGTATATCGCGCCCGAAAGGCTGGCAGCAAGCGGCACGCTGGCGCTGCTGCGGCGCGCTAATTGCACCCTGATCGCGGTGGACGAGGCGCATTGCGTATCCCAATGGGGCCATGATTTTCGCCCCGATTACCTGCGCATCGGCGATTTGCGGCGCGCGCTGGGCGTGCCGCTGGCCGCCTTTACCGCCACCGCCGATATTGAAACGCGGGCCGAGATTATCACACGCCTATTCGATGCCCGCCCCGCCGTGTTTTTGCACGGCTTTGATCGGCCCAACATCCATCTGGCCTTTGCCGCCAAAGACGCCCCGCGCGAGCAGATTTTGCGCTTTGCCGCCGCGCGTCGAGGGCAATCTGGCATTGTTTACTGCGCCAGCCGCGCGAAAACCGAAACACTATCCAAGGCATTGGCCGATGCGGGCCATTGTTCATGTTTCTACCATGGCGGGATGGAGGCAGAGGCCCGGCGCGTGGTCGAGATGCGCTTTCAACAAGAAGACGGGTTGATTGTGGTCGCCACCATCGCCTTTGGTATGGGGATCGACAAACCCGATATTCGCTGGGTTGCCCATGCCGATCTGCCCAAGTCGATCGAGGGGTATTATCAGGAAATTGGCCGCGCGGGCCGCGATGGCGCGCCTGCCGAAACGCTTACCCTTTATGGCCCCGAAGACATCAAACTGCGCCGCACCCAGATTGACGAAGGCCTTGCCCCGCCAGATCGCAAGGCCGCCGATCATCTGCGCCTGAACGCGCTGCTGGGGCTGGCCGAGGCAATTTCTTGCCGCCGCCAAATTCTGCTGGGCTATTTTGGCGAGGCGTCAACCCCCTGTAAAAACTGCGATTTATGCGATTCTCCCGCCGCCGTGTTCAATGCCACCGATGCGGTGCGCAAGGCGCTGTCGGCCATGCTGCGCACGGGGGAATGGTTTGGCGCGGGGCATTTGACCGATATCTTACTGGGCACGAATACCGCAAAGACCCGCGAAAAGGGGCATGATAAACTGCCCACTTTCGGCGTGGGGCGCGATTTGAACCGCAGCGCATGGGCTGGGGTGTTTCGCCAGATGATGGGGCGCGATCTGATCCGCCCTGACCCCGAACGATTCGGCGCGCTGCGCATGACCGAGGCCGCCCGCCCAATCCTGCGCGGCGAGTTGGAAATTACCCTGCGCCGCGACACCGCTTTGCGTGCCGCCCCTGCGCCAATGGTGCGCGCCCAAGTGTCGGACGAGGACGCTGCCTTGCTGGCGGCACTAAAGGCAAAACGGCGCGAGTTGGCCGAAAAGGCGGGCGTTCCCGCCTATGTGATTTTTGCCGATCGAACGCTGATCGAAATGGCCGAAAAGCGACCCCAGTCTTTGGACGCCATGATGGGGATCACGGGGGTCGGCGCGCGTAAATTGGAAAATTTCGGCGCGGTATTTTTGGCGGCGATCACGGGGGCCGCGCCGCCCGCGCTGCACCCTGCCCGCCGCGCTGTGGTGGGAACCCCCGCCGCCGATGTTTACGACCGCCTTCAGGCCGCGCAACTGGCGCTGTCGCGCGGGGCGGATGGCACGGGCAAGCCCATGTCTTGCGATGCCAGCACCCTGCGCCAAATCGCCCAGCGCCGCCCCAGCTGCATGGCCGATTTTAAGCAATTTTCGGGTATGAGCGAGGCAAAGATCGACCGCTTTGCCATGGCGTTTTTGACGGTTTTGGCAGAAGACCCGCCCGCTGCGGCGCATACTCCCCTAGCCGTGCCGCAAAATCAGCCTATTTTGACCAACACTCCTTATTGATTGCTGCCGAATGATCACCGTCATCTCTCCTGCCAAACGTTTGAACGAGCGCGCGCCTGCGGGCGAAACCTTGCCCATGTTTGCGACCGATGCCCGCGCTTTGGCAAAACTTGCCCGCGCGTTATCGGTGGATGATCTTTGCGGGCTGATGGATATATCCCCCGCATTGGCGGCCCTGAACCATGGGCGATTTGCGGGGTTTACGTCGGCGCAAACCTATAGCGCTGCGCATTTGTTTGACGGCGACACCTATGCGGGGTTGGAATTTGCCACGCTGGCAGAGGATGCCCGTCGCTGGGCGCAGGGGCATTTGCGCATTCTGTCAGGCCTGTACGGTCTGTTGCGCCCGATGGACGGCATTGCCCCCTATCGGCTGGAAATGGGATCGCGGCTGGCAAACCCAAAGGGGGCAAATCTTTACGCCTTTTGGGGGGATCAAATCGCCAAAGCGCTGCGCGCACAGGCGGGCGAAGTGGGTGCCACAGCCGTGCTAAACTGCGCCTCGGTGGAATATTTTTCCGCTGTTGATCAAAAGGCGTTGGGGCTGCCCGTCATCACGCCCGTGTTTTTGGAAACCCAAAACGGCGCGGCAAAGGTTGTCAGCTTTTGGGCCAAACAGGCGCGCGGGGCGATGGCGCGCTATGCCTGCGAAAACCACATAACCGCCCCCGCGGATTTGTGCGGATTTGATCTGGGCGGGTATAGGTTTGACGCGGGCCAATCGAACGCAAACCGACTGGTCTTTGCGCGCCCCTACCAGCGCGCAGGCGCGGTGGCCGTAAACTAGCGCGTTAGGCGGCGGTTTCGGTGGCCAATGTTTCGGGCATAACGGGACAGGCGCAATCAGGAGCCATGGCCATAATTGTGTCCAAAATCAGCGCCTTGCGCAGCGGTTTTGTCATATAGCGGTCGATTCCAGATGCCAAAATCGCAATCTCGTCCCCGTCCATCGCATGGGCGGTTAGCGCGACAATCGGCACATGCGACGCCTGCCCTTCGAGAGTGCGAATGGCGCGGGCGGCGTCTTGCCATCAGCTTCTTCGGTGCGTGGAATGTCCGCCATAAAATCAAATCAGGCGCCAAGGATTGGAACTGCGCCACCGCCTCGACCCCGTTGCCAGCAAAGTGCAGATCAATCTGCGCCTCGCGCACCATTTTTTGGAAAACAAGCTGATTGGTGCGGTTATCTTCGGCCACCAATACGCGCATCTTGCGGGCGGCGGCGGGCGGTGGGGGCGGCGCGACGGCGGCCACCACCTCTTCGCCTGAAGGCGTCCTGCAACTTTCGCGGGTAGCCAGATCGGCGCGCAGGATGGGCTTTTGCAACGTTGCGGACAGATGGTGATGCCCTTCGTCGGTGCGCGAGGCCGCGGGATTTGACGTAAGCAAGATGATCGGCGCATCCACCCCCGCCGCGCGGACGGCGCAAGCCAGCTGCATCCCGTTCATTTCTGGCATCTCATAATCAGTCAAAATTGCGTCAAAATTGCCTGCTTGCAGCGCCGCCAATGCATCTGCCCCGCTGCGCGCCAGCGTCACCGCTATGCCGCAGGGGGCAAGTTGACGTTCCAAAATCGTGCGGTTGATGAATTGATCATCCACCACCAAAACCCGTTCGATCTGCGTGGGAACCCGCGTGGGCAAAGCATCTTCGGCCACGGGAAGGGTGACACGAAAACCAAAGCACGAGCCTTTGCCAAGCTCGCTATCCACCCAAACCGCACCCTCCATTCGTTCAATCAGGCGCTGTGTGATGGCAAGACCAAGACCCGTGCCTTCGAATTTGCGGTTCGCTTCGGATTCTGACCGGGTTAAACTCGCCAAAAATGGCATCCAGATTCTCAGCCGCTATGCCAATGCCCGTATCTTCGACCGAGATGTGCAGTTGCTGCAATCCCGATTCAGATTCGACGCCGACAACGCGCACCAAGACATGGCCCTGATCGGTAAACTTTACTGCGTTACCCATCAGGTTGGTTAACACTTGCCGCAAACGCCCCCGATCGCCGACATAGCGGGTGGGCAGAAACATGTCGAAATCAATCAGCAGATCAATGCCCTTTTCGCGCGCGCGCGGTTGCAGCAGCATGGCGATTTCGTGGATTGTGCGTTCCAGATCAAAGGGCTCTGGGTGCAAGGTTAGCCGCTCTGCCTCGATTTTCGAATAATCCAAAATGTCGTTGATGATCACCAGCAAAGCCTCGCCCGAAGAGCGGATTGTTTCGGCAAACAGGCGCTGATCGTCGGTCAGGGCGGTATCGCATAGCAGCTCGGCCATGCCGACAACGCCATTCATCGGCGTGCGGATTTCGTGGCTCATATTGGCAAGAAAGGCCGATTTGGCGCGGTTTGCAGCCTCGGCCTGCAAACGGGCGGCCTCTAGCGCAGCTTGGTTCGCTTTTTCGGCTGTTACATCCATCCGCAGGCCCACGCGCCCGCCATCGGGAGTGGGGTGATCTTGTTCGCGGATCCAGCGGCCATCGGAAAGCTGTTCTTCAAAAACCGCACCAGGGTTGCGATGGTGATACAGGCGCTGCGAAATCCACTCTTCCTCGCGCCCCACGGCATCGGGGTGCGCGCCCGCGGCCAGCCCGTGGCGCAGCAAGTCTTCGAATGTCACGCCCACCTCCATATAGGGGGCACTGTCCGCGTAAATGTCGCGATACCGTTGGTTGCAGGTCACAAGACGCTCCTCTCTGTCATATAAGACAAACCCATCGGGGATGGCCTCGATCGCAGCCCAGATGCGCATTTGGTCGGTAATATCCACGGCAAGGCAGACCATATCGCCATCGCGGGCGCGCCGATCCACCATCCGCACCCAAGTGCCGTTGCTCATTTGCAGGGTGATTTGATCAATTTCATCGCTATCCCACCGGCTGGCCATCAAAACCTGCCAATCATCGGGATGCTCTCCCCCTAGGTCAAAGCGGCCTTGGCTGGCGGCGAGCGCCAGTATCTGGGCAAAGGTGATGCCCGGGGCGACGGTGTCGCTGTCAAACAGGTTTAGATAGGCACGGTTCGCCACCACCAAACGCTGCTGCGCATCATAAACGGTAGGCAAAGCTTCATCGCTTCGATGGTGTTTATCAGATCTCGGCCGCCGTCTCGGCCATGACGGCGGCAGTATGGGCGCGATCCAAATCTTCGACAAAGCGGCCCGCTTGGCCCTTGAGGGTTTCGGCCTCGGACAAGGCGGTGCGCACAATAGCCTTGGCCAAGCTGGATAAATCCTGATCTGATACACAGCGCGAGGGAGCGTGCAGCGACAGAAGTTTTCATTGGCGGCGTATAATTCGCGGCTTTTCTGTTCCAGCAGGCGCTGGGCAGCCAGCCGCGCGCGCCGTTCCTGTGCCAGCCGTTCTGCAAAATCCATCATCCGCCCATTCTGCGCCAAAGCGAGTTCTCTCGCGATTCGCCTCAATTTGGCGCAACAAAATGAACAACCGCAACCAGACCAAAATCGCATAAGACCTCTTTGCTTTTCGTTGCTTTGTGATCGCAAAATAGTAAGGTCGCCCGCATAGCACCCGCTGCGGAAAGGCCCTTTTCATGACCCTGCAAAATTTCGCTAAAATTTTTCTGACGGCTGCCGCGCTGCTTGCCCCCATGCCAGCTGCGTCGCAGGATCTTATCCCGCAAAAACGGTTTATCCTGTATCCTGATACCGATTTTGCCGGCGGAGATATCGCCTCGGTTTTCAACACGACATTAGATGCCTGCCAGCGCGCCTGTGCCGCCAATTCCGCCTGCGAGGCGATAACCTTTAACACGCGCAATGGGTCGTGCTTTGCCAAGGCGGAGCAATACGTAACTG
>JAXHON010000072.1:0-35304 GCA_034519315.1 Cypionkella sp. | reverse complement strand
GATAGCGTTCAGTTACTGTATTGTGCTGATTGAGTGCCCTGGATGTCCAACGGCCCGTGCGCGACCAACGAGCGCCCTCTGTTGCGGCGAAAAGATCCGCTTCACCTCGAATATCTGCCCGAAGCCGACGCGCCGCTCGATCAACATGGACGCCGCCGGTGCCCGTTCTTACCTGAAGAACATCTCCACGGGCGACTTTCAGGAAGCGCTGTCAGCCATTATGGGTTCCGATGCCCCCAATCTGTCACCGAGCGTCCTCTATCGCGCGCCTGACCGCAGGCTATCAGCCGGAATATGATACCTGAACGGCGTGATCTGTCGGCGCGCAACTACGTCCGCATCTGGGCAGATGGCGTCTATCTACAGGCGCTTACCTGGAAGAAAATGCCGAATGCATACCGTGATCATTGGTGCGACACCGGGGCAAAGAAGAACACCGCCTGGAGAAACTCAAATTCAGGACTGGAAGATGCGCGGGCTGGCAGCATGGTGCCTCGGTGACCTCAAGGCGCGCAGCCTGTCTATCACTCAAGATTCACGTGGTATGATGGCGCGCGCTGGGGTTCTCTGGAATGCCTTGGACAAGGCGTTTGGCCGTACAAAGCCTCTCCAGCGTTGCTGGGTTCATGGGTGAAGAATGTGGCGAAGACTGCTTTCCCAAGCAGATGGCCGCGACCGTGAAATCTGATCTCGATGATATCAGCATGCTGCCACGAAGGCAGAAGCGAAGAGGCAACAATGGACACTATTCAGCGAAATATAAGCTGAAATACAAAAAGGGCGTGAACTGCCTGATCACGGATAGCAGGGGAAGCGATGTTGACATTCTTTGATTCCAGCCGATCACTAGGGCCATCTGCGCCCGACAAACCCTATTGAAAGCGTCTTCGCCTACCGTGCAGCGCCCAGAACGGCAGTTCGCACCAAAGCGCACTCCAGCAAAAGACGGCCAAATTAATGGTCTTCACTCTCATTCAGGCCGCATCCAAAGAAATGGTTGCGCCTCAATGGCGAAGAAATCAGTTGCCAAAAGTCATCGAAGGAATTACGTTAAGTGACGGCGTCGAAGTGATTGTCGACACCGAAAGCCGCGCCGCCCTGAATATGCGCGTCACGAATTCGGCGCCAGCTCTGGCTGGAGAATGCTCGGTCATAAAGGCGGCTGCTGCTGGAGCCGGTTAGAACGGTTTGACCGTTAATCGAGTTGAAGCCAGCAGGCCCCATCGGCTGAGCAGCCAGACTGTTGCGATCCTTCGATGCTTCGCTCGAACGGGCAAAGACCTTGTCACTTCCGCAAAAGTCTGCATGTTCGACTTTCTCTCCGACCTTCGATTCCACGCCCAAGCGAATAAACATGCTGCTATTGCTTGTCCTTGGGCGCAAAGGCTGGTCGAGAAGATGAAACGAGCGCGGCAGGCGCGATTTTAACGCCAAAGTCGGCAAGTCACGGGATGAGCCCGCCAAGCGATAGCTATGCCCGAAGACATCCTCACCCTCAGCTAGCAATCAAGTCGATCCGCCAGCCCGCCTTGATGCGTCTCACCGCGGATTTTCTCAGCCCCAGCCTCCAATTCGCACTTCGCAGCCACGCAGATAGCCGGCAGATCAGGGGTAAGGGCGAAGAGCTGCCTGTTTCGCCGTCTTGATCAACTTTGCCCAGGAGCATCTGCCCTGAGGGACTGCTCAAGCCACCAGACGATTTCACGTTCAGCGACCGACCGCTGGCCATCAACGCTCTTCGATCTGTTGCTTCAACTCGGGCTGCATCCGCAGCGAAGGGCGATAACGCGACTTCTGAATCCCGGATGATGTTTTCATGGTGATACATATTATAGGTATTCTGGATTGCTTTCGTCACATCATTTAAGCTACATGATGTAGTCATATTGATTGACATGACCCAGACCACTGGCCTTCGGCCTAACTTCATCACCACCGCCAATACGGCTGTGGATCGCTGAGCATTTCGCCAGGTGTACCAGCATCAGCGCGCGAATCGTCCACCTGCTCGGGTGCATCCAGGGACAGCGACCAACGGGGCCAGCAAACATGGGAAAATCGGCCTTCCAAAGCCCACAAGGCAAGATGAACGGATTTCACTGGATCAAGAGGGCGAAGGATGCAGAGGATGAAACCTCGAAAAGTTCTCTCCAGTCATTGAGAACTAAGCGGGTTCTCAAGATGCTGGGACAAGGGGGCTGAAGGCGCTGGCGGGAGTAGCCCCCCGATGGTGGCTTTCGGTTCGAAGTCGCTCCTGTCAGGTCCTGCTTCTGAGACCAGCGTAAGAGCCTGGGACGATGCTTCCTCATGGGCAAAGCGCAAGTCGCCTTTGTGCATTGCACCTGCAATGATCGCTTTGGTAAGCCCGATACCTATTAAACCAGCCGGTAGCAAAGGATCTCCCTCCCTGCCAGTCGGAAGCCGCGAGTTCCTGTTGGCCTATGCAAAGGCCGTGGATGGGGGAGAGCAGGAGCCATTTGGCGCCAGACGCCGACCATAAAGGACACCTTCCCTGCCGCCTCTACCTTGGTCGCCTCTGCAGCCGTTGAACCTGGAAAACCAGTTCGAAACGCCTACATGCGATCGCCAAGGAAGTTCTGTGCCACGAGTATGGCGACCGGCCCGTTTCGCAACTATCAGCGACACGTCCAGCCATCCTTGCCAAGCTCAGTGCCACTCAGGAAGGCGGCAACCACGCTGATGAAGCGGCTGCGCCTGCTCTTGAACTTCGCGGTGCACATCGGCATGATCGCTTCGAACCCGATGGTGGGAATGAAGGGCTACGCTTCAAATCCGAAGGTGGAGCCCATCACTTGGACCGACGAAGAGATCGCGCAGTTTACAGCGCGTCACCCGCTCGGGACCAAGGCGTATCTGGCCTTGATGCTGATGCTCAGCACCGGACAGCGGCGGTCAGATGCGGTCAGGATGGGGTGGGGTGATGTTGCCAACGGCATGATCCGGGTCCGTCAGCAGAAGACCGGCACCCCGTTGATGATCCCCATTCTCCCGGAGCTGCAAGCAGCGTTGGCTGACTTGCCTAAGGGCCCGTCCACTTTCTTGCTGACGGAGTATGGTCGCCCCTACTCGGCGGCGGGCTTCGGAAACTGGATGCGGGATCGCTGCGACGAGGCGGGGCTGTCCAACTGTTCATCGCACGGTCTGCGCAAGGCTTGTGCCCGGCGTCTGGCCGAGGCGGGATGCACCCATCATGAAATCAAGGCGATCACCGGCCACAAGACCGATGCAGAAGTGCGTCGCTACACGGCGAAGGCCGACCAAGTTCTTCTCGCTCACAGCGCATTCGAGAAGCTTCAAGACACCACCAAAAACCTGAAATCTGCTAACCCCCTCTGAGAGGTTAGCATGCTCAAGGAAAATCTCATGCGTTCCAATAACCTTAAGGCGGGAAGTGGCAGCCCGTAGGGGAGTCGAACCCCTCTTGCCTGGTTGAAAACCAGATGTCCTAACCGATAGACGAACGGGCCACGCTGTTCGTGGGCTGTCTTTAGTGGCCTGTGCATTTATCCGCAAGAGGAAAAATGCATGAAAGTAATAGGTTTTTCGCCGCCGAGATTTGGGGGTGTTTTGGTTCAGGTTTTGGCAAGCGATTATGCGCGTGCTGCGTCTTCGAGGCGAAGCTGGACGCGGCTACGTCCGCCCCAGGTGTTCACCTCGATACGCCCCGCCAAATGAAAACGTCCCGTCCCGCCTGCCATGAACGCATCACCCATCGGGGTTTGAAAGGCACCAAACAGCACCGCCTCCAACTTTGGGCCGACACCATCGCCAAAGGACAGGCGCAAATGCCCCTCGCCCATGGGGCGGGCAGATACGGCCATGTCGGCAAAGGCAAAACGCGGGGCAGGGGCAGATGCGCCAAAGGGGCCAGCAGCGTCGATCTGCGCGATTAGTTCAAGCGTTGCTGCGGATGGGGCCAGCAGCGTGTCGATGCGCAAATCGCTGGCCTCGCCCGCGCCTGCGCCTTGGCGGGCCAGCAAATCAGACAGGCGCGCCATGGCCGCAGATAGCTGATCGCGCGCCACTGTAAGGCCCGCTGCCATCTTATGCCCGCCGCCTTTGATCAGCAGCCCCTCGCTGGCAAGGCGCTGCACCGCAGCCCCCAAATCCACGCCCGAGATCGAGCGCGCCGATCCTTTGCCAATATCGCCGTCAAAGCCGATCACCACAGCTGGGCGGCGGGCTGCCTCTTTTAGGCGGGCGGCGACAATACCCACAACGCCCGGATGCCAGCCCTCGCCGCTGGCCCAGACCAAGGGGGCATCAAATCCGCGTGCCTCAGCCTGCGCCAAGGCTTGCGCGCGCACCTCGGCCTCGATCTCGCGCCGTTCGGTGTTCAGCACATCCAACCTTTCGGCCAAAGCGGCAGCTTCGGCTTCGTTGTCTGTGGCCAGCAGTCGCGCGCCCAAATCGGCCTGCCCAATGCGCCCGCCTGCATTGATGCGCGGGCCCAAAACAAAGCCCAGCGAATAGGCGCTGGGGGCCGCGTCCAGCCGCGCTATATCCGCCAATGCGCGCAACCCCGCACGGGCGCGCTGCGCCATCACCTTAAGCCCTTGGCGCACAAAGGCGCGGTTGACGCCGATCAAGGGCGCAACATCGGCCACGGTGGCCAATGCGACCAAGTCTAGAAATGAAATCAAGTCTGGAACCGCGTGGCCTTGACCGCGCAGATGGCGGTTTGCTTCGACCAGCAGCAAAAACACAACACCCGCAGCACAAAGATGCGACAGATCACCCGTCTCGTCCATGCGGTTTGGGTTAACCACGGCCAGCGCGGGGGGCAGCGTTTCCCCGCCCAAATGGTGATCCAAAACCAAAACGTCGCAGCCCGCAGCGGCGATGGGGCCATGGCTTAGCGTGCCGCAATCGACGCAGATGATCAGATCATGCGCGCGCCCTAGCATCTGCATCGCGGCCTCGTTTGGGCCGTATCCCTCGTCGATGCGGTCGGGAATATACAGTGTGGCCGTAATGCCAAAGCCGCGCAAATAGGTGATCAGCAGCGCAGCAGAGGCCCCGCCATCCACGTCATAATCGGCAAAAATGGCAATGCGCTGGCGGGCTGCTAGGGCGGCCAAAAACCGCGCGGCGGCAGGCCCCATATCCTTTAACGTCATGGGATCGGGCAATAGCGCGCGCAAAGATGGTGCCAGATAGGCCTCTGCCTGATCTGCGGCAATGTCACGGGAAACAAGTATTTGGCAAACCGCAGGCGGCAACATCGTGGCCTGTGCCATGCCTTCAGCTAAACGCCGTTGGTCCGCCGAAGGGCCCAGCCAGCGGCGGTTGGTCAGAGAGTTATCGACATTCAAAAATGCGCGCCCAGTCATGGTCACGTGATGCCCCATTCCAGCAAATCCCACAAGGGCCGCGCTGGGGCAGGCGTGATGAAACCGCAACAACCCAAGGTGTAAATCGCCGCGGAATTGACAGGGTTTGATCGCAAGGCATACAGTTGCTGGTGGCCTGCTAGGCCGCGTGATTCCTTTGTTTAAGCGGAGAGTTAACCCAATGATGAGTAAAAACATATTGCAACAGGCCTTTTTGGTAGCAGCAGTCGCAGCTGCGCCCAGCGCGGGTTTTGCACAAAGCGCCTTGAATAATTTCGGATATGAAACTGGCGTTTCAACCTTGGGCATTTACATCGGCCCAAGTTATAAAGTGAACGACAAATTCGTGGCGCGTTTGCCGATCTATTTCGGGTCTGTTGATCTGGCCGATCAAGTTGATCTTGACGATTTTAAGGGTTCTTTTGATACCGCTAGCGTTGGAATTATGGCCGATTATCATCCTTTTAGGGGTGGTTTTGCCAGTGGGTTTCGTGTGTCGGGCGGGATCGCGGCAGGTGGCTATAACCTAAAGGGCGACATCACCGATCCTGAAATTGATGGCACGGTCTACACAGGCAAAACTGAAATGGAATTCAAGCAGTCTAGCGCTGTTGTGCCAGTTATTTCAGTGGCATATGCCAAAACGTTTAAGAACGGCATTGGAATTTTGGCAGAGGTTGGTGCAAAAATCGGCACCTATTCCGTAACCGCGTCCAGTGACTTTTTGACGGGGGCGAACAAAGCAAACTTTGAGGCAGACCTGAAATCGGCAAATGACGAGCTAAAGGAATTGCCCGCAATTCCCTACATCACCTTGGGCCTTTCCTATCGGTTCTAAGACGATTTTTGCCGCGCGCCTATTTCTTTAAGGGCGCGCGGTATTGAACGCGCCGCACCGATCCTGTTTTGCTGCGCATCAACACGGTTTCGCATTCAACGTATCCGTGCCCTAATTTGATGCCACGCAGCAAGGATCCTTGGGTCACGCCCGTAGCCGCAAAGATGACATCACTGCGCACCATATCATCGCGGCAATAGATGCGGTTCAAATCGGAAATGCCCGCTTTTTCAGCGCGCGCGCGCTCGTCATTATTGCGAAACAGCAATCGGCCATAAATTTGTCCGCCCATGCATTTCAGGGCCGATGCCGCCAGAACGCCTTCGGGCGCGCCGCCAGACCCCATATACATATCAATCCCTGTAATATCAGGTTCGGCGCAATGCATAACGCCCGCAACATCGCCGTCCGTGATCAGGCGAATTGCGGCGCCTGTTCCGCGCACTTCGGCAATCATAGCTTGATGGCGGGGGCGGTCTAAAATGCAAACGGTGATCTCATCTGCCGCGACGCCTTTTGCCCGCGCAAGGGCCCGCACGCGCGTGGCGGGCGGCATATCTAGTGATAGAGTGTCTGGCCCATAGCCTGGCCCAATGGCCAATTTATCCATGTAAACATCGGGGGCGTGTAACATTGTGCCGCGCGGTGCCATAGCGATGACAGTCAGCGCATTGGGCATATCCTTGGCCGTCAGCGTCGTGCCTTCCAGCGGATCCAGCGCGATGTCAACCGCAGGGCCGCGCCCAGTGCCAACTTCTTCGCCAATGAACAGCATGGGCGCTTCGTCGCGCTCGCCCTCGCCAATGACAACGACGCCCGCAATATCCAACAGGTTCAGCTGCGTGCGCATCGCGTTGACAGCGGCTTGGTCGGCGGCCTTTTCGTCGCCGCGCCCGATCAGTTGGGCCGAAGCAATGGCAGCAGCCTCGGACACGCGCGCAAGGCCCAATGACAAAAGGCGATCCAGAAATTCGGCTGCGTCGTTCATGTGATCCCCCTAGATGCTGGTGTGCTTTGCCCATATCGGGCGATGCACCGCACGGCAATCCTGCTTGCGCTAACAGGGGTGATCTTTTGTCCCGAAGATCAGCGCGCCGCGATGGCTGCGTATTTCGTCGGGGCAGAAGGGAATATCCGAATGACTGGTGCGGGCGCGCTGGTTGGCGTGGCGACACGGTCGATGCGCTTTGCAGCCCAAGGTAGAATCACGTCATCGCTGGACGCGGCGGCTATGGCAGATTGTAGCCAACGGCGATTGGTTTTCATGTGAGCACTCCTTCTAAAGCGTCAACTTGTTACGTCTGATCCCAAAATGCCCATGAAATCAGGCAGAAAATGGGCGCGGATATGATATTTTCTGAAAGTTTGTGGCAGAAATTAGGTATTTCGGCACGGGCGATTGCGGCCATGCAGGCGATGCTTGATTTGAAAGAAAAGCTCATCTAGCCATAAGCTATGCGGGTATTTCTATTTGTTCTGCTTTGGGGTTTTGTCGGGTTGGGCGATGTTGGCCCCGCGCGGGCCCAGACCTTTGGCGAAGCGTCTGAGGCAGGGTTTTGGGGGCAGACGTCGCTGCGCGGTTTGTCTTTGGATGGCCTGAACGCGCAAAAAGTGCGTCAGGCCGCAAGGGGCAGTTACGAGCTAAGCGGCGGCGGCGCTGTGAAACTGGCCAAATGGTATTCCCCTGACTTCCCAAATCTGTCAGCCAGCTTTGAGACCAATATCGGGCACGGGGTTTCGGTGATTTGGGGTGGATCTTTGGGCGAGTCTGGGGCGAAATATCGCCTTGGCCCCAGCGCGGTGGTTGGATTTGCACTGCGCAGGCCAGCAGGCCGAAATGCGACCTTTAATCTGGAGGTCATTGGCCATGTCGGCGGTGATTTATTTGAAGACCTGTGCGTTGCCGACTATGGCAGTTTGGGCGGGGTGCAGCCTGTAAATTGCCGATTGGCAGCCACGGCGCTGCCTCCGAAGAAGACACTGGAATATCGATGGGACGATTCAGTAACAGCGTTGGCTACGATCCAACTATCCTATCAATTGCGATTTTAGAAATTCAGGGCATGGAGAGTTGATCATGATGAAAAAGACTTATTTGGCGCGCGTTTCCCCAGCCGTTCTAATGGCTGTGGCGCTGGCGGGCTGTTCCAGTTCTGGAACTGTTCAACCGTGGATGAGCGCCGAGGTTAAAGAGGCATGGGATGCTGGCTACAAAGGCCAAGGCGCGACGATAACGGTGGTCGATGAACATGATGGCGCGTCGATTTCAGGAAATATGACGGGCGTCGACAATGCGCGCAGTCACGGCAGTTGGACAGCCTTGCAATCGGGTCTTATCGCACCCGAGGCGACGGTACGGCGCGTTGATTACTATGCTGATAGTGAATCGGCCTATCAGCTGAACGATGGTTTGAATGTGATCAATAATTCCTACGCGGTCGAGTCGAGCGGCAACTTTGAGTTTAGTGATTTCGAAAATCTTGAACAAACCACAATCGCGCACGCGCACAATGGCACGGCAGTTGTGGTCAAGGCGGCGGGGAACGAATCCACCTCGGTCGACGGTGATATTGGCGGTGGGCGCAGTGATGTCTTTAATTTGGCGCTGACTGGTGCGCAGTCCAATATATACGTCGGCGCGCTGACCAAGAATGGAACCACCACGAACAAGGCCGTTATGGCCGACTATTCAAATTATGCTGGCAGTGATACGTCGATCCAGAATAATTTCTTGGTTGTAGGTGTGGATGACGAGGTGACAGGCCTTGCAGGCACATCTTTTGCTGCGCCGATCGTTTCGGGCTATGCGGCGATTTTGGGCAGCAAGTTTCGATCCGCCACGCCCACCCAAATCACCGACCAGCTGCTAAACACTGCGCGCACCGATACAATCCAAGGCTATGCCCCCAGCATTCATGGCCAAGGCGAGGCAAGTTTGACGCGGGCGTTGGCGCCTAACAGTCTGAAATAGCTACACTTCTTCAATCCGCAGCACAACGGGATGGCCCACCATGACGCCCGTTTCACCAAAGCTGATGGCAGCGGCGTCGATGTCGGCGCGGGTGGCTTTGTGGGTGACAATCAGCACCGTCGCCTCGCTGCCTTGGTGGCTGTATTGGCGCATTTGGTCAATCGACACGCCCGCCTCGCCCAAGGCAGTGGCAATCTTTGCCAATGCCCCCGGCTTGTCTAGCAAAGTCATACGCAAGTAATAGGCAGCAGGTGTGGCGGATCGCGCAGGAATAGGTTTTTGCAAGCTGTGTGCAGCTTGGCCAAAGGTGGGCAGGCGTAGACCGCGGGCAATATCGGCCACATCCGCCATCACCGCGCTGGCTGTGGGCCCAGCCCCAGCCCCAGCCCCGCGCAAAACGATCTGGCCGACTTGGTCGCCGTCCAGCACAACCATATTGGTGCCGCCTTGCAACTGCCCCAGCGGCGAGGTGACGGGCACAAGGCACGGTGTCATGCGTTGTTCAAGCCCCCGCCCTGACATTTGCGCCACGCCCAAGAGTTTGATTTTATAACCCATATCTTCGGCCAGTTTGATATCGTCGATAGAAATCGCGCCAATGCCTTCCAGCTCTACCGCGTCAAAGGCCACCTGCGTGCCAAAAGCGATTGCGGCCAACAAGGACAGTTTATGCCCCGCGTCAATGCCGCCTACATCAAGGTTTGGATCGGCCTCGAGATACCCAAGTTGCCGCGCCTCCTCGAACACTGTCTCATAGGGCAGCCCCGCGCTTTGCATCCGCGTTAGGATATAATTGCAAGTGCCGTTCATCACCCCCATCACACGGCGCAACTGGTTGGCGGCCAGACCTTCGGTAAGGGCCTTGATCACGGGAATACCGCCCGCCACGGCCGCCTCGAACCTAATCACGCGGCCCGCAGCCTCGGCAGCCAGCGCAAGGGCTTGGCCGTGATGGGCCAGCAGCGCCTTGTTGGCGGTGACCACATCCTTGCCCGCCTCTATCGCTGCCAAAGTGGCGTCATGGGCGGCACCCTCGTGTCCGCCCATCACCTCGACAAAAACATCAATGTCATCGCGGCGGGCCAAGGCCACAGGATCGGATTCCCAAGCATAGCCCGACAAATCGGCATCGCGGTTGCGGGTGCGGTCGCGCGCGCAAACGGCGGTGATTTGAACATCGCGCCCCGTGCGGGCAGCGATCAATTCGGCGTGGCCCTGCACAATTTTCACAACGCCAATCCCCACAGTGCCCAGCCCCGCAAGACCCAAACGCAGCGGAGGCAAAGAGGTGGTTGACTTGGCAGGGGATGCAGACATTTCAGGCCCTTTCAGCAGGTTTGCGCCATGTGTTAGCCCAAGGCGGGGCAGGGTGCAACGATCAGCTGCGCCGCTATTTTTCCCGCAGCGCATCGGCGCGCGATTGCAGGTCGCGCCCTTGATCCGTCAAATCTATGGTTGGAATATCATCGGCCTGTGCGTTTACTGCCGCCAGCGCGTCAGGGGCTAAGAACGGCGGCCTAGCTGGGATTTCAGGGGGCGCAGCGGCGTCAACCTGCGGAAATTGTGCGCAAGCTGTCAGCAAAAACGAAATAAGAAGGGCGCGGCTCATACCTGCACCCTAACCCTGCGCAGGCGCAAAGATCAATGCGCGGGTTTGATAAATGTGCCGTTGCGCAGGTCTCGCATCGCTTGTTGCAGCTCTTCTTGGGTGTTCATCACAATCGGGCCGTGCCATGCAACGGGTTCGGCGATTGGCGCGCCAGAGACCAGTAAAAACCGCACGCCATGCTCGCCCGCGCGCACCACGATGTCGTCGCCTTTGCCAAATTCGATCAGCGTGCGATTTCCCGACAGATCGCGGATGTTCAGCTCCTGCCCCCGATATTCTTTTTCGGTCAAAACGCCGCGCGGCGGTGCACTGTCGTCAAATTCGGCGGATCCCTCAAAGACATAGGCAAAGGCGGCGCGGCGGGTGTCGATTTTGAACACCCGCTTTTTTTCGGGCGGGATGTAAATGTCCAAATATTGCGGCTCGGCGGCGATGCCATCGACGGGGCCAGTTTTGCCCCAAAACTCGCCCACGATCACCTTAACCACGGTGCCGTCATCTTCCAGCAGTTCGGGAATGTCATGGCCGCGCACGTCTTGGTAGCGCGGGGCCGTCATCTTCAAATGGCGCGGCAGGTTGGCCCATAGCTGAAAGCCGTGCATCTGGCCTTGCGCGTTACCCTTTGGCATTTCTTGGTGCAAAATGCCGCTGCCCGCCGTCATCCACTGCACATCACCGCCCTTCAGCGTGCCGCGATTGCCAAGGCTGTCGCCGTGGTCAACAGCCCCTGCCAAGACATAGGTGATGGTTTCAATGCCGCGATGCGGATGCCAAGGAAAGCCCGCCATATAATCGCGCGGATGATCGCCGCGAAAATCGTCAAACATCAAAAACGGATCAAGGCGCGAGGGGTCGCCAAAGCCAAAGGCGCGGTGCAGATGCACGCCTGCGCCTTCGATATGGGGCATGGCCAGCGAGGTGGCTGTGACGGGGCGAAAGGACATGATGCACCTGCGGTCTGGGCTAAGGTTACTGCGTTATACACCAGACATAGGGCGTGCGCAGGCGCCCATCAACGCGCGCAGCGCACAGGGTTATGTGCAATTTTGCGCGGGCCGACTTACAGCTCGCACGGCACGTTCATCCCCGTGGCTTGGAAACACACCTTTGGCACAAAGCGGGGCCGCACTGTGGTAAAGGTCTCAATATTGCGATTGGACAGCCAAGTTTGCGCCCGCCCGCCCATCAAACTGGCTGCCATTGTGGCTGTAAATTTGGGTTGCCATTTCAAAAGCGTTTCGACGACCACGATATTATCACCGTCCAGCATGGCTGGAATTTTGTCCTTGATCGTCGCCAAAGAGGTGGCAGTATGGATCGGCATGCGCGCCGCATCAGATGACATCGACCACATGCGGCTCATCACCCCCTCATCGCCCGGGTTTGCACCTTCGGTAAATCCGACGGATGTTACGCGCACAACGACGGGCCCGCCTGTCAAGTTCAAAAGAGTGAGGTTGCCAGGAACTTCGGCAGCATAGGCAAAAACCTTGGCGTAGCTGCGGGCAAAGTTTTGCGTCACCAACGCCCTTTCGCGCGAGATAATATCGGCCACCGCAAAAGTGCCTTTTTGGGCCAAATTTTTGACTCGATAGGCATCCCAAATCACCGAAAAAGCGATGAACGTCCATGCCAGAACGGGCAAAATGATCACCGCTTCGACAATCATCACGCCGCTGGTGTCGCTTTTGAATTTGCGAAATGCTTGGATCACGCGTTGCATTGGGGATGTCCTAACTGGGTTCGTTCACAAAAACAGTTGTGGAAATCAACTGATATTCGTCGTTTGTGGGGTCGCCCACCGCGACCTGCGCGGTGGAGGTGGGAAAGACAATATCCTGCACAAGGCAAGCGCGCACCAAGACCAAATCATTGGCCACGCCGAAATTCAGCGCATCAGGGGGCACGATCGCTGCTGATCGGTCAATGCACAGGCTGGTTGTGCTGGGCATCACAAGCGAGGTCGCGACAGAGGTGGACACTACATTCATTTCCAGCCGCAGATTGTTTGCACAGTTGTCGACCAAGGTCATGCGGCTGCAAATGATCGCTTTCAAAGATGCCGCAGAGGTGTCGGCAATTTTGCCCAGCCGCAACTCGCGCACGGTATATTCCAAGGCTCGGTCCAGAAAGGTTTTGCGCAAGCTGATGATGCCGCTTTCCGCCGAAGCCAAGAACACGGCCACGGCCAAAGGCATGATGGTGACAAATTCAACCGAGGTCGATCCGTCTTCGCGCGCCAGCCAGTGGCGCAGGGTATTGGGAAATTTGCGCATGTGCTTTTTCATTGGGTTAGGGTCAGTTGTGCGATGTTAGAGGCGATCAGCCGCAGGGTGGATTTGACGGCTGATGCGCTGCCGACGGTAAAGTTGTGTGCGGGCGAGGTTGCGCAGTCTTTGTAGGTTTCCAAAGCGGGCGTAGCTGCGGCGTTGTGGGCGACGGCACTGGCACTTGTCCCACCGCGTTTGACCGCGCCGCTGCCAATCAGCGTGTAAATCAGCACACCGTTATCTTTGGCCTCTTCGCAAAGGTCTGCGAAATCATCCATCATGGTGGATTGAACTGTTTCGATATAGGTGAAACGGTCAACCAAGACCTCGTAATGATATTTTGAATCGGCGGGCAAAATCCCTGCTTGCGTCATCGGGATCATGTAAAGTTGACGGATCAGATACTCTAGCGTCATCTGGCTAAAGACCTGTGGCCAAGTCAGCAACACGGGCGCGCCGCCGCTAGGGTGCTGATAGGGCGCCGCCTGCCAACCCGCTGCGCATGTGCTGTTGCCGCAATGACCTTGGGTCACCCAATATTTGTCAGTGCCGGGCGCATCTGGGTGAAAGATGGAAAAGCGCACATCTTCTGCGGCGGGGCTGCTGTCGGGTGTGCGCCAAATGCGCGGCTCGTCGTCGCCTGTCAGGATCGATCCGTCTAGGAACTTTGGCTTGAATTCGCGCACGCGCGATGCGCCTGACGCCCCATGAAAGGAATCAAAAACATTGCCATCGGGCATGCGAAAGACGTTGTTGGTGACAAATAGCAACACCTTTAGCGTATCATCAGCCGTATAGTCCAAGGGCCGCCCCGCAACGGGTGTGGGCGAAGTGCCGTCGCCCACTTGGGCGGTAAACAAATCGCGCATGCTATCATCCATGAACGACAGCGCCCATTTCATCGCCTCGGTCGAGTTGGTGTATTGCACATCCTGGTGGGCACGCGGCACGATGGCGTCTAATTTTGCGTTGATCACGGACGAGTTAGTCATCGTGACAGGCCGCGCGACCTGCACGCCAACCAGCGGGCCATTATTGGGCGATGTATAGGCGCAGTTGCCAAACTCGGGTGTAGGCAAAGGGGAGAAGGTGGACAGCTTGGCAATCTCGCCCGCAGCAAGCCATGTTCCACCATTCAGTTCTGGCGTGCCTTTCAGGTAGCGAGCGGCACCGCTTGCGCTCATCGACGTTGGGTTCGATGATGTTTGCAAATAAACAGGCCAAGACCAGCGGTAAGTGCTGCTGAGATCAACGCCGATTTCGGCTTTGCTGATTTCAGGCAGCAACATGCAGGTGCGGTTCGCATTGGCGGTATAGGGCGGCGTCTGCACGGTGTTAAAGCGGCCCATCATGGTGCCCAAGTGGACGTTCTTATCAAAGGGCACGATATTAACCGTCACTTTGTTGCCCGTGTCAGGCGCGGCAATTGTATTGAAAAATGTCTTCAGAGGGTTTTTGAAGGTTGCCCAAAAAGCCGAGTGATTGATATCAACGGCAACAGTGATTTCCAGATTTGGCAGCCTTTGCTTGGATGCGGAATTGATCGCATAGGATTTTGACGTGGCATTGCCCGCGTTGGGAAACAGCGCGCTAAAAGTGTAGTTGCCTGATAGGGTTACTGTGCGTTCGCTGTTACCAAAAGTCACGGCGGGGGTGTTCAGCCCCGCGCTGCCAATCGAAGATTTTGCCATGCAATCGGTGGCTGCGCCGCTCGCCGTAAGCGAGGTTGCCCCTCCGTCTACGCGGTTTTGCACAACCGCCGCCATAAGCGAGCAGCGGTCCATAGCATCTTGGGCCGCCACGCGTTTGCCTTCGAAATACATCGCATCCACCGCCAGACCGCCAATGCCGATCATCCCGATCAAGGTCATCAGGGCGAAAACTGTGATAGAGCCGCTGTCCCCTTGCTGGGCGCGTCTGGACGAAATTGGCCATGCATACTGCATCAAGATCACCGCTCCTAACCGTAACGGTATGGGCTTTAGACCACACCTTCCAGATGGATGCTTGCCGCGCAATCATGGCAGAGATGTGGTCAAGACTTGCCCAAACTTGGGAATCTGCGATCAATGCGCGGCAATCGCGCGCTAAGGTGCTATTCGCGGCAAAATTGTCGTAAATTCCGTCCATTTTGGCGCATAGGCAGTTGAAGCTTGGCCAAAGGCAGGATCAAATATCCATAAACCATCGGGGGCAGGGAATGCGCTATTCAGGTCTGAAGGTGCTGGCCGAAGGGCTGCGCGGCAACAAAGGTTGGGGCCATGCTTGGCGCAAACCTGATCCAAAGCCTGAATATGACATCGTCATCATCGGGGGCGGGGGGCATGGCCTGTCGACAGCATATTATCTGGCGAAAAACCACGGGCTTACCAATATCGCTGTGCTGGAAAAGGGCTATATCGGCGGGGGTAATGTGGGGCGCAACACCACCATTGTGCGCGCCAATTACTACATGCCCGGCAATTCCGAATTCTACAGCCATTCGCTCAAGCTGTGGGAGGGGATGGAGCGAGAGCTAAATTATAACGTCATGCATTCCCAGCGTGGCCAACTGGTGCTGTGCCATTCGGATGGGCAGCGCGACACACTCGCGCGGCGCGGCAACGCGATGATCAACCAAGGCGATGACGCAGAGCTGTGGACGCGCGAGCGGGTGCGCGAAGAAGTGCCCTATTTGGATTTTGACCAGACCCGATTTCCCATTTACGGCGGGTTGATGCATTGGCGCGGCGGCACCGCGCGCCATGATGCCGTGGCGTGGGGCTATGCGCGCGGGGCAGA
The DNA here is from genome assembly GCA_034519315.1 of Cypionkella sp. Lineage (GTDB taxonomy): Bacteria > Pseudomonadota > Alphaproteobacteria > Rhodobacterales > Rhodobacteraceae > Cypionkella. The sequence continues at coordinate 19,481 of JAXHON010000072.1, read as the reverse complement.
TGCGCGCGGCGTTGATCTGATCGAAAACTGCGAAGTGACGGGTATTGATATAGACGGCGGGGTCGTGCGCGGCGTGCAAACCTCGCGCGGGGCGATCCGCGCCAAAAAGGTGGCGATCATCGTGGCGGGCCGCTCGTCCCAAGTGGCGGCTATGGCGGGGCTGCGCCTGCCGATTGAAAGCCACGTTCTGCAAGCCTTTGTCACCGAAGGGCTAAAGCCCGTGATCGACCATGTAATTTCATTCGGGATGGGGCATTTCTACATCAGCCAGTCGGACAAAGGCGGTTTGGTCTTTGGCGGCGATATTGATTTTTACGCCAGCTACGCCGCGCGGGGCAATCTGCCGATGGTCGAACATGTGATGGAGGCGGGCATGACCCTGATGCCGATGATTGGCCGTGCCAAAGTGCTGCGATCATGGGGCGGGATTATGGACATGACCCCCGATGGCAGCCCGATTATTGACAAAACCCCCATTCAGGGCCTGTATTTGGATGCAGGTTGGAACTATGGCGGGTTCAAGGCCGTGCCTGCCTCGGGTTATTGCATGGCACATTTGATGGCCACCGATACCCCGCACGAGGTGGCCCAGCGGTTCCGCCTTGACCGCTTTCGCACGGGGCACGTGATGGACGAAGAAGGCACTGGCAGCCAACATAATTTGCATTGAGGACAGGTTCATGAAAATACCATGCCCCCTATGCGGGCCGCGCGATCGGCGCGAATTTTATTACTATGGCAGCAGCGATTATTTGTCCCAAGTGGGGCAGGAATCGGATTTGGACGCGCTGGATAACCAGCTGTTTTTGCGCGATAATATCGCAGGTCAAGTCACTGATTTATGGTATCACGAGGCGGGCTGCACCGCCTGGCTAAAGGTGACGCGCAACACCATCACCCACGCTGTCTTGGGGGCTGAATTGGTGATGGGCGGGAAAAATGCTGCGCCCAAACCCGCAGCGAAACCCGCAGCGAAACCGCGCAAATCCCCGCCGAAAAAGGACGCCTGACATGCGCATCAATGGATACGGGATCATTGACCGCGAAAAACTGGTCAGTTTCACCTTCGATGGGCGGCGGTATTTTGGCTATAAAGGCGATACGCTGGCCTCGGCGCTGATGGCCAATGGGGTGCGCGTGATCGGGCGCAGTTTCAAATATCACCGCCCGCGCGGGGTGCTGACGGCGGGTTTTGAAGAGCCGAACGCGCTGGTAGAAATCATCGGCACTGCCAACCAAACCCCAAATGTCCGCGCCACAGGGCAAGAGATTTTTGAAGGTTTGAAGGCGCGCAGCCAAAACCGCTGGCCAAGCTTGCGCTTTGACCTTCTGGCGGTGAACGATCTGGCCGCGCCCTTTCTTGGCGCGGGGTTTTACTACAAAACCTTCATGTGGCCGCGCGCCTTTTGGGAAACGACTTACGAGCCGATCATCCGCCGCGCGGCAGGTCTTGGCAGCCTATCGGGTCGCCACGACGAAGGCCAATACGAAAAGGCCTACGCGTTTTGCGATGTGCTGGTTATTGGCAGTGGCCCCGCTGGGATTGCCGCTGCGCTGACGGCGGCGCAGTCGGGCGCGGATGTGATCTTGTGCGAAGAAAAAGCGCATCTGGGTGGGCGGCTTTTGGGCGAAGCCGCGCAAATAGACGGCAAACTTGCGCGCGATTGGCTGGCTGAAAAGCAGGCCGAAATGGCCGCGCTGCCCAACCTGCGTATAATGAGGCGCACGGCGGTCACGGGTGCCTATGATGGCGGGGTTTATTCCGCGCTAGAGCGCGTGGGCCTGCACCGCGCGCCCCGCGCCGATCTTCCGCGCGAGTGTTTTTGGCGCATCACGGCGGCGCAGACCATTTTGGCCGCAGGCGCGCTGGAACGCCCCATCGCCTTTGAAAACAACGACCGCCCCGGCATCATGCTGGCCAGCGCAGTGCAGGATTATCTGAACATTTACGGCGTGGCGGCTGGCAAAAAAGTGGCGCTTTTGGCCAATAATGATGGCGCGCGGCGCGTGGCGCGGCAATTGATTGCGGCGGGCGTGCAGGTTCTGGCCATTTTGGATACGCGCGGTGACGCCAGCGTCGTCGAAGATTGCCCTGTCTTTTTGAACGCTCGCATCACCCAAACGCGCGGCCGCCACGGCCTGCGCCAGATCAGCGGCACGCATATGAACGGCGAATTTTCGCTGGACTGCGATGTCTTGGCCGTCTCGGGCGGTTGGAATCCGATGGTGCATTTGACTTGCCATATGAACGGGCGGCCAAGGTGGGATGCCAGCTTGGCCGCCTTTGTGCCGCAAGCAAGTGCTGTGCCGAATATGGTCGCGGTCGGGGCCTGCAATGGTGCCTTTTCCACCCGCGCCGCCTTTGACCAAGGCATTGCTGCGGCTGTGGCCGCACTGGACGCACTGGGGCGCAAAGCATCCCCGATCACCCCGCCCGATTGCGACGATGCGCCCTATGTCATCACCCCCATCTGGGCGATGGGAACCTCGGGCGGCATATACGCCCGCGCTTGGCTGGATTTTGCCAATGATGTCACCGTCAAAGACGTCGCCCTTGCTGCGCAAGAAGGGTTCACCTCGGTCGAGCATATGAAGCGCTACACCACCCAAGGCATGGCCCCCGATCAGGGCAAGAACAGCAATATCGGCGCACTGGCGGTGCTGGCCGACGCTACAGGTAAGGGTATTCCCGAAGTGGGCACCACCACATTTCGCGCGCCCTATGCGCCCACCTCCATTGCCGCCATCGGCGCGGGTGGGCGCGGCATGGGCTTTGCCCCGCAAAGGTTCATGACCTCGGACAAACTCTCGCGCGAGCGCGCCGCCCCGATGATCGAGGCGGGCCTGTGGTATCGCCCCAGCTATTTCCCCAAGGCAGGGGAAAGTGATTGGCAGGTGTCCTGCAACCGCGAAGTGGGCTATGTGCGCCATGCGGCGGGCGTGGCGGATGTGTCCACTTTGGGCAAGATCGACATACAGGGCCGCGACGCCGCGCGGTTTTTGGATTTGGTTTATTCCAACACATTTAGCACCTTGCCCGTGGGGCGGGTGCGCTATGGGCTGATGCTGCGCGCCGATGGCTATGTTTTGGATGATGGAACCACGGCGCGGCTGGGGCAAAACCATTACTTGATGACCACCACCACAGCAGCGGCAGGGCTGGTGATGCGGCATTTGGAATTCGTCCATCAGGCCTATTGCGCGGATTTCGATCTGCGCTTCATTTCTGTGACCGAGGCATTTGCCCAATTTGCCGTCGCAGGCCCGCGCGCCCGCGCGCTGGTCAATTCCATTTTAGACCGTCCTTTGGGCGATTTTCCCTTTATGGCGGTGGGGGCGGCCAGCATTGGCGGGGTGGCTGCGCGTGTCTTTCGCATCAGCTTTTCGGGCGAAGAGGGATACGAGATCGCCGTTCCCACCCGCTTTGGCGAGGCGCTATTTCGTGATCTGATTTCCCGCGCCGAGCTGATGGGCGGCGGTCTTTATGGGATGGAGGCGCTGAATGTTTTGCGCATCGAAAAGGGCTTTATCACCCATGCCGAAATTGATGGGCGTATCACGGCGGGCGATATTGGGCTGGGCGCAATGATCTCGGCCAAGAAAGATTGCATCGGGAAACGGGCCGCAATGCGCGAGGGGATGGTGGATGAGGCACGCCCGCAAATGATCGGCCTGCGCCCGCTGGCGGGCGAGAAAATCACCGCAGGCGCGCATTTGTTTGCGGGGGGCGCGGCGCTGACGCGGCCAAATTCCCAAGGCTATGTGACATCGGTCGGCTATTCGCCGCAGCTGCAATCCTACATCGCCCTTGGCTTTTTGCAGCAGGGCCGCACGCGCCACGGCGAGATGATCCGCGTCATCGACCGTCTGCGCGGCATTGATGTGCAGGCCGAAGTCTGCGATCCCGTTTTCCTAGATAAATCAGGGGAGAGAATGCGTGGCTAACCTTCTTGCAACAGCGCCCCTTGGCCATGTCAAACCCATCACCCATGCGCAAACCACTTGCGCGCAAATGGACTGGGTGCAAATCACCTCGATTGCCCCCTTTGCGGGGCGCGAGGGCGCTGTTTCGGCGGCCTTGGGCCGCCTTGGCCTTGGATTTCCCGCGCCCAACACCTTTGCCAGCAAAGGCGATGCGCGCATTGCGTGGACGGGCCGCGGGCAGGCGTTTTTGTTTGGTGCCGATTGCCCCGATTTGGGTGATGCCGCCGCTGTGACCGATCAATCGGACGCGTGGGCGCGGTTTTCCCTCGCGGGGCCCGCCTCGGTGGAGGTTCTCGCCCGCCTCGTGCCGATTGATCTGCGCCTTTGCGCCCTGCCCGTGGGCGCGTCGATCCGCAGTCAGTTGTATCACGTGCCGCTGTGCCTTTTGCGCCTTGGGCCTGATGACTTTGAGCTTTTGGTTTTCCGATCCATGGCGCAGACCGCATGGCACGAAATTGGGACCGCCCTAAAGGCGCTTGCAGCGCGCGGCTAATCGCCCATATGTAAGGCATGAGCCTGCCCAACGGATTCCTTGACGACTTGCGCGACCGCGTGACACTTTCGGCCATAGTAGGCCGCAAGGTGACGTGGGACGGCCGCAAATCCAACCAAGCCAAGGGCGATTTCTGGGCGCCTTGCCCATTTCACGTTGAAAAAAGCCCGTCTTTTCATGTGGATGACCGTAAGGGTTTTTACTATTGCTTTGGCTGCCATGCCAAGGGCGATGCGCTGACCTTTATCAAAGAAACCGAAAACCTTGGGTTTATGGAGGCAGTCGAGGTGTTGGCTCGCCATGCGGGCATGCAAATGCCTGCGCGCGACCCGCAGGCGGCGCAAGTGGCGGATCGGCGCAGCCAGCTGATTGCAGTGATGGAAGAAAGCGTGAAATGGATGCGCCTACAACTGCGCACCGCCGCCGCCGAACCTGCCCGCGCCTATCTTGCGCGGCGCGGATTGTCCGAGGCGGCGCAAGAACGCTGGGGCATTGGCTGGGCCCCTGACAGCCGATCGGCGCTGTATAATACGCTGAAACAAAAGGGTATTTCTGACGATTTGATCACCGCCTCTGGCGTTTGCGCAAAACCCGATGATGGCACAGCGCCCTATGACCGCTTTCGCGGGCGGATCATCTTTCCCATTCGCGATGGTCGGGGCAGGGCGATTTCGCTGGGTGGGCGCTCGCTGGATCCCAATGCCCGCGCCAAATACCTAAACGGGCCAGAGACCGAGATTTTCGACAAAGGCCGCAATCTGTTCAACCTTGCCCCCGCGCGCGAGGCGGCGGGTAAGGGCAAACCCCTGATCGTGGCCGAGGGCTATATGGACGTGATCGCCCTATATGAGGCGGGCTTTACCGCCGCCGTTGCACCTCTTGGCACAGCCGTGACCGCCGACCAGCTGGCGCTGATGTGGCGCATTTCGGACGAGCCGATCATCGCGCTGGACGGTGATACAGCGGGCATTCGCGCGGGCCTGCGCGTGGTGGATCTGGCGCTGCCGCTGCTGGCGGCGGGCAAGGGCCTGCGCTTTGCCCGCCTGCCTGCGGGCCTAGACCCCGATGATCTGATCAAATCAGGCGGGCCTGCGGCCATGCAAGCGGTGATCGAGGCCGCCCAGCCGATGGTCACCCTATTGTGGGAGCGCGAAATTGAAGGCCGCAGTTTTGACAGCCCCGAACGCAAGGCCGCCCTCGACAAATCGCTGCGCGCTCATATCGCGCGCATTGCAGACCCGTCGATCCGCACCCATTACGGCGAGGATATAAACCGCCTGCGCAAAGCCCTGTTTGGCCCAAAGGTGCGCGAATGGACGCCCTTTGTGCGCGGGCGCGCCCGCGCTGCGGCCCCCGAATTGCCGCCCATGCCAGCCACCAAATCTTCGCTATTGGCAACGGCGACGGGCGGCGTGCACGAAATCTTGCGCGAGGCGGTGATCCTTGCCACGCTGATCACCCATCCCGCGCTGATCCGCCGCTTTGAAAGCGCGGTCGAACGGCTGGCGCTGCTGGGCGAGGGGCATGACCGCCTACGCGATGTGATCTTGCACCATATGGGGGGCAGCGCTGCCGATCTGCATGACGCGCTGCGCGCGGCTGTCCCCGATGACTTTGCGCAGCTCATGTCCCGCCCTCATGTGCAGATAGCCCCCCCCGTGCGCAATAAATCCGACGAAGGCTTGGCCGCACTATGTCTGGCCGAAGAATTGGCCAAACTGGACGCGCATCGCGGCGCGATACGCGAGATAGCCGAGGCGGTGGAAGACATGGACGGTTTCGTGGACGAAGGTTTGACGTGGCGTCTGGCCCAAGCCGCCCATGCCCGCAACCGTGCAGACAGCCCCCCGCGAACCGATTCGGGCGATTTGGGCGAAGATCGCGCAACAATGTCGAATCATCTGCAAAACCTGATCGATTCTAAGGTTTGGCAGAAGAAAAGCCGATGATTCGGTCTTTAATCTAGCGTGATTCGCGCTATTGATTCGTTTACCTCTTTCTGCGATTCGGTAATTGCAGAGATTAGCCCCGTAGGAGCGCCCATGGCCAACACTGACACCGACGATGCAAAACCCGAAGTTGATGATGGCGAGACCACGCTAGACCTATCCCAAGCGGCCGTGAAACGCATGATCGCCGACGCGCGCGAGCGGGGCTATATCACCTATGAACAGCTCAATCAGGTGATGCCGCCCGATCAGGTGTCGGGTGATCAAATCGAAGATGTGATGGCGATGCTGTCCGAAATGGGCATCAATGTTGTCGAAGATGACGACATCGAAGAGGGCGAGGCCCCCGTTGTCGGCGAACTTGTGGAAACGGGCGGCGGTGCCCGCGATGTGGCCGTCGTCGGTGGCACATCAGAAACGCTAGACCGCACCGATGATCCTGTGCGCATGTATCTGCGCGAAATGGGGTCGGTTGAACTGCTTTCGCGTGAGGGCGAGATTGCGATCGCCAAACGCATTGAGGCGGGTCGCAACACGATGATTGCGGGCTTGTGCGAAAGCCCGCTGACATTTCAGGCCATTATCATCTGGCGCGACGAACTTTTGAACGAAGACATCCTGCTGCGCGATGTGATCGACCTAGAGGCGACCTTTGGCCGCTCGCTGGATGGCGAGGATGGCCTTGTTGGCGCAGATCTGGACGGCGTCGATTTGGATGGCGCGGGCGCGCCCAAGGGCGAAGCAGAGCCAGAGCTGGACGCTGACGGCAACCCATTGATGCGCGGCGATGACGACGAGGATGACGAAGACGGCGCATCCATGTCGCTGGCCGCAATGGAGGCGGCCCTAAAACCCAAGGTTTTGGAAACCCTAGACGCCATCGCCCGCGACTATGAAAAATTGGCCGAAATGCAAGATTTGCGCATGTCCGCCACTTTGTCCGACAGCCGTGGTTTTTCCGAAAAGGCCGAAGCCGAATATCAAAAACTGCGCAGCGAGATTGTGGTTTACGTGAACGAGCTGCACCTGCACAACAACCGGATCGAGGCGCTGATTGATCAGCTATATGGCATCAATCGCAAAATTATGTCGATCAATTCGGGCATGGTCAAACTGGCCGACGCGGCGCGCATAAATCGGCGCGAATTCATCGACGAATATCAAGGCTATGAGCTGGACCCCACATGGGTTGACCGCATGGCCGCCAAAGCGGGTCGCGGCTGGCAGGCGCTGATGGAACGCTCGCGCGATAAGGTCGAGGAACTGCGCGCCGAAATGGCCCAAGTCGGCCAATATATCGGCGTGGATATTTCCGAATTTCGCCGCATCGTGAACCAAGTGCAAAAGGGCGAGAAAGAGGCGCGTCAGGCCAAAAAAGAAATGGTCGAGGCGAATTTGCGTCTGGTGATTTCGATTGCCAAAAAATATACCAATCGCGGCTTGCAATTCTTGGATTTGATCCAAGAGGGCAACATCGGGTTGATGAAAGCGGTCGATAAGTTTGAATATCGCCGCGGGTATAAGTTTTCCACCTATGCGACGTGGTGGATCCGTCAGGCGATCACGCGCAGCATTGCCGATCAAGCCCGCACCATCCGTATCCCTGTGCATATGATTGAAACCATTAACAAATTGGTGCGCACGGGCCGCCAAATGCTGCATGAGATCGGGCGTGAACCCACGCCCGAGGAACTTGCCGAAAAGCTGCAAATGCCGCTGGAAAAAGTGCGCAAGGTGATGAAAATCGCCAAAGAGCCGATCTCGCTGGAAACGCCAATTGGCGACGAAGAAGACAGCCAGCTTGGCGATTTTATCGAGGATAAAAACGCCATCCTGCCGCTGGACAGCGCCATTCAGGAAAACCTGAAAGAAACCACCACGCGGGTGCTGGCCAATCTTTGACGCCCCGCGAAGAACGGGTTTTGCGGATGCGCTTTGGTATTGGGATGAACACCGATCATACGCTGGAAGAGGTGGGGCAGCAGTTCTCGGTAACGCGCGAGCGGATCAGGCAGATTGAAGCGAAGGCGCTGCGGAAGTTGAAGCATCCGAGCAGGTCAAGGAAGCTGAGGAGTTTCTTGGATCAGTGACAAAAGGCGCCCCGAAGACGCCTTTTTCGTTTTCATGCTGCCGTTACAATAACACTGACGAACTGTTCATTGTCATAATGGCTAGCAGACGGCCAGAACGACCTTAGGTAGGAATTTGCCAGATGGGTCGCGAAGTTCGTCGCCTATTTTCGGCACTGGGCTGTTTTCGCAAAATTCAATTTGTATTGCTGCATTTCGATCTCCATTGTTTCCTAGGGCGGTATTGCTTTTGGGGGCTGCTCGCTGTTCGTGATCAACATCAATCGAGTAACATCGTCCAATTGATCTGTGCGGCAAACGCGATTTCAGGCTAGAAAAAGAATGCTGTTCACCTGCACCAACCACCCCTCCGCCCCCATCGACACCCGGAAATCACGCACCCACCCCACCCTTGACGCGTCGAACATAACTACCCATAGATCGCTCTATGAGACACTTTCTTCCACCCGCCTGCGTGCCTATTTCCAACGCAAATCAACTTTGAGGTGAACTTATGAAACTCAAGGCTTTTGCGGCAGTCTTTGCTTTGTCATCCTGCGGCCCCAGCGTATCTGGCCCTGCGGAAATCAGCTATGGCGGTTTGACATACGACGTGCGCGATGGCGGCAATTTCATTGGTTTGCCCGTCGCAAATGATTTGCCAAATAGCGGCACCGCCGAATACAATGGCGTTCTTCGCATGAATGCGTCCAGCGATGAATACTATAACGGCACATCAAAATTGGTGGTAGATTTTGCGACTGCCTCAGGCAGTGCATCAGGGCGTGTTGACTTTAAGGGCGAAAACGGCTTAGGTATATACAGCTTTGATCGCTCAATTACCGTCGACGGCACTAGCTTTGTCAGCCAATCGGAAGATCAGATCGATGACAACATTCCCGCCCAAATTGTCGGTGATTTCTACGGCGATGATGCATCCGTCGTAGGCGCTACGGTTTTCGGGCAGGTTAACGGCGTAACGGTCAATGGCGTTATGATTGCAAAAACGGTTGATCACCGTGATCGGCGCATGTATCTTTGGCCACGTGTTTACCCAAACCGCTCCACCAACCGCGCCTTGATATCATCCCTTGCCTGCCGATAGGCCGCCAGCTTTTCCTCGCGCCCCGCGCCAATCGCCGTGGGGTCAAAAATCGGCCAAAACAGCACCTCGACATGCGCCGCCTTGGTTAGTTCCAACGCGCGGCGCTGGCTGGCAGGGGATAGCGCGATGATCAGATCATAGGCCCCCAAATCCTCGCCGTCGCGCAGCATCTCATCAAAGCTGCGACTGCGGTGGCGCGCCAGTTCCACCCCAATTTCGGCGCAAACGGCGATCGAAAACCCGTCAATCTCCAGATCGTTCGTCACCCCCGCCGATTGGACATAGGCGCGTTGGCCATAGATCTGCTTCATCAGCCCTTCGGCCATTGGCGAGCGAACAGCGTTATGATCGCAGCAAAACAGCACCGCTTGGGGGAAATTTGCCATGCCCTACATCCCCCACTGCAAAACGCAAATCAGCGTGAACAGCCGCCGTGCGGTGTCTTTGTCAAGTTCCGCCTTGCCCGCAAGGCGTTCTTGCAGCACAGCCGCGCCCTCATTATGAATACCGCGCCGCGCCATATCAATCGCTTCGATCTGCGCGGGGGCCAGGCGTTTGACGGCGTCGAAATAGCTGTCACATATCTGGAAATAATCCTTCACGATCTGGCGAAAGGGCCCCAGCGACAAATGAAACTCCGCCGCCTTTTCGCCCGCCTCGCTGGTGATATCCACCACCAAACGCCCCTCGCGGATGGCAAGCTGCATGCGATAAGGGCCAACAGGGGCCGCCCGTCCCTCACGCGCAGGCAGGGCGAAGTAATTTTCCTCTAGCAGATCGTAAATCGCCACCCGCCGCTCTTGTTCAATTTCGGGCGTGGGCAGGGTTAGACCCGCCTCGTCAATCTCGATATGGCCAATCCGATCGCTCATTCCTGCCCCTCATTCCCGCCAAAATCATTCAGCGCATCTAGCCGCGCGCGCACGGACAGGCCATGCGCCTGCAGGCTTTCCGAAACCGCCAGCCTTTCCGCCGCAGGCCCGATGGCGCGCAGGGACGCTGGTGTCATCTTGGCCAAAGTTGTGCGCTTCATAAAGTCTAAAACCGACAGGCCCGAAGAAAACCTAGCCGAGCGCGCCGTGGGCAGCACATGGTTCGGCCCGCCGACATAATCGCCAATGGCTTCGGGGGTGTATTGGCCCAAAAATATCGCACCAGCATGGGTGATATGCTGGGCCAGCGCATCGGGGTCTGTAACGCACAGCTCTAGGTGTTCGGGCGCGATGCGGTTCGACAACGCGGCCGCTTGGCCCAAATCTTGCACGACAATCACTGCGCCATTGTCACGCCACGATGCCCCCGCAATCGCCCGCCGATCCAGTGTTTCCAAGCGCCTCTCTACCGCCGCCGCCACCTCCCGCCCAAAGGCCGCATCGGTGGTGATCAAGATCGACTGCGCCGAGGCGTCATGCTCGGCTTGCGCCAGCAAATCCAGCGCGATCCAATCGGGGTTGTTATCCCCATCTGCAATAATCAAAACCTCGGAAGGGCCCGCAATCATATCAATGCCCACGCGCCCAAACACCCGCCGCTTGGCGGCAGCCACATAGGCGTTGCCTGGCCCCGTGATCTTGTCCACAGGCGCGATTGTCGCCGTGCCATAGGCCAGCGCCGCCACCGCTTGCGCACCGCCAATGCGGTAAATCTCGTCCACACCTGCAATTTGGGCGGCCAGCAGCACCAGCGGGTTCACCGCGCCGCGCGGCGTGGGGCAGACTATAGCCAGCCGCCCAACGCCCGCGACCTTGGCAGGAATAGCGTTCATCAAAACCGAGGATGGATAGCTGGCCGTCCCCCCTGGCACATACAGCCCCGCCGCCGAAACGGGCGTCCAACGCCAGCCAAGCTGCGCGCCCGTCTCGTCCTCCCACATCTCATCACGGGGCAATTGGCGCGCGTGGTAATCGCGGATACGGGCGGCGGCCAGTTCCAGCGCCGCGCGGTCTTCTTTTGAAACTTTGGCGATCTCGGCTGCAATCTCGGCGGGCGAAAATGCCATCGTGGCAGGGGTCAGCGCCAGATGGTCAAACTTCGCCGTCAGATCAATGACCGCCGCGTCGCCGCGCAGGCGCACATCGGCGATTATGGCCGCGACATCGCGGTCAACATCCTCGGCCTCTTCGCGCTTTGCCCCCAAAAGCGCAGAAAACCGCGCCTCGAAATCGCCGTCCGCTTGGCTGAAAAACACTGGCATCTTCGCCCCCTTGGGGCCAATGCCCCGCTTTCATTTTGGCCCAAATACCTTCGCCGAAGGCACCTATACGCAGCCCTAATCTTAGTCGCGCTTGCCCGCAAACTTCACCGCCCAATCCGCGCGCTCTTCGTCTGTGATCTTGCGGAACAGGTTTTCAGGCACGTCAAAGCCGTGGCCCGCTGGCAGTTTGCACAAATCTGCGGCGATGCCCGTAGGCCATGTCCAGTCGTCGCAATGCAGCGCCGCCATCATCGCCTCGGCAGCATCAGGGATGAACGGGCGCGACAGAATTGCGTAAAGTCGGATCAGGTTCAGCGCCAGCGCGATGATGGTTTTCGCCTGCGCCTCGTCGGTTTTGATCACGCTCCAAGGCGCTGCCGATTGCAGATATTCATTGCCCAAAACCCACAGCGCGCGCAACTCCTCGGCCCCGCGCCGCACTGCAATTTTGTCCATCGCGGCTTGGTAATTCGCCAGCCCCGCCGTCAGGGCGGCAATCAACTCTTGCTCGCGCGGGCCCAGATCGCCCGCCTGCGGCACTTCGCTGGACAGTTTGGATGCGCAGAATTTGGTGACACGGCTGACCAGATTGCCCAGCACATCGGCCAAATCCTTATTGACCGAGGTCTGGAAATTCTCCCATGTAAACTCACTGTCCGAACTTTCGGGTGCGTGCGACAGCAGCCACCAGCGCCAGTAATCGGCGGGCAGGATCGACAGCGCCTGATCCATAAACACGCCGCGCCCTTGGCTGGTGGAAAACTGACCGCCGTCATAGTTCAGGTAGTTGAACGATTTCAGATAATCGACCAGTTTCCACGGCTCGCCGCTGCCCAAAATGGTCGCAGGGAAGGACAGGGTGTGAAAGGGCACGTTATCTTTGCCCATGAATTGGTAATAGGTCACGTTATCCGCGCCCATATCGGTGCGCCACCAGCGCTGCCAATCGGCGTCAGGGCGCGCGTTTGCATCCGCCCATTCCGCCGTGCCTGCGATGTATTCGATGGGGGCGTCGAACCAGACGTAAAACACCTTGCCTTCCATCCCTGGCCAAGGCGCATCGCCGCGCCGCACGGGAATGCCCCAATGCAAATCGCGGGTGATGCCGCGGTCTTGCAGCCCCTCGCCATCATCTAGCCATTTCAGCGCGATAGAGGTGGTCAGCAGGGGCCAATCCTTTTTGGAGGTGATCCAATCGCGCAGCTTGCCGCGCAGGGCGCGCTGTTTCAGATAGAGGTGCTTGGTCTCGCGCACCTCTAGGTTCGTGCTGCCCGAGATGGACGAGCGGGGCTCTATCAGATCGGTTGGGTCCAGCTGCTTGGTGCATTCCTCGCATTGATCGCCGCGCGCCGATGTATTGCCGCAATTGGGGCAGGTGCCCGTGATATAGCGGTCGGGCAAAAAGCGGTTGTCGTCGATGGAGAAAACCTGTTTTTCGCTGACTTCCTCGATCAGGCCCGCATCCGCCAGCCGCCCTGCAAAGTGCTGCGTCAGCGCGTGGTTGCGCGCGCTGCTTGACCGCCCGAAATGATCAAACGACAGGCGAAAGCCGCGCGCCAATTCAGCCTGCACTTGGTGCATATCGGCGCAATATTCGGCCACTGGCTGGCCTGCCTTGGCGGCGGCCAATTCGGCAGGCGTGCCATGTTCGTCGGTGGCGCAGATGAACATCACTTCATGCCCGCGCCCGCGCGAATATCGCGCGAACAGATCCGCAGGCAGCTGGCTGCCCACAAGGTTGCCTAAGTGTTTGATCCCATTGATATAAGGAATGGCCGAGGTGATCAGTATCCGTGCCATGCGATGCCCTTTATTGTGCGCGTGCCTTGCGGGTGTCATTCTGCCCTTTCCTCTAGCCTATGCGCGCTGCGCATTCCAGTGCTGGGATGCACCTCTGGGCTAGCTCTCTAGCGGCGCGGTTGTGATCTGGCCTTTGAGCCGTGTCACCCCCCAGCGGGCTGGCGGAGCATCGCGCGCGCGCAGGCGGGCCAGCACCCATGTCGATTGCGGCTCTGGCATGGTCATCCCGCTGGGCGCGCATTGAAAATGCCAGCGTGATTCCACCCCCTGCGCCCCGCCCATCTGGGGGCTGAGGATCAGGCCAAGGGGCGCTGGGCGGCCCCTTGCGCGGGCGGCCTCTGCCCCCGCCTCGGCGGCCAGATGCAGGCGGCGGATGGGGGTTAGGGCAGGGGGCTGGGGTAAATCGCCAAGCACCACTGGCGCCGCGCCCGATCGCAGCGCCTCTTCCATGGTCCATAGAATATCCTCGGGGCGGCGGCAGCGGGCAAAGATGATGCGATTGGGGTCGGCAAAGGGCAAAAGGCCGTAGGGATAGACCCTTTCGGGCAGCCATGCGGCGCTGGCCCAGACCACCGCCCCCGCCGTCGCTTGCAGCACAAAGGCGGCCAGCTGCGCGCGCGCAGGGCCGCAAAATTCATGCACGCGGCCCCGCATCAGCGAAAACTGCCCGTCCAAAAACATCTGCGGCGCGCGCAGGCGCGCGTGAGGCAGCGTGAGGCGCGCCAAATCGGCGCGCAGGTTGGCAATGGGCTGGGCGATGGAATGGGCAGAGGTGTTGGTCATACCATAATCTATAATGTTCTTATTTTGTTCTCAACCGATTCGCGCCAATGAACGCGCCACCTCTGCAATCCCTCTTGCACTGCGCGGCGGTATTGGGCCAATTGGTCTTGACACAGAAATTGCACAGGGCATCGGCCGCGCATGCGCAGGACATTTCTAACTTTATGCGCGCTATTGCTGGTGGTCGCGCTGGGCGCATGTGGTGGCAAAGGTGCCGCCCCGCGCGCACAGGCGGCAGTGGGCGGTGTGTCCGCCAGTGCGACGCCGCTTGACACATCGGCCATCCAAACCCAAACGCTGGCCCCAGCCGATGCGGGCAGCGCGCCGGCCACGGGGCGGGTGATTGGCGCAACGCCGCCCACCAACCCCACCACCACCAACGCAGCGCCGCGTGCCAACCAAAATACGCAATCTGCCGCCGAAATCGGCGCCGCTGCTGCGGCGGCGCTCAAGGCGGGGGCGGCATCGACAACCCCCACCAAAACGCCCGCCGCCATAACGCCCAGCGCCACAACGCCCAACGCCACAACGCCCAGCGCTGCCCCCCCCAAAGAACCTTCCTCGCCCGAAGAGGCCGCCTGCATCAAGGACAACGGACGCTGGGGCCGTGCGGGCAAATCATCGGCCATGGCCTGCTTTTATCCATCGAAAGACGCTGGAAAATCATGCAGCAAGGAAAGCGATTGCACCAGCCAATGCCTGGCCCGATCGCGCAGCTGCGCGCCGTTTTGGCCAATATTTGGCTGCACCGAGGTTATCCAAAACGATGGGGCCGTGGTCAAATTGTGCCTGCAATAGATGCGATACCCGCGCGCGCTGTGCCCAGTGTCAAGCCGCGCATTGCGGTGGTGATCTTTGCCCTGCTGGCAGCCTGTATGCCAAATGTTAGCCAAAAATCCCAGCCGCCCGCAGGCCAATTTCGGGATCAATCGCGCCCGCTGTATTCCACAGCAGGCCTTCGCGTGGCGCGTCTTTTGGGCAACTGGCAGCAAGTGGCGGGCTATGGCCCCGCGCCTGCCTGCGCCCGCCTGCCCGCCATCACATTTCAGGCGGTGCAGGACGGGGTGCACGTGGCTTATGATCTGTGCTTTGCCAACGAGCGCGCCAGCGGTGCAGGCGCTTTGACCAGTGACGGCGCGCAAGGGCGCTACCGATTGCCCAATTTCCTCAGCCCGATTTGGGTCTTATGGATCGACCAAGACAATCGCACCATGGCCATCGGATCGCCCGATAACCGCATTGCGATGATACTGGCCAAATCGCCGCCACCTGCTGACCATATCCGCGCCGCGCGGGAAATTTTGGCGTGGAATGGCTATGATTTGGCGAAATTTTATCAGTATTAAGTGCGCACCTTTTGTACTTTGTCATCACAAAAGCGTGATAGGTTTCCCCATGGCTTATATCCCCCCGCATGATTTTGCACCTGCCTCGCGTATCGAATGGCCCACTTTGGCGGTATTTGCAGGCACTTATGCCGTTCTCGCATCGGGCTTTTGGCTGTGGCCCCATGCGCCTTTGCTGTCCATTGCCGTTTTGGCCATCGCCTTGGCGCAATATTCCAGCCTGCAACACGAGGTGCTGCACGGCCATCCCTTTTCCCGCCAATGGGTCAGCGAGGCCTTGGTCTTTCCCGCGCTGTTTGTCGTCGTTCCCTACATGCGGTTCAAAGATACCCATTTGGCCCACCACTACGACCCCGCCTTGACCGACCCTTATGACGATCCCGAATCCAACTTTTTCGATCCCAGCGTTTGGGTGCGCCAGCCGCGTCTGTGGCAACGTATATTGTTGGCCAACAACACGCTTGCGGGGCAGATCTTTTTGGGCCCTGCTATTGGTATGTATTACTTTTTGCGCGGCGAGGTGCGGGCGCTGATGGCGGGGCAGCGGCGGGTATGGCTGGCTTGGGCGCTGAACGCGCTGGGCATGATCCCCTTGATTTGGGCGCTGCACATCGCATCTTTTCCCGCTTGGGCCTATGCAATCGCGGTTTATCTGGGCCTTGGTCTGCTGCGTATCCGCACATTTTTAGAGCACCGCGCCCACGCCTCGCACTGCGCCCGCACCGTGGTTGTCGAAGATCGCGGCCCGCTGGCGCTGTTGTTTTTGAACAATAATTTTCACGTCGTCCACCACATGCACCCTAATGTGGCGTGGTATGATCTGCCTAAGCTGTACAAATCAAAGCGCGACCATTACCTGCGCCGCAACGATGGTTACCGATATAAAAACTATGCCGAGGTTTTTGCCCGTTATTTTTGGCGCGCAAAAGACCCCGTGCCGCACCCAATTTTCCCCGTGGTCAAAGATCGCCCAAAGGGCGAGGCGGCGCTAGATTAAAGCCGCGAAAAGCAGGGGCTTGGCCCGCTGTTGTCAAAGAACGGCACACCGTCCGCCGTGTTTGTGGTCAAATTTTGGGAAATTTCGGCCAAAATCACCTGTGTGATGAATGGCAGGTTTAGGCTGCGCGCGCGCGATAGGGGCAGAAATTGCAAATCAGCCAACTCGCCCGAGGCATGGGAAAACGCTGCATAATCCCCGTCGAAGTCGGCGGCATTTGCCAAAAAGAACCGCGCGTCAAAACGGCGCGGCCGCCCCTGCGGCGTGATGGCGCGAAACACAAACCGCAGCGCTGCGGCATGTGGCCGCGCCAGTTGCAGCCCCGTCTCCTCGTGTAATTCGCGCAGCACTGCATTTTGCAGCGCCTCTGGCAGGATTTCGGCGGCAAAATTGTCTGTCTTTACCTGCGCCATTAGCGCGCTGCGGCACTGCGCGGACATAATTTGTGGTGCGCGCACCTGCGCGTCCTCGCGGTCAACGCGCCCCCCTGGGAAAACAAATTTGCTGGGCATAAAAGCCGCGTTCGCCGCGCGCTTGCCCATCAAAACCTGCACCTCGTCTGCCGTTCCGCGCAGTAAAATGATGCTGGCGGCATCCGCAAGGGCGCTATGCGGCATCTTGGCCTAATGCGACATCGTCCGAAGCTAGGGCACCAAACCCATGCATCCGCTTGGCCCATTGCAGCGCCACCATTCCCCCTTTGATACGGGGCAGCAGATATAGCGACGATACCACCGTAAAGACCGAGAATATCGCAATCAAGGTGGTGGGCTCTGGCCGAAAAGTGGTGAATACCCACATCAGCAATGGTGCCATCAGATGCCCGACAATCAAAATCGTCAAATAAGCAGGGCCATCATCGGCGCGCTGGTGGTGCAGTTCTTCCCCGCAAGCAGGGCAAGCATCGCGCACCGTCAAATAACCGCGCAGCATTGGCCCCGCCCCGCAGGATGGGCATTTGCCCCGCCAACCGCAGCGCACGGCAGGCCACAGCGCACGCTCGCCCGTCAAATCGGTATCTGTCTTACCCTCGCAGGGCATTGTTAGATTTTTTTGCGTCATGTCGCGACCCTCATTGTCCAGACTTTGCTAACGCACAATGCTTGTTAAGTTGAAGGGGTATTGTGCAGGCCGCGCGGCTATGTCGCATAAGAGTGCGATTTTTTGGGACTGCGACGGAAAGCAAAAGCCGCAGCGTTTGATTGGGTATGAAAGGCGCACAACAAACCCCGCGCCTGCACCAAAGGAGAGACGAATGCGTTTTTTCACCTCAAAGACACTGAATGCGTTGACCTTGGCCGCGATGGCCGCAGCCAGCATGTCGACTGCCGTCCTTGCGCAAGATGCGCCAGCAAAGGCCCCAGCATTTGATTTTGCCGCTATGGATGCCGACAAAGACGGCAGCCTTACCAAAGCCGAAATCGAGGCGCACCGCGCAGCGCAAATCGCGGCCATGGATGCCGACAAAGACGGTAAAATCACCGCTGAAGAATTGGCCGCAGCCCAAGTGGCGCGCGCCAGTGAAATGATGCAGGCGCGTGCTACAAACCGTGCCAAACATATGATTGTGGATTTGGACAGCGATGGCGACGGCGCGCTGTCGGTCGCGGAAATGACGGCAGGCGGTGACAGGTCGGCGCGGATGTTCAACCGTATCGACGCCAATTCCGATGATGCGATCAGCCAAGAAGAGGCTGACGCCGCCATGGAAAAAATGGCCCATCGCGGCGGCAAGGAAGGTCGCGGCAGCAAAGGCGGCCATGATGGGCACGGCCGCATGGGCGGCGAAATGGGCGGCGGAATGGGTGGCGGCAAAGGCGGGTTTGGCGGCTTTTGGTAATTGTCAAAGGGCAGGGGCCTTTGCGCCCCTGCCAGACCATTTGCGCAGGGCGGCGTTGCAATAGGCCGCCCTTCCCACTACCCCTTTTGGAATGATGATGGCCAAAGACACCCAAACATTTGCCAGCGACGAGGCGCTGTTGGTTTTATATGCCAACGGCGACCAAAACGCGGCGCGCGATTTGGCGCTGCGCGTTGTGCCGCGCATTTTGGGCTATGCGACCCGCACCTTGGGCGATCGCGGCGAGGCCGAGGATATCGCCCAAGAGGTGATGCTACGTCTGTGGCGCGTCGCCCCAAATTGGCGCAGCGGCGAGGCGCAGATTTCCACTTGGGCATACCGTGTCGCGATAAACTTGTGCACCGACCGTCTGCGTGCGCGCAAGCGGCGCAAACTTGACGCGCTGGACAGTGTGGCCGAACCCGAAGACGGCGCAATGGCCACCGTCGATAAGATGATCGAGGCAGACCGCCAGTCTGCCCTGACAGCCGCTTTGGAGGCCTTGCCTGAACGCCAGCGCACGGCAGTGGTGCTGCGCCATATTGAAGGCATGACGAACCCCGAAATTGCCGCCGTGTTGCAAGTGGGGGTCGAGGCGGTGGAAAGCCTGATCGCGCGGGGCAAACGCGCCCTAAGCGCCGCTTTGGCAGGCAAACGCACAGAATTAGGATATGAGGAGGCATGATGATGGACGATCTGGAACATCTTTTGCAAAAACGAGCAGCGCCCATGGACGTGCCCGATGCTTTGATGGCGCGCATTTTGGATGATGCGATGCGCGAGCAGCCGCGCTTTGCTTGGCCCGCGCCCGCCACGGCCCCGATGGGTATTTGGGCCGTGCTCAGCGATTTATTTGGCGGGGGCGGGGTTTTGGCAGGCTTGGCTACCGCCGCTTGCGCTGGCCTTAGCAATACGTAACTT